>NZ_JBKBET010000036.1:422922-440747 GCF_048910785.1 Nocardia nepalensis | reverse complement strand
GCTCGCCCCGGTTGTTCCGGTGCCGCCGGGGTATTGCTGTCCGTTGAGGTTGTAGAGGTATTGGCCGGTGAGGCGGTTGATGGCGTTGGCGGTGTCTTTGGCGTTGGTGTTGGTGCCGTTGACGATGCTGGCGGCTTTTTGCAGTGCGATGGTGAGGATTTGGTGGACTTTTTCTTGTCCGGCCTTGGTGTAGGCCTGGGGGCCGAGTTCGGCGAGGGCGACGTTGACCTCGCGGATGAGCGCGGCGACGGCTTTCTTATCGACTTTGTGGTTACCGGCCAAACCGATGACGTAGGTGGCGAGTTGGTTGTCGAGGTTGTTGAACGCGGTCGCGGCGTTGGCCTGCCACAACTGTCTGGCCTTGATCGATCCCGCGGTGGCGCCGGATCCGGATCCGTTGACACCCAACTCTTTACGCAGCTCTTTGACTTGCGGGTCGGTGGTCTCACCGTCACCGTAGACCGCCGCCAAAAGGTCCAGCGTTTTGAGCGCTTCCTCGGCCTCGGGTGACAACCCGCTCGAGGTGCCGGTGTCATTGTTGCCGGTGCTCGAGCCCGACCCCTTCCCGCTGCCACCACCGCCACCGAGTCCGGACAACGCCGAGGCGATCATCATCGGCAGCATTCCCAACGCCATCGCCCCGGCCGGAATCGCCGAGGCCAACGCATCGGTATCCAACCCCGAACCATGCTCGGGCGGCGCCGCCGCCGGCGCAGGCGCCGACCGCCCGGTCGGGGCGTTCGGCGCGGGCAGGACCTGACCCTGTGGGACCGCCGCCGCAGGAGGTGTCGCACCAGGCGCACCCGGCGCGGTCCCGCCTTGGCCGGTACCCGAATTCGATGACCCACCACCAGGATTCGCACCTGGTGTAGACCCATTCTGCCCGGAGCCGTTCTGGCCTGGCGGACTCGGCTGCCCGGAGCCGTTCTGCCCCGGTGTACCGGGCGCCCGCGAACCGTTACCCCGTCGCCGCGGCTCCTTACCCGACCACGGCGTCACCGGGGCGGACGAATCCCCTTGCGCCTCACCAGCACCGACGCCGTCATCGACTTGTACCTCGACCGGACTCGTCACGACGCACCATCCGGCATGCGGCGCACTCCGGCGATATGCGCCGTGGTGCGCTCGAACCGCAGGTGGTGGCAGGTCATCCGGTGTGTCCTCCCTACATCGCGCACCGGTCGTGGGACATCTTGCTGGCGACGGCGATTCGCGCACGTCAACGTATGTCTTCCGTAGATAATCCTGACCGGTGCGGCTCGCAGCGCAGTTCCCATTGCTGGGAATCATCGACAATGGGCTGGTCGGAAACAAATCTCACCGTGCGGATCGACCATCGGCGTCGATCCGAGCGGCAGTCGAGTCGGCCGGTCGTCGCTCGCCCTAGCGTCAGGTAGGTGATCTCATGGGATGGGGCTTCTCATGGAGCGAGCTCGGCAAGAACCTAGCCGTCGGTGTCGGCGGTTTCGTGGGCGCAGCCATCGGCTCGGTTGTCCCCGGTGCCGGGACGATGATCGGTGGTGCAATCGGTGCCGCGTTGGTGGGCGGCATCTGGACCGGGGTCGACACCGGCAGCTGGGGCGAAGCGTTCAAGGCCGCCGCTTTCGACGGTGCTCTCGGGTTCGCCGGCGTCGGGCTTGCCGGTAACGCTGTGCGCTCGATGATTGCCGGTCCTGCCGTACGCCCTTTGTTTACCGCGATCACCGGCGGCATAGGCGCGGCGATCATGAGCGGCTTCACGGGCAGTAGCAACCACGAGAAGCAGAAAATTCCTAAGGTCCTCCCCACGCGCCCAGCGGGCCAGGAATATCGCGGATCTGATCCATCGACTATGAGGTACGTGGATTCGTCTGAGTCGACTACGCAAGATTCGTCGAAGTCGACCAAGACGCCAGAGTCGATGGCTACCTAGGCGCCCGCATGAGTGAAATGCCACCGTTGATCATCCCGAACCAGTGGGCCGACAATTGGCCGAAGGAGCGGCTGTTCATTTCCCCGGTAATCGAGAATTATTTGGATCTCGATACCAAAGATGGTCTCAAGGGGATTATGAGGATGAAATGGCAGGCTTACGGTAAGGGAGCCACGAAACCGCCACCCGAGGTGGGGGCGGTACCGCAGGTCGTCACCCCGGGCGGCGCCGGGGCGTCGAAGCTGTTCGACAACTATTTGAAAGTCAGGAACCATCTCAGCAAGACCTTCGATGACTTGCAGAAGCTCGATGTGCAGAAGAACAAGAAGGTCGCGGATTCCGACAAGCTGCGCGAAGAGGGGCAGGGTGTGCAGGGTGACGTGATCCGCGATTTCGGTGACCAGGCCGGGACTCCTCCCCCGGACGATATGACCGAAGACGAGCACATCCTGAAATACTCCGATGAGTTATTGTTGAAAGCCCAGAAAGCGATGAACAAGGCTTCGGAGGACCAGCAGGGGAAGGGCAAGGAGATCGACGACCTGGCCGAGCAGGTAAAGACTCTCACCGCCGAGCTCAAGAAGTACAAGGATCTTTACGAAGCCGCGAAGAAGGGGAACGGGGAGCAGCCCTCACCGGATCCGAGCGATATCGATCCGAACAGATACAACAACAACGACCCCGGCCAAAATAACAACTACACTCCGCCACCCATCGATCCGGGCGACGGCACCGGTCTCGGTAATAAGGACAACGGACTCGGCGGATCCGATTCCAATTCCGGCACCAGCGGCGCCAACGACAGGTTGCAGAGTACCCTCGACAGGCTGACGAATGCCGGCACCGGAGCAGGATCGTCGAATACACCGAGCGTCCCGAACGTGGATACGGGTTCGGCGGGCGCCAACATGGGCAGCAATTTGGCGGATCAGATGCTGCCGCTGATGATGTCGCAGGCCATGCAGCGGAATGCGGCCGACGAAGATCTGAACAACCGGCGCGAAGATATCGACCCGAACCGCTACGAGCAGTACCCCGGCGGGGTCATGCCGGGGGTCGCCGCCCAAACCGCGGCGGCCCAGCCCGCGAACGCCGCCGCCGCCGCACCGGCGGCTCCGGCGAATACCGCACCGCCGCAGCAGGCGTCCTCGACCCAGCCGGTCGGCGCGCCCGCTCGTGCGACAGATGCCGATGGAACCGTCGTCTACACGCTCCCCGACGGACGCACCCGGAAGGTGCCCGCGAACGTCGCCCAGGGCCTCGATGCCGCATTCGATAATGCCAGCGGCACCGATGCGCAGGCCGCGTACGCGAAGACGACGTCGAAGTGGGCCGATAAGAAGGACATCGGAGCCAGGGTCAATCCTATGGAGCTGAAGACCGGCGACGTCGGCATCTGGGAGGGTCGGACCGCGCTCCTGGTCGTCTTCGGTCCCGGAGAGGGCGAAACGCTGGAAGCCATCGTCAACGGAGCATTGGTACCGGTCACGACCGAAACCGAAATGTCCGACAGCGCAGGTAGTTTCGGAAAATTCTCCGGATTCGCGCGTCCGAAGGGCACCGAAATGGCCGAATCGGGCGACAAGAACGCGGCGCCCGAGATCCACGCCACGGATCCGTCCGCCACGGCGGCGGCGGTGGTCGCGGCGCCCGCGTGATCGGGGTGCGGTGGTTGAGAGGAGGCAGTCGTGGTGCTGAATGTCGATTTGGGTGAGCTCGTCCGTGCGGCAGGGGCGCTCGCCGAGTTGGCGCGCGGCACCGGGGCGGCGCTGCCGAAGGGCTGGGTGGTGCCCGCGGGCACCGATCCGATCTCCGCGCAGCGGGTACCCCAGCTCAACGCGGACGCGGCGAATCTGATCAATGGAACGCTCGGCCTGCTGAATGAGATACAGCGGACCGCGCACCACATCGGCTCCGCGGCAGTCGATTACAGCAAGGCCGATGACGAAGGCGCGCGCGCGATCAACGGTTCGGGTGCGGAGCTGGCCAACAATCCGGTGCCTGATATGCAACTGTTCGGCCCGCGACAGCTGCCGAATTTCTCGTTGCCCACGCCGGGTGGTTCGGTCGATCCGTTGGACTTCGCGTATCAGCTGCGCACCGGGCCGGGGCCGGGCCCGGCCGCCGGATTCGCGAATTCGGTCCGCAAATTTCTCGCCGATTCCCATATCCAGGCTGCCGCCGGTCTCGATCAGGCCGGGATGACGATGCAGAGCTGGACACCGGTCGGCAGCGCGGCGGCCGACAAACTCGGCCAGCATCGCGGCTGGCTCGATCAGCTCGGCACCGGCTTCGGGAACTTGGCCGACGGCATCGACACCTACCACAACGCATTCCAAGAGGTGAAGGCCAAACATCCCACGCCGGAGGAGATCATCGCCGCGCGCAAGGAGCTCATCCAGGCGATGCGGTCCAAGAACGAACTCGCGATAACCAAGGCGCTGGCCAAGTTTCAGGAACAGAACGCGCGCTCACTCGAGGCGATCACCGGCTACACCGCCGCCGTCAACTCGAAGACCGGTTCGGGCTCCGGCTCCGGCGACGATTCCGGCTCGGGTTCGGATTCCGGCTCCGGTTCCGGCTCCGGCAACAGCGGCGACTCCAGCGCGATGATGCAGATGCTGCCCGCGTTGATGAGCGCGTTGGCCTCGGGCGCCACCGGTCTGTCCTCGGCGAAATCCGACTCCGGAGACGACCTGGAGATCGACCCGGGGATGCTCGAAGACCTCGGTGGCGATTACGGCTATCCGGGTGGGGCCGGCGGCTTCGGTGGCGGTGGCGGAGGTGGTGCCGGTGTACCGATCAGCGCAGTCGGGTCCGCCGCGAGCCCGACGGTTCGGGTGGGATCGATGCCGGTGGTCGCGACGTCGGGCACGGCGGCCAGCCCACTGCCGAGGACATCGGTGATCGAACCGCTGCAGACCTCGTCGGCCGGTGCGCGCGCCGGGACCGCGGCCGGTGGCTCGCCATACATGCCGTATATGCCGATGTCGCCGGGAGCGGGCGGTGGCGCGGGTGGCGGCAGTGACCGCAGCCGTGTGGTGGCCTGGCATCCCGATCGCCTGATGTACGTCGACGACACACCCCACACCGAGGCCGTGATCGGTGAGCGGCCGACGATCGCCCCGACCGTCACATCGCCGACGCCGTCCCAACACCAGGCACCGACCAATTCCGGAGGCACCGCATGAGTGATATCCACCCCGACGTGCAGGCGGCCCTCGACGCCGCCCGCAACCTCAGGCACCGGATCGCCGATCTGCGCGAGCGGATCGACGGCATCCGCGCACGGCGGCCCTCGCCGAGCGGCGCGGTCGTGCCCGAGGTCGACGCGATGGGCAAGCTGACCGGCCTCTACCTTGCCCCGGGGACCGTCGACCGGTTCGAGAGCCCGGATCTGGTCACCGAGATCATGGCCGCCATTCGGGAGAGCACCGCGGACGCGGCACGTCAGTACGAGAACATCATGGACACCGACTCCTGGCCGGATTCGGCGGATTCGGATTCGGCGGATTCGGCCGGGGCCGAATCGGAGCAGAAGGTATGACCGAGACCGGCGAGGTCACCATCGCGGCCACCATTCGGTGGCTGCACGATGAGGGCCTGGTGCGCTTGGCCGGAGTCGGTGGACGCGTCCCCAATCCCATTGCCGCCTACACCATCGACGTCGCCACCGGCAGCGTCGGCGCGCATCCGGCGACCGGGGTCGGCGTCGGATCGGATGTGATCACGCTGGCCGCCGATGATCTGCCGTATCCGTCCGGTACGCCCAAACGTTTGGTGATCGTCGGTGTCACCACTTCGGATTCGGTGCTCGTCGTCGATCTCGCGATCACCCACGCCATCGCGATCAACGCCGACCGTCCCGAAACCGCGGCGCGGGCCTGGGCGACACAGCTGTTGCTCAATCCGGAGGTCACCATCAGCACCAACAGCGGCGATCTCGCGATCGCGACAAGTCCGCGCTGTCGGCATCAGTTCATTCCGGGCGGCGGCGCGACGGTGCTGAATGTCGATGACCAGCGTCCGCCGGTCACCACCGTCACCCTCAACCCGACCGTGGAAGGACCCGATCATCTCGATATCGCGCCGGACGGCACCGGTGAGATGTATCTGGGCGCCCGGTTCTGGCAGTTGCGCCAGGTATTGAGCATCGACGATGCCGTGTGGACCGTACTTTCCGCGCGGCTGGAGGAATCGGATGACTAGGACAGATATGCACTCGACCGACGTGGACGACTTCGATGCCGAGGACCGCGAGGCGGGCCCGGACTGGCGCAAGATGCTCTACGAGGTGTTCAACCCGGACCACTCCGTGGGTGTGGCCTGCGATCGTTCCGGTGAGGTCGTCGGCCTGCACATCACCGATGACGCCCGCGATAACGGCGATACCTGGCTGGCGGCCGAGATCGTTCGCCTGGCCCGCCTGGCGCATCTGAAGTCGCGAGTTGGACTGCGTGCCGAGATGGAGCACAACGGCACTCGTCCGTACACCATCGATTCGTTCGATCTGCCCACCGAAGCGTCCTATCGGGTCATGGAAGAAACCGAATTCGGTCGGAATTCCTGACGCCACACCCCGCACATCTTCGGAACAGGAATTTCGATATGAGCAATCTGGATATGGATGCGCCGAACGACGTGATCGCGGCGGTCGGCCACTACGCCGGTACGGCTGGTGCGTTCGTCGCCAGCGTCGGGGGGACGGTCGGCGAACTGGTGCTGCCGCGGTCTCCCGAGTCGCCGCTCGATCAGGGACACGCCCAAAAGCTGGACTGGCTCAAGACCACCGTCCTGCACGCACTGGCCGCCAGCGGTCGTAAGGCCGAGTCGACCCTGGTCGATGCCAAGGAGATCGTCGACGCGATCAGCGGCGGCGATATCGCCGGTGCGCTGCAGATCGACCGATCCGCAGAATCGATCTGACCGCCGGATGCACCCGGAGCGCGAAAGTCCCTACTGGGAAGACATTGTCGGTAAGAACTGGCCGGTGATCTCACCAGGCGACTGGAACGCACTGGAGACGACGGCACGCGACGGGGCTGACGCCCTCGACCTCGACAGCCTCGACCGAGCGCGGCGCGGCTTCGAGGACACCGTGCGGGCGAGTGTCGGTCTGCAGTCCATCAAGGACCAGATGCGGGCCCAGCAATGGCATCCACGGGCTTTCGCCGACGCGCTGAACGCCGCGGCCGACACCTTCCGGGAATTCGCCGATGTGGTCCGCCGGACCAGGGACCATATTCTCAACATCGTCGAGCGGGCCACTCGCCAGATCGAGGCCGTGTCCAAGGCCGGCAACGACGACGGTCAGGACGGCGCTGACCAGGAGGATGCCGAGGAGCGCCAGGTGCGGATTCAGCGGCGAATCGACCACTTCGTCGCCGAGGCGAAGGCTGAGGTCGAGGATGTCGTGCGCAGCGCGCTGCAGAACATAAGCCCGACCGGTCTGCCCTGGCTGCAACGGATCGCCGATGAGCTGGGGCAGCCGGGTCCGTGGGAGGCCGGACCTTCCGGTGATCAAGGCGCGCCGGGCCGCAGGCACCGACCCGATGGCCATCATCCGGGCGCGCAGCACCATCCGGGCGAGCACTATCCGGGCGAGCACCGTCCCGACGCGCGGCATCCGGGAGTTCATCGTCCCGATGCGCCGCTGCCGGGTCTGCCCCCACCACTGGATCCGGATCCGCATCTGGGCCCCATGTTGCCGGAGCCGACCGGTCCGGCTCCGGTCGGAACCGAACCGGAGCATGTGCGCGATCCTCGGCCGACGCCGGGGCCGACCGTCGTGGCACCGACCGCCACAGTGCACGGACCGGCTCCTGCTTCGTCCACCGACGGCGTTGCCCCCGTGAACTATTCGCCCACCGCCACGTCGGGTGCGGGGCACGAGGCGTCGACGGCGGGGGGTTCGCCCCGCATGTCCACCGGCCACGCGTCGACCGATCCGGCCGATGGCGGTGCGACGAGCGACGCGAGTGCGCATGTGTCGAGCGCACGCGGGGCGGGTGGTTCGTCCGACACCGCGTCGCCATCGGCGCAAACCATTGCGGCCGACGCGGTCTCGGACGGTCAGTCACCGTTCGCGCCCCCGATGTTCATGGGTGGTGCTGCCGCGGCCCCGGCACCGACCGCCGCGGCGGCGGGTCCGATCTCGTCGGCATCCGCGCCCACCGGCTCGGCGGTGTCCGCACCCTCGTCGCAGACTCGCCAGCCCGTCTCGATGTCCGATGGGCGCGGTGCCGTGCCGGATTCGCGGACTCCGGTCACAGATTCGAGGTCGGCGGCGGCCGGTCCGCCGAAAGTCGTTGCGGCATCGGGCAATTCGGGTGGCACCTCGCCCACACCGCCCAAACTGCCAGTGCCGCAGCGAAATACCGAATCCGAAACGGCCCGGCCGAATACCGGTCGTGGCGATACCGGTGGCAGCGATGAGCTGATCCGCGATGCGGTCGGGGCGGCGATGTTATCGGCGGCCGCACCGGCTTTCGTGCTCGGCGAACGCGTCGATGGCGACCTGGTACTGGCACGCACCATTCTCGGCGGAGTGTTGGCGGCCGTCGGTCCGTCGACGGTGGCGTTGTCGTGGGCGGTATCGATTCTGCGCCACACCGGCGGGGTGAGCGCCTTCGTGACATCGAATGAGGGGCGCGGCTGGATTCCCGCCGGGCTCTTCCTGCCGCGCGAGATATCGACACCGTGGCAGTGGTCCGAATCCGAGGGCGCCGCATGGGAAGGCATCGCGGACCCGGCGCGGGTGTTGGTCGAATTCGGCTTGGCGTGGGGTCGCAAATCCGGTGCCCGGCTGTCGGCGCTGGCCTCCTCGCAACCGATCGACCCCGAGTTGGGTAGACAGTTGGGGGATGTGCCGATGGCGGGTGAGGTGGCGGCCTCGACCGCGATGGATCTCGGATCGCCGGGCGCGGGTCTGGTGGATCGGTTGGGTCTGGTGGCCGCGCCGCAGATGCTGGAGCGCGTCTCCGGGGTGCCCGTTGCGCAGATCTTCGGCCGCTGCAGCGAGCTGGCGTCGGATGCGCATGTGCGACTCGGGAAGTCGCAGGTGGGTGCGGCGGCATCGCTGGGCGCGCCGCAGCTGCGCGAGCGGATTCTGGTCGCGATCCGGCGTGGTACGGCGGTGGTGCAGCAGTGGTGGGACGAGCTGCGCGACGTCGATGATCTGCTCGCGGCGTCCATGCTGACGCTGCGTGCCGATGTTTCGCGAGTGGCGCTGGGGGAGTTGCGATCCGAACACTCCGACGGTCGCTCCGACGCGGCCACACTGCGATCGATGGTCTTCGAACGGCGCTGCAATGAACTGGTGTTGTTGCTCGCCGAGGAGTCGAGCCGCCAGCGCCTGCGCGATGCGATGTACGCGCACGGTCAACTGGTGGACCATCCGCTCTTCGCGCAAACCCCTCCCCCCGCGGGGGAACGGCGACGCTCTGCCATCTCCGCAGGACCGACGCAGTAGGAAGGAGATCCGCATGGACCGGTGGGAAGAAGATGGTCTGCGCTCGGCCAACCATGGACTGCGCAATCAGGTGGACCATATCCTCGACACCTTCGAACAGCATCAGACCCAGCTGAACGCCGTCCGTCGGCAGTTGGAAACCTTACGCGTGCAAGCGGGTTCACCGGACCAGCTGGTGCAGGTGACGGTGGACGCACGCGGTGTGCTCGCCGAGGTAACGCTGACCGCGGCCGCGCTGCGCCGCACCCCTGAGGACCTCGGGCGATCCATCACCGAAACCGCACAGGCGGCGGCACTGTCGGCGCAACAGCAGAGCGAGGCGCTACTCGCCCCGATCACCGCCGAATTCGATGGCGCGGCAGCGCTATCCGATATCGTCGAGGAAGCGAGCAGTCTGCGCGATATCCGGACGCGCATCGACGCGAGCAATCCGACGGCCGATCGAACCGGTGCCCAGCTCGTGGATACCGAGGCCGAAACCTAGACCGCGCGCAGCATATTCGCCGCGGCCGCAGCCTCGTACGGATCCGGCCGCCACCGGTAGCCGTAGCCACGAATATTCGTGATCAATCCGGGCCGGTCCGATTCGGTGCGCAACGCGGCCATGCGCACTTGCGAATTCCGCGACCCGCCATGCCGCCAGATCCGCTCGAGCAGTCCCCAATGATGGGAAGGATCGACAATGGGGAGGTCGGTGGAGGGAAAGGACTGAGAACGGCATGCCCCAGATGGAGATAGACCCTCAGGTGCTGCGGCAGTTGGCCCTCCAACACGACCAGGTCGCCATCGACACTCGCGCATGGTCGAAGCAGCCGGTCGACTGGCTGGCGGCGTTCCCGTCGACGTATGGCTCGATCGCGGCTCCGGTTCACGAGGCGCTGGTGCGGTATTACGCGGCCCGCGAGCGTGCCGGTAATGCCCTCGCCGCCGAACACGAATACACCGCGAGGTCGCTGCGCGAGTCGGCGGACGCCTACGAGGCCGCAGACCACGAGATGGCCTCGCACCTTCTCCGGGACGGGCAGGACATCAGTCACCTGCAGTCGCCGCCGCCCGGTGGTGGTCCTTCCGGCCCTCCGTCGGGTCCGAGCGGCCCTGGTCCGTTCACACCCCAGCCCGGTGGACCCGGTGGTGGTCCCGGCGGGCCCGGCGGTGGACCCACCTCCGAAACTCCGTCGATCCAAGTGGGTCCCAACGGCACGGCGCCCGATACCGCCGCCGCGGCCGCGCACGGCGGTCCGGCCGGTTCGGTGCTGCCGCCCGGTTCGACCGATGCGACGAGTTCGGCGGTCGGCAGCGGCGCCACCTCGTCTTCGACGACAGCGCCCGTCGGCAGCGGCGTAGTGCCGCCGCCCGGATCGGTGACCCCCGGTCCGTTCGGGCCCGGCCCCGGTGCCGGACCGGTGTACAGCGGGTCGTCGGACGGTCAGTCCGCGCCGCCGCCTGCTGGCCCGACGGCCGATGGGATGCCGATGCCGGTGCCGATGCAGACGCCGTTCGCGGCGGCGGTCGCCGCGAACAAGGAGAAGGAGGCCGAACCCGCCTACGTGGTCGGCGATGCGGTGAACGACGATCTGGTGCTCGCCCGGACCCTGCTGAGCAGTGTCCTGGCGGCCGCCGAATCGGCGATGGGCACCGCATGGGCGGTGGCGGTGATGCGCGGCCCAGCGGGCACGGGTGTGTTCATCACCTCGAACGAGGGCCGTGGGTGGTTGCCCGCCGGGGTCTTCCTGCCGAGGGAGGTGTCCACGCCGTGGCTATGGGATGAGCTGCTCGGCAGTGACGGCGCCGGATCGCCATGGGAAGGCGTCTCCGATCCGGCACGCGTGCTGGTGGAATTCGGGCTGTCCTGGGGACCCAAGGCCAATGCGCGGCTGTCGGCGCTGGTGTCCTCCGGACCGATCGATCCGGGCCTGCGGTCGCAGCTCAGCGATGTCGCGATGGAGGGGCTCGTCGGTCCCGCCTACGACGTCGATCTGCGCGAGTTCAATCCCGGCTCGGCCGACCGGCTCGGCCTGACCGGCTCCGTCACGGCGCTGGAACAGGTTGCGCAGGTGGCGGATTCGCAAGTGCGGGCGCGCTGCGTGGAACTGGCGGTGGATGCCGACGCGCGGGTGGGGCGGTCGGTGCAGACGCCGGTCTCCGCTACCTCGCGTCCGGTGCGGCAACAGATCCTGCGGTTGGTCGAAGCCGGACAGCCGGTCCCGCGCCAACTGTGGGACCAACTGCGCGACGCCGATGATCTGCTCGCCGCCGAAATGCTGTCCCGTCGGGTCGATGTCGGCCGGGTCGGATTGGGTGAACTGCGCCTCGACAGCGAGGTATCGGATCTGCGCGCCATGGTGTTCGAGCGCCGGTGCAACGAATTGGTCTTGCTGCTGGCGGATGAGCCGACCCGGCAGACCCTGCGCGACGCCGTCTACGCGCATGAGCAGATCGTGGAACATCCACAGTTCGTGGAGGTTCCGGCCGCCGTCTCCGCCGCGGAAGTCGACCGGCCCGCTCGCCCGGCGGTCGTCCCTGGCGCGGTCTCGGCTCCGGCCGTCACCGCCGGTCCGCCCAGTGGTGCGGTAGTCGCGCCGCCGGTTGACCTCGCACCGCGCATCACCCCGGAGTAACCGTGACGGATCGGTGAAGAAGGTACAGATTGCGCGGCCAGGCCGTCAGCGCACTCCTGGAGGTTGGAAAGGCGGAGAGGAAAGGATCGTCTGACAAATGCCGGACCGTTTGGACATGAACGCCGACGTGTTGCGTCGGTTGGCCGCCGAACAAGAGGAGGCCGCGGACCGGACCCGGCGTTGGGCCAAACGGCCCGAGGACTGGCTGAGCGGATTTCTGCACAACTACGGTTCGATTGCCGCCCCGGTGCACCGGGCGATGGAGCGCTATTACGACGCCAGGGAGCGCGCGGGCAACACGATGGCCGGGGAACACGAACGCGCGGCACGGAATTTGCGTGCGGCCGCCGCCTCGTACGAAGAGGGGGACCAACGTGGCGCCCGGCAAACCAGCCAGGTGCAATTCGGTCCAGATGTCTCCTCGCCGCCACCGGGCGGCCCTGGTCCGGCGGGGCCTGGTCCCGCGTGGCCCAGCCCGGTAGATCCGGGTCCGGCCGGACCTGCCCCCGATGGGCCCGGCCCGGCAGGTCCGGGGCCGGCGGGGCCCGGCCCGGCAGGGCCCGGACCAGTGGACTCTGGTCCGGCCGCACCGCCGCCGGATGTCCCCACTGAAGACACCCCGCCGGCTGCGGGCGTTCCGTTCATCCCCGCGGTTCCCGGCGTTCCGGCGGTCCCCGTCGTTCCGGCGCCACCGGCGTCGAATGGAAGTGTTGCGCCGCCACCCCCGGCCGCTGCGGCGGGACCTGCCGCTGCCGCCCCGCCTCGGCCGGCTGTGGTTGCGCCGGCAGTAACGGCGGCGCCGTCTCTGAGTAGTCCGCCCAGCCCTGGTGTCGGCCCGTCCGCACCGGTCAGCGCGCCGGCGACGACCACACCGCCCAGCTACAGCGGATCCTCAACCGCCGCCGCGCCGCCGATTCCACACGCAGCCCCCGAACACGCTGCCGACTCCTCACGCGTGGTGAGCGAACCGGTGAACGACGACCTGGGGATCGCGCGCACTCTCCTTGCCGCCGTGCTGGCCGCGACGGAATCGACCGTGGTCGGTGTGTCGTGGGCGGTGGCGGTACTGCGCGGCCCGTCCGGCGCGGGCGTGTTCATCACCACCAACGAGGGCCGTGGGTGGCTCCCGGCGGGACTGTTCCTGCCGAGTCAGGTGTCCACCCCATGGTTGTGGGACGAGATGCTCGACAACGGAACCGGACAGGTGTCCGCCGTCTGGGAGGGGATCGCCGATCCGGCCCGGGTGTTGGTGGAGTTCGGCCGGGTGTGGGGGCCGAGGGCCGGCGCCGCGATCACCGCGTTGGTTTCATCCGGTCCGATCGATCCGCGTCTGCGTGCCCAACTCGGCGACGTCGCGACCGAGGGCCTGATCGCCCCCGTGGGCGATATCGATCTGCGGATGCCCGATGCGGGCACTGTCGATCGGCTGGAGCTGACCGGATCCGGCGCTGACCTCGATCCCGTTGTAGCCCTGCCCGATGCGCAGTTGCGCGACCGCTGTGTGGAGTTGGCCGCTGACGCGCACATGCGCCTGGCCCGCACTGGGCCCGCTCCGGTCGAGGCGGCCGAGATGGCGCGGTTGCGGGACCGGATTCTGGCGATTGTGCAGGCCGGGCAGGAGGTGCCACCGCTGTGGTGGCACGAACTGCGTGACGCCGACGAGTTGCTCGCGGCGAGCCTGCTGACCCGCCGGGTCGACGTCGCCCACGTTGGTGTCGGCGACCTGCGCGTTGCTGACGGTGCCGATGCCCTGCGTGCTCTCGTCTTCCAACGCCGGTGCACCGAATTGGTGCTCCTGCTGGAGGGCGACACCGGCTGGCAGCAGGTGCGCGACGCGGTGTACGCACATGAGCAGGTGGTGGAGCATCCGGTGTTCGCGGCTGCACGCACGGTGGTGAGCGCGCCGGAAAGCGGTCGATATGAACGGCCCGTCGACCTGCGCCGGATCAGCGCGGAACCGAATGAACGTGTCGTATCGTCCGATATCAATCGGCAGGGGTGAGAGGTGCCATGAGCGGCGGGTATTGGCAGTACATCAATGGCAAGTGGGAACACGCCTGGCCAGATAAAAAAGGCTACTACTACATGGAGCAGCCCGATAAAATGGGGCTGTTCTATTACGACGGTAAAGAAAAAAAGCCTATACAATACTATGATCGAAAAGTCGTCGACGCGGATGGAAATCTGCATGACATCAGCAAAGACGATCCAAGGATCAGCACAGATGCCCACGTCACCAAAGAATCTTCCGGAAAGATATCTGATCAAAAGATCACTGGTTTCGATCCGCCGACGCCGAAGCCTGTCGACGAGAACAAGCTTCCTGCTGTCAAGGACCGCCCTGCCGACCACTTGCTGGCCGGGGAGAAGCTGGCTGCACCGGGATCCAAGGATGTCACCGACGGCAATGCGCGCAGTTCGATCACCAACGGTGATTACACGCTGACGCTCGACAAGGACAACAAGCTCATTCTCACCAATAAGACGAATGGCAATGAGCTGTGGGGGTATGCCGGATCCGACGCCGCAGACCTGTTGAAGAACGCGATTTACGACGTCCAGCTCGAGAAAGACGGCAGTGTCAAACTCATCGACCCCAAGACCAAAGAGGTGGTCAAGGTCCTGCGCGAGGCGGGCGACACCCCACATGCGGAGCTGATACTGCTGTACCACCCGCCCGAGGAGACGCTGAAATTGCGCAAAGCGATCGACGAAGGGCAGAAGGCACTGCAGCTGCAGGTGGACTGCTTTGCAAAGGGGCGGGCCGAATTGGCCAAGGATGTCGGGGACTGGCTGCACAATCACGGATTGGCCGACAAGGAGAACACCTCCTCCCTGACCCTGTCCTACAACGAGTCGTATCTCGATTACGACACTCGCACCAAAGTCCACTTCAAAGACCTGGACGAGAAGATTCGGTCGATCGCCAAGGATACCGAGCAGGTCAACAGCGCTGCATTCAAAAAAATAATGACCGATTACGAAGAACTCGATAGACAGCTGCGCGCGGTCGATCCCAAGACGCAAGTCGAGACCGTCCTCATCGACAGGCCGGAAGGCGTTTCGCCGTATACCTGGGCGCATGTACCGTCCGACGACAAGCATCAAACCCGCATTATTCCAGGCGTCGAGACCAGGCTGATCGACACGATCGACAAGACCGTTCAGGCGGTCGACAAAATCGTCGACGACGCGAAACAGAAAATGTCGGAAAACGAAGATGAGGCAGGCAAGGAATCGCCCGAATACAAGAAAGGTAAGGAGGCCGGGTACAAGGCTGGGTACGAGGCCGGGGTGGCCGCCGGACAGAAAAATAACAACAATAATAATAGTAATAACGACAACAACAATAATAACAACAACAGCAATGCCGAAAACAATGCGATTCCCACCGACTGGAGCGGCAGTTTCAAAGACCTGCTGACCGGCGGCGAGAAGGGCGGTGCCAACGATACGGCGGGCACCGCGCAGACCACCACAACAGGCGGATCGGCCAATCCGAATGCCGCGGCCCTGTCCATGATCAGTGCGGCGAAAGATAAAATCTTGGCAACGGCGAAACCGTCTGCCAACAGGACCAGCGGCGGATCCAGCGGCGGTGGATCCAACAGCGGTGCCGCCAACGCGAATCAGGGCAATTCGTTCGCGAGCATGATGCAGCAGATGCAGATGATGAATCTGCTGCAGAGCCTGACCAAGGACAAGAGCAAGGACCACAGTCGGGACTCCGAACACGGTTCCCGCAACCGTGACCGGTACCGGACGGGTGACGAGCGCGCGGCGCAGACCGTGCAGGCGGCGCAGGCCGCGGCCGCCAACCCGCTGTCGATGACGCAGACCGGCGTGGTCTCCGCCACGGCGACGACCCCGCCAGCCATTGTCGGGGGTGGTGCCATGGTCGATATGAGGCTGCCCGACGGTTCCAATCAGAAGGTGACCTCCTCAGTTGCCCAAGCGGTGAACCAGGAATTCAACAATCCGAACGGCAGCAACGGAAAGGCCGCATATCCGGGTAGCCAGTGGACAACGGTCGGCAGCTCGGAGCTGCACACCGGCGACGTCGTGGAGTTCACGAATAATCGGTCCGCGCTGGTGGTCATGCAAGGCCAGGAACCGCACATCATCGTCAACGGAGAGCTCGTCAAGCTCGACACCCACCAGCCGCCGAGTGGTTACGGCGCCTTCGCCGGTTTTCTCCATCCCAGCGGCGCCGACGTGAATGGCACTGGTATCCAGCAGGCGAGCACTCCCGCCGCGCCCGGGGCGGTGACGGCACCGCCGACCGCACCCGCGGCACCGCCCACCGTGGCGGCACCCGCCGCGACCTGATCGCTGCTCGCCGAGCGTAGTGATATGGCCGTCGAATGTGGCGTGGGCGACCACCATTTGACGACGCTCGGCGAAATTCTCCATTCGGCAGAAGGTATTTGGACGCGGCACTAGTAGGCATCGGCCACAGCTGATTCGCCGGGCATTAGGTGCCGGGTAGCGCCACGCGCCGCCGAACCAGGACGCTGCCATTGGCGACGAACACCGAACATGCGGATCCGGCGCCGCTGAAGGTGCGCATTGCGGATCTGGCGGAATAACAGACGCGGATGTATGAACGCACCCGCCGAGACGTGCATCGGCCCGGCCGTCCGGATAACCGGTGGCCGGGCCGATTCGACGACTATGCCTCTACAACAGCCGTATCGGACTCGTCCGTCTCTTCGGTATCGGCGACCTCTTCCGCATTCGCCGCGTTCGGAGTCGTTCCGGGTGGCCGAGTGGTCGAGCGCCGGACATTCGCGCGGGCCGGAACCACAGGTGCGTTCGATGCGGGCGCAGCCGATGCGGGCGCGTTCGGATCCGCCGGTGCGGGGGCCCCGGGGGCCGCGGGCTGTCCCGGGGCTGGTGTCGGGGCGGGACCGCCCGGCACGGGGGCGGCACCGGGCGGTGCGTCCTGCGGTGGTTGTCCGTTCTGGGGCTGCTGCCCGCCCTCGGCGGGTTTGTCTTTGTCCTTGTCCTTATCGTCGTGCTGCTGCAACAACTCTTGGGCAATCGGCGCGGCCGCCATCGCCATCATCGGCAGAATCGATGCGAGCCCCTGCACCATCGAGGCCAATCCGCCAGCGCCGGAGTCGCCCCCGCCGCCACCACCGGAGCCGCCCTTACCGGAACCGGAGTCGCCGGAATCACCGGCGAGATCCGCATTCTTGTCGGCGACGGTGGTGACCTTCTCGTAGACATCCTCCACCGCGGCGGCAATGGCTTTCATGAGTGCCACTTCCTGTGCGGGCTTCAACTTTCCGGACCCGACGGCGGCGAGTTTGATATTCAGGTCCTTGACCGTGGTCTTGATGTCGCGCAGTGTTCGATCGTTCTCGGCCGAGATCACGATCGCGGTCTTCATCACCTTTTTGTCCATGGTCAGCAGCGCGGTCTGCGTGGTCTCGACCTTGGACAGCGCCGCCTCGTACTGCTCGGCGGTCATGCTCTGGCCGAGGCTTTCGTAGATGACCGGCTTCAACAGGTCGTCCACATTGGGCGGCGGCTTGGTCGTGCCACGGCCCATAAGGTCTACCGCGGTTTGTATTTCGGCTTCGGCCATCGAGATGAAAGCCTTCAGACCGGTCGACGCGCCCGGTGGGCGGGTCAGCCGCACGGTCCAGTAGTGACCGGTCTTGGCCTCGGGGTCGGGGCTCGGTTTGGTCTTGCCGGGCGGTGTCGGGTGCGTAGGGGTGCCTGGCGGAGCTGGGTGCGCCGGCTCTGTGGGGTGCGCTGGGTCTGTGGGGTGCGCTGGGTCTGTGGGGTGCGCTGGGTCTGTGGGGTGCGCTGGGTC
>NZ_JBKBET010000036.1:0-422900 GCF_048910785.1 Nocardia nepalensis | reverse complement strand
TGGGGTGCGCGGGGTCTGTGGGGTGGACCTCGTTACCTGGTGGTGTTGGGTGCACCGGGGTGAGCGGGTCCGTCGGATGGACCTCGGTCGGCGGGGCGGGCTGCACCGGAGAAGCCGAGGAAGACGACGGGGGTGGCTGCACTGGCGAGGGCGAAGTGGCCGACGGAAACATCGGAGCGATCGAACCGGAGACCAGCGTCGAGGTGCCTCCGATGGCAGTTTCCGCCGCATCCTCTGCCATATCGTCGACACCGCCTCCCTAGAAGT
Source organism: Nocardia nepalensis (assembly GCF_048910785.1). NCBI lineage: Bacteria > Bacillati > Actinomycetota > Actinomycetes > Mycobacteriales > Nocardiaceae > Nocardia > Nocardia nepalensis. The sequence goes on along the minus strand of NZ_JBKBET010000036.1, from coordinate 422,633 downwards.
TCCTCATATTGTCCCGGCTTCCCGTCGTTGGGAATGCGGATCGTCCGGATATCGCGCGCTTGCCGCATAGTCGTAGGAATCCCAGAACTGGGAAGGAATGGAATGGCGCCAACACTCACTGACGACCTACACGGCATCCTGCAATCGCTGCTCGGGCTCTACGGTGACGGCCAGCCGGACCCGGGCCGCTCGATGACCGTCGTCGAGGCGATCGCGCACCAACTCCAGGCGCACCACGGCGTGGGCGCGGTCGGCTACACCGATGCGCGCAGCTTGCAGACGGCGATGACCGAATCCCACGCGGGCCGAGATGGTGTGGTGCTCAAGGCGGTTGCCGAATCGAGTGACGGCACGATCAACGGCCGCAATCGGTTGACCGATCAGATCGCCGAGTTCCGAAACCGCGCACTGGCGATCGCATCGGTTGGTGATACCCGATTCAGTGGACCGGCATTGCTCGACGCCGCGCGGGCCACCATCGCCAATGCCACCAAGCAGGTCGATTCCGATATGGCGGCGGCGCGGCAGCGGGCGGCCCAGATCGCACCGCCCGCAACGCAGGAGGTGAGTCGTCGCAAGAGCACGACATCGCGACGTCGCCGCCGCCGGGCGCGGTCGCGCTCCGCGGTGCTGTCGCACGGCGGCCGCGTACGGGTGCCCTCGGACGGGACCGCGGGCAGCAAGGCGGTCGGCGCGGCCAGCGCATGGCTCGGCACGCCCTACATTTGGGGCGGCGGTGGCGCGGGTGGACCGAGCGGCGGTGGCTTCGACTGCTCCGGGCTGACGCAATACGCGATCGCACAGGCTTCCGACGGTCACGTCGTGCTGCCCCGGACCACCTACGAGCAGATCTACAGCGGGGTCCGGGTTTCTCCGCAGGATGTGCGGCCGGGCGACTTGGTTTTTCCGGCAAGTTCATTCAGTGCGCGCGGCCCCGAACACGTCCAGCTCGCCGCGGGCAATGGCATGGTCATCGAAGCTCCGTATTCGGGTTCGACGGTGAAGTGGTCGCGCATGTCCGATAACGCCGTGGTCGTGCGGGTGCTCTGATGGCCACGCAGCTCGCGCCGGAGGTCGCCCACTTCCTCGAATGTTGCGGTGTCCGGTATCCGGAGATCGACGAGGGCCAGGTGCGCGGCCTCGCGATCAAGGTGCGCGCGTTCGCCGCGAATGTTCTGGGCGGTCCCGCATCCGCGACCGGCATCGGCAGGGCGGCGGGCCCCGTCCCCGAATACCAGCATCTGGTCGCGACCTGGGCGGGTGCGAGCGCCGAGCATATGGCCGAGCTCGAGCGGGTGTGCACCGTGGTGGCGAAGGCATTGGACGCGGTGGCCTATGTGATCACGGTGACCAAGACCGTGGTGCTGACCGAACTCGCCGCGCTGGCAACGACTTACGCGGCCATCATGGCCACCCCGGCGGCAGGGACCGTCGGCCCCTCGGTAGCCGCCGCGGCGCGCCGACTGTGTCTGCATATGGAACGCGCACTGGTCGGCTATATCGTCGCCGAGGTGATCGCGAAATCCCTGGAACCGCTGGGGCACAGCATCGACATCATGCTCACGGGGGTCGTCTCCGAGACGAAGGTGAGCGACGGTCGGGCCGAGGATCTGCTGCGGCATGCGGCGGGCTTCGCCGAGGAGGTGGCCGAGACCAGCCGCGGCCTGGTCCGTGAAGCCCGAACCGGATCGCCCGCGCAACAGCCGCTCGCGCAGGCCCGGCCTCGGGGCTTCGTCACACCGTGGGCCCGTGCTATCCGGGCCTCAACCGCCCGCGCGGCGGCTCCGAAGGTGCTGCCGACCAAGGCTTTTCGCTCACTGGACAGCCGGGCGACCACGGTGCGCAAGCCGCGGGATACGCCGTGGTCGAAGCTCGCCCGGCAACCGGAGGCATTCGGGTCGACGGTGACGGTGCCCACGGTTCGACGTCGCGACCGGGGATAGCACTCGCTCGATTGGTGCGGAAATGACGGCCGGTCGGGCGCGGGGGAGACAATCGCGGCCGACAGCGGGTCGCGGAAGAGGGGAGCGGGGTGCGGCGGCCGACGGTGTGTGGGGATGTCGGCCGGCCGCCGCGCTGGTGGATCGCCGAGGTAGGGGTTGACGATCCACCTCTCGCCATGCGGTGCGGGCCTGCCGGATCTCGGCTCCCGGTCACCACTGGAGGGGCAGGATCGGCGGGATGAGGTACCGTCGATCCGTAATCAATATACCGCTAAATGGCGGTACATTCAATAGCGGGCCGTTAAATTACGAACAACGCCTGGTGGCGGGGCGGCCTGACCTTCCCAACGTTGGGAATAGTCAACCGTCGTGACCAGCCCCGAAATGGCTATCTTCGGTCCACGAGATCGTCGGAAGGGAAGTCCGAGTTGTCTGCGGCCGAGGACGCGTTCTACACAGGTGTTCAGAGTCTGGCGCTGGTCGCCGGGGGTGTGCGTAACGAACAGCAAGCGATGGCCGCCTTCCGGGCGGCCACCGATCTGGATCCGGATATGTGCGACGCCTGGCTGGGCCGGGCCATGGCCGGTGAGGTCACCTCCGAGGTGATCTACGGGGCCTACCGTTCGGTACACAATCTCTACCGGGATCAGCAACGGGCCGGACTGGTCGATCGCGCGCTGTGGTGCCAGGTCGAGATCGGTATCTACGGGCTGCGCGTGGCCATGGCCGATCGGGACCAGATCGCCATCGCGCAGGCATGCTCCTATGCCGACGCCGGTGAATGGCAGGAAGCCTCAGCCATTCTCAGCGAGGTGCCGCGCGATGACGTCGCCGACTTCGTGCGAATGTCGTTGTTCTTCCGCACCAAACAGTGGCTCGACGTGCTCGCCGCGCGAAATGCCAAGCCCTCGCTCGAAGACGGTCTGCTCGATATCGCCGCCGAACTGATGACCGCGCAGTCGCTCGCGCATCTGGGCCGGCTCGGCGAGGCCCTGCCGCGTGCGCAGCGCATCGTCGAGGACAGTCAGTCCGGCAATCTGTCCTACATCTGGGCGGATGCGCACTACCTGCTCGGCATGCTGCTTCGTCACGACGGGGATCACGAGGCCGCCGACAAGATCCTCAAGGGTCTGCAGGGCTCGGCGCTGTGGCCGGACCGCCCGGACTGGCAACGCGCGGTGCGGGACAAGTCATTTCGGCTCGAGATCACCACCGCCGAGGTTATCGCGTCGCGGAGTAACCAGTGGGATCCGCAGTCCGGCGATGATCCGCGTGAGGTCGCGGCATCGGCCGCGAAGATGCAGCGGGAATCGCTGCTGGCCGAGGCATCGGATCTGCTGCGCACGCAGATCGGCATGGATTCGGTCAAGGAGCAGGTCGACCGGCTCAAGTCCGGTGTGCTGATGGATCAGGTGCGTGCCAAGCGCGGCCTCGCCGTCGATTCGCGCTCCCAGCACCTGATCTTCTCCGGCCCGCCCGGCACCGGCAAAACCACCATCGCCCGGGTGATCGCCAAGATCTTCGCAGGCCTCGGTGTCGTCGAGAATGCCGAAGTGATCGAGGTTTCCCGCAACGATATGGTCGGCACCCATCTCGGTCATACCGCACCGAAGACGAACGCGCTGATCGACTCCGCATTGGGCGGTGTGCTGTTCATCGACGAGGCGTACACGCTGGTGCAGGAGGGTCTGTCCGGCGGTGACGCGTTCGGCAAGGAGGCCGTCGACACCCTGCTGGCCCGCATGGAGAACGATCGCGACAAACTGGTCGTGATCATCGCCGGATACGAGGATCAGATCGACCGATTCCTGGCCTCCAACGACGGCCTGGCCTCCCGCTTCACCAAGCGGATCCGCTTCTCCAGCTATAACGCGGAGGAGTTGGTGCGCATCGCCGATTACATTGCCCGCAAAAAGGATTCGATCCTGTCCGAACAGGCCCGCGAGGTGCTGCGGGACCGCTGCGAAAATCTGGCCGAACAGACCCGCAACGGCCGTCGGCTGATCGATTTGGCGGGTAACGGCCGCTTCGTGCGCAATGTGGTCGAGGCCGCCGAGGCCGAGCGGGACTACCGCTTCACCAGGGATAACGCGGATCTGCTTGCGATGACCAACGAGGAGTTGATGACCATCGACGCCTTCGATATCACCGCCGCGCTCGCGGGCCTGGCGCCGGCCGCAACGGGCTGATTCGGTGGCGCGCTTCCGGGTGGTGACCAAGCACCAGATATCGGGGTGGCGGTTTCTGCTGCGCCGCATCGAGCACGCGCTGGTCCGCCGGGACGCCTCGATGATCGATGATCCGCAGCGCGGGCGTTCCACGGCGCTGACCATCGGTATCGCCCTGGCCTGTGTGCTGATCGCGGGGTCGGCCGTGCTGGCGTTCTTCAAACCCGCCAAGAAGGTGGGGGATTCGAAGATCGTCTCGGAGAAGGACACCGGTGCGCTGTTCGTGCGTGTGGGTGGTCGGCTGCATCCGGCGCTGAATCTGACCTCGGCGCGGCTCATCATCGGTTCGGCGGACAACCCGGTGCCGGTGTCGCGCGACGAACTGTCGAAATATCCGCGCGGTCCGTGGGTCGGCATCCCCGGCGCGCCCGGAGCGATCGTCGACACCAGCGACCGGAATTCGTCCTGGACGGTATGCGATACCGCGAAGATCGGCGCGGCCGCACCGGTCAATCCGACGACCGGATTGCCGACGGTCGCGTTGTCGCCGGTGCAGACCACAGCGATCGCCGGTCCGCTCACCGTCGACGGCGATGCGATCCGCGGACTGGGCCCCGACGAGGCCAGATTGCTGCGCGACGACACCACCACCTGGCTGGTGTACGCCGATCCGCAGGAGGGAATCGTCCGCGCCGCAATAGATCTGCGTGATTCGGCGGTGATCCTGGCCCTTGGCATCGATCCGACCTCGACGGTGGTCTCGGCCTCCAAGGGTTTCATCGGCGCCATCCCCGAGGCGCCGCCGCTGCGGGTGCCCGAGGTGCCGGGATCGGGTGAGTTGGTGACGTTCTCCTCCGGGCTCAGCGTGCCGGTCGGCTCGGTGCTGACGATATCGACGCCCGACCGCGGCGCCTCCTACTATCTGGTGTCGCAATCCGGTGTCGTGCAGATCAATTCGGTGCTCGCGGCGATGATCCGCAATGCCGATTCACACGGTTCGGTCGGTACCAGGACGGTCGGGCCCGATCTGATAGCGGCGAATCTGCGCCCGGGTGCGTGGCCGGGGACGGCGACCTATCCGAGCCGTCCGGTCCATGTCGTCGATCCGCAGAAGCTCGGCGTCACCTGCTATCACTGGTCGCATACTGGTACTGATCCGAATGCGCGCATCGAATTGCTCGTGGGTCGGCAGCTGCCGTTGACGATGGAGGAGCAGAACCGAACCGTCTTCCTGGTTACCGCCACCGGCTCGCGTGGGACCACCGCCGACGCCGCGTACCTGCCGCGCACCACGGGCCGATTCGTTCAGGTGACCGGACAGGATCCGGGATCGCCACGGCGTGAGTCGCTGTTCTGGGTTTCCGACAGTGGCGTCCGTTATGGCATCGATGCTCCTTACCCCGCCGAAACGCAACGGACGTTGGGCGCGCTGGGATTGCGCAATCCGGTCCCCGCGCCGTGGAGCATCGTGTCGCTGTTCGCCGTCGGCCCGACGCTGTCCCAGCAAGACGCCCGGCTCCAGCACGACGGCATTCCCACGAATAAGGCCGTCGCCGGACTTCCGGGCGGAACGTCATGACCGCCACTCGCCGATTCGTGCGGCCCGCGCGGATGGTGCGCGGTCCGAAGGCGCCCGCGGTGACCGAGCTGCGGCTGCAGCCGCCGACCGAACTGCCCAAACCGGTGCCGCCGTCCCGGCTCAAGATGATCATGCCGGTCGTCATGGTCTCGGCCATGGCCGGCATGATGGTGATGATGTTCCGCGGCGGCGGGCAGATGTCGCCGATGGCGCTGATGTTCCCGATCATGATGCTGGTCTCCATGGGCGGCATGATGGGCGGCGCCCTCAGCGGCAATGCGAACGGGAGCGCCGCGAGCCTCAATGAGGAACGCAAGGACTATCTGCGCAGCATCACCGACAACCGCAAGACCGTGCACGCGGCCGAGGCCGAACTGTACAGCTTCCTGCGCTACACCCACCCGGGCCCGCACGAGATCGCCGGGTTGATCGGTGGCAAGCGCATGTGGGAGGTCCAGGTCGCCAGTCCGCAGTTCCTGCGGGTTCGGGTCGGGCGCGGCCGGATCGCCAACCAGGTGCGCGTCATCGTGCCCGAGGCCGCGCCCACCTCGGATCTGGACCCGGTCGGCGTCGTCGAGGTGACCAGGTTCGCCAAGGCCTACTCCACCGTCGGCGGCATGCCGGTGGCGATCAATCTGCTCTCGGCGCCGCAGGTCGGCATCGATGGGGACACCGACGCGGTGGCCGCCCTGATCCGGGCGATGATCGCCGAGGTCGTCGTGCTGCACGGCCCCGACCAGATCGCGGTCGCGGCGGTGCTGTCGGATCCCGATGCGCCGCAATGGTCTTGGCTGAAATGGCTGCCGCATACCCAGCACGCCAGTGACACCGACGCGATCGGGTCGAGCCGGATGGTGTACCGCAGCGTCGCCGAGCTGCGGACCAAGGCCCTCGCCGGACTGAACCGCGGTCCGTTCTCCGCGAATTCCGAACCCACATTGGATCGCAAGCACTATCTGCTGATCGTCGATGTCGGCGGTTCGGCCACCGACCGCGATATTTCGGGTATCGACGGCTGCACCTGGCTGCGCCTGGGCCGGGCCGACCAGACCCTGCCCCGGGCGCTCAGGTTCGTGGTCGACGCCGATCGCGCGCTGCACGAGGTGACCGTGCGCGGACTGCGGCGGGTCGGGGTCGCCGACGCGATGTCGGTTGCCGCGGCAACGGCGTTGGCTCGCAACATCTCTCCGTACCGGCTCTCGACGGTGGTCGAGGCCGTAGTCGCCGATCAGGCCAGCACCGGCACCTCATGGGAGGAGATGGTCGGCATCACCGACCCGGGCGCGATCCGGGTCGAGCGGCAGTGGCCGCGGCGGCGCGACGGCGACCGGGCTCGCCTGAACATTCCGTTCGGTCACGACCCCGCCGGTGGCTTGGTGCATCTGGATATCAAGGAATCGGCCGAGGAGGGTATGGGCCCGCACGGCATGTGCATCGGTGCCACCGGCTCCGGAAAGTCGGAATTCCTTCGGACCCTTGTGCTTTCGGCGGTGGCGACACATTCGCCGGACGTGCTGAACCTGCTGCTCGTCGACTTCAAGGGCGGCGCGACCTTCCTCGGATTCGATCGGCTGCACCATGTGACGGCCGTGGTCACCAATATGGAAGAGGAAGCCGATCTCGTCACCCGTATGGAAGACGTGATCAATGGCGAAATGGGAAGGCGGCAGCGGATTCTGCGCGATGCGGGCAATTTCGCCAGTGTCGCGGACTATGAGCGGGCCCGCGAACAGGGCGCGCAGCTGGCGCCGCTGCCCACCCTGCTGATCATCCTCGACGAATTCGCCGAACTGCTCGAGCAGCATCCGAACTTCTCGAAACTGTTCGTCGCCATCGGCCGGTTGGGCCGTTCGCTGCGCATCCACCTGCTGCTGGCCTCGCAGAAGGTGCCCGCCAACCGGATGGGCGAGCTGGAGGCGCACCTGTCCTACCGAATCGCATTGCGCACCAACCAGACCAGTGACTCCCGCGACGCCATCGGCACCGCGGATGCCTATCACCTGCCGAAGAAGCCGGGTTCGGGTTATCTGCGGGTCGGTTCGGGCGACCTGCAGCGATTCCAGGCCGCCTATGTCGGTTCGCCGTACGCCCCGCCCGCGCAGGCCTCGACGGCGGGCGCGCAGCGGGCCCGGCGGCTCGGTGGCAGCTATCGGCCACCGCAGCAGTTCACCGCGGCGCATATCGTGGAGGCGCGGCCCGCGCCCGTCGAACCCGAACCCGTTGTGCAGCAACCGGAAACCCCGGACAGTGAGCCGGTGACGGTGATGGAGACCGCGCTGCAGCAGCTGGCCGGATTCGGCACGCCCGCCCATAAGATGTGGCTGCCGCCGCTGACCGTGCCGCCCACCCTGGACAAACTGCTGTCCGCCGTGACACCCGGATCGCTGCACCTGCCGCTGGCGATCGTGGACAAGCCGCGTCAGCAGCGTCAGGAGGTGTGGTCGGTCGACCTGTCCGGCGCGGGTGGCCATGTCGCCGTCGTCGGTGGTCCGCAGTCGGGCAAGTCGACCGCACTGCAGACGTTGGTCATGTCGGCCGCATTGACGCACACCCCGGAGCAGGTGCAGTTCTATTGCCTCGACTTCTCCGGCGGTCTGTCCGGTCTGCGCAATGTGCCGCATGTCGGCTCGGTCGCCTCGGCACGCGACGTTGATCGGATCCGGCGGACCTTCGCGCTGGTCACCAACCTCATCGCGAGTCGGCAGGCGCTGTTCGCCGAACTCGGCATCGACTCCATGCGCGAGTTCCGGCGCCGCCGCAGCTCACCGCGTGAGGCCGCGGAGTTGACCGCGCGCGGAGACGAGAACGGCGATGTCTTCCTCGTCGTGGACGGCTGGGATATCGGATTCGCCGTCACCGGACCGTATTTCGACGAGTACCTGCCGGTAATGGAATCGATCGCGCTGCAGGGTCTGAACTACGGGATCCACCTGGTGGCCAGCAGTTCGCGCTGGGCCGCGATCCGTCCGGCAATCAAGGATCTGCTGCAGACCCGCTTGGAAATGCGCCTCGGTGATTTGACCGATACCGTCTTCCTCGGCCAGCGCAATGTGGTCGCGGCCATTCCGCCGGATCGACCCGGCCGCTGCATCTCCAATGACGCGCTGCACATGTTGACCGCACTGCCGCGCACCGATGGTAGGGGCGAGGCGGAATCGGCCGGCGCGGGTCTGACGGCCGCGATCAACCAACTGCACCAGACCTACCAGGGCCGCAGGGCGCCCGAGGTGAAGCTGCTGCCCGCCCAGATCACCCTCGGCGAAATCCTCGCTGGCCGACCGCAACCGGCGACCCCGGCGCAGCGGATGGTGGTGCCGTTCGGTATCCGCGAATCCGATTTGCAACCGGCCGCGGTCGATTTCGGTGTTTCGACGCATCTGATCGTGCTCGGCTCATCCGGCTCGGGTAAGTCGACGCTGCTCGGGGCGCTGCTGGAATCGATCCGCACCCAGTTCACCAGGGATCAGGCCAGGGTGCTGTTGATCGACTACCGCCGCCAGCATATGGACGCCATTCCGGAAGAGCAGTCGATCGGCTACCTGACCAGTGAGCGCGATCTACTCGACGGACTGCCGCCCTTCGCGGAGAAGATGCGCGGCCGCCGCCCACCGGACGGCGTCACCTCACAGCAGCTCAAGGAGCGCTCGTGGTGGACCGGCCCGGAGATCTTCGTGGTGATCGATGACTACCACATGGTCGCCCAGCGCGGTCTGCGCAATCCGCTGGAACCGTTGAAGGACATCATCATCGACGGCCGCGACACCGGTCTGCACGTCATCGTGGCGCGCAATATCGCCCAGGCCGATACCGCGATGTACGACAACGTGCTCGGCCAGATCAAGAACCTCAACTCTTCCGGCATCATCATGGACGGCTCGAAGCTCGACGGAATCCTCATCGGCGATGTGAAGCCGATGAAACAGCCGGTGGGCCGGGGGATATTCGTCGAGCCGTTGCACTCGCGCAAGGATCTCGTGCAGTCGGCCTGGACGCCGCCGGAAGAATAAGTTACGGCCGAAGGATTAAGTGAGATCGCATGTGGGTACAGGTACTTTCGGGCTTCGATCGACTGGTATCCCCATGATTGGGAATGACCTAGCGTTCTCTTTGACAGAGTGTTCTTGCTGTACCGCTGACCCACAGGCGGCACCAGTCGTTAGGAGACTTCCATGAACCTCGACATTGTTCCGGAGCATCTCCCGGTCATCGCTGCCCGACTCGGCATCAGCTCGGGTGACCTGATGACGATGATCGGTCAGAATCTGCCCGCCGCCTGCCCGGCTCCGCCGGGATTGGATGACATAAGCGCGCTCATCCCCGAATGCTTCGGCGTGCAGGCATCGTTGTTCTTCCCGAGCACGGAATGCCTCGCGACGCAGGGCACCGACGGTGCGTGCGCGCTGCCCGAGGTCGGTACCGCCTACTCCGTCATGGATGTCCTCGACGGCACCGAGGTCATCATCGAAGGATCGCCATTGATGGCATTCGTCGAGTAGTCCGCGAAGGTCCGAGCAAAGGCTGATGACATGGCGCTGCCTTTCATATTCATCGCGCAGACACCCGAGGAGATTATCGGGCAATTGCTGGGCGGTCCGGGCATCTTCTCATTGCAGGCGACCTCGGACGCCTACCGGCTCATGGCCGCGCAATTGGATGCCGCCGCCGCCGACACCGACGGTTCGATGACCGAAATGGGGGAAACCTACCGCGGGCTATCGTCCGACCAGGCGCAGGCCGCATTCCGCAACCATGCGAACTCACTTCGTGATCAGGCCGTCGTGGCCCTGCGGACCGCGCAGGTGGCGGACGACGCACTGGCCATCTACACCGGAGCGCAATCGGCCATGGAGGTCGTAGCCGCGCACCTCGCGGAATTCTATGCCCGGCAGGCGGCCTCCGCGCTGACGATCGGAACTCCCGCCTGGCCAGCAGCTCTGATCGCCGAGATGGAGTATCTGGAGATCAAGTTCGAGGCCACCGCCGTGATGGTCGGCTACGCCGCCGCGCTGATCCCGACCCTGGCCACACTGCCGCCACCGATTACCCCGCCGCCGCCCATCGTGACCAACGGCGGGGATATCTCACCTTTTCTCCAGGGCGACGCGCCGGTGTCGAACACCAATCCCGAAATCGTTGGGGGACACCCGAATACCACGACCCCCAACACCACCACTCCGACCAACACCGATCCCGGCGCCAACAATGTCAACGATCCGGGTACCGACCCCGGCAACGGGAACCCCACCGACCCCGGTCAGCCCCCGACCGATCCGACCCAACCGCCGGGCGACGCCGCTCAGCCACCCGCGAACGCGGATCAGCCATTGTCGCCGCTGAACGATGCGGCCGGGAATCCGGCCCTGGACGGTTCCGGCAATCCGTCGATGGACCAGGGCTTATACGGAACCTCAACGGATTCCCCGACTTTGGCGGGCCTCAACGGCGGTGTCGGCAGTGCCGTCGCGCTCGGCATGGCGCGCGGCGGTCTCGGCTCGATGCCGGGTTCCTCGACCGGCTTTCGGATGCCATCGAGCTGGCTGCGCGGGGCGGGCGCCACCTACGGCCCCGCGTCGAATCCGGTGGCGACCGGACCCGCGACCCGTGGCGGCCCGCCGCGCCGGGTGGTCGCGGCCAATGCTCGCATGCGTCGGCGTCGCCGTGACGAGGAACGCAAGCCGGGCAAGGTATTCGTGCCAGGTGAGCAATTGGAAGTCCCGGTATTGGAGAAGCCTCCGGTCATCGGTGTCATCGAATACGACGATCGCCCGGCCGAACCCGTCATCGAACAAGAAGTTCTGGTCGGCGTCATCGAACGTGCCGAGGACGTTTCGGAATCGAATTCCCCACTTCTTCCACGGTAAATCGCCGAGGTTGAATTCCAGTTGATGGAGAGGAACAACAATGGCTACTTTCACACATATCGACCCTGACAAGTTGAAGACGGGAGCCGCCAACTCGGCCGCCTGCCTCGGTGAACTCGAGGGGTGCCTGAACGGTATGTGGAGTGCGCAGGACGAGCTGGCCGCGGCGGTCAAGGGTGCCACCGGTCACGCGGCCCAGAAGGCGCTGTCCGACGCGTACAACGCGGGCAAATCTCTGGGTGGCACGCTGCAGGAGATCATCGATGCCTTGAACGATGCCCATGTCAAGATCGATGCCCACGACTTGGACGCGGCACAGCAGGTCACCCACAGCGGCAATGCCGACGGCTTCGTGAGTGCGGGTGGCGACCACAACTTCCTGGGCGCGACGGGTCAGGCGGCTTATAACTCCGGAGCATCGAAGGTCGATTTCAACACGTGGCACTGAGTAAATAAACTAGGCTCGAGAAAGGCTATTACAATGTCCCAGCCGATTCACTTCAATTACAGCGCCGCAGAGGCGGCCACCGGTAACATCGGATCCCTTGCTGCCGCGATGCAGAAGAACTCGGAAAACCTGCGCTCGCTCTACAACCTGCTCATGCAGGAATTCAAGGGCTCGGCAGCAGAGGGATACGAGTCGATCATGGGTACGTTCGACAGCAAGATCACCGCCTACGACGGCTCGGTCAAGGCGCTGAATGCCAAAATGTCCGAGCACATGAACAGTGGCGGAACGATGAATCAGATCGATATCATCCAGGGAAACCGGTTCGGCGCGATCAAGGCGTAACGGTAGGCAGTGGAGACCGATCCGATCGCGATCGACCTGAATGTCGATGCCGCGCTGTTGTTGCAAGACATGGCGGGCATCGACTCCTATCCGCCGGTATTGGCATTGCTGCCGAATGTCTACCACCTCGATGACCTGAAACGGGTGCGCGCGGTCGTCGCGAAGGAGCTCACCGAAGTGGGCATCATCGACGGCGATCGCATACACCCGGTAGTCGAGGATTGGCTGCAGTGCCTCTACCGCCCGGATGTGGAACTGGTTGCGCGAGTGTTCAGTACGGGACTGGATGGCGAACCGGAGGGCATGCTGCGGATGTCACTGGTTCGGCATGGTGAAACGCATGTTCTTGCGCTGCGCCATGACGATGAAGTCGTCATTCAGCCGGTATTCCAGCAGGGACGCCAACTCGACACCGTCTGCGCCGCTTTGGCCGCCGCGTTGGGCCCTTGTCCGGCACTGCGTTTCGAGCCGATTACCGTGGCGCGGGCGGAATTGGCCGAGGTGCCCGCCGGACAGGACGACTGTCGGCAGGCGCTGATGGAGTTGGGTGCGCAACCGCATACCGCGGCCGTGCTGAGCCGGGTGCTCGACGAGACCGTGCGGCGAGCGGAGATCGTGGTGATCGAACACCAGGACGGTAGCGAACAGCGGCCGAAGTTCTGCGTGAGTGTGCTCGACACCCTCTCGGGACGGGTCATCGTGACGCCGAGTGTGGCGATGGACGGGGAAGTCCGATCGACCTACGCACCCGGTGACGACTCCACCCTGCATGCGGGCATCGCAGCGCTGGTCGAACTGTTGCCGGGCCGAAGTTGGTTCGACACCAGTCGAGTTGGTTGACTGTTGCGCCGGAATTGTTGAGGCGCGACGGCTGCCGATAGGACTGGGTTTTTCGAGAGGACGACAGATATGAGCCGAGCGCCGAGTACGAATGGTCATCCGGCCGAGTCCGTCCGGAGCAAGGGCGGGTACGACGCCTTCTTCACGCAGGCCGCACCGGAGGACGCGAGTGCACCGTCGACCGGCGGCGTTCCGGCGCGTCCGTACCAGGCCTACCGCGAACCGGTGATCGGGGCGCCCGACCAGTCGCGGCCGCAGGTCCCGGCGGGCCAGGACGGTCCGGCCGAATCGACGAGCTCACCCGCGGGCATCGAATCGAACCCATCGCTGCCCGGCTCCGCCTCGAATCCGACCGCGTCCAATCCGGCGACCGCGAATGTGGGCGCGCCGCAGGAGAATTCCATCGCGCTGCCCCCTGCCGCGGAATCATGGGCACCTCCTGCGCAATCGGAGCCCGCGACGGCGCGGATCACCACGACCGGCCCCAGCGCTACCAGTAGTCCCAGCACCACAACGGGTCCGACCGCCTCTACCGCGGGATCCGGCACCGAGACGGGTTCCAACACCGCACTGGGATCCAGCACCACAACCACGCACTACACCGAGAACACCGCCGTGCCATGGCAACCGACCGCCGCGCCGCCATCGACCGCGGCGACGAACTGGGTGCCCGAGCGGATCGACCGCAGCGCGATCGAATCCGCGCCGCGGGTCGAGGTGCTGCCGGCCGCACTGACCTCGATGGACCTGTTGGCCGATATCGCCGCGGCGAATCGGGCCAGGTTGCAGTCCAGTTCCGGGGTGCGCGGCGCGCTGAACAAGGTGGGATTCAAGCTCGGCCTCTCGCCCGCCGAACAGCGCACCGAAGATCGCCGCGCCCGAATTCGCCGCCAGCTCAATACGACCTACCAGATCGCGGTGATCAGCGTGAAGGGCGGCGTCGGCCGCACCACCACCGCCGCGACCCTCGGTTCGACCTTCGCGGCACTGCGTCCGGACCGGGTCGTCGCCGTCGACGCGAATCCGGATTTCGGAGATCTCCCCACCCGCACCGCACCGCACCCGTATGGTCTGACCCTGCGCGACCTGGCGCAGGCGTCGAATCTGGAGGCCTTCTCGACGGTGCAGTCGTTCATGTCGATCAACTCGGCCGATCTGGCCGTCATCGCCTCGCCGTGGACCATAGAGGCCAGCGAGGCGCTCTCGGGTCGCGAATATGCCACGGCCGTCGAGGTTTTGCGCCGCCATTTCAATCTGCTCGTCGTCGACTGTGGTACGGGCGTGCTGGATTCGGTGACGCTGAGCGTGCTGCAGACCAGCGATGCCGTCGTGGTGGTCACCCCGGCTACCGTCGGCGGTGTCAAAGGCGCTGTGGCCACGCTGAATTGGCTGAGTTCACACGGTATGCAGCATTTGATCGCCAAATCGGTCGTCTCGATCGTGCATCAGCAGCCGACCAAGCCGGTCGTCGATGTCTCGGCGATCGAGAAGCTGTTCGCGACCGGACAGCGCCCGACCTGCATCCTGCCCTACGACGTCCATCTGGCCGAGGGCGGCGAAATCGATCTGCGCCTGCTGGAAAAGGAAACCTTGCTCGCCTTCGAAGAACTCGCGGCCGGACTCGCGGACGGCTTCCCGAACTATCTGGGTGGCGCCGGTGGCGGCCGGACCGCCGGAGGGTGGCGATGAGCACTGCCGTTGCCACACCGCCCGGGGCTGTGCCCGCGGCATCCGCCGAGGTGGCGCGCGCCCGGATGGCGGTCATGGTGTCCAGCTACCAGGTCGATGTGGTGGTGCCGACCAAGTTCACCATCGAGACCTTCATCGATGATCTGCTGGTCGTGCTGGCCAAGGCGATCGATGACGAGACCGTCGACTTCACCCCGCCGACGGGCCAGTGGAGCCTGGCGCGGCCCGGTGAAGCGCCGATGCCACGCTGGCGCAGTCTCGCCGATCACGACATTGTCGACGGCACGGTGCTGATGTTGGCCGCGGTCGAATCGGCGGAGGTGTTCACACCGGTCGTCGAGGACATCACCGATGCGCTGGCCCTGATCAATCAGCGCGAGTTCGCCGAATTCGATTCCGACACCGCGGCGGTCGTCGGTCTGGCCGCGCTCGGGGCCGGTGCGGTCGCGATCGCGGGGATGTTGTCGTGGGCGTGGACCGAGACCGGGTCGGTCTGGTGGTACGCGCTGCCGGCCTTGCTGCTCGGCGCGGTGTGCTGGGGTGGCGCGGTGCAGGCGCGGCGACGCGAGTTCACGCCGCGGATCAGTCTCGGGTTGGCGCTGTCGGCGATTCCCCTGTTGTTCGCGGGCGGTGCGATGTTGGTGCCGCCCGCCTACGGTGAACCCGGGCCGTTCGAAGCGGCCAACCTGGCCGCCGGATCGGTCGTCGCCGCCGTCGCCGCGGCGGCCATCATGCGCATGACGAGGCTGGGGATCGCCACCCTGATGGCGGTGACGGTCCTGGGCGCGACATCGGCGACTGCCGCGATTCCCCTTACCTACCTTGATCTTTCGGTGCATCAGGTCGCCGGTGGCGCGGTGTTGGTCGGACTGATCCTGCTGACCTCGGCGCCGCGCATGGCCGTGGTGATCGCCCGGATCCGGCCGCCGGATCTGCCCGACCCCGGCAATGAGGTCGCACCGGCCACCCTGACCGATATCTTCGACGCCGAATCCGCGCGCGACGACGCCGATCTGGATTCCGCCGAGGACACCGAACGGCGCAGGGAACAGGCCGGCGTCGGGATCGAGGGACGGGCCAGGCTGGCGGTGACGAGTCTGCGCGGGCTCATGGCGGCGACCTCGGTGCTGCTGTCGGTGGCCGCGGTCATATCGATCGCGTCCAGTCCGGGTGGCATCCGCGAGATCGTGCTCGCGGTGGCCGTGGCGGGTCTGCTCGCGATGCGTTCGCGCTGGTTCCCGGACCGCGTGCAGGCGATCGCCCTGATCACCGCGGCCTGCGCGATTGTGGTCGGCGTCGGTTTCGTCCTGATCAACGCCTACAACAGCGCGCCCGCCCATCTCGTGGTCGTGCTGGCGGTCACCGTGGCCGCGCTCGCGGGATGTGTTGCGGCCGTGCAGTTGCCGGGTCGGCGCCTCTCGCCGGTGACCCGTCGGATCATCGATCTCATCGAATACGCGCTCATTCTCGTGATTCCGATCATCTCCTGCTGGATCATGGGCATCTACACCGCGATGCGGGCGATCTGATGCGAATCCGCACAACCGCGATCGCGGTGGTGCTCGGCATCACGCTGATCGCCTGTGGCGCACCGGCATCGGCGGTGGAGCCGCCGCAGGTGATCGTCGGCTTCACGCTGCCGGATGAGGCGCCCGGTCCCGAACTTCCGACGAAACAGGACAAGGGCTGTCTAGCGGCCGGTGTGCTGAAGGACAGCGATCTCTCGCGGGTCCCGCCCCCGGAACTGACGCTCGATCTGCCGCGTGCGCGGGCATTGAGCCGCGGCACGGGCGTGACCGTCGCGATCCTCGATACCGGGGTGACGCCGAGTTCCCGGCTGCCCGGTCTGGTCGGCGGCGGCGACTATGTCGCCGCGGGCGGCGACGGCCTGTCCGACTGTGATGCCCACGGCACCCTGGTGGCCGGAATCATCGGCGCCACATCCGAACCCACCGACGGATTCGCCGGTGTCGCTCCGGACGCCAAGATCATCTCCATTCGCATCCGCTCGGGCGCGTTCAACCTCGATAAGCCGAGTAATGACGCGCCGGATCAAATCGCCTTGGACATCCGGGCGATGGCGCGGGCGATCGTGCACGCGGCCAACCAGGGCGCCGGGGTGATCACGGTGGCCTTGCCGATCTGTGTGAAGGTCGGATCTCCGGTGGATCAGTCGCTGTTGTCGGCGGCCATCGGCTATGCCGTACATGTGCGTGGTTCGCTGATCGTCGCAGGAGCCGGGAACGCCACCGCCATGAACTGTGAACAGAATCCGGAGATCGATCTGACCCGCCCCGAGGATCCGCGGAACTGGCGTGACGTCAAGACCGTATCCACACCGGGCTGGTTCGGTTCGGATGTGCTGACCGTCGGTTTCACCACCGCGACCGGTGCGTTGATGCAGGATTCGCTGACCGGCCCGTGGGTTTCGGTCGCCGCGCCGGGTACCGCGATCGAATCGCTGGGCCCCGGCGGCAGTGGGCTGATCAACGGTGTCGGCGAACCCAACAAGCTGGTGCCGGTCGGCGGCGCGTCCTTCGCGGCCGCCTATGTCAGTGGGGTAGCGGCGCTGGTGCGGTCGAGGTTCCCGAATGAAACTCCGGGCGAGATCATGTCGCGCTTGCAGGCCAGTGCCCACCACCCGGCGCGCGGTATCGATAACGTCGTCGGCGCGGGCATCATCGATCCGGTCGCCGCGCTGAGCTATCGCACGCCGCCGCAGCCGCCCGCCGGTCTCTACCGGTCCTCGGTGCTGACGATGCCACCGGCGCCGCGTGCGAAGGACACGCGTCCGATGTTCACGGCGGCGGCGGTCATCCTGGCCGCCATCGTGCTCGGCCTCGGCGCGAGCTACGTGGCCAGCGCGGGCCGGAGGCGGCGGTGAGCCTTCCCAGCATTCGGGTCGGCGGTGTCGAACGTGGTCCGTTCGCCGTCGCCGTGATCGGCGGCAGCCTGGTGGTCACCGGGTTGTCCGTGCACACACCGATCTGGGCGAGCGCCGCGGTGGTCACGGTGCTGCTGGTGTCGGTGGCGGTGCAGGTCAACGATCGGACCACCGTCCGGTGGCTGCTCGACTGGGCCGAATACCGATTCGGCAGGGCCGCCCGTGTCCGGGCGCTGGCTGGTCCGGTGGAGTTGGAGGATGTGCAGGTCGCCGCGGGTGTCTGCGGCATCCGCGCCGACGGCACGTGGCTCACCGCGATGATCCAACTCGCCCCGAACCTCGATCTGCCGACGGTCATCGCGGAGAAGTCCATCTACACCGAGGACACCGTGCCGGTCGACGCGTTGCGCGATCTGCTGGACCAGTACGGCCTCGCGGTCGATATCGACATCGTGACCACCGGCCAGCGCGTGCGCTCGACCGGTAACTACAGCATGCTCTACGACCAGCTGATCGGTTCGCATCCGGTGGTCGGGCACCGCCTGACCTGGTTGGTCGTCCGGCTGGATATGGAACGGAACCTGGAGCTGCTGCGCCACCGCGGCCCGTGCGCCGAGGTGGCGCCCAAGGCATTGGCGAGCGCGGCGCATCGCATCGCGGGCCGGTTGCGCGAACGCGGTATCGCCGCGCACGCACTGCCCGCCACGGCGCTCGTCGAGGCGACCAGGGTGCTGCACGCCGGAGTCGAACTCTCCGATCTGCGCGAGACCTGGACCTGCCTGGAATCCTCGGTGCCCGGCCGCTGCGTGACCAGCTTCCTGATCGACTGGACCAGGCTCGACGGCGTGGGGCTGGACGACTGCTGGGCCTGGAACCGCGGCCGCACCACGCTGGTGGTCAGCCTCACCGATGCCGGGACCGGACCGCGCGCGATCGCACGCTATATCGGCCCGCCGGTGACGGACTCGCCACCGGAATATCTGCGCCCGCTGACCGGCCAGCAGGCCACGGCAATGCTGGCCTCGCTGCCCACCGGAACATCGATCCGCGCCGTGCCCGTCGACGAATCGGGCGCCGATATCGCTCCGGACGAGCTCGTCGCGGATCTGACCATCGCGATCGGTCCCAATGGACAGATTCTCGGTTCCATCAGCGGGCAGCCGCGCCACACCCTGGCGCTGCCGCTGTTCGATCCGGCCCGCTTCAATCCGCGGCGGCGCACCATCGACGTGCACGCCGATTTGCCGGTGGCCCAGCAGATCGTGCTGCGCGCCATGGTCGTCGGTGCCGATGTCGAGGTCCATTCGGTGCGCCCGCACCGCTGGTGGCAGCTTGTCGCCGCGGTCGGCGATCCGGAATCACTACGCCTCGCGCCGGAGAACGCGGCGGGCGAGGACGGCGATGGACAAGCGAGCCCGGCGCCGTCGTCGGCGACGATCACGGTCTTCGACAACCTGCCGCCCCGAGCCTCGAACGCGCACACCACCGTCACCATCAGCGAGCCGGGTGGTCCGCGGCGGCGGTCGGTCGATCTGGCGATCGATCAGGTCAGCGCGACCGCGGTGGATGTCAGCATTCCGATGCGCACGGTCCGGGTCGATCTGATCGAGCCACGGGGTGAGACCCGGTATTTCGACTCCGCCACCCAACAGCCCGCAATCACTGCGGGCGGTGGTGGCGCGGTGACTCCGGCCGCACCGCAACCCAATGGCCATCGCTCGAGCTGAGGGGGACGGTAGTGTCTATCAGCGTGGTTGTGGACTCCCAGCCGGATGACGGCGAATTTCTACATCAGCACAACGGGGAGGCGCTCACCCCGAGGCAGGCTGCTGTGGCCATTTTCTCGAGTCGACTCTCGGAGTTGATAGCGGAGTCGGTGGTGTCGACCGAAGACGGCTCTACGCGCTCGCTGACGCTGTATTCGTTGGCGCAGCATCTGGAACAGGCGTACCCGGATGTGCCGGTCTCCCAGTCGGGTCTGTACCGGCTCATCCACGGTGATGCCGTGCCGCGGCTCGATCTGATCATCGCATTGGCGCGCGTATTCGATGTTCCCCCTGAGCATTTCGTCACCGCAGACAAGAAGTCCTGACCGACTGTTCCCGCCAGCGGGAATAATGCCGACCCGGTCGGCGTCCGGCTGGCGGATAACATCCGGATTATGCCTGCCGAGGACCAGGGAGATGTCTTTCTCCGCCATCGAGGCGCGGTCCTGGATGCGCTGCTCTCGGACCCGTCGTTCGGGGAGGTCGGTCCGGACACCGGGCCTCTGCTGAGCGGGCCCCTTACCGGCGATGCCGGGTTCGATGAGCCCGGCGGCCCGCTGTCGGACGCCGCGGTGGCCGCCGCTTCGGCGGTGGGAGCCGGGCCCGGTGCGGCCCCGACGCCGCCGCGGCGATCCTCCGACGGGCCGAAGGCCAGTGAGCGGATCATCGCGCTGCTCAACGGACAGCCGCCGGACTCCGCACCGGCACTTGACTTCTCCTCCGATTACTCCGACGTTTCGGCGAACCGGCCGCCGCCCGACGAACCGGTGCGGTCCGCGTCGGGATCCGGATCCGGACGGTCGTCCACGCGCGGGCCGGAGTTCACGGAACGAATCACCGTGCTGGGCAAGAAGCTCAGGAATCCCAAGATCGCGCTCGCGGTCTGCGCGGTCCTGGCGATTCTGCTCATCATCGCGCTGATTTCCACCGGCGGGAAGGACGACTCGCGGGAGACGGCTCGGATCGCGGTCATCACCCCGTCGGCGACCGCGGCTCCGACGACCACGAAACCGGAGGCGCCCACGGTCGCCTCCGGGACGATCCAGGTGAAGTCGGCCACCGCCCACTGCCCGTCGGGCAGTACGCCGGGCATGGACGCCTTCGGCGGTCAGCAGGGCAAGGCGTGGTCGTGTGCGCGCGCCTACAAGGTCGACGGGCAGGTGCTGAGCATCGATCTCGGCAAGACCTATCAGATCGATTCGATCGGCATTGTCCCCGGCTGGGACAGCATCGGCGCCGACGGTGTGGACCAGTGGACGAAATACCGCACGGCCAGCCGGGTTTCGTATCAGTTCGACGATCCGAACAAGACTACCTACACCCAGCAGACCTTGGATCAGCGCACCACGGTGGTCACCAAGTTCGAGGTGCCCGTGCAGGCATCGAAGATCGTGCTGACGATCCTGGAATCGAAGGGCGATCCGACGATCAATACGACCGCGATCTCCTCCATCGTGATCACCGGACATTGAGGCCACTGAGATGTCAGTAGCCGAATTGGTCTGCCAGTACTGCGCGCACCGCAATATCGGTAATCCGGCGCAGTGCGGGCATTGTGGTGCGCCGCTGTCCGCAGGTCATCGACTATCGGGTGTGGCCGAGCACGCGATGCAGGCAGAGCAGGTGGTCGCGGGCGTCGCGCGGGCCGCGGCCACCACCGAACGTGCCGTGGCGGATGCGGAAAAGGTTGTCGCCGAACAATATCCGCGATGGCAGTGGGCGGCCGCGCTCGGCGCCATCGTCACCACGGTGCTCGGCCTCGGCTTCGCGGTCCTGCGTTCGTGTGCGCCGCCGCTGGCGTCGATGCCCGATATGGAGATCGATCAGGCGCTGCCCGGCCAGTTGCGTGCGGCCGCCTCTTGTCAGCGGGTCGACAGCACGACCGAGAACTGCGTCATCCGGGCGGACAATCCGATGCTCGCCGGCGGTCTCACCGGTGGCCGGGAGCTCACCCTCTCGGTGGCATTGGATCCGCCCGATCGCCGCGCCGAGACCGTGCGCGCCTGGCGGGGGGCGGGCGGAACCGTCCTGGCCGACGGTGTCGTCTTCGTGGCGATCAGCCCCTCGGCAACCCTCCGCTACGCGAATACCCTTGTCGGACTTCGTGTTGAGACGGGCGCGTTCATCGGACGCGCGGCGGCACAGACCTTTATGTCGCGTGCCGGTTTGACGCCATGACGGGCCGGACTTCGGCCGAGCTATGTGCTTGACCAGTACTGATCTTTCTCAGGAATGCGTTACTCATTTAACGTACCGCTATACAACGGCACATCAAACCATGTAAGGTATGGGAACCGTACGGTTACGGGCTCAGATCTCGGGAAGGCACGAGTCGATGGTGGCAACCACCCAGCAGACGATTTCATTCAAACGGTTCCGCGATGATCCGACCGACCTAGAGGCGGCCTACTTCCGTTGGATCCAGCCGGGCGCCACCGCGCCGACGATCACCGATCGGGCCGAACAGATCTTCCGTCACCACTTGGAACTGGCGGCGATCCGCATGCCCGGTGTGGCCATCACCCGGGTGTACCGCCCAGATGACGGCAGCGGACTCGGCGCGGCCATCCAGATCGTCAATGACGATATGCCGCTGCTGGTCGACTCGGTCACCACGGCGCTGCGCCGCCTCGGCGCCGCCGCCACCGAGGTCGTGCATCCGGTCTTCGATGTCGCGCGCGACCGCCGCGGGCGACTGCGGGCGATCGCCCCCAAGGAGCCGGACACGGCTCCGGCGAACGGCAACCACAATGTCGCGGAGTCCTGGATCCATGTGCAGCTGAGCCCGAACGTCGGCGCGGCGCTGCTGGACCGGATCGATCGCGAGCTGCCCGCCCTGCTGCGGGTGCTGCGCAAGGTTGTCGACGACACCCCGGGCATGGCCAACGCCATGGTCGCGCTGGCGGGTCGGCTCGACCATATCGCGCACCGCTCCGATGATCCGGAGGTGCCCGAATGCGCGAAGTTGTTGCGCTGGTTGGCCGATGGGCATTTCACCGTCCTCGGCTACGGTTACTACCGCGGCCGCGCCGACGATGGCAGCGATCCGCGGCAGGTGCCGGGTACCGGTCTCGGTGTGCTCTGGAACGGATCGAATGTCGATCTCGATGTTCCCGTACTCGGCGCCACGCGCCCGGTGTTGCGGCTGGCCAACGGATCGGTGGATTCGCTGATCCCCGGATCGGGTGAGCTCTACTTCGTCAGCGTCGCCGATTACGGCGGCGGCGGTAACGGCGTCGGCCCGGTGCAGGGCGAGCATGTATTCGTCGGCACCTTCACGGTGACCGGCCTGCACGAGAACATTCTCGATATCCCGGTCATCTCCCGCCGCGTGCACCAGGTCATCGAATGGGCCGGCTTCGAGCTGAATTCGTTCTCCGGGCAGGCGATGCTGGAGATGATGCAGTCGTTCCCCCGGGTGGAGTTGTTCTCCACCGATGCCAGGCGGCTGTTCGAAACCGTTTCCGCGGTCATGAATTTGGGGCTGCGCAGGCAAGTTCGGCTGTTCATCCGGCGTGACGGGCGCAGCGGTGCGGTCTACTGCCTGGTCTATCTGCCGCGCGATCGCTACTCCACCGAGGTCCGGCTGCGCATGGAGGAGATCCTGCGCGCGGAATTCGACGGTGATCAGGTCGCGTACTCGGCCAGGGCGAGCGAATCCGAGTTGGCCGTGGTCTATTTCACGGTGCATCGCGGTCCGGATGCGGAACCGGCCGATATCTCCGAATCCAACCGGGAGCGCATCCAGGAACTGCTCTTCGCGACCACCCGGAGCTGGGCCGACCGCGTGGTCGCGGCGGCGACCGGGGTGCCGGCGGTGTCGTCCAAGGTCGCCAATGCCTATGCGGGCGCGTTCCCGGTCGGGTATCAGCAGGAATACGAACCGGAGCAGGCGCTGGTCGATCTGCAGCGGCTCGAACCGCTCGCCGACGGCGAGATCGACACGAATCTGTATCGGCATGCGCAATCGCCGTCGGGGGAGTGGCGATTCACCCTCTACGTCGCCGGTGCCGGAATCTCGCTCAGCCGCGTGCTGCCGGTGCTGCAGAGCCTCGGCGTCGAGGTGGTCGACGAACGGCCGCACCGCATCAGCCTGCCCGACGACACCGACAAGTGGATCTACGATTTCGGGCTTCGCGTCCCGGCGGCGCTGCTGCGCACCGCGATCGATGCCGACCTCGAGGCCGATCTGACTCGACCCGCCGACGAACCGCTGACCGATGGCAGTGTGCGGCAATACTTTCCGGCGGCATTCGCGGCCATGTGGAACGGCAGCGCCGAGGTCGACTCGCTCAACGAACTGGTATTGGGTGCCGGACTGCACTGGCGGCAGATCGCGATGCTGCGCGCCTACGCCAAGTATCTGCAGCAGGCCGGATTCGCCTACACCCTGGGCAATATCGCCCGGGTGCTGCTGGCGCAGCCCACGATGGCACGGTTGTTCACCGAATTGTTCGACGCCTACTTCGATCCCGAGGGTGTCGGGGCGGTGGCCTCGGCCCGGGCGGCGGGTATCGCCGAGCGGCTGCAGGCCGAGATCGATGCGGTCGTCAGCCTCGACGCCGACCGCATCCTGCGCGCGGTACTCGGCCTGATCACCGCGACGCTGCGCACCAACTATTTCCGCCGCGACGGCGACGGCAACGCGCCGGAGTACCTGTCGTTCAAGTTCGATCCGCACGCCATCACCGAATTGCCCAGGCCGCGGCCTCAATTCGAGATCTTCGTGTACTCGCCGCGGGTGGAGGGCGTGCATCTGCGCTTCGGTCCGGTGGCGCGCGGTGGGTTGCGCTGGTCCGACCGTTTGGAGGATTTCCGCACCGAGATCCTGGGTCTGGTGAAGGCGCAGGCGGTGAAGAACGCGGTCATCGTTCCGGTCGGCGCCAAGGGCGGTTTCGTGGTCAAGCGTCCCCCAGCGGCCACCGGCGAGCCGACCGCCGATCGGCAGGCACTGCTGACCGAGGGCATCGCCTGCTATCGCACCTTCATCTCCGGCCTGCTCGACCTGACCGATAACGTCGATCACGGCTCCGGCGATGTCGTGCCGCCCGAGCGAGTCGTGCGCCGCGACAGCGACGACACCTATCTGGTCGTCGCGGCGGACAAGGGCACCGCCACGTTTTCCGATATCGCCAATGATGTTGCCCGCCAGTATGGTTTCTGGCTCGGCGACGCATTCGCCTCGGGCGGTTCGGTGGGTTACGACCACAAGGCGATGGGCATCACCGCCAAGGGCGCGTGGGAGAGCGTCAAGCGGCATTTCGCCGAGATGGACATCGACACGCAGACAACGGATTTCACCGTCGCCGGCGTCGGTGATATGAGCGGTGACGTCTTCGGCAACGGCATGCTGCTCTCCGAGCACATCCGACTGGTGGCCGCCTTCGACCACCGGCACATCTTCCTGGATCCGAACCCCGATGCGGCGACATCGTTCCGGGAGCGGCAGCGGATGTTCGCACTGCCGCGTTCGTCGTGGGCGGACTACGACGCGGCGCTGATCAGCAAGGGCGGCGGTGTCTTCGACCGGTCCGCGAAGGCGGTTCCGGTCAGTCCGCAAGTGCGCGCGGCCCTGGATCTGGATCCGAGCGTGACCACGCTGTCTCCGCCGGAGATGATCCGCGCGATCCTGCTCGCCCCGGTGGATCTGTTCTGGAACGGCGGCATCGGCACCTACATCAAGGCGTCCACCGAGACGAATGCCGATGCCGGTGACAAGTCCAACGATGCCGTGCGTGTCGATGCGAATCAGTTGCGCGCCAAGGTGATCGGCGAGGGCGGCAACCTCGGGGCGACGGCCCTCGGCCGCATCGAATACTGCGCGAACGGCGGCCGGATGAATACCGACGCCCTGGACAACTCGGCGGGCGTCGACTGCTCCGACCACGAGGTCAATATCAAGGTGCTGCTCGATGCGGTCATCTCCGGCGGTGAGCTCGCCGCGACCGATCGCACCGAACTGCTGGCCGCGATGACCGATGAGGTCGCCGAACTCGTACTGCGGGACAATATTTCGCAGAACTTCCGGATGGGCCTCTCGCGCGCCCAATCGGTGCCGATGTCGGGTGTGCATCGCCGATTGATCGCCGACCTCGAGTTCCGCCGCGGTGTGGACCGGCGGCTCGAGGCACTGCCCTCGGACGCCGAGCTGAAGAAGCGGACGGTGGAAGGGCGCGGACTCACCTCCCCGGAACTGGCGAATCTGCTCGCGCACGTGAAGCTTTCGCTCAAGGACGATCTGCTGGCCGGGGATCTGCCGGATAACGCGGCCTTCGAGTCGGTGCTCCGGTCGTACTTCCCGAAGCCGCTGCGGGCACGATTCGCCGACGCGATCGGCAGGCATCCACTGCGCCGCCAGATCGTGTCCACCATGGTGGTCAACGACGTGGTGGACCACGGCGGCATCACCTACGCGTTCCGCCTGGCCGAGGAGGCGGGCGCGAGCACCGAGGACGCGGTGCGCGCCTTCACCGTCGCGACCGAGGTGTTCGATCTGCACACGCTCTGGCAGCGCATCCGGACCACGCCGATGCCGACGGCGGCGCGCGATGAACTCGAGCGCGAGACCAGGCGCACGCTCGATCGAGTATCTCGCTGGCTGCTGACCAAGCGCCCACAGCCGATCGCCATCGGCGCCGATATCGCCCGCTACCGCGACGGTGTCCGCAAGCTCGCGGGGCAGATGCTGCCCGCCAGGCTCCCCGCGGCTCATGCCGAGGATCTGGCGACGCATGCGCGCGCCGCCGTCGAGCAGGGTGCGCCAGCGGAATTGGCCGAGGAGGTGTTCCGCCTCATCCACCTGTTCCCGCTGTTGGACATCATCGACGCGGCCGATATCGCCGAGCGCGATGCGGAGGAGGTCGCGGTGCTCTACTACGCGCTCGACGAACACTTCCAGATCGAGCGGCTGCTGACCGCGGTGAGCAACCTGGCGCGCGATGACAGGTGGCGCACGTTGGCCCGGCTCGCGGTCCGCGACGATCTCTACGATTCGCTGCGCTCGCTGACCCTCGATGTGCTGACCGGATCCGAACCGCATGAGAACGCCGCGGCGAAGATCGCCGACTGGGAGTCGGTCAACCGCTCCCGCCTGGCCCGCGCCGGTGCCTCGCTCGGCGAGATCTTCGCCGCGGGCACCCACGACCTGGCCACCTTGTCGGTGGCCGCGCGACAGGTGCGCAGCATGGTCAGCAGCGGGGAATCCGCTGCCACGGCGGCTGTTTCGAGCTGATCCTCAGCTGCTGGGATCCAGCGCAGTGCTGGATCCCGGCACAGTTCGGCATCGTCTCACCGAGCGTTCCCTGTCGTCCCCGCGAATGCCGGGATCCAACTCCGCAGCGGATCCCGGCATTCGCGGGGACGATGGTGTGCCCGCGTTTACCGTAGCCATCCGTTCTGCCGGTGCTGTTGGAAGTACACGTCGTCGTCATCCGGTTCGTCCGGGATGAACACCTGGTCGCGATTGGGCTTGCGGGTTCCCGGGATGACGTGTCCAGAGTTCGATGGTGTCGGCTGTGGCGGCGTGGGCGGTTCGGCTGCCACCGGCGGTTGGGCTTCAACCGCGGCGGGGATCGGATAGAACGCTGTCAGATCCGGTGCTTGCGGAGCGTCCGCACTCTGTTCGATATAGGGTTCGATTGCGGCAGAGCGTGTTTCGAATAGTTGGCGGGCGGCTCGCTGGGCCGCCTCGGTGATTGCGGCGGCCAAGCGGGCAGGGGTGCTGGAGCGGAACGCGTTCGGCGAGATATCTACGGCGGTGACGAATCCCATTGGGTTTACGCTGATTCGAACGAGTCGATCCGTTGATGCCGCGTCGACGGATGAATCCATGGGTTGGGCGGCAACAGATGGCCGCGATTCCCGCGCCGGAGCCAATCCTTCGGTCAGTTCCCGGTGCGCGGCGGTGATCGGCGCAATCGCCTGCCGCCTGGCCCGATTTGCTTGCTCGGCCGCCCGTCGGATCGCCTCGACAACGGATCCGCCGAGGTAGTGCGGACTGCTGCGACGGAATGTTTCCGGAGCCAGCTCAACAGCTTTCACGGTCCCGGTGCCGCCGACGGTGACCTCGACCAGGCCGTCGTCGGATCTTCCTGTCGCGGAAATCGACGACATCTCGCGACTCGCGGCGGCGAGTTCCGCCTCTTTCCGGTCAATGGTGGCAAGTACGGCGTCCATATCGAACTGTTCCACGAAATCTCCCAGCGCTCGCCCGTCCGACCGATCGTAATGCAGGCCCGCGCGCGGCCCACAGTGTTGTCGGATACCCTGTGCCGAATCGTATTTCGACTCGAAGGGGGAATCCGTGGCCGACGTGCTGGTTGTACCGCCCAGTGTCGACTTCGAGGCCTTCAACAAGCTGGTAACCGCCCAAACCGATCATTTCGCCGCAATGGTCACCTGGACCGGCAAGGAGTGCTCGGAGACCGACGGGCTGACCGCCCTGCTGTCGAAGTTGCAACCCCATGTACCGGAGGTCGCCCAGTACTTCAGCGGCAAGCTCGCACAGTGCCAACGAGGCATGGGTGTGATCACCGAGAAGGTCTCCACGGTGAACACGCAACTGCGGACCCAAGATGAGCAGAATGCGGCGGATCTGCAGAAGGTCTATCCCGACGCGCTGCCCGGGTTTCCGGATATCTCCTCTTTGCCGGGCGGAAGTCTCGGCGGCGACTTCAGCGTGGAAAATGAGGATTTCAAGCTGGTGCAACCGCCGGATCCGCCGGACAGCGGCATCATCAGTAACCTGGCGACTATCACCGGAAAATTCAACTACGCCGCCGCGGCCGAATCCGTCTACAAAGCGATCACTGGCAACGATCTGCGGGATCAGCTGCTGAAGCCGCTGTTGGGAGACTGGGATCGGCTGTTCTATCTGCACGGCGCGTACGACACATTGGGGGATGGGTGTTACGTCGTGGCGGGTACGTTGCGCAAAGGGTCGTGGAAGCTGGGCAGTGAGTGGCAGGGCGCTACGGCCACCGCGTTCGATTCGTACATGTTCAAGTGGACGATGGGTATCGGCGGGATAGGTGACGCCGCCAAGGTTGTTTCCAAGGCGTACGAGGATGGCTATCACGCAATCGTGGAACTGGCGAAGGCGGCGATTGCCGGTATCAATGCGCTGTTCAATTTGGCGATCAATAAGCTGATCAAAAAGGTCGGTGAAATGTTGGCCGGCGATGCCGCGATCGAAATCGTGGGACTGGGGCCGGAGGATCCGCTCGCCGATGCCGCGGCCGCCGCCTGGACCGCGTACAAGGGCTACGAGATATACAAGATCGTCAGAGAGATCGTGCAAGGGGTCAACGACATCATCGACATCTTCAAGAATATCGATGACGAGGTCGAGAAGATTCAGCAGACCGTACAGCAGGCTATCACTTCGGCGAACTCGCCAATGGATATCGGAAGTCTCGTCGACCAGGTGGAACAGCGCGGTTTCGAATTCGAGAAGAATAAGGCATGGAACGCCGAGGCGGGTTCGGCGCGGATCGCGTTGTTGCCCTCCGTATAGGGATCGGCTCAGGGATTGTGCAGGAGAGGCGCATGCTCGACGAGGTGTCAAGTTTCACGCTATGGGCTCATCTGGAGCGCGGCAAAGCGACGATATTCGGTGTGTATGAACCCTTCGGCCTCGGTAGCGTGGTCCGGCGGAAGCGCCCCGAACAGATCGCCTTGTTGCGCGCCATCGGTGACGCCGATGGTCACACTGTTTTCGAAGTGACGGTCGGTAAGGATCCGCGCATTCCCGTGGGTGTCATCTCGCGTGGCTTTGCGCAGGGCCGTGACGGGATTCGCATCGGGGAAATCAGAGATGAGCGCGCGGGGATGCGAAGGAATCGCGTCTTCGATCAGTTCGGCTCGGGTGAATTGCTGGGAAAGCGCCCCGGTGCTGCGCGCCTGCACAACAGGAGAATCCTTCGGGGAGTCGCGGAGGAGGGCAGCCTAGGGGCTCTGTGGTGGTCGCCATTTCAACTGTTCGCCGACCGATTGCAGTACCGCAGCGCGGCGTCCGCCGGATTCGAAATTCGACACCGCGGGTCGTTCCACTACTGTCATGTCGATATCCACGACCCACGCGTGAACCGACTATTGACCCTGTCCTGTGCAGTCGATTTCCTGTGCCGCGACGTGCTGCCGAGTAAGGCACTGAGGTACAAAATCGCCCAGTAAGCCCGTCACACGCTGCCGCCCTCGTGGTCCCAGGCGAAGGCAGCGACGCCTCAGCGATCAAGATCAGGTGGCACTGGTGGCGGGGGCTTCTCGGGCGATGCCGCCATGGTTTCCACGTGATCAGACGTCCAAGTGTTGAAGAGGGTGGTGAGGTTGGTGGGGGTGGTGGGGTGGATGGTTGGGGGGTGGGCGGTGTAGCGGCCGTCGTTGGTGATGTCGTGCCATTGGATGGTGGTGTGGGGTTTGGTCGGGGTTTTGATGGGGGCGGTGTAGAGGAGGGCGGAGCCGCCGCCGTCGGCGGGGCGGTGTAAGAGGCGCTGGTAGCGTTCGTGCGGGGTGGTGCTGTTGGGGTGGGAGGGGTAGGCGGCTGGCGGCTGGGTGCCGGGTTTGCAAGGGGGGAGGCAGCTTACGAGTTGTGCGGGGAGGTGGGCGGAGGGGAACAGGCGGCAGCGGATCGGGCCGTTGGTGTCGCCGAAGGTGGCTTGGGCTAAAGACATCGCGTACTCGTCGGTGCGTGCGCCGACGATGCGGTAGACGTGGACGCCACCGTTGGGGTTCTCGTGTTGGGTTGTGCCGCCGAGGATTTGGATGCGGAGCGTTGAAGTGGTCAGGGTGTGTAGGGCCAGTTGGATTTCTTCCAGTTCTTCGGGGGAGTAGCGCTCGCGCACGGTGGCCTTGTGCGCGTCGAAGTCGTCCCGGTAGGCGAAGCGGCTGGTGAAGCGGAGCGGATCGGGGAAGCGATCGTTCGAAGGGCTCAACCACAGTGCAGCGAAATCGTCGGGCTCCCAAGTCCATTCGGTTATCAAGACATTCCAATCGATCAGTTCGGGTATTGGGTGTGAGCGCGGTCGGCGAGCCGAGTCGAATGGTCATTCCTGGGGGCGCCGGAGCTACCTTTTGACTCGGCTCGACCACATTCCTCCGCGCCTTTAGTGCTGGTTCACCAGGGTTTGCCCCAGAGTCGGTGTCGGCGTGTGGAATCGGGGTGGATGCGGCCGGCGGCGACCAGCGCGTCGAATGCGGCGTGCTTGCGGTCGCAGTCGTGCTCGCGATGCAGTTGCATCGCGACGTGGGCGTCGGCGAGGGTGAACGGCTGCTCGGGTGGGCCGCATGTCCACGCCTTCGGCCATTCGACCGGGCGTAGGCGGCAGCGGCGTGCGGCGGGCCGGTCGCGGCGTGGTTGGTTGATCGGCCACACACACGCCACGCCGACCATAGCGAACGCACCGCCCCCGACGACCGCGAGGACGCTGTGCACTATCTGCCACGGGGCCATGGCCTTTCACCTCTCGCCGCCGTTGCCGGGGGAGGTCGGCGGTAGTGCCAGTTGGGCGAGCCCGTCGAGCACTTGGTGCAATGTCGGGAGTTCGGGTGTGCCTTCGGCGAGGGTGCGGTCGGTGTCGACAGGGAAGTCGATTCCGCGCAGCTTGGCGCGTTCGCGCGGGCTCAGCTTCGGTGGCACGATCCGGCCGTGCCGCACGAGCGTGTAGTACGCGACCCGCTTCCACGCGCACCGCGAGATCCGGCACGCACGGTGTCGGCGCATCTGCGCGTGCGCCAACTCGACCTCGGCGCAACCGCAGATACTCGGCGGATTGAGCAGCGCATCTTCGTACATCACGCCGCCCCCGTGCCGGGCGCACGCTGTGCGGAACGCACCCAAGTGCCCTGCGGGCAAACGGTTTCCAGGTCGAATCCGGCGTCACAGATCAATGCGGGCCGACAGTCGACGTGACCGAGGTCGAAGACGATGATCACCTCGACCTCGAGCCCGGCCGCGATCCCGAGCGCGTACCCGATCGGATCATCGACGTCAGCCGGTGGCCGCACGGTGTAGACGTACTGATAGCCGAGCGTTAGAGCGTGCCGCTGCACGTCTAGGGCGTGGCGTGGGGCATGCAGACCGGACACGTCATTTCGAACGAACCCAATGGCTTTCGGCTTGTTCGGGTTGTCGGCCGGCCGAAGGTTCGGCAGATCATCCGTAACTCGCGCGTTCATCGGTACCCCCAGCATCTTCGGTGTGATCGTGTGGCGTGCCGCAGCGGCGGGCCGATCGGTTGTCCCAGCGGCCTTGGCCCAAACGAGTACAGCACTGCGTGACTTGAAAATGGAGTCATAACAGTATGATTCGCGCCCAGATAGATTCCTTCCAGATCAACTGGAATGATTGCAAAGTTCGGCTAACAAAGAGGTGGGGGCCACATGGCAGCTCATACAACGACTCTTCCTCGCAGACTGCTGGCTCGACGTTTGCTCCAGCTGCGCGAGAAGGCCGAGCTCACCAGGGACAAGGCGGCCAAGCTTTCTGAGATGAGTTCACAAACGTTGTGGCGGTTAGAGAATGGTCAGGTAGCCCTGGTCAAGAAGATGGTGATCCGAGCACTGTGCGATGTCTACAGCGCGAGTGACGACGACCGGCATGCCTTGCTTTGGCTGGCGGAAGAGGCCCGCAAGACTGGTTGGTGGCAGTCCTACAGTGACGCGATGTTCGGGGACAAAGACCTCTTCGTCGTGCTCGAACAGGCAGCCTGCCGTATTACGTCGTTTCAGCTGACGTTGCTGCCTGGCCTGGTGCAAACGGCCGACTACCGGCGCGCCGTGGCGCAGAACTACATCCCAGCCTTGACGGTTGACGAGATTGCCCGGCACATAGAACTTCTTGTCAAACGTCAAGAGCGCCTGCAGGAATCGCCTGAGCACTTCATTCTTGATGTAATGCTCAGCGAGGCGGCATTGCGCCATAAAATCGGCGGAGCCGCTGTCATGGCAGCTCAGTCGCGTCACCTCATTGAATTGAGCAACCTTCCGAACGTGTCCATCAGAATCGTTCCCCTGACCAGCGGTGACCACCTCGGTTTGGAGGCACGTTCATTCGTGTTGCTCGAGTTCCCGGAGCACCCCAACCCGGCACTCATCGAACCGCCCGTCGTCCACGTCGAGGGCTACACTGGTGCCTTGTACCTGGACAAACCCGACGAGATCGATCGGTATCGCATCGCGGTGTCGAGTATCGAGACCGCAGTGCTCGATGAGGGCGAATCCAGGACGCTGTTAGTGGCATTTGCAGAGGAGTACGAAGCGTGAGCACCGATCTATCCGCGGCGAAGTGGTTCAAGAGTAGCCGCAGCGGCACCGGCGGGGATTGCGTGGAGGCTGCGCACCTCGATGGAGGCATGGTCGGAGTTCGTGATTCCAAAAACCCAACCGGCCCGGCGTTAGTCTTCACGCCTGGGGCGTGGGACGCCTTCACTGCGGCCATCACGGACGGAGAGTTCGACCGCCACGTCTGAGCTCGACTGTACTGAGCACCACAGCGGCCCCATCCTCACGAGCCCCAAGACGCGATGGGGCCGCTGTTGTCTCGACAACGGCCAAATCCATGCTCGCGCAGAACTTCGGGTTTCCGGAGCGGCGTGTTGCGCGGAGAGTCGATGTGTGCCCGCGTCGAAGGTGTGCGCGAGATGGTGAATCTATAGCCCTGGCCAAGAGAAGATCTTGGCTTGAGCGGGTGCCTGCTGCGGCAGATTCGCTTCCAGGTCTTGGTATTTCGTCGCCTGCGCGGTGTCGACGCCGGTGATGCGTTCGCGGACGGTGCGGAAAAGGGTTTGGAAGTCTTCGATGACTTTGTAGTGCGACTCCATTACTTCGTAGACGCTGTTCTGCGATCCTCGGGATTTTTCTCGCCAGCGCTTGACCATCGTCTTGGCGGAGATCAGGTCGCGGTCGCCCTGCGGGGTGAAGGTGTCACCCAGGCCCCACTTATCTTGCTGCGAGACCTCGGTCATCGAGCGCTGAATCTTCCGGATCTGGTCTTTGAAGTATTCGCAGTCACGGTCGATATAGACGAACTTCTCGAGATCCATTCGCACTGTCAGCCGACCTTCGCGGGCCTCGGTGATCAGGTTCGCCAATGGAGTCGCTGGCGTCTTGTCGTTGTCTGCCATATGTTCCCTCCCAGGTCGTTCCACATATCAGTCAGGCGGTCGCGGGCAGGCTGGGCACAACCTTTTCCGCCAATCCGCGAGCGAGCACACACGAGTCGATGCTGCCGGTGTCGCGGTTCGACGGCGGATTGTTCAGATTGAACTCGAGACTGCCGCCCTTCATCTCCACATCGACGGTGCATGCTTCTTTGATGTAGGGGCCGTCGAACTGGCGAGTCGAGATCGCACGCCTGCCGTTGATCGTGAACTCGGTGGTTTCGGGAAAGTTGCGGCTGCGGATGACATCGATGGTGAGATTCGTGGTGCGGATGCTTACCGCATAGCCGTTGGATCGCACCCAGGCGCAACCGCGCCACTTGACCCCACCGCCCGCATCGCCATTGGCCGGATCCTTACCATGCAGCTTCTCCGAATCCAGCACGGCTTGCGGAACGTCCTTACAAGGGTCATAGGTGTGTGGAACATCGTCTGCCAGCGACGATTCCGCGCTCGTGGAAGTGGAGACCGGTTTCGCGGCCCCATCAGTCGACGACCCACACCCCGACAGCAGGACAACAGCACCAACCGCCAACATAGTGCCGAGCAGTGTGTTCCCCCTGCTGATCATGCGTTCCTCCTGGTCACCGGCTTTATCGACGACATCGATCAGGGCTGGCCCGGGCCCACCCCCTATTCAGTTGGTTCGACCGTACCGGCCGGTTGATCCACCTACAAGCTGCGGCTCGCTCGGGTTCGACGCCGAAGTTCGAGGTCGGTAGCATCCGCCAGCGTGAGCGATGGGGGGACGCCAGCTTCCGGTCGGACGTTCACGGTGGTGCCGGAGCAGGTTCACGACGGCAACAAGTTAGGCCTACGAATTGGCCGGAACACTTTGCACGCCATTGGATTCCACGGACACGGACGTGGATTCGGTGGCCAACGGCAGCCGGACCGGTCGCTTGGCGGCGGAGTTCGCCGACGGCTACGTCGATCGCTATCGAGCTCTCGAACGCTGCGATGCGGCCAACGAGTATCACTACCGCGACCAAGATTTCGCGAAGTTCCTTGCCGCCCTTGACGAATCTATTCAGCATCAATGACGACGGCATCGCGGTCGATGATTTCAATGACCTCGCGACCGGGGCGGCCGGTCTGGTTGCGCCCGCGAGCGACAACCGGCACCTGCCCGAGGTTTCGCTCGGCCTCCGCTATGACAAGATCTGCGAACTGATCTCGTGGGTCGGCGGTCCCGACATCCGGAAGGAACTCACCAACCTCAGCGCGGGCGATGTCGGCAAGGCGGCGACGCAGGCCTCCGCATGGCAGCACCCGGGGGAGTGCCTCGAGGCGGTAAGGATTCCGTCACCTAGGCGGTCGCGCTCGCGCAGGTGATCATCGCCGTCGTCATGACCGTAATCCAGCTGCTCAGTGCAGCTCATTGCGGTGCTGTTTCGCGCTGATCGTCGCTGCGTCGAAGCTGGGCACGCGGTAAACCCACCAGCGATACGAGAGAGGGTTCGAACCAGCTGGTCAGCTGTCGGCTCGGGTGCCGCAGTCGCCGCAGAACTTCGCGCCCGCGGTTAGTTCGGCTCCACAGCCGCCGCAGTGGCGCGGACGTACGGCGAGGGGTTCGCCGCAGTTCGTGCAGAACCGCGCGCCTGCCGGATTGGCGGTGCGGCAGCCGGTGCACACCGGCTGTGTCGTCGTGGGGGAGCGCTGCTGCCACGGGTTGGTCGGTGCCTGTTGTTGGATGGCGTTCAAACCCAGTGCGGCGCCGAGGAATCCGTCACCGCCGCCATTGCCGTGGGCGAAGCCTTGGCCCGCGCCGAGCGCCAATTCGCCTGCGGCGTAACGCTGGAAGTCTCCGGCGAGTCGAATGTAGGTGACGTCCTTGGCGAGTCGCTTGATCCGCTCCGCGTCCTCCGGTGCCAGGGTGATATCGAAGTTGCCCAAGCGCGGTATGCGCAGACCGTACTCGTAGAGTGTCAGATTGGTCTGGCGCACCACGGCGGCCTCGATCGGTTCCAACTGTCCGGACAGGCCGAGCACCGGCCAGTCACCGCGTGAAATGCCCTGTGTGACAGCGACCTTCATGGACTTCAGCAGCAGCTCGGAGCACCAGGACTCCACCGTCGCCGGGACGCTCAGGTCGGCGGTGCCCGCCAGGGTGGTGACCAGTTCGGCCGGATCCCGCACCGACAGCGCGAATTCGCCGAAGACCCGCAGGGTCACGACCTGTTCGCTGACCGGGTCGGCGATATCGGCCAGCCGACCGCCGAACTTGATCCCCGCGAACTCGCGGGTGGAGACGAAATACAGTTCGGCCCGGTAGAAGTTGTTGCCGGTGAGCGTATCCACCAGTGCGCCGAGCACCGGCAGCTCATCGGCGTCGATCCGATGCCGCCCGGGCCCCATCGCGGCCAGCACCTGCCCGGACTTGACGAACAGGGCGATCTCGTCGGCATTGACGATGGCGCGGCTGTAGCGGCGGATATTGACGTCCGGCCACTTGTACACCAGTTGGTTCTTCCGGTCTTCGGGGACCGCGATGAACTCCCGTTCGAACCATGCCATGTGCGCGCTCCATCAGCCGAAAACTTAACTAGCGTACCGATATTCAGCGGCACAATCAACTAACTGCGAGGTCAGGGCAGGTGGAGGCGTTGCGTCTCGTTTCTGCGGTGTTACGACTCGCCGTTCCCTATTGAACGTGCCGTTGAATAGCGTTACATTAAGCGACGATATGATCGCCGTCACGTGAAAGGCTTCACCATGACAACCGTTCAACCTCCCGCGGAGGTGTCGGCGCCGGCGGACGCGCTGCACGCCGAGGATGCGGGCTACCACAAGGCGTTGCGGCCGCGTCAGCTGCAGATGATCGCGATCGGCGGCGCGATCGGCACCGGCCTGTTCCTCGGCGCGGGTGGTCGGTTGCACACGGCCGGTCCCGGACTGTTCCTGGTGTACGCGGTCTGCGGTATCTTCGTGTTCTTCATCCTGCGGGCGCTGGGCGAGCTGGTGTTGCATCGTCCGTCCTCCGGATCGTTCGTTTCCTATGCGCGTGAGTTCTACGGCGAGAAGCTGGCTTTCGCGGTCGGGTGGATGTACTTCTTCCACTGGTGCATGACCGGCATCGTAGACATCACCGCGATCGCCACCTATGTCCATTTCTGGGGAGCCACCGAGGCGATACCGCAGTGGTTGATCGCGCTGGTGGCGCTGGCCATCGTGGTCAGCATCAACCTGATTTCGGTGAAATGGTTCGGTGAACTGGAGTTCTGGGCCGCGCTGATCAAGGTCGTCGCGCTGGTCGCCTTCCTGATCGTCGGCACCATCTTCCTGGGGGGTCGGTTCGAACTTGATGGGCAGACCACCGGTTTCAGCGTGGTATCCGACAACGGCGGCCTGTTCCCGACCGGGCTGCTGCCGCTGGTCACCGTCACCACCGGTGTCGTATTCGCCTATGCCGCAGTGGAATTGATCGGCACGGCGGCCGGTGAGGCGGAGAATCCGGAAAAGATCATGCCGCGCGCCATCAATTCGGTCATCGCGCGCATCGCGCTGTTCTACGTCGGATCGCTGGTGCTGCTCGGCCTGCTGCTGCCCTACGTCGCCTTCAAGTCCGGTGAGAGCCCGTTCGTTACGTTCTTCTCCAAGCTCGGTGTCGGCGGCGCGGGCTCGGTCATGAACCTGGTGGTGCTGACCGCGGCCTTCTCCAGCCTGAACGCCGGCCTCTACTCGACCGGCCGGATCCTGCGGTCGATGTCGATGAACGGCAGCGCGCCGAGGATCGCCTCGCGGATGTCCAGCGGCGGTGTGCCCTACGTCGGCATCCTCGCCACCGGTGCGATCGCGCTGATCGGCGTCGGGCTCAATGCGATGGTGCCGGACAAGGCATTCGAGATCGTGCTGAACATGTCGGCCCTCGGCACCATCGCAGCCTGGGGCGCGATCGTGGTCTGCCAGCTGCAACTGTTCCGTTGGTCGAAGAAGGGTCTGGTCGAACGCCCGTCGTTCCGACTGATCGGTGCCCCCTACACCAGCTACGCCACGCTGGCGTTCCTGGTCGCGGTGATCGTGCTGATGGCATGCAGCCACGAAATCGAGCAGCGCGGTGCGGTGATCGCCATGGCGGTGGTCGTGGTTCCGGCATTCGTCGGCGGCTGGTTCCTGGCCCGCAAGCGGGTGCTGGAGGTCGCCCAGGAACGCGAGGGCATCACCGGTCAGTTCCCGGTGCTGGCCGAGCGACCGCGCCGCGAGGGTGAGCCGGTCGTCGTTCTGGACAAGCCCGAAGAGGACTAGTAATCCGATCTCCGCCCCGGACAACATGTCCGGGGCGGAGCTATTCCCACGCCCGGGAATAAGGCATGCGCACGGCGGCGGACGGCGGAAGAGAATGGGTCCCCTATTCACCAGGCTCGAAAGGTTCCCATGCCGGAACAACCCAGCGCCTCCGAGAATCCGCTGCCGCACCCATGGGCGAATCGGCGGATGCGCGGGACCGAGGTACCGCGGCGGACGCCGCACCCTTGGGCCACCCGTGGCATGCCGAAGCTCGAACCGTCGCAACGCCGCCAGCATCCATGGTCCGGGCCGAGCACTGTGGAACGCATTCCGTCGCAACGGTTCTCGCCGCCCGATCGGCAGTTGCGGCCCGACGACAGCCGCGCGACCATGCCGGTGACCGATCCGGACACCGGCGCCGAAACGGCCCTCGAACTCGACGAGCCCGTCTCCGGCCGCAGCGGCCGTTCCCGTCCGAGCGTGCGGCGGCTCGGCGCCGGTCTCGTGCCGATGCCTCGGGTGGCGCCGGTCGATCCCCGCACCGCCATCCTCGCCGATCCCGAAGTGCCGGAACTCAAACGGTTCTGCTGGAAATGTCAGGAGCCGGTCGGCCGCCGCAGCGCCAGCGGACCCGGCGTCGTGGTCGGCGAATGCGGTCGGTGTGGATCGCCGTTCAACTTTCGTCCCACCCTGCAGCGTGGCGAGTTGGTCGCCGATCAATACGAGGTGCAGGGATCGCTTGCGCACGGCGGGCTCGGCTGGATCTATCTGGCCGTCGACCGCAATGTCAGCGATAGGTGGGTGGTATTGAAGGGATTGCAGAACCCGCTCGACTTCGAAGCGCATGTGGTCGCGCTGGCCGAACGCCAATTCCTTTCCGAGGTGGCGCATCCCGGCGTCGTCAAGATTTACAACTTCGTCAAGCATCGGTCCGGTCGCGATATCGCCGACGGCTACATCGTCATGGAATACGTGGGCGGGCAGTCGCTGAAGAAGATGCTCGATCTGCGCGGTAAGGAGCGCATTC
Organism: Nocardia nepalensis; assembly: GCF_048910785.1. Classification (NCBI taxonomy): domain Bacteria; kingdom Bacillati; phylum Actinomycetota; class Actinomycetes; order Mycobacteriales; family Nocardiaceae; genus Nocardia; species Nocardia nepalensis. The sequence continues at coordinate 383,700 of NZ_JBKBET010000036.1, read as the reverse complement.
CAGTTGTCGAGGCCATCGCCTACATCATGGAAATCCTGCCCGCGCTGGACTATCTGCATTCCTTCGGATTGGCATACAACGATCTGAAACCCGACAACATCATGGTCAGCGAGCACGAGGTCAAACTCATCGATCTCGGTGCGGTCGCGGCCATGGATTCCTACGGCAGCATCTACGGCACACCCGGCTATCAGGCGCCCGAGATCACCGAGACCGGACCGACGGTGGTTTCGGATATCTATACCGTCGGCCGGACGCTGGCCGCGCTGGCGCTGGATCTGCCGCGCGATCGCGACGGTCATTTTCTCGGCGGCATTCCCGAGCCCGATGAGGATCCGCTGCTGGCGCGCTACCCGTGCCTGTATCGATTGCTGCTGCGCGCCACCGACCCGGAGCCCGAGCGCAGATTCCCGTCCGCGTATTCGATGTACTGTCAGCTCGCGGGCGCGCTGCGCATGGTTCTCGCGATCGATACCGGCCTGGAACATCCGCAGCCGTCGGTCGAATTCAGCTCCATGCGAGACGATTTCGGCATCGATACGCTCATCGGCCAGACCGACGGGATCGTCGACGGCATGGATCGAATGCCGGTACTCGAGGCGCGCGATGTCGTCGCGGCACTGCCTACGCCGTTGATCGATAGCGAGGATCCCAGTGCCGAGTTGCTGTCGTCGCTGCTGCACGGCGAACCGCGGCATGCGCTCGACGCGCTGCGCCGGGCGCACGAACGCATCCGTGCCGGCACGATCGTCGCGCCGGAATCCTTCGACCTGGAGGGACCGCTCACCGCGGTTCGCGCCTATCTCGATCTCGGGGAAACGGTTCCGGCCTGTCAGCTGCTCGCCGATCTGCGACCCGATTACGGCGCGGACTGGCGCATCGAGTGGTACGTGGGCGTCGCCGCGCTGCTCGATGGCCATTACGAGCGGGCCTGGGAGCATTTCGAGACCGTGCACTCGATGCTGCCGGGCGAGATCGGACCGGAACTGGCCCTGGCCGCCACCGCGGAACTCATCCTGCAACATCTGGATGCGCCCGCCGATTCGGATCGCTGGCATCGCGCCGCGGCCGAGCACTACCGGGCGGTGTGGCGCACCAACCACGGCGTGGTGAGCGCGGCGTTCGGACTGGCTCGTCGGCTGGCCGCCGACGGCGAACTCCTCGAGGCCGTCGGCGTGCTGGACCAGGTGCCCGCGGCGTCGCGACACCACAGCGTCGCGCATACGACCGGATGTCTGCTGCTGGTCTCGCGGCCGATCGCCGATATCACCGAGGCGGATATCTGCGCCGCCGCGGCCCGGCTGGAGGCGCTGCCGGACGATGCTCGGACACTGCAATTGCAGGTCATCGTGGTCGGCGCGGCATTGGAGTGGCTGCGGGTCGGCGGGCGACCGCGGAATCCGAACCGGACCATCCTCGGGTTCCCGGTCACCGCGGCTGGACTGCGACAGGGACTCGAAACGAGCCTGCGCGCGCTGGCCAGGACCGCCCCCGATCGCTGGCACCGCTACCGGCTGGTCGATTTGGCGAATTCCGTTCGGCCGCGCACACGCTGGTAGGGCACGCGCCCGGGAACGAGCGGTGCCGGGGGAGACAGGCTCAGCGCATTCGCTGGATCACGAAGGCGACGATCGTTCCGGTGCCCGCCAGCAGCCACAACCAGTTGCCGGTGGCGACCGCGAGCACGACCGCGACGATGGAGATCAGCGCGGCGATCGTCGAGAGCCTTTGCAGCGCATTGCCGGTGGGCGCCGACGGCGCCTGCGGTGTCGCGCCCGGCAGGTCGGCGAACAATTCCGCCAATTGTGCTTTGGTGGTCGCCGCCGCCGCGATGGCGCTGCGCTCGTCGAACTCGGTCAGGCTGAGTCGCCCCGTGCCGAGATGGTGCGACAGTTGTTCCAGCGCCCGTTCCCGCTCCGTCACGGTAATTCGAGAAGCCTGCGCTTCGGTCATATCCGAAGGATAAGCCCAGCCGACGCCGGTTCGGCGGAGATGAATTGCCAACGGCGGGAATAGTTTGGGGTGTCATTGGGGGTTGACAGCTGTGTCGCAGATCATACGTGCCTGATATCAGTTACGTATGCTTACCTGTGGGTAATGTTTCGATGTGGTTTCCTAGACGTATGGCAGGGGATGTGGAGTACACGATCGATGAGCTGGCGCGCGAGGCTGGTACGACCGTGCGCAGCCTGCGGGTTTACGCCGAGCGCGGCATCCTGCCCCCGCCACAGGTCAAGGGCCGCACCGGCTTTTACGGACCGGATCACCTCAATCGGGTGCAGACCATCAGCCGGCTGCTGGACCGGGGGATCAAGCTCAACGGGATCCGGGAGCTGCTCGAGGCCTGGGACCGCGGCGACGACCTCGGCGACATTCTCGGCGTCGCGGAGCCCAGTGCGCCAGAGTCCACCGCGCCGTCCCCTGGTGACACGATCGCGGCGACCGAGCTCGAACAGCGCTACCGCGAGGTGCCCAACGGCTTGGCCCGCGTGGTCTCGGCCGGTCTGTACGAACCCGTCGACGCCGCGACCTACCGCATCGCGGATCCGCAGCTGATCCGCATCTTCGACCAGCTGGAGGGTGCCGGAATCCCGATCGACGCGCTGCTCGGCGAATTGGAGCGGTTGCGCGCGGACTGCGACCGGATCGCCCGCCGATTCATCGATCTATTCCATCGGACCGCGTGGGAGCCGTATCAGCGCTCCGAGCGCACACCCACGGACCAGGCCGTCCTCGCCGAGCGGGTGGCCGCGACCCGGACACGACCGGGGCAGGCGACCGCCGAGCTGGTGAACCGCTTCGTCGCCAAATATCTCGAGCAGGACAGCGAACTCGCCGAGGCATTACCGGACGCCTGAGGCGACCGGTGCGCCCGCTGTCCGGGCGTGCACTTCTTCCCTTCCTGGCCCGACCAGGACTTCCTCTGTTTCCGGGATCATCCCTCCTCCATCGTTCCCATGTGTGGCGATACTCGATATAACGTGCCGTTGAATAGCGTTACATTAGGCAGCGGGATCAGCACCTCCCGTCGGCCCCGATCGACGTCGGCCGCCGGGCGAGACGATGATGAAGGAGACGTCGATGATCAATGTCAGCGGATGGCGCCGTGCGCCGCGAGTTCCGGAATGTCACGATTCGGGTAATGTCAAGGGCGGCAGCAAGATTCGAGCGCTCACCCTGCTAACGGCGATCGCGGCGGCGGCCAGTGGATTCGGTCTCGGCACCGCGACCCCCGCGGCCAACGCCGATATCGGCCTGCGCTGCCTGTGGGCGGGCGTCGGCCATCCGCAGGGTGTGGCGATCGCCGCGGGCGGCTGGATGTTCCGGTGCCAGTCGGACTTCTTCGGATTCGCGCGCTGGTCCCGCGAGGGGCTCGCCCCCGGGCGCAGCTCCGTCTTCAATCCCGGTACCAACGGAAATCCGGTGGGGCAGTTCAGCCCTGGCGCGCAGCAGCCGGGCACCGACTACATGGACTACTGCGTCGGCAGTCAGCTGATCGAGGGACGCGAGGATATCTACGAGGCGTTCCCGGACGGCCGCGGCGGGCTGTACTGGCGTGCGGCCGGACCTATCTCGCAGTGGACCTTCGATATGAGCGCGAACCGGCCGGGACCGTCGTGGCGGTCGTCGAGCCTGTGCGTCGATGGCAACCTGACCTGAGTCGTCTACCGCGAAACTTCATACCGCCGATGCCCTTTCGGCCGGCCGCGCAAATTCTGCGCACGCCGTCCGGGAGGGCATCGGGCTGTGTCGTGCGCGAGGATGCCGATTCTCGATCCGCTGGCGCAGCATTCAATTGTCAACTAGCGGAGCGCAATTGACCGCCACTCATGCGGGTGTGGCGCTGTGGGACGGCTCGGAGCGCCGAGGTGCTTCATCGGGTGGCGGCGCACAGACAAATGCGACCGCCGCCCTTTCGGGGCGGCGGTCGCATTCGGAATATGAAGAGCCGCAGGCGAATAGGTCAGCGCCCACCGTCGGAGGGGACCCAGACCCAGCGGCCGCCGTCGTTGCGGTTTTCGTAGGAGCCTCGGCTCGAGTTGTTGTTGCCGGAGGCTTCGTGATCCTGATCGGCGACGCGGCGGCTGCCATTCGAGTTGCTGTTGTAGCCGCCGCCGCGGGCGCCGCCGCCGTTGCTGTTGCTGTGGTTCCCGGGGGCCGCGATGGTCGACTGAATCGCCATGGCGGCCGGTGTGATGACCAGCGCGCCGGCGACCGCACCGGCTATGACGACCTTCTTCGACTTGAGGTTCATGGTTACCGAAATCTCCTTAGTCCTGTCTGTCCCGGACTTCGTCGGTAGGTGTGTGCCGGGGATGCAGGTTGTCTAAGGACTATTGTGCCGCTGTTTGACGGCACAATCAATAGTGAACCATTAGGAATTTCGCAGACCACCAACTGCGGCAGTGAGATCGAGGCTTCCGCTCACCGTGATTCGGATGGTTCACGCGGGTAGCGCGCCGTGGCGTTCGGCAAAGCGCCGTTCGAAATCGACGATGTAGATCGCCGGGGCGATGGACGAAGTCGCGGGCTCGAGTACGCCGTCATCGGCCACGTAGAACACGGCCCGACCGATCGCGATCTCGCCGTCGGGCACCGGCACGTACACCATCCACCCGACCTCGAGCCGGTGGGCAACCAACTGCGACAACGGATATCCCGTGGTGTCCAGACCGCGTCCGATGATGTAGTCCCGGACGCGGCTGATCGCCTCCTCGGCGGGCATCGGCTCCGGCGCCGTCGACACCAGTCCGGCGAGCGAGTACTGATAGAGCGCACCGTCGATATCGAAGCGCCCGTCGTCGCCGAACACCTCGACCAGACTCGCGCGGGTGACAACGCCCCGCTCGGCGGCGGATATCAGCGACGCGACCGCGTCCGGCACCGCGGTATCGAGTAGGCCGGTGACGATCTCCGCCACCGTTTCCGCAGTCCATACGCCGGGCACTCCCGCGGCGCACTGCTCCGCCGACGGCGACTCACCGCGATACCAGCGCCCCGCCTCCCACCAGTAGCAGAACGACAGCAGCCCCGACGCGGCCCGCGGATTCAGCACCGGGTCGGCGACCCAATCCGGTGCGCCCGCATACAGTTCCGGCATGGGCGCGCCCCCGTTGTAGACCGCCTCCAGCGCGGGTGCGTTCCACACACCACCGGATAACACTGCCCGCCCCGCCGGCAGGGCATGCAATGTCGACCCGCCGCGTGCCGAGCCTTCGAATATGCCGATCCACGGCAACATTCGCGGCCCACGCTGCGACCCGGCCGCGACAAAGGCCGCGGCGATCGTCGCCCAGCGCGCCCACATCAGCGGAAACGGCGGAAACTCGTTCTCGGCCAGTACCGCCCACACCTGCCCCGCCCGATCGGCCCTGGCCTGGGCCGCCGCCTGCTGCGGACTGCGCAGCTGCCGATCCCCATGACCGATATACGCGGCCAGCCATACCGGCACGCTGGCCCGCGGATAGGCCTCGAGATCAGCGCGATACGCCTCCGGCGCGAACAGCTGCCCCGCCGGAAACGGCTCCGCGCCATGGTCGTAGTCGACCGCCAGCTCACCGGAATCGCTGAGCGTCAACAGCATTCGCCACCACACCCGCGCCCCGGACCGCGCCGCGGCCGCCCGCAGTTCCGGCACGAGGACAAGAACCGACTCCGGCGGATCCACCGAAACCGCCTGCTCCCCATCGAAAAACACCACCTGGGCAATGGTCCCCATGACGGTGACCGCGAACGCCGCATCCAGCCGCGTCCACCCCACAGGCCCCTGCTCCGCCAAGGCCCGAACCAGGGGATGCTCGACGGTCAACTCGTTCGACTCGTCGGCCACACCATCCTCCTCGTCCAAGTGCCTCCACACCCGAGGCAGCACACACACCGGGCGACACCACGTTGCCACGCCTCCCCACCGCACCTTCCCAGAGATGGGAACCCAAAGCCGCCCACCACCCCCGCCGGATCAAGATCAGGTGGAATCTATGGCGGCATCGCCCGAGAAGCCCCCGCCACCAGTGCCACCTGATCTTGATCCGACGGGTGTGGTGCTCGGAGGCGGGTTCGGGCGTTGCCCGGCGGTTGCGCATGAGAGGAAAATCGATGGGGTGGATGCGGGGCGTTTGCTCCGGTTCAGCAGAGCTCTGATGATCGCTGACACCATGGGGTGATACATATGCGAACGGATGGAGACAGCTGGGACATCGTGACGAGCGTGGGTCTGACTGCCTTGGGCGTCGCCACGTTTCGCGCACTGGAGACGATCGATCCCGAGCCGATGATCCACGACGACTATGCGGCGTGGTTCGTCGAGGCGGCCGGTGAACCGCACTTTCTGCGGATGCTGGAGGACCCGGCATCGGCGGGCATGGCTTTGTTCGGCCGGTTCATGGGGGTTCGGACAAGGTTCTTCGACGAGTTCTTCGCCGCGGCGTGGCAGCAGGGTGTGCGGCAGGCAGTGATCCTGGCAGCCGGTCTGGACGCGCGGGCGTATCGGCTGGACTGGCCCGCGGGCACGGTCGTCTTCGAGATCGATCAGCCCCGGGTGCTGGAGTTCAAGGACCGGGTGCTCGCCGATCACGGTGCCGTGGCCACGGCCGATCGGCGCGCGCTGTCGGTCGATCTGCGCGACGACTGGCCCGCCGCGCTCACTGCCGCGGGCCTCGATCCGGGGCGGCCGACGGCGTGGTCGGCCGAGGGACTGTTGCCGTTCCTGCCGGGTTTGGCACATGACGCACTGTTCGAACGCATCGACGCCCTGTCCGCGCCCGGCAGCAGCGTGGCCACCGACGACTTCGGCCGCGGCTTGAACCAGCACCACTTCGATATGGAGGAAAGGTTCTTCGGCAGCAACCCGTTCGGCAACCTGAACGTGGTCGACCTGTGGTACGACGACGACCGCGCCGATCCCGGAGACTGGCTGGCCGAGCACGGCTGGTCGGTCCACCGCGCCACCCCCTTCGACCTGGCCGCCACCTACGGCCGCCCGATCACCGATCTGCCCGCCGACTTGCCCGCCGAGCTGCTCGACCGCATGCAGCAGGCGCGCTACATATCCGCCGAAAAGCGCCGGTGAACGAACCGATCATGGTGCAGCGCGTCGTCTCGGCTCAGCTGTTCGGAGGCCATTGTGGCGACTCTATTTCGCCGCCTTCCAGGGTTTTCGAGAATCTCGTCACCCACCCGGCCTCGGCGGTATAGGCATCCAGGTCGAAGCCGTGCACGGAGGTCACTGGCTCGGAGCATCGATGCCGTCGATGTCATCGGCCCCCATCACCGCGCCGAATGTCGCGATGTCCTGGGCTTGTGTCTGGTTCGACGTCCACCAGATCAGGTCTCGCAGTCGACCGGATCCAGTCGCAGCGCGACGGTGTGGGGCGCGCGTGGCGAGAGCGCTGTGGCCCGCGGAGACCGCAGCGATATTGGACAGCGACATGGATGGCACCCGGTTCTCCGGATCGCTGTAGAAGCAGTAGCCGCCGTGGACTTGCTTGAGGTTGAGGACGGTCGGCGGCGTCATGGCCCTGAGGCGGTCCGCGCCCCACGGCCCAGCCGGGTCGGCGCCGTGGCTGAAGCCGAAGTACCGATCCGCGACCTCTGGGGTATCTCCTCCCGCCTTTGTCACCGGATCGCTGTCGTCGGCCAGCACGTAGACGTTCTCGGCGCCGATGCCGAATTCGTCGGCGTGCTCCATCGGCCCCGCGCCCGGGGAACCGGTGAGGACAATCTGATCGAAGTGGTCGGCGAGGCGGCCCTCTCGCCCCGCGTAGCAGAGTGTGGTCGAGCCGTAGCTGTGTGCGACGATGGTGCGCAACTGTGGCGCCGCGGCACCTCCGGGCAACTCTGCCCATGCCTCGCGGGTCGCATCGTAACCGACGATTTCCGCCGCAACGATGTCGGCTCCCTGCTCGGCGAGCGTCGATGACCTCGCTTCATCGACTGTGTTCGGGTGGTGGTAACCGATGTCGATGAAGACGGCCCTGGGTATATCGGGCTCGAAGCGCGTCGCTACCTCATACAGTGGGACACCGGATTTCGCCCGGATCGGCAATTTCTGCAGCGTGGTCCCGACGCCACCGAGATGGCGGGTCGCGTGCAATGCTTTGTCGGCGTCGCCCACCGAGACGATGCTGCGGCCGTCACCGTCATACGCCGTCGCGTCGAAGGCGGTCAATTGCACTGGGGGAGAGCCGATATCACGCACTTCCTGCTCGATGGCGGCGAGGTTCTGGGTGGTCCTGACCAGGTTGGTCAGGTGCAGGGTTTCCGCGGGGGATAGCGTGCGGCCGCGGAAACCGTTGTGTAGCAACCCGTTCACCACAGCGAGGAGACTGCTGTGATCCCCGTCGGGCCTGCGTTTCAGGAAGGTGTTGAGGTCGCGGGCGATCGATCGGCGGTTCGCCGCATCGCGCACCGAGTATGGAACGCCGTCGGTATTGCCGATCACATGCGGATGCACCGCGACCAACGCGTCCTGCTCGTCGTCGGTCAGCGCATGCCACCATCGTGCGATTCGGATTGTGCGAGTTCGCTTTTCCTCGACCAGGCGGTCAGGATGCACCGGCTCTGTCAGTGACGCCACCGACGCGGTACGCCCGAGGAAGTCACGCAGCTTTGCCAGCGCGCTCTGGGCGAGGCGTCGCTCCTCGGATGTGGGTTCCGGATCGGGCGGCAGATAGGTCTGGACCTCTTGTTCGTTCGTGCCGTCCACACCGAGATCCTCGGCAGGAGCAGCTTCGGAAGTTCGGGGGGTCCGAAGTTTGTTGCTGACAGTCTGTTTCAGTGCCGACCAAGGCGTGCTGCCGTTATCCGACGCCCCAATGCCGTTGCTGCCGAAGCGATTCTCTACCGCCCACGGCGGAAGGACTCCTCGAACGGGCGCGACGGCTGCATCGACATCCACATCGCCACGGCCCGCGTCCACGGATCCTTCGAGCAGCGAGCGGTCGGCGGGCATTGCTCCTCGGCCGGGGCTTGCCGCGCCACTTTCCCGACTCTCGGTGTGTGCGGTCGCGGCGTCGTTGATCGCATCGGTAGGCACGGGGGGTGTTTCGGGTTCGGTTGTTTCGGCGGGGGGTTGGTCGCCTGTAGCCGCGCCGGTCGGGTGGGTGGGTCGAGGTGATGTCGGTGTTTCGGGCGTGGGGTCCTCAGGTGTCGGATACTCGACGACAACTGCCGACCGATTCAGGATGATCCAGACGTCGGCGGTGCCGGGCTCCCGCACGTAGTAGGCGTCGTACCCTCGGGCGGCCGCGTAGCGGCCTTCATCGGAGAGGATTTCCCGCCTGAGGGAAAGATCTCTGCGGCGGGTGCGTACGCCCGTGGTCTGTTCCTGCGCGGTCAGCATGCGCTCTTCGTAGTCGAGAGTGGCTTTCTCCCCAGCCATTTCGGCGCACAGATCAGCGAAGTCGATAGTTCGTGCATCCGGCCGTAGCGCCATCCGGATGACACCTTCGGATCGGTCGTCGGCATCGCCGAGTGCGACGTCGATGTCACTGCTGGCGTAAATCCCGATACCAAAGGAAGAACTGGTAGGTATCGCGGGGAGGTATCGGCCGGTCCGGAATTCATCGGCATAGCGTGAATCGCGCACACCGCGGAACAACTCCTGCCAGCCGGCGGCTACGACAGCATCGATTTCTTCGGGTCCGGCAAGAGTTGGTCGGGTATCGAATCCTTGAGCTCGCGCGATGTAGGCCATGGCCGGATCTTCAATGGGATCATCTATGTCGACGGGTGTATCGACCTGTTCGGAAGCGGCCTCGCGATAATCGAGTTGATCGAGCAGATCCCGGCCGCGAGCAACCTCCGATGTTTGTGCTTCGGCCGCCACCTGTGTGACTCGGTCGGCATCGCTGCCTTGCGGCACTGTGGTCACCGCGAGCGCGATGCCGCCTCCAGGAGGTGCTGCGGCGGCTCGGTACAACTCGTCGTCTGTTTCCGTACGGGACGCTGTGTCGTTCGGAATTCGAAGCTCGAACCATGATGCTTGGCTCCAGCCGTCGACGGGATATCTGAAGTATTCCACGCCGGACCGTATGTGGGGCGAATTACCTTCGGTCGCAACAGGTTCGGGTGCGCCGGCCAGGTGATCGGTGGTCGCTTCGCGCAGAGTGATACGCACGAGTTCATGTGTTGTTTCGACGGTGATATGGAGTTTGCCGATACGCCGCTGCAGCGCCTCGGTCACCGCATCTTTCAACGTGGAACAGGCGGCATCGACCAGGTGCGAAGGCAAGCCGAGAAGCTGTCGGGCGAGCCAGTCCGCAGCCTCGGTCAGGGTCTCCTGGCTCCACCGGTCATATGTACTCGCGCGCACAACGTGTTCCGGGCCTTGTGTCGTTGCGGCGGCTTCCCGCAGACCGTGGGCCTGTTCCGCCCGCAGGTTCTCGGTGGGTGGCGCGCTGCTGTCTTCGGTCCACGTGACCCCCGACGCGGCAAACCAGGCCGTCAGTTTCTCGTGGACGACCGCCAGCGCCGCGACGCCACGTTCCTGATCTCGTCCCAGACTTACCGCGCCGTACCGGGCGGTGAATGTGTCACCGTGCCTGGGCAGTTCGATGGTGACCAGGACGGGCTCACAACGTGCCGGAGTAATGAGCAACCGCATCGATATGGTGTCGTCTGTCATTTCGAGACCGGCTAGTTCGACGCCGAAGACAACCCCGCGCGTGCCGGTCTGTTGGGCGATACCGAAGCCAGCGACCAAGAGGTGGGCATCGCGGCCGCGGTCGCGCACCAACTCCTCGACCGGCATATAACTTGCTCGGCCGCGCCACAGCAAACCCTGGTGCTCACCGCCCATGTCATCGATTCGCAGTCGGGTGAGATCCGCCCCCGCTTCGAGCAGCGCGTCCAGGATCTGCACCGGGTTCATCGGATCGGTATTCGTCTCACCGACGATGATCAGATCCGGCTCCAACGCGGTGAGTGGACCATTCAGCGCCCATGTGCCGACGCCACTCACATCCGCGATGGAGCCACCTTGCGCGATGTATGTGGCAAGCAGATCTTCGTCCCAGGCGAGCGCGGAAGTGACGAAACGACCGTTCGCCATCAGCAGGAATGTGGTGCCACGTGTGCTCTCGGTGTAATAGGGCTGGTTATCGGGCCCGAGGAACCATCCACGAGAATCGACGGTGGGCCACACGAGGTCGACATCGGTATCCGCGCCGGTCGGTGGGGTGGACACGGCTATCGGTTGGTACCCGGATCGGCTTGGTGCTGCGACCTCGTGCGCGGGTGCGGAGGAGATGTCCGCGGAGGTGGCCGTCGCGGATTCCCGCTCCGGACCGAATCCGTCGAACACCACGCCCGATTCGGCCAGCCACGAAGCGACCCGCTCGGTATGGAACTTCTCGATCGTGGCGGCGAATTGCGCCGGGTCTGTGCCGGGGACCAGATCGGTGTAATGCGCTGTCTTGGTGCCATTTTCGCGGCTGAGAACCAGCGTGAGTTCGCCCGACCAGCCGAAAACGGAACCCACCGACAACGCGATCGCGAGTCCGTTGGTCGTAGCTTCCCAGTGCTCGACATCGACCCAGAATTCGACGTCGCCACCTCGGAGCATCGAGCCGGCGCCCGCTTCACCTACCAGGGCGGCCACGCCACGTCGATCGAGCAACTGGTCGAAGGTCGGCACCCCGGGAGGCCGGACCGCGCGCCAGAGCTCACCTTGGAGGTCGTCGTCGAATTCGACCGTTCGGATATTCACGTGCTTGGCGATCTCGAATTTGCATTGGGTGATGAATTTCGGGTGCCTCGTGGATTTCGGCAGCTTCGCGCTGCCGGGGGTGATTCGGATTCTCTTGCCATCGGTGAGGTACCAGTGCCCGAAAGCGTATGGAAGATGGCCGGCTTCGGGGAAGGAGCTGTGCACCATGACGTGTGTCGCCGGGTAGCGGATCGTGCGCTTCCCCTCCGGCGTGAAGAAGAAGACGGCACCATCCGGGCCGGTGTTATACGCCACGTCGTCCTCATCGCGAACAACGCCGTCCGCATCGAAGTCGACATCATCCCATTCGACATTCTCGGCCAGTTCCGGAAGGTACGGCAGGTCATCATCCAGATCCGCCAGTTGGTACCGCGGCTCGGTCGAAGCAGGCTCCGGCTCGGATCGCGGAGCGGACTGCCCGTCTCCTCCGCGTACCCAGCCACCGTCCGCGGCGCGGGGAGTGTCGGCTTGTCCGGACTGCGGGGCAGGACTGTCGGCGGCCCCGGGTCGCGTCTGCGATTCGCCCGCCGGGCCGAAGAACATTGCCCGCACACCGGGCAACTGCGACACCCCGGTAGCGAGCACGTGGTTGGCCCGCAGCACGCCCTCGCCCGGATTGCGCAGCTCGATCCGTTCGCCGCCGTCCTCGGTAACGCGTCGCACGAGCAAATGGGCGCGGTCGTCGCCGGTATCCGATGGCTCGACAACTAGTGCCGATATGCCGTCGCCGAGCCGGTCTCCCTGGCTGTCCAAACTCCGCCCCAGTGCCCGCAACTCGGCATCGACTGCACCGATATCGGTGAAATGCTGTAGGCGGCCGCCGGTTTCGGCCTCGAGCACGTCGGCGACGGTGTCCTCGGGGCGTAGCTGGGCGGGCACCGTGACGTCGTCGCGGCCGGTTACGTCACGGAAGTCCTGCAAGAGCAGCAATACATTTCGGGCGTCCGGCCCAGCGGCGGCCAGCATCTTCGCCCATCGCGCCAAAATCGGTGCGGGCGATGAACCGTCGCGGGTCACCGTCAACCAATGCAGCACTCGCCCCGGATAAGTCAGCGGCAACGATACTTCGACCGCACCGGCCCGTGCCCCTTCGGGCAGCCCCTCGATCGGGCCAAGAGCTCCGGTAGCGGGAACGACGTGCTTGAATGCGTACGCGGGCAGCAGCGCCAGCCATTCGGCGAATCCCATATCGGCCGGGATCAGATCTTCGCTGACATACAGGTCGAAGGCCGCACGCAGCATGGCCGGTGCCATATCGTGCAATACCCAGTGGGAATTGCCCGCCACCACATGCAGGAATTCATGGTGGACGATCTGGTAGACCATGTCCTCGGTCGACTGCGCGTAAAAATGTTCGGCTTGCAGCCGTGCCCAGCGCTGCGGTGCCTCCGGGTCGGTGAACAGCTCTCGGTTGACAAAGATCGACGAGTAGTGATCGATGTGACCGTCGGTCGCGGTTCCGTAGCAGTCGGTCCGACCGAATGCGCCGGCGATGCCATCGAAGCCGGTGTCATCGAACCAAACGTCACGCAGGCCGTGGCGGCCGCCATATTCCGCGACCCCGTCGCGCAACGCGCGTTCGGCGGATTCGAGGGCTGCTACCGGGATTGCTTTCCACCCGTGGACGCGGATGTGGTGATCTTTGTACAGTCCGCGGACGATGCGTGCCTTGGCCTCGAGTTCTCCCGCTGGCGGTGGTTCGGTGGGCGTGTTGTCGGTGTTCAGGGATCGCGGCTCGTCGAATCGGGCCCAAACCTCGCCCCACTGTTCGACATTCGAGTCTGTCGCCACGGCGAGTGGCGCCCGTACCTGTGGTCCGATCTGGTCATGATTGTGTAGCGGCACGTGCCAGGTGAGGGGCCTTTTCTGGGGATCTCGCTTGGGGCGGTACTGGTGTACTTCGAAGGACACGTGCAGCGATCGGTGATCCGCCTCCGTCTCCATCCGCAGCGTGAGTCTTGCCATCATCTCGTGCATGGCCAGGTCTTTGATATTCCTCGGAAGGTTGCCCCAACGTGACGAGGTGCTATAGCCGACGATGTAATCGATCGCACTGAGCCCAGCCGCGCGCACCAATTCGGCAGCCGCCTCGATCTGACGCGGATCACGCCAGCCACGCTCGCGCATCATGTCGCCGACGGCCGCCGCGACCACCTCCACGTCCTCTTCCGAATGCAGTTGATCGGAGTCGTACGGAAAGAAGTCGAGGGTCAGGTCCGGGTCCAGGTCCCCAGGTTTCGCGGGCAGCTCGTGCACCGCCGCCACGGCCGCCTCATCCGGCCAGGGGTCGAAGGACAGATCCGAGTAGTTGAACCCGCTCGGCGCATCCGAACTCCAGACTGCCGAATTCTGCTGCGCCGCATCGGTATCGGGATCGTCGTCGTCCTCGGGCTCCTGATCGCCGCCCCGGGTCCAACCGTAATTGCCGAATGCGTTGAGTTCACCGAGCTTCGGAGCCTGCTTGCGCACCCGCTGCGGCTTCTTCGGACCATCCAATGGCTCATCGCCGTCCGCGAAAACGAATGGGCCAGCGGGCGCGGCATTCTGCCGTGGTTCGGGATCGGCCTCGACCCCTGGATCGGTCGGAGTGGGATCACCCGATTCTGGTTGGCTGAATGGCGCTCGGAGCCGTTCACCGGGGGCAGCCGCCGGGGGCGGTTCGGTTGCCTCGGGCAGTCCGGTCGCCGCTGGCGGCTCGGCAACCGGGGACGGTTCGGTCGCCGTCGACACGGGTGCCGGTGCGCGTTTATCGGACCATGGCGTTGGACCAGTGGACTCGCGGCTCCACGGTGTGCGCGGGAGCGATTGCGCGCCTTGGTGGTTCGCGTGCGCTTCGTCACCGACGCCCGGCGCGTTGGCGAAGCCGAGCCACGGGTCGCCGACACCGCCGCGCTGCATCGGGATCGGCGCACCTGCCGCGTCCCGCGCGCGCTTCGGGTGCAGGTCGAACGCCTCGGCCGGATCGGGTGGGTGGCCTGCCGTTGTGGGTAGAGCGCCGGCGGGATCAGGCGCTTTCCCGCGCCCTGGTGGTTGCGGCGGTGCCAGTTGGGTTCGGCTCGGTGCGGGACGTGCGGCGCGCCCGACTTTCGACTCGACCGGTGTGTTCGCTGGGGACTGGGGTACCGCTGGCCCGCCGGGGGAGAGCGCGGGCGGGGAGGGCTCGTCATGGACGGCTGCTACTCCGGGCGGCATGGATTCCAGCTCAGCGGCTGCGTCGTTCCGTGGGGTGCCCGCGTACTCGCCGCGGCTCACCGCCAGTGCGATCCTCGACGGCTGACCCGAATCGTCGTACGAGGTCATCCATGGGATGCCTGCCGCTTCCAGGTCGCGAAACAGCTGATCATCGGGCGGCATGCGATGGAACACGATGTAGGCGATTCTGGGAACCGTGGCAGCACCATTGTGAATCTGGGCATGAATGATGGCGTTCCGGAGGAATGATTCACCGGCATAATCGCGGTGGATGCCTTCGAGACCGAAATAGCCGAACTCGCTGTGGTGGCTCGGTGTGGCGCCGAAGGATTCGGGCTGCGGGTCGGTGATCGGGCTCGGTATGACCTGTGTAAGCAATGGGCTGCCGACACACGCCGTCGTACTTTCGGCCACCGATGATTCGAATACGACGTCGACGTCGCCGTATTCGCTGAGGACAGTGAGAAACGCGTCGACACTCCAATCGCCGCGAGTCGTGCGAATGCGCGCATGGACCGGCCGCAATTCCGCCGGCTTATCGAGCGCCGACCCGAACAACTCCTGCTCGAGCCGCGCTCTGGCCTCCACCGGTATTTGTGCCATTCCGCGTTTCCCGGCAACCTCGGCCAGCGTTTTGAATCTGCCGCTCACGAGAATCTTCTGGAGAGTCTGGGCTTTGACGCGAACGACGATCTCGCCGCTGAATGCTTGCCTCAGCAGTTCGGTCATCACCAACGCGAGCTGTTCCGGCGTGATCCCGTGCTCCGCCGCCAACGCCGCGGCACGACGCGCATTCCCGACATAACGCTCGGCGTAGGCCCGGTCCGCGTCGTCTTCGATAAGCCGCTGCGCCTCGGCCCGGAGTCGTTGTGCATCAGGATCCCCGGTCTGCTCGGCATCGAGAATCCGCCGAAATAGTTCCACCGCTTCATCACTCGGTCGTCCGCGGAACTGCGGCGCGGGGGCGGCGAACTGATGGTGCGGTGGATCCGACGGTGCGCTGGCAGCAGGTGCGGAGGATGATGTTGTGGGTTGCGGTTCGGGCCAGGTTTGAATTTGGGGAATCTGATCGGGTTCGGATTGCGGCTCGGGCCAAGTCTGTTGCTGGGGAATGGGATTCGGCGGCGCGGACACCGCAGGGCGCGTCGGGCCGAACGCGGCCAAAGCCGCGGCCAGATCGAGGGCTTTGCGATCTGCGGCCGCGTAGTCTTGGAGCGCAACCGCCAGTTGCAGGTCCAGCACGGCTGGGGTCTGGGTGCGCCCGCTCCCATCAGCGTGAAGCATGTTGTGCCACTCCGCGAACCACGATGCCGTCGCGCGGAAGTTAGCGACCAGCAGTGCGAGCCTTTCCGGGCCGATCAACGCTGCCGGTTGCTCCATGACGGCGATCAGGGCCTCGAGCGCTGCGAAATTATCTTGTAGCCACTCATAACGGCTCAGGGCTCTGTCCATCGCAGAGCTGTTCGGATCCGCGGCATCCGCGGCTTCCGCGGCGGGCACCAGCTCCTCGGCGATCCGCTCCGAGATCATCAGCAGCACATCGAAGTCGATGCCGTCCAGCAGACCCGTACCATCGGCCCGCACAGGCGGGTCGGCCGATAGGGCGGCCAACTTCGCCTTGATCTCCATGAGGTCACGCATAGCTTCGTGGAAGCGGTCCTCCGCCTTCGTTCCCATCGAAACCCGCTGGGCCGCAGTGGGCTCCACCTGTCGGGTCTCGGCCTCCGCCGCAAGGACCCTCGCTGCCGCATGCAGCCAGTCGCCCACCGCGTCGGCGAAATGGTCCAGCAACCTCACCCGGGCGGTGGGGATCGGCGGGTTCGGGCCGCGCTCGACAGCCAGCCGCTCGTCCAGTAGGGCGAGTGTCAGCTCGAGTCTTGCGAGCCTCGTATCCGCTTGCGGCGCCCCATTATTCGAATCGAACACCGCATCGGCATGCTCCGCTGCGACCGCATCACGCAGCGCCTGCAAACGGTTGACGCTGTTCGGGACGGCATAGGGCGATGGGCTGTCAGTGTGTTCTGTGCTCTGAGCAGCGTTGGATCTATATGCGGGGTGACTCTGTTGTCCACTCGCCGCGGCCTCGGGCATTGTGCCCGAAGCCGATTCGCCGTCTGCCGGGTTCGGCGTCGAAAAGCCCGGATCGACCGGGCCGAAGTTGTTGGGTACCCGAAGCGCGGGCGGTGTGGGCGAGTGGTTGGGCTTGGAAAACGTCACATCGACGATGAGGTGTTCGCCGACGGGGCCGGTCAAGTGGTTGACGGTCACCTCGGTGAATCCCATGTCACCGGCCATCTTGCCGGTGAACGTCCGGCGTGCCGCATCCTCGGGGGAAAGCCCCAGATCCTGTCTGTACGCGTTGAAGGTGTCGATATTGTCGGAGAAGCTGTCGTCCACCGACCATGGAGCACGGATCGCGCGCACGTGGGATCCGATCTCGGCCATCAAGTCTCGGAACATCTGTTGGCCCGAGGGTGTGCCCTGCGCCGCAAAGATCTGGAATAGGAGGACACCCTCTTGATCCACCCATCCGTGGATGCCGTCGTTCGCACCGGCGCGGTAAGTGTTCGAGTATGTGGCGACTGCGAGATGAGCTTGGCGAGCCAGGTATTCGGCGGGTGTTTCGGCCGCGGGAACGGGTTCCCCGGGGAAGTAACGGTCGCCCCACACCTCACGTGCCTCGGCGCGGGCCGCTTCCGGCGCTCCCCGCGAGTTCGACACCTCCTTGGGATACAGCTTCGCCAAGGTCGACCATTCGTTTTCCGCTAGCGGCCCGTCGATGGTGCGGGGCGGATCGAAGTCCAGTGCCGTCGCCGCGCGGGTGGGCCGGTCGGGAATACCGTCGGGAAAGTGCTCGGGGAATCGGTCGGAGTCGTGTCGGCCGAGCAGTCTGCCCAAAGCCTGTTCCGCCTCGGCCCGATCCGCCTCCTCCACTGGCGAATACACCAGTGCCCGCGTCTGCTGCGTAGCACCCGACCCCGGTACGTATTCGTGAATCATGCCGTCGTCGGTATCCGGATCGCGCACCTCGACGACCCTGCGGCCGTCGTAGACGAGCGTTCTGGCGCGGTCCACACCATCGATGCGTTCCAACACCACCGCGGTCTGTCCGGGCAGTCCAGCCCGCATCAGCTGCTCGGCGATCTGGTCGGCCGAACCGAGGTCGCGCAACTCGGCGCCCGCTTTGTCGAGTGCCGCGCGTGCTTCCTTGGACAGCGCGCTCAGATCCCGCGGCGGTTCGGCGGCTTCGGTAGTGGGCGGGTTGGGACCCGCCGCCACTGCGGGATCGGTACGGGCGGTGGTCTGGCGCTCGTCGGGAGTTGTGTCGGCGTGCTGGCCGCTGGTCTGCTCGAATGCACTCCGTAGATACTGCATCGGGTCGGTGAGGTCGCCCGGCTTTGTGAACAGGACCGTAGCGCTCGTGTGCTGCCCGGGTGGCCCCTCCGCGTCGATGATCGACACCCCCGGGAAGCCGGATCGCACGGCCATCTTGCCGGTGAAGGTATTGCGCGCCGCGTCCTCCGGGGACAAACCGCGCGCTATGCCCTCGTTGAAACTGTCGATATTCGACGTGCCGATCGGGTCGGTGACATCCCATGAGCCCGCAATCGCTCGTACCTGACCGCCGATCGAATCCATCATGTCCGCGAACATGACGTGCCCAGGGGTACTCGGCCCCCTCCGCACCTCGAAAGCCAGTAGGCCGTCTCCATACACCTGGCCCTTGATTCCGGCTTCGTCGCTGCCGTCGTACCTTCTCTCGAACTCCCGCGGTGCTTCGTCTGTGGGCGTGTCGGCCTGGTCGGGTTGCTGTCTACCGCCCCGGGTCGCGCCGCCGCCGTTGTTGTGGAGCACGCCGAGCTCGGGCACTCGTTGGCGGGCCGGCTTCATCCACTCCTCTTCGCCGTCCCAACGTTGTTCGCCGCCCCCGATCGCGAACGGGAGGCCGCGCCCTGGCAGCGGGCGTGATTCCGGAGGGGTGCTGTTAGACGCGGTCGCGGTGTTCGTTGCGGTTCGCGCGGGTGTCTGCGGCGTCGATGCTGGCTGCGCCGCAGGGGGGATGCTGCCGCGCCGAACGTTCGGAGCAGGGTCGGGTGCTGCCGTCGGTGTTTCGATCAGATCGGTTGTTTCAGCCTGGGCGGATAAGCGCTCAGCGCGTCGCGATGCGGCACGCCGATCCGGGTTGTGGAAGGCCATGAACCACGGGATGCCGGCCTGCTCCAGTGCGGTCCGCAGTGCGTCGTGCGGCGGATCACGATGGAAAACGACGTATTCGATATCGGAAGCCGTGACGCCGCCGTGGATCTGGGCCTCGATATAGCTGTTATCGGTGAACCTGGGGCCGGCGTAGTCGCGGCCTAATCCCTCGAGTCCGAAGTAGGCGAGTTCACCGTGGCCTCTCGGCGTGGGGCTGAATGATTCGGGCTGCGGATCGTCGACGCTGCTGGGAATTCCCTTCACGCCCCACGGGTCGCCGACGCACGCCGTTGTTCGTTGCCGCACAGTCTCTTTGAAGACGACATCGACATGGCCGTGCTCGGTAGCGCTTTCCGGCTCGTTCGTCCAGTGCCCTCGAGCCACGCGAACGCGTGCGTAGACGGGCCGCAATTCCACCGCGAGGTCGAGTGCGTATCCGAACAGCTCCTGCTCCAGCTGTGCTCGCCTGACCAAATGTGTATGTCTGAATGCCTGCTTCCCCGCAGTTTCGAACACGGTCTTGAACCTGCCACCGATGAGAATCTGATACAGGGCAAGGCCATTGGTGCGAGTAACGATGTCGCCTGCGAACAGCTGCTGCAGCTCATGGGTCATCTCCACCCTGAGCTGTTCCGGCTCCATCCCCAGTTCCGCCGCCAACGCCGCCTCCCGGCGCGCATTACCCATATAACGCTCGGCATAAGCACGGTCCCCGTCATCGGGGATGAGCCGCTCCGCCTCGGCCCGCAGTTCCTGCGCCCGCGGATCACCGGCCCGCTCGGCATCGAGAATTCGCTGGAACAGCTGCACCGCGGCATCACTCGGCCGACGGAACGCCGGAGCGCCGGTGGCGGCGGGCCGCTGGTCGCCGGGTGTGGCGGCCGCCTCCCGTATCGCGGAACCGCTTGTGGCCGAATCATTTTCGGGAAAAGTATCGTGGTTGGCGGACGCCTCCGGGGTGTCGTAGTAGAACACCGCAGGGTTGAGCCCATCGGGTCCGAGCACGCCTGAGGTCCGGCGGCGGGGCGTTCGGACGTGTCCGTCGAATACGGCTGGGTCGAGTCCGCCGACGTAGGACTCCACCGACCCGGGAGGCAGTCCCGGGTCCGGACGGCCGCCCCCGGGGGGCGATCCACCCTCCGACGGCGGTCGAGACTTGCGTAGCCGCTTGATCCGTTGGACCCAGCTCTGGGGGGCATTGGGGTCGTTCAGGTTCGCCGACCCGTCGAGGATCATGCGGGCGATCCGGTTCCCGAGACGCGCCAGGTCGGAATCCGTCATACCGCGGAAGGTTCGAGCGATCGCATCAGATGCGCCCCCGACCCCGTTCGGCGCCGGGACTCGCCAGCCTCCGTCGCCGTCGGATTCGAACGTGACCTTGAAGATCCATGCGGGTGTCTCGATGGAGGCGGTACCGAACTGTGCCGAACCGGGGGTCCGCAGCGGATCGGCTGCCGTGTCGGTAGGTACCGGTAGCACCATCTGGCGGGTCATCAGCCGATAGGCGACCTCCGCCGGGTGCGGCGCCTCGAACGAATTCGGATCGGCCGCATAGGTTCTCGCGGCGAGCTCGACGAATTCGGGTACCAACCTGCCATTGCCTGCGAAGCATTCCGGAGGAAGCTGACGCAACCAGTCGCCGAAACCGAGACCGTTGAGATCCTCCAGGCCTTGCTCCGCGAGCAGATCCGGACGCGTGCGGTACAGAATGTACTCACGCAACATTTCGGCCGCCGCCTCACCCTCAGTGGGGTGACGGGACGCCCCCTCCGCGACGGCCTGTGAGATCCATTGGAAGGCAGGTAGGCCGCCGAGACGCAGCACCTGTTGGTAGTAGATATCGTATCTGCCGTCCCACAGGACGTTGGTGAATCTCGGATGCTTCAACATCAGGTCATTCACGGTATCCATGTGTTGTCCGGGCGCCGCCGCGACAACTAGCCGTCCCCGGGCTCCTGGCCGCGGGAACTCGGCTACCCCATCGACGTCCGGCACGCGCACGCCGCCGGGATCCGCGCGCAGTTCCTCATCAATGGCATGGCGAACCAGTTCGGTCGCTTCCTCCTCCGACAGCTCCGGCGGCGACGCGCTGTCGACGGCCGGGTGTCCGTCCGCCGCATCGGCCGCGACAGGTTCCGGCCACGGCCGATACGCGTGGAGGTTGTCGTTGGCATACTGTGCTACGTCCCAGGCGATCTCGGCTTTCTCGAGTCCGACGCTGTCGATGTGCTTGCGGACCGCGGCAATCCCGGCCTGCCGACGAGTAGCGTCGTCCTTGCCCGCCTTTTCGGCCTTCGCGTAGGCATCGACGAAAGCGCGCTCCATGGGGCTGACCGGTACGAAGCGACCCGCATCGCGCAGCATCCGGAACGACTCGATCTCCCGCACATATCGGAAACTGGCCTGTTCCCGCAGCTCCGGAGTGTCCCCGCGCTGTGGCGGTGCTGGCGGCGCTTCGGCTTCGCTTAGCGAAAGTCCACGTGCGGCAAGCCATTCGGCCTGGTGGAAGGTGTCGAAGTCGTTCCCATCGATGCGTGGCCCGAACTCGGTGAACTGTGCGTACACCACCCGGCGCGCCGCCTGGAATGCCGCGGCGTTGTGCATCGCGGCGGTGACCTGAGGATTGTTCTTGTAGGTCTGTCGCGCGACTTCCAGCGCCCGCCCGAACGCGTCGAAGTAGAGCTGCCAGAACGGGTTCGCTTCATTCGGGTTGGGTTCGGCGTTGGACTGGCGCAGACGCTCGAACTCGAAGGCCCGCACGTAGGCCTCGGCATGCCGCTCCCGCATCATCTGGATGTACTCGTCGCTCGGCATGGCGAACCGATCGAGCGGACTTCCCGCCGCCGGGCGCCTCGCGATCAGGTGGGCAGCGCGGACCAACTCCATCGCCTGGATCCGCCGCGGCAAGCCGTAATGGAGGACAACGGTGTTCGATGCGGCGTCATAGCCAGCGGCCGTTCCCAACTCGATCGTTCTACCTGGTGCCCACGTCAAGTGGGCTGCCCGCTCGGTGCTGAACTGGATGCGCACACCGTGCCGCTGCAATATGTTCAGTGTTTCGAGGCCGATATCGTTGGTGGACAATGTCTGCATCACCCAGTCGAGCGCGAACGCCGCTGCCTCGGCGAGAGTTGTCGATGTCCACGGTGCATCTGAGAGCAGCGCTGCCTTATCCGGTCGCCGCTGATCCGCGGGCCACTCCTCCGTCCGACTCGCGGGCTGATAGGAGGTGAACAGGTCACCCGACTCGGTGATATAGACCCGTACCCGGTCGGTCCGGACGTTCGGCAGCTCCGGCTCGGCATTGCGGGCCGCGCGCATCTGCGTATTGAGGTCGGCGTGCGTTTCCAGCACTACGATGGCGTCGCCGAGGACGGCGAGGTAGTCGGTGACCCAATGGCCGCCGGTGGCAACCACTTCGGCGTCCATCATGTCGTGACCGACGATTCTGGAGATCTCCCGGGCGACCCCGTAGAACTCTTGGTGGGCCCGCGAATGCTGTGCCGTCAGATCGGCCAGCACCGTCAATTCGAACGGTGGTTCTTGTTGCCGCTCGAGTTCATCCTTCTGTAGCTGCTTTAGTTTCGTCTGCCGGGAATAGTCCGGATTCAGCTCGGGCACCGTGCGGCCTTGCATCCGGTACTGGTGTTGTAAGCGCTCCAGCGCCCGGTCCCAATCACCCTCGATCCGGTGCAGTATCCGCTGCGCCGCCGCGTGCGCACGCACCAGTCGGTCCACCTGCCGCGCCGACTCGGGCGACGCCGGAACATAGTCGCGCAACCCATTTGGGGGTTGTGTTCGTTGCAGGCTGTCCCAATACCGACCGCTACTGTCACGATCGCCGTCGAACAGTTCGCTCGACAAGAGCTCCGCTACACCAGCGGCCCGCCCGATGTGCCGCAACTGCCGGCCGTCGAGATCCGAATCCTGTTGTCGCGCTTGTGTCACCGCGGCGTCGTAGGCGGCCAAATACGCCGACTCGTGCTCGCGCACGACCATGTTGTCCAGCGATGTAGGCGGCAGATCGTAACCCTGCGCGGCCAATTCGCGGTGAAACTCGGCTTGTCTACCTCTTGCCGCGGCTGCGGCCCGGCGCAGCGATTCGACGTATTCGGTGCGGTCGCCGTCCCGAACCCAGGACGTCTGCGACTCGAGTCGGCCCGCCTCCGCCTCCGTGACCAGCGCCGCCGCCTCGACGACCGCACTCGCCGCCGCCAGCGCGCCGCCTACTGTGTCGATGGTGATGACGGTCGTGCCTGCGTTCAACGAATTGTCGTAGTTCCCATACCGGATCGAAGCGCCGACAGCACGCAGCCCGGCCAGTGCCTCGCGCCCGGTCTCGGTGCGCCCCAACAACTCCTCGATGGGGCCTGCGGCCGGATCCGGCGGATGGTTCAACCAGGGTTCCGGGGTGGGTACTTCCGGTTCGGCACTCGCTTCCGGTTGGTGCGATACGCCCTCCGGCGGATCGGCTGCTGGATTTCCCTCGGCCGCGGAATTCGGTGTGTGTGGCTCTTCGTCGTCGCCCCACGTCCCACCGCCCGGTGGGCGGTTGAACACCACGGCGCCATCGGGGAGCCCGGCATATCCCGGGCCGCCGAAAGACGGTCGGCGTTGTTTGCGGACGTGGCGATCGAGCGCCTCGTCGACATCGACTTCTGCCGCAGGCAGCACCTTTCGCCGCGAAACCTGTTCAGGGCGTGCCGCAGGTGGCGCCGCCTGCGGTGATTGTTCGGTGCCGTCGATTACCACGACAAAAAGATCGGGAATGATTTGCCCCGACTCGTCTTCTATGCGGATGGACTCCAGCCTGGCCTTGAGTTCTGCACTGACACCGTTCATGAAGTGCCACATGATCTGCGGCCGGGCGCCATCTACCCAGTACTCGCGATTCAGATGCGAAATGTTGAGCTGTCTGCCTACCTGGCGCTCGAATTCCGCTACCGTCAGGCTGGTTTGTGCATCTGGTTGGGTGGTCTTTGCTTCGCGCCAGACTCTGCCCCCGTCGGTGACGACATCGATCTCGCCATCCAGCCGCTCGCCCGATGGCGTCTCGACCTCGACCAGCCGGCACACAGCGTCGACCTGATCGAATTGCGCGGCCAACCGGATTTCGGCGAGCAGACCCCGGATCACTTGGGCGTGCCCTTCCGCGCGGGTCTGATTCAAGCCGCCCGGGATGGGCTCTGCATCGTCGGTCGCACTCTCGACGGACGGTTCGGCCACCGCAGCGCGATGCGTAGCGTAGACCGCCTGCCAATGAGCTGCGCCCTCATCCGCCAGGTGTGGCATCCGCTCCAGCAGCGCGGCCAGCTCTGCCTCCACTTCGGCGAGGCTGCTATGGAGAGCATCCAATAATTCCTCGGACGGCATTCGGTGTTCGTCCTGGTACATCGATGCCAGTTGGTCGACGAAATTGGAATCCGCGCGCTCGGCGCCGACCTCTACCTTGTCCACCCATTGGTTCACATTTTGTGCGGCCTGGCGGTCGATATTCCTGTGCGCCGCCGGAGTCTGTATGTACGCATCGGTCGCCGCGCGGGCATCCCGCTCTACATCCGCTTCCGGAACGCCTCTATTCCTGAGGCCGACTGTCTTCTTCAGGAGGGAAACGCGATAAACGTTGGCCTCCACGACGCGCTGACTTTCCCGATAGCGCTCGAGGACAAGCTGTTTGGCTTCCTCGGTAGCGACCGGATCGGCACCTGCGTCGTCGATTCGAGTCAGAGTCGCCTGCAGCGAATCGGGCAGCGGCCGGTTCGGCGCGCTCGTAGCCGATTGCTGTGCCGCGGCCTGGTCGCCGAGCTGGGAAATCTGGGAGTTGAATACTCCCAGAAGATTTTTCAGCGCGGCATTACGAGCTGTCTGTTCCGCTACGCCAACACCGGCCGCTAACTCGTCTGTCAGTTCGACGGGCGCATCGGTGGGCTCAGGCACGCCGACGGGTGCGTTCGGCCATTGGTTGTGATCGGCCACTTTGGTGCCATGGTTGGTGCTCACGACGTAGCCTTCGTCGGCCAGCCCCTTATATACCAGTCCCACAGTCGCTGGCGACTTTCCGAGAGGGTCGGCGACTGCTTTGGCTGGGGGCAGCCGTGTGCCTTCTGGTATCGCGCCTGACCGGATCGCCTGGCGCATCCTCGTTTTCAGAGTTTCGCGCCAGCCGATGCGCTGCGCGGTTCGGGCCAGCTCCTCTGTCGGTGATTCTGCGGCGAGCTTGTCCAGCAGTTGCGGAGCGGTCAGTGGTAAATCGGCATCCGGTACCGGTTCGCTCGGCCATTGGCGGTGGTCGGCTACCGTTGTGCCGGCCGCACGGCTGCTTCGCAGAAAGCCTTCGGCTGAAAGCCCCTGGTACACCAGTTCCACCGTCGACGACGACAAACCAAGTTGGGTGGCGACTTCTTCGGCGGAGGACAGCCGTGTGCCCTCTGCTATCCGGCCTGACCGGATCGCCTGGCGCAAAGCCATTTTCACGGTGTCGCGCCAGCCGATGCTCTGCGCGACCTGTCTCAGCTCCGCTGCCGACGACTCCGCCGGGAATACCTCTAGCAGCGATTCTGCCCGGTCCGGCGCGCGCTCTTCGCGGGTGTCGGGGCTCTGTGGCCGCTGACCGGGCCGAGCCGAGGCGATCAGAAACTCGGCAGCGGCGTCAGCGATCGCGAGCACTTGCCCCATATCCATTGCGGGCGTGGCGCCGGAATCGGTGACGATGGCCAGCGTCTGCTCGGTGATATCGTGTGCCAGCTGTCGCTGGTCGTCCGGATCGAGCTGGACAACGCCGCGATCGACCGCCTTCGCTACCGCGTCCAATGCGCGGTCGAAGACCTGATCCGCTACCCCTGGAGTGGGCTCAGCGGTCGGAGCGACGAACGGGGCGGCGCCCAGGAATCGTGCGGCGGCTTCGACGAACTGCCTGATCTCCGGTGGCGCATCAGCGCGCGTGGCCAGTTCCCGCAACTCGTGCAGCGGATCATCGCTGGCCCTATCCCGCCACTCGCTGGTCGAGTCCGCCGTATCGAGCAGCGTGAGCAACTCCGTCGACAAATCCTGTGCCCTGCTGGCGAGTGCCGCACGCTCCGCGGCGGTCGTCGTCTCCTGGTTGCTGTTCGCGCGTTGTGCGTCGTATTCGCGGGTGATCGACCGCGCGATCCATGAGAGGAGCCGGTTCTCCTCGAGAGCCCGACGCTGTCCCTCCTCCTCTGCGAATCGCAATTCGACTTGGGCCTGGTCGAGTATTTGCACGACCGATCCGCGCTTCTCGAGCACCTTTGGGTCCACCCCGAGCGTTCTGGCGAGATCCGCACGCGCACGGTCGGTTTCGCTCAGCGAGTGTCCGCCGGATTGCCCCGGCTTCGGGCGCTTGGATTCGGCGGGCTCCGGGCTCACTATAGGCGGATCGGTGGGCTCCGGCACCGGTGGCGGCGGTGGTTGTCCTTTGCTGGGACGCTTTCGGGGCTTTGGTTGCGGGGTCGGTTTCGGCACCGGTGCGGGGGGTTCCGGCGCCGGCTGTGGTGGCTCGGATGGTGGCGGTTTGCGTTTGCGCTTCTTGGGGCCGCCGGCCGAGGCCTGGGCCATTGGGACAGGGCGTGCCGCTACCACCGGTTCCGGCAATGGCCCGGCGAGAGTGGTGGCGGGGACGCCGCCGCGGGTGGGCTGGACGGTGGGGTCGGGGATGTATTGGGTGCTGTCGCGGTTGAGTTGCGGGGCCGCGGTGGGATCGACTGGGGCGCCGGGCGTTTCCGGGTTGGGGGCGGTGGCGTAGCGGGCGGGTGGAGTGAGTTCGCTGGGACGGTCGGCGGGCTGGGCGGGTAGGTGCGGTGCGGGGTTATTCGAGTGGCGGGGCAGGGGTGGTTCGGAGTCGTGTACGCGGGGTTTTTGCCCGTTCCGGTCGTCTTCGGCGGGCGCGCCGGGGACAGCATGGTCCGGGATCGGGACCTGTGGTCGGTCGGTCAGGGGTATGGCGGGTCCGGTATCCGGCACGGCCGGGGTGGTCGGGTGCGGGACGATCGGAATCGCGTTGGGGGGTGGGCCGTCTGGTATGTCCGGTTGGCCGGGGATCTTGTAGGTGGTGCCCGGCGGTTTGGTGTATTCGTCGGGCGCGTTGTCGGGAAACTCGTCCACCTGTGGTTGGGCGGGGACGTAACTGGGCATCGGGGGTGTTACGACGGTCCCGATCCGATCGGGGAATTCCTCTGGCTCGCTGGGGAGTTCGTCGCCGCCAGCGGGGCGGCCGCTCATATCGCCGAGCGGTCCGGCCGCCCCGATCGGTGTTCGGTTGCCATCCGATGGCCCTGCCAGGGCTACCGCTTCGTGCGTGGGATTCGATTGTGCGACGGTGTCATTCGAATCCTGGGCGGGATGCGGCAGTGCCGCGGACGCGGCATAGCCGACAAAGTTCGCGTCGAGTGCGGAGTGCGGCGACACCGGCGGCAGCGCGTCGGCCGCTGATTTCGATGTGCTCGCATGTGCGGCAGGGGTGTCCGCATCGGAGGTGGGGGGCAGTGGTTTCGATTCGCTCGCATGTGCGGCGTGGGTGTTCGCGTCGGTGTCCGGAGTTGCCGGTGGGGTCGCTTCAGCGGTCGGTCTCGGCTCCGGTGTGTGGGTGGCAGAGGTGTTCGCATCAGGAACCGTGTGCGGCGATGTCGCTTCGGCTGTCGGTGAGTTTGCATGCGTAGCGGTGCTATTCGCATCAGAGCTGGTGTGTGACGCTTCCGATGGTGTGGCGTGTGTACTCGAATGCTCGGCACGGCTATTCGTTCCCGCGTTCGACTCCGTGGCGGTTGCCTCGGGCACCGCCTTCGACGCACTTGTCTGTGTGGCGGTGCTATTCGCCTCAGGCGCGTAAGGCGCTTCATCCGGCGTCGACTTCGGCGAGCCGGCCTGCGCATCCGTGCTGTTCGCATCGAGGGCGGGACGCGGCGGTTCCGATGCGGCGGAATCCGGAACCGAACTCGACGGGTCGGTCACTGGTTCGGGACCGTCGACCCCCAAACGCGCCAGGTCGCGGGCGAATCCGGCCTCGAAGTCCGAGAAACCCCGCTCCATATCGGCGAATCCGGATTCGAAATCCAGGTCGACCAAGGGCCGTTCGCTCTCGGCGGGCGATGGTGCGCCGCGCTCGAGGGTGTCGGTCCGGTGACCCAAATTTTCCAGGGGGTAATCGATTCCCGCTCGTGCCTGCGGCTCCTGGCCGGGCTCGAGTCGCAACTTCGGCTGGTCGCCGACGAATTCGATACCGCCGACCAGTTCCACCTCCCGCGACAACCCCTCCACCCAGTGCGCGACGGCATTTTCTTGGAACGTTTCATGGACCGCGCCGATGCGGCGGCCCTGTGCGTCCACCAGCCACTCCCGGACGGTGTTGCCCGCCATCTCGCGGACCATGGTGCCCTCGATGGTGACGACCCGCTCGCGAACCATGACCTGGCCCAGACTGTTCTTGCCGAACCCGGCGGCGTGCGCGCCCGCGCCATCCTTGAACTGCATGCCGACGCCGACCGTCTCACCGGTGCGTTGCACATGCTCGACCACCGCTTCGAGCGATTCGAACCCCCCGGGCCGCCAATCCGCGCCCAACGCGCGTGCGAACACATCACCGGGCACACCCTCGGCGCGGGTCATCTGCTCACCGAGCAGCGACGGGTCGATGCCCTCGTTGCCGGTCATTTCCTTGACGAACGAGACCACCTCCTCGGCGCAGTTCCGCAAACCCGCGCCCATTCCGTCCGCCGGGATGAACTGACCGCCACCGCCGTCCCCATCGGGAGTCGATGGCCCTGTGCTGCCATGCCGATCACCGGGCAAGGTCGAATCACCGTGGGAGCCGGGTGATTCCACGTCGCCACCGGACCGGTGACCGCCGTCGTCGGCCACTCCGGAGTCCGGCCTCGCCGCCCCCGACTCCGCGCCGCCGCGCTCCGGTGCGGCGGTATCCGTAGCGACATCACCGGTGGCGCCCCGTTGTTCGGCACGCATGACCGGCTGCTCCGTCGGTGGGCTGTCCCGATAGGTTGCCGATATCTCCGCGACCCTGCCGGGCGCTCGGCTCGGACCCGCGCCGCCGTCGGTGACGTGGGAGACGGTGGAGATGCGCCCGCCTTCGGTGGGTCCGTATGCCGGGGCGCTGCGCATCGGCAGCCCCTCACTCCCGCCGTTCCCGCGCCCCGAGGGCGGTGCCGACGAGTGCGGTCCCGAGGACGACGAACCCGGATCCGAACCCCTCGAAGGTGTGCCACTGCCCTGGTGCTGGGCGTTGCCGCCATCACCGCCTGGGTGGTGCTGACTGTTCAGGAACTCGCGAACCGCGTCGCGTTGCGGCCCGGGCGGATAGTCTTCGGGACGCAGTTCGCCCGCGAGTCTGCGGGAGATCTCCGCGCCATCGGCCATCATCTCCGGGGTGATATCGGAAGGCTTCGCTACCTGACCATCGTCGCCCCCGGCAACCGGCTCACGCACCGGGCCGGTATCCGCGGTCACCTCTGGCTCCGGCGTCACCCGCGGCACTCTGATTTCGCCGCTCGGGCCGACCTCCGGATGCACCCGCCCGGTGGCCGGTTCACCCGTGTAGGCGGCGGCTCGCCCGGCCCGCACCGATGAGCCGACGGCGCCGACGAGTCCGGCGCCGAGCCCGGTCAACGCCATGGTGCCGAGATCTTTGCCGCGCAACTCCCCGCCGGTCAGACCCCACGCCGTCAATCCGCCAGCGATTCCACCGGCCGCGCCACCGGCGGTGCTCGCTGCCACCACCCCGAGCACCTGGGCGGCCTTCGACGCTGGATTCGCCAGCAGCCGACTGACTTTGGGGGCGACGAAATGACCGACCCCGACACCCACCAACCCGCCGACCGCACCGGCCGCCGCCGCCACGCCCACCGACTTCCAATCGACTGAATCGCGGTGTCCCTGCATGATCTGGGCTTCGTAGGCGCCCAAACGGGGTACGGCACCAGCCACGACGCCCATACCAATCCCCTTCGCGGCCAGCATCAACCGCGGATGCCGTGCCGCGAACTTCCCACCCATCCCGGCCAAGCGGACCACGTCTTCGACCCGCGCGAGTTGCATCGCGGTCTCGGCCTCGGCCCGATCGGCGGCGGCCTTCACCGGACCGGCCCCCGGGATCATCAAATCGATGATCACCATCGTCAAAAGCACTGCCGCAACACCGATTACGGTGTACTGCTCCAGCTCGAGCGAGTTGGCGCCTTCGTACAGCTGCTTGGCCATGCCGTTGGAGAACGCGATCTGATTGCGGATATCGTCGGTGATCTGGCCGAACTGCTTCTGTATCGCGTTACCGGCTTCCCCCTCGATCGCCACCGCCAACCTGGCCGCCACCGCTTCGACTCGTTCCAGTAGCCGGGTGAGTTCACGCGCGGTATTCGCCCAGCGGTCGGCCAACAGCCGCATCGCATCCGGATCCCCCACCGGGAAATGCCCGATCACCAGATCCGTCAGCCATGTGGGGAACGAATCCGGAATCTGCACCGCCACTAGGCGCTCGACTGCCCGCGGGCGTTCTCGACGACCAGCCGATGCAGGACCTTCGCCGCTCCGCAGGCATCCGGTCCACGCAACTCGACCTCGGTGAACGCCTCGACCACTGCCGCACCCGGGTCGAAACGCCCGTGCGAGAAGCAGCGCCCACTCAGTTCGCCGCGCCACCCCCGGTAGCCGTCGACTACGCCAGCCAGTGTGTTGGTTCGGTCCCACGGCCCGCTGATGCGCCGGTACTCGGTGATCAGCGCCCGCTGCGCCTGTCGGCGTGGCAGCGGACCCGCCGCCGCTGCCATTATTCGACCGAGTTCGGTGACAACGGTCGAATACATCGGCCGTTTCCCGGATTCAGGTATGGCTTCGCCGGATCGTGTTGCGGCACGGAACTTTTCGTCCAGTAGGACCGGATTCGCCATGACGGTCCGGTCGAACAGTATCCACGGCGCGTCGTCGGCCGCGCTGTCGGACCGATCCCATGCCGATCGGGACACCTCTCCGTCACCGAGTTCGGTGATCTCGATGCCGCCGACTTCGAGGAATGGATACTTCCCGAGGATGTCGTCGACCGCCGCCGCCATCTCGTGCACCTGATGTGCCGCGATGCCCGGGGCATCGAATCCGGCGATCTGCAGCCCGTGCCTGGCCGCGAGTGCCTGCGCCGCCGTCAGTGCTCCCGGGTCGGTCCTGGCCGAAATGCGTCCTGCTTTGGCGGGTTCGCGCTTCGGCTTGCGGGACTTGGCCTCTCGGCTCGGCGCCGCTGGCTTCGCCACCCCCGGTTGTGGACTGGTGCGGCGAGGACGAAAAACCTGTCCCGGTGGGGGCGTGCCCAAGCCGCGAGACCACGGCGTGCCCGACATATTTCGTGGCGCGGCCGCATCGCCCGTGGGTTTGGACCACGGAGTATCCGTTGATTTCGGGGCGGCCGAAGTAGGTTCGGTGGCGGCCGGAGTCGCGGTGGCGGAGGGCATCGTCGGCGCAACGACGGGGGGCTGTGCGGGCGAGTCGGGTGTCGATTGTGCTTCGGGCGTCGCAGCACTCGGGCTCGGACTGCCGTCCACGGACTCGGGTCGGCCGGATACGGCCGGATTGCCGTTCGGCTGGTAATCCGGCCGGGTAGGTGAGATGGGACCGGTGCCGGCAGCATCAGGTGAGATGGGACCGGTGCCGGCAGCATCAGGTGAGCTGGTGCCGGGAACTGGCGATGCGGTGGTATGCGCGGCGCTGGGGTCGGCGGCCGTGGTGGGATTCGGATTCGGCTGTGCACCGATCGGCGACTGTGGGTATCGGGGGGTAGTCGGGGGGGAGGAGATCGGCCGGTCGGGCGACGAACCGAGCGCGGGGCTCGGCGCGAGGTCGCGAATATGGGAGCCGATTTCGTGGTCATTGTTGTGGAACGTGTTCGCGGTATCGGCGATACCTCTGCTCATTGCGCGCAGGTTGTCGACCAGGTTCTGGAATCCGGCCACCCCTTTTTTCGCCGCGGGCGCGTAGCTTTCGCCGAAGACCTTGCCGGGCTCGTCATCGCCCCAGCATTCGCCCTGTCGGTCGATCGCGGCTTTCAGACTCGTCAGTTCTGTCTGTGCCGTATCGGTGATAGCGTCGAGTTCTGGAATCAGCGCGCGCAGCGTGTCCGTGTCGACGCGCAACGACTGAGCCATACCCGTCAACCTTTCGAACTTGCACCGCGTAAGCGAGGAAATAATTGTGCCCCACAAGCGGGGGCTTCCTCGCGCAACCTTCCCGCTGTTGGGAAGCGGCGCGACGCCGTCAGCGCATCGTCGGGCACGCCGCGACGACGGTGACGAAGCTGGCCTCGTTCAAGGGCTTGGCGCGCAGCCATAGCGTGCCGTCGCGATCGAGACTGGCCGGACCGCACAGCATCTTGCCGTCGACCACGGCCATCATCAGGGGCGGTTCCGTGGCCGGCGCCGAGTCGGCGAGGGCTACCGTGATCGCGCCTCCCGCCAGGGCGAATGCGGACAACACCACCAGCATTACCGACCTGCGCAGCCGTCGAAAGGTGTTGTCCGCATAGGCCTGATACTCGGACCGAAGGGTTTCCGGAGCGGTATCGCCGCTGCGCCGAGGTGTGGAAAGGACCGCGGATCCGGCCGAGAGCGCCGCCGCGAGCGTGGCGATAATGGCCACGACCACGACGCCCCTGACAAAGTTCCTGGTCGAATCCGCGAGCCTGTCCAACCCGGTGAATCCCGTGGCGAAGGCCGCCGCGCTGAAGATCGCGAATACCGCGATCAGCACGATCGACCATCCCGTGGCGAACTTCCGTGCGGCCGCGAGACGATCATGTCGGGCATCGAGCATCGTCCGAGGCCAGAAATCCTGTTCGTCCCGCGACACGAATACCACGGTAAGTTGTTGCCACGATTGGGAACCGCGAGCGAGTCGATCCCATGCCAGCGCGCACCTCGGACCGGGTATGCGCGCTGGCGCGATCGAACTCAGTCGGCGGCGACCTCGCTGCGGTCGCCGCTCCACAGGGTGTGGTACTTGCCCGGCGCGTCGATCCGCTCGTAGGTGTGCGCGCCGAAGAAATCGCGCTGGCCCTGGGTGAGTGCGGCCGGGAGGCGTTCGGCGCGCAGGGCGTCGTAGTAGGACAGCGAGGATGCGAACGCGGGCACCGGGATGCCGAGCAGGGTGGCGGTGGCCACCACGCGGCGCCAGCTGTCGATGGCCGTCTCGATCGCCTCGCGGAAATACGGCGCGAGGATCAGGCTCGGCAGGGCCGGGTTCTGGTCGTAGGCCTCTTTGATCCGGTTGAGGAAGCGGGCGCGGATGATGCAGCCGCCGCGCCAGATGGTGGCGAGGTCGCCGGGGTGCAGGTCCCAGTTGTATTCGGCGCTGCCCGCGGCGATCTGGTCGAAGCCCTGGGCGTAGGCGACGATCTTGGACGCGTAGAGCGCCTGGCGGATGTCCTCGGTGAATTGCGCTACGTCGGTGGGCTTTTCGCCGAGCTTGCCAGCGGCCAGACCGACCGCGGCCTTGCGCTGGGCGCGCGAGCCCGACAGTGCGCGCGCGAAGACCGCCTCGGCGATGCCGGTGACCGGGATGCCGAGATCGAGTGCGGACTTCACGGTCCAGCGACCGGTGCCCTTCTGCTCGGCCGCGTCGACGATGACATCGACGAGCGGCTGCCCGGTCTTCGCGTCGACCTGGTTGAGCACCTCGGCGGTGATCTCGACCAGGTAGCTCTCCAGTTCCCCGGAGTTCCACTGGGTGAATACGTCGGCGATCTGTTTGGCGTCGAAGCCGAGCGCGTCGCGGAACAGGTGGTAGGCCTCGCCGATGAGCTGCATGTCGGCGTATTCGATGCCGTTGTGCACCATCTTGACGAAGTGTCCGGAGCCATCGGGGCCGATGTGGGTGCAGCACGGGGTGCCGTCGACCTGGGCCGCGATCGATTCCAGCAGCGGTCCGAGGGATTCGTAGGACTCCTTCGGGCCGCCGGGCATGATGGCCGGGCCGTTGAGTGCGCCCTCCTCACCACCGGAGATGCCAGCGCCGACGAAGTTCAGCCCGCGTGCCTTCATGGCGGCCTCGCGGCGGATCGTGTCGGTGTAGAGGGCGTTGCCGCCGTCGATGATGATGTCGCCCGGCTCCATCGCGGCGGCCAGTTCCTCGATGACGGCGTCGGTCGGATCGCCCGCCTTGACCATGATCAGCACCCGGCGCGGCTTCTCCAGAGCGGCGACGAACTCCTCGATCGTCTCGGTGCGCACGAAGTTGCCGTCGCCGCCGTGTTCGGCCAGCAGCGCGTCGGTCTTGGCGATGCTGCGGTTGTGCAGTGCCACCGTGTAGCCGTGCTTGGCGAAGTTGCGGGCGATATTGCTACCCATGACCGCGAGGCCGGTAACTCCGATCTGTGCGGATGCTGTTGCGGACGCCATGAATCAGCCCTCTCCGTTCGACAGGCGTTGTTACCTACCGCCCGAAGCTTAGTCACCCCCGACCACGCCCCCTGCCCGCCACCCGGGTTCGACCGTGCCACCATCGCGGTCGAACGCGGGGAACGCCGACACGGTTGCTGGTTCACCGTGCCGGACCGGGGCTGGGCTGGTCAGCGGTGTTGACGTGCCCGGTATTCCAACGCGTAGGCGAGCTTGCCGGGAGTGTTGTCGTCAGGGTGGGTGAACATGGAACGGATCGCGGCCAGCGCATCGGTGGGCGGTTGCGCGAGCTTGTGTTCGAGCACTGCCACTCTTGACCCTGCCACCGTGTGAGGGTCGACACTCGAAGGCGTCATGTTGCGGAGAATCCGGACGAGTCGGTGGCCGAGCTGCAGGCACCAGTCGTCACGATCTGACCTCGGGCTCGTACCAATGGGTCAACGCCGGTGTACTTCGAGTGCGGCGCGGACGCCGCTCTCGACGGCGCCTGCGACCCATGCGGTGTTGAGGCTGGTGTGGTCGCCCGCGAAATGCACCCGGCCCTCGACCGACCGGACGGCAGCGTGATGGTCGTGCAGTTGGCCAGGCGTGGGAAAGGCCGCCTCGCCCATCGCGTAGCGGCCGCGCAGCCAGCTCTGCGAGATCCCCACGCCGGTGAACTCGGCGTCGACACGGCTGCCGAACAGCTCGCGCATGCCCGCGAGGGCGAAGTCGATACGTTCGCCGTCGGTGAGCGAGTCCCAGCGCATCGCGTCGTCGGACCAGGTGTAGGAGGCCAGCACCACGCCGCCGTCGGAGCCCTCGACATGAGACGGGAAATAGACCGACCGATTGGGCGAGTCGGTCAGGCAACTACCGCCACGGAACCCGCCCGGCCCTTGTTCCCAGAAGCGAGACCTGAACTCCACGAAGATCTTCGTCGCGGCGTCCTGATGGAATTCGGCGATAGCGCGACGCTTGCCATAGGACAACAGCGGATCGAATGTGCAGAACCTGGCGGCGCTCAGCGGGATGGCCACGATCGCGTAGTCGGCGTCGAAGGATTCGATCGGATCGACCGGACGACCGTCGGAATGTTCGTCGCCGGTCTCGGCGGTTGTCCAGACCCGAACGCCATGATCGGTCTGTTCCAGCCGGGTCATCCGGGCCCCCAACCGGACGGCCGATCCGAGCGATCGGGTCAGGGCGTCGGTCAGTGCAGCCATGCCGCCCACCAACTCCCATGAGGTCGCATCGTGCGGGACCAGGTTGTGGTCCACGAACGGGAAAATGACGCTGTGCTGCAGCCGGGCCGTCAGATTCTCCAGGGTGCCGACCGCGTCGAGATACGACCGCGGCCAGCGTTGCTCCTCGAGATAGCGGCGCAGCGAATGATCGCGGTAGGTGTGCAGCACCTCGGCCCAGCCGTCGATCTGCCGCTCGATCGGCTGATCGGTCGGCACCGCGACTCGGCCGAGCGCGGCATCGAGGGCCGCGTGGCTGGTCGCGGCCAGGCCGGCTCCGAAACCGTCGTGCACCGCACCCGGGTTCGCCGCGTACTCCGCACGGGTGACGGTGCGGCCGTTCACCCTGATCAAGCTGCGGCCCGCCGGCGGCGCGGGCGAGTACCGACCCTCGGACGGTTCGCCCCATCGCTGGCCGGTGAACGAGTGATAGGTCACCGGAGCGGCGATAGGTGACCGCGGGGTTTCCGGCAGCACATCCGATCCATAGAACGGTCGGCGCCGCAGGCCGAGTTTGTCGGCCAGCGCCAGCACCATCGGGTGCGCGCTGGACAGACGCATGGCTCCGGCCTCGGCGTACAGTGCGGGATCGGAGAACACGCCGCGCAGCGTCTTGATCCGGCCGCCGGTGCGACTCGCGTTGGCCTCCAACACCGTGACCCGATGCCCGGCCTCGACGAGCAGCTTCGCGGCACACAGTCCCGCGGCTCCCGCTCCGACGACGATGACCCGCTTGGGCGTGTCCGCCCGGCCCAGTCCGGTGTCGATGAGGGTCCGCAGATAGGTCAGCTGCAGATCCTCACCCTTGTCGTCGACACCCAGCAGTTCCCGGGCGAGAGCTTCGCTGCCGTCGCGGCCGCGATCGGCAGCGATGGCCCCACACGCCGTCACCCCGACCGCCCCGGAGATACAGGCACCCGCAGCCATCGCGGAAGTCAACACGCTACGCCGAGAAACTCTGCTCTCCGGCACCGCACTCCTTTCCCGACCACCGTTCCCCGTTGCCAAAGAATCCGAACTGTAAGTCCTCCGAGGCAGACACGCCGAAACGGCGCGGTGCACCGGATCGTTTTCTCGACCGCGGCCAGGTCCTCGCCGTCGACGATCGCGCGGGCCCGCGGATCCGCTGCCCAGGCCGGGGACCCTGTGCCGGCACATGTCCAGGCGGGTATCGGTGGTGCCTTCATGGGTGCGCTGCTGATGGCGGTGTTCCAGGTGCTGGGGGGTCTATCGGCCCAACTCCGCCCTGGGACTTGTGAATCCGACTCGCGCCGCGGGGTGATTCTTCTCGGTCTCACCGCATCTTGTCGACCAACGCTCGCACCCATCGCCGACTCGGTTCGAGATAGCGCTGTCGTGCTTCGGCGAATAGGTGCACGCTGGCCGGTCCCGGCCAGTCGGCGGGCAGCATCTCCTCGGGCAATCCGGGGTCGATATAGGGGATGATCCGCCACTCGTCGAGTATTGGGGTGAAGCGCGCGAAGGCATTTCGGTCGTCGAGGTCGTCGAGAATGTCGCGGTGGCGCGCGTAGAAGGATCGGTGCCTGGCCGCGAGATCGTCCAGATCCCACCAGCGTGCGGCTGCTTCCCGCAGGGTGCCCGGCACGATGGGGTCGATGGCGCGAAACGACGTCACGTATGCGTC
This sequence comes from Nocardia nepalensis, assembly GCF_048910785.1. Classification (NCBI taxonomy): domain Bacteria; kingdom Bacillati; phylum Actinomycetota; class Actinomycetes; order Mycobacteriales; family Nocardiaceae; genus Nocardia; species Nocardia nepalensis. The sequence continues at coordinate 346,335 of NZ_JBKBET010000036.1, read as the reverse complement.
GAGTTCCAAGGCCGCCACGATCGCGGCGGCCTCCGCCGCCAGATACTCCGGATAGATCCACAGACCCGCCGACACGGTGCCGCACCCGATCGACGACAGCCGTCGCCGAAGCTGGTGCCGCGCGGCGCGTTCGGACTCGGGGATGCCGAATGACAGCAGTCGCCACGCGTCACCCGCGGCCATCTGGCGAAATCCGAAGATCCGCGAGTCGCCGCGCTCGAACATCGCCAGCGCGGCGTCGGTCAGTGCATAACCTGCTCGCCCGTAACGGTTTTCGGAGGTGAGTAGACCTCTGCCCTTCAGACGCGTGATCGCGGTGCGGGTGCTCTGCGCGGGAACATCCAGCAGGGCAAGCAATTCGGTGAGGTCAGCGATCGCGATCCACCCGCCGAGGTCGCGCACATACGCGCCGAGGACCGTGCGGGCCAGGGATGTCGCGCTGCCGGGCCGCGCGTCGATGTCGTCGAGCACAGCGCCCGCGAGCGCGGGCTGTCTGTCCGTAGTCATCGCGTATCGATTCAAATGGTCGGTGGGTGGTGCCGAGCCACCGACTCGGCTCGATAGGCGAGAACCGCCATCCAGATCAGCTTCCGGTCCAAGTGCGTACGGCGAACAGTTCGGGGAAGTAGGTGTGCTCGAGTGCGCGTTGCAGGAATCCGGCGCCGCTGGATCCTCCTGTCCCGCCTCTCCTGCCGATGACGCGCAGCACCGTGCGCAGATGCCGGAACCGCCACAGCTGGAAGTTCTCCTCGAGGTCCACGAGCTCCTCGAATGTCTCGTAGACGGACCAATGTTCTTCCGGGGCTTCGTAAATGGACTGCACCAACGCGAGCAGTTCGGGGTCGAGCAGGTGGGGCTCGGTGACGTCGCGGTCCAGCGTCGAGCGGGGCACGTCGAGCCCCGTGCGGGCGAGGTGACGCCAGAATGCGTCGTAGAGGGTCGGTTCGCGCAAAAGCGCTTTCAGCTCGTCGTATGCGGCGGCATCGGATTCGAAGACCCGGAGCACGGCGGCGTTCTTATTGCCGAGGATGAACTCGATGGCCCGGTACTGATGGGACTGGAAACCCGAGGAGTTCCCGAGGAAGTCGCGGAACTGCGCGTACTCGGTGGGCGTCAGCGTCGCCAGCACGGACCACTGCTCGGTGAGCGTCTTCTGGATGTGCTTCACCCGCGCAATACATTTGAGCGCGACCCCGACATCGTCGGCACCGAAAGCCGCACGTGCGGCGCGCAATTCGTGCAGCACCAGCTTCAGCCACAACTCGGTGGTCTGGTGCTGAATGATGAACAGCAGTTCATCGTGCTGCTCCGGTCGGCTGACCGGATGCTGTGCGCTGAGCAATGTGTCGAGATCGAGGTAGGCGCTGTAGCTCATCCGCGAGCTGAAATCGGTGACGATGTCGCGTTCGAGTGCGCGTGCGTCGCGTTCGGTCATCAACGGGCCCCGTTCTCCTGTCCGATTCACCGTATTGCATCATCGTGACGCCCGCGAGATTTATGTCATATTACTGTTCTACGCGACGGGCCCCGTCGGTGTCGGGCGTGGCCCGACATTGGGCATCCGTCGCACCCAGACTCGCCAGTAGGCGCAAGTTGTCGTGGGATTCGGTGGCGGGCTCGGCGGACAGGACGATGAGTTCGGTGCCGGTTTCCTCCGGGAGGGCGAAGTTTTCCTGGTGCAGGTCCAGGGTGCCGACCAAGGGATGGGCGAAGGCCTTGCGGCCGTGCGTGCGGGAGCGAACGTCGGCGCGGGCCCACAGCTTGCGGAACCGGTCGCTGTGCACGGCCAGTTCGCCGATCAGGGCCGACAGCTTCGGGTCGTCCGGATACTTGCCCGCGGCCAGGCGCAGGTGGCCGACGGTGTCGCGGGTGCAGACCTCCCATTCGGCGTAGAGCGAGCGGCCGTCATCGTCCAGGAAGATTTGCCGGGCGATATTCAGGCCCTTCATCGGGCTGCGCCCGTACAACAGCTCCGCGAGCGGGTTGCCCGCCACCACGTCGAGGCGGTGATCGACGATGAACGCGGGCGCGTCGGGGATGAGATCGAGCACCCGCCGCAACTCGGGGCGGATGCGGACGTTCGGCGCCGACTTCGCCGGGCGCTGCGCGCGCCGGGCCAACCGGTGCAGATGTTCGCGCTCCACCTCGTCGAGGCCGAGGACCCGGGCCAGCGCATCGAGCACCTGCCCGGACGGCTGCCGGGCCCGCCCCTGCTCCAAGCGCACGTAATAGTCGACGCTCACCCCGGACAGATGCGCGACCTCCTCACGGCGCAATCCGGCCACTCGGCGGCGTGAATCGGCCGCAATGCCGACGGATCCCGGATCCACCCTGGATCGCCGTGTGCGCAGGAAGTCGGAGAGATCGTCCATCCCTTCAGTATTGCCAGGGCTGGGCGGGCGATGGTGGTCCTGTCGATACCAGGAAGTCGCGTCCGATGGAAGAAGCGTCCCTGAACGGCGGCCGGGTCGGCTCCCAAGCGCCTCGGACCTGTGTTCTAGAGGTCACCCTCAGTCATCCGGAAGGAGTCGGACATGATCAACGTCCCCGCGACTCTGAAGGGCGTGCGCGTCGCGATGGCCAGCACGGATCCCGCGGACCCCGCGCCTACGACGACGTAGTCGTACACGATCGGCACCTCTCTCGATTCATCCCGGACATGGGCGCTATGACCCCGGTCACTGTCGCAGTCGATACTGTGGCCCTCACGACGGCGGGCACCATGTGCACCAGCCTACTGATGGGCACCTCGAATATGCGGTCGCACATATCGATCGGAATGGGTAGCGGCGAACCCGTTTCAGCTCTAATCTATGCAAACTCGAACTCGATTCGAGTACGAGACATTCGGGCCTCTCAGTGGCCCTCGACCCTCAGGAGTACGCCCATGGGCATCAAACGAATCGTGTTCATCGGAGCGGCGGGAGAGATGTGTCGTCTCGCCATCGAACGGTTCGCCGTCGCCGACGGGGACTGGGAACTGGCGCTGTACGACATCCGCCCCGAGCTGCTCGAACAGCTGGTGCGACGGTTGCCGCCCGGACTGGCGACGGCCGCGCGGCTCGACCTCTACGACCGGGAAGGGCTACGGGCCGCCATCGAAGGAGCCGCTCTCGTGGTGCTCGGCGCCGGGCCGTACAACCGCACCGCGGGCCCGGTGATGGAGGCGTGCCTGCAAGCCAAGGTGCCCTATCTCGATTTCGACGACGACATCGAGAGCACCCTGCACGCGTTGTCCCTGCACGAAGACGCCCGGGCGGCAGGGGTTCCCATGTACATCGGCTGCGGTGCGTCACCCGGATTCACCAACGTGCTGGTGGCCGACGCGGCGGGCGAACTGGATCGTGTCGACAACATCGACGTGTACTGGGTGGTCGGCGACGAGCGTGGATCCGTCGGGCGCGCGGTGCTCGACCATATGCTGCGTGTCGCCGCTGGCCCCTGCATGACGTGGGAGAATGGCGGACCGGTCCTGCATCAGTCCTGGGTGGAGACCCGCTGGACCGAGCTCGGTGCGGGACTGGGGCTGACCATGGTGCACGAGACGGCACACCCCGAACCGGTGACTTTGCCGCGAAAGTACCCGAATGCCAAGAACATTCGCTGTTTCGGCGGGCTCGATCCGGCGGGCTACAACGGCATGATCCGCGGCGTCGGCCTGGCTGTGCAAACGGGAAAGATGCCCATGGAGAAGGCCATCGACCACCTGGAAGCACTGATGGCCAACAAGTTCGGCAGTGTGAAGGGGTGGCGGTACGCCCTGTCCGGCCTGCGGAACCTCGTGCGCACCGGTGAGGCGACGCGCGGTGAGCTGCTCGAGTTCCTCGCCATGGCGGCGGTGGGCCATACCTTCCCTCACAAGTCCGCGCTGAAGGTCGAGGTGACCGGCCTCCGAAACGGCCTGCCCACAGTGGTCGAACGTCGCACCCCGGTCAGCGGTCCGGGCACCTATCTGTTCACCGATATGGCCGCCGCGACAGGCACGGCCTGCGCCGCGTTCATGGTGGTTGCTCTCGACGAAGAACCCGGAACTCGCGCGGGCGTTTTCACTCCCGAGGACTGGGCGGAGCCCGAGCGGTTCTACAAGGCCCTCGAACGTGTCGGCACCCCGCGCGACGAGATTTTCGCGGTCTCGCACTAAGGGTGGTCATGGATATCAAAACAGCGTTGTACGCACTCGCCGATCTGTTCATGATCGTCGCCGGATTCACCTACGGGTGGAAGTTCATCCGGAACTACGGCAACTATCTGCTCGGCCTCGAATGGATCATCGTCGCCAGTTCGGGCACGAACTTCCTCGTTTTCGGGCTGGTCGGCGCTGGCGAGGACAGTCCGATGTATCACCTGGCGTTCTTCTTCGACGCGTTCTCCCGATCGGTCGGAATCACGGTGATTCTCGTGCTGGGTTTGATGCAGGCGACCCATGGATACAAGCCATCGCTCGCCACCGACATCGGCGTCTTCGGACTGGCCATCACAGGTGGACTGGTCATGTCCTTCTTCGCCGAGGACCTCGGTCTGGCCGGGGCGGTCTTCTATGTCGCGATGAACGCTCTGACCACGCTGTTCCTTCTCTACTTCGCCTGGCGGCTCTGGAGAATCGGAGAACACCGTCACGCGATCGCCGTTGCGACCGTTTCGGTCGTGGCAGCCGCGATCGCCGGGATGTACGACTTCTATCGCATTCCCGGCGATGACGACCACCACACGACCTTCTACATCCTGGCCCTCACCACATGGGCCTGCCAGATGATCGTGTACTACTACGGCTTTCGCGCGCTGCTGCGGAACAGTGGTGACCGGGTTCAAGCCGTCGGCGCGAAGCTCGCCAGGTAGACCGAGACCAATCGGCGTGCCTGCGCGATCGTTTCGTCGTCCCCGGTCTGGGACTTCCGGAACGCGACGTCGAAGAGCCGGTCACCGGCTTCGAACGCCAGCTCGACGACGAGTTCCGGCGTATCGGGCCGGAGCAGCTCCCGGTCCACCAGATGCCGCCACAACCGCGCCGCCTGCGCCACGTCGAACGTTCCGGCCAGCTCGCCCAGCGTCGAATTGCGCCCGGCATACCAGAGCGCCGCGAAACTCGGATGCTCGCGGAAGTAGCCGAGGTACAGGTCGATGACGGCATCGCAGACACCCTCCAGGGTGCCGGGGGCGGACTCGAGCACCGTGGCGATGCGGGCGTCGAGTTGACGCATATGCCGTTGCGCAAGTTCGGCTTCGACCTGGCTGCGGTCGGCGAAGTAGTGGTAGACCGACGCGAGCGGGATGCCGGCGCGCTCGCCCATCGCCTTGAGCGTGGCCGCGGCATAACCCTGTTCGGCGAGCAGGGTCTCGGCGGCATCGAGAATAGCCTGCACACGCTCCACACCACGGCGTTGCACCGGAGCGGGGCGAGCGGACGCCCGTGAAGTCAGCCGATTTTCGAACACGATTCGAGATCGTAACAAAAGCGGCGCGCGACCCTGCCAACGATTGACAGGGAACACACCCGTCCTTAAAGTCGAATTCGATTCGAATTCCATTTCAGGAGTCCCTATGACATCGCACGAAGTGCACGAAGAAACCGCCGAGGTAGTCGTCGTCGGCGCCGGAATCGCGGGATTGACCACGGCGACCACACTGGCGCGAGAGACCGACGTGGTGGTGCTCGAGGCGAGCGATCGCACGGGCGGGCGAGTCGACACCGTCCGGCAGGGCGACTACTGGATCAATGTCGGCACCCAGTTCACCGAGGGCACGGGCGCGCTGATCGACGCCCTCGACCGGCACGGCATCGAACGCGGCTCGCTCGCGGGCAAGAGCGTCGCGCTGTACCTCAACGGCGGGTTAGTCGACACCGCGAATCCCCTCGCTCTCATGTTCCGGACGCGGATGTCGTTCATGGATCGGGTCGGCATGGCCGTCGTCGGCGCGCGCATCTTCGCGGTCGCCCCGTTCCTGGAATCGCAGAGTCGTCTCGCCCGGAGGGTCCGCGCGAAGCTCGACGCCAAATCGGCGTCGTATCTGCTGAAGGGTGTCCGGTCCGAACTGGCCGCCGAGATCGTCGGCTCCTGGTCGGCGCAGTGGATGGGTTGCGAGGTGCGGGAAACCGCCGCCACCCAGTTCGTCACGTCGGTGGGCATCGCATTGACCGACCCGGAGAAGGTTCCGAACTTCTCGCTGCCGGTGGGCGGCAATCAGACATTGACCGATGTGCTGGCGGCTGATCTGGGTGACCGGATCCGGTTGAATTCGGTGGTGCGGTCGGTCCGCAAGGACGGTGACAGCGTCGTCGTCGACTACCTCGACGGCGATCGACCCAAGCGTCTTCGAGCCCGGCGCGCGATCGTGACCACACCCGCCGACATCACGGAGCGGATCATCCCGGACCTCCCCGATCAATATCGGAACGCGTTCGATGACATCGCCTACGGCCGCTATATGGTCGTCGGATTCTTCACCGACGAGGTCGGCCCGCAACGCTGGGACAAGTACTTCGGCGTCTCGACTCCGCAGCTGTCGTTCCAGGCGATGTTCAACCACGCCGCGGCGATGCGCACCGGCGACGACCGCAAACCCGGTGGCGCACTGGCCTGTTTCGCGGGTGGCGCGCACGCCGACACGCTGTTCGAGCTGTCCGACGAGGAGGTCGTGTCACGCTTTGCGAAAGACCTGACCACAGTATTCCCGGAACTCGAAGGCAAGCTCGGCGAGGGCATCGTGCGACGACACCATCGGGTGGTGCCTTTTTGGGCAGCCGGGCGAAAGGCGTCCCTTCCCGCGCTCCGCGCCCCACTCGGAAACATCTACCTCGCCGGCGACTACCAGCTCGAACTGCCCTCACTCGCCGACGCCGCCGAATCCGGCGAACAAGCAGGGAAAGCCGTCCTGGCAAGCCTGGGCCGGTCGCACTGACCCGGCGCCATCGCCCTCCGCGCCACCATCGACAGCACACCAGCCGCTGGTACCTACAGCACAAATCCGGCTTCAATCACCAAACGGAGGATATGCGCGAAACTCGGCACTATGGAATGTTCGGCCGCGGCCGCCATGATCGGACCGGCAAATCTGGAACAACCCCTCTAGCCTCGGCGCCGCCACCTTCGCCCTCGAAGGTTTCCTCGCCGACCGAGAACCTTCGGCTCGATCGCCGCCCGCCGCGCCATCCGCAGTTCCACCACATAGTCGGATTCACGGCCGCATCAGTAACTGATGCCGCAGTACGGGCGGCGGCGCGATCCACTCGCGCCGCCGCCCAACTCCGCTCTCCGAAGGGCCGGTTCGCGGAAACGTCCTCTGCCGAATATTCGTTGACCTGAAAGTAGGTCGGCTAACCGTTACACCATCCCGTAAGCCAGGTGGTCATTCGGTTCATCTCGGCGGCAATACACCCCCTAGTGGAGGCGGGACCTGACCCACGTTAGTCGAACATACTGTCGAATCATCCCTTCAGTATTGCCAGGGCTGGGCGGGCGATGGTGGTCCTGTCGATACCAGGAAGTCGCGTCCGATGGAAGAAGCGTCCCTGAACGGCGGCCGGGTCGGCTCCCAAGATCGAAGACATCCGATCCGAAGGAGCAGCGAATGCGCACATTCATCGTCTACGCCCACCCCGAGCCACGCTCACTCAACGGCGCGCTCAAGGACATCGCCGTGACCACCCTGCGCGAGGCCGGGCACGAGGTGCGGGTCAGCGATCTATACGCGATGCGATGGAAGTCGGCAGTGGATGCCGACGATTTCGGCGGGACGAGCGGTCCGCTGCGGGTCGTCGAGGACTCCGGTCGCGCATACGACACCGGCACGCTCACCGCCGAAATCGCGGCCGAGCAGGAAAAACTGCGCTGGGCCGATGCGGTGATCTTCCAATTCCCGCTGTGGTGGTACTCGATGCCCGCGATCCTCAAGGGCTGGTTCGACCGGGTTTTCACCTACCACTTCGCCTACGGCGTCGGCGAGCACAACGACACCCGCTATGGCGACCGCTACGGCGAGGGCACCCTCGCGGGCAAGCGGGCCATGCTGGCGGTGACGATCGGCGGCCGCGAACCGCACTACACCGACCGCGGCATCAACGGCCCCATCGAGGATCTGCTGTTCCCGATCCAGCACGGCATCCTCTACTACCCGGGCATGGACGTGCTGCCGCCGTTCGTGACCTACGGCACGGATCGCTTATCACCCGAGGACTTCACCGACGCCGCCAAGGCCTGGCAGCAGCGGTTGCTCTCGCTCGAACAGACCGACCCGATCCCCTTCCGCCCCCAGAACAGCGGCGATTACGAACTGCCCGCCCTGCGCCTGCGCGAAGGTCTGGAACCCAAGGGTCGCACCGGTTTCGGACTGCACGTTCGCGCCTGATCCGACACCGCTGAACCGAATCGGCCTACCAGCGGTCAGCGGGCGTATAGCCCGACCAGGGTGCCGCTGGCGATGACGTGGTCGGTGATATCGGATCGGACCACGTCGACGCTGGTTTCCTCGGTGAACCCAAGCGGCTGGTCGAGGGCGTAGAGGCGGAAGAAGTACCGGTGCGGATCGTCGCCGACGGGCGGCCGGGGACCGCTCCAGCCGACTTCGCCGAAGTCATTGCGACCCGCGACGGCCCGGGGTGGCGACGCCTCCGCGCGGAAGCCGGTCGCAGTGGGTGCGATGCCGGTCAGGAGCCAATGCGTGAACGGGCCACCAGGTGCGTCCAGGTCCTCGCAGAGCAGGACCAACTCCGCGGCGTCTTCGGGGATGCCGTGCCACTCGAGCGGCGGCGGTACATTTCCGCCGTCGTATGAGTAGCGGTCGGGCATCGTGGTGTGGTCGCTGAACGCGGCACTGCGCAGCTCGGCACGCAGCGGGGTCCGCTGCACGTCGGACTTGTGGCTAGCAGGATTCGCCATCGTTTCCTCCCATCGATTGTGCTGAGCGTTGCCCGCGTGTACTCGCAGCGCGGCGATTTCGCGCTCGCCGAGCAGCGTCATCATCCTGCGAGTTACCGCTGAGACACCTGCTAAACCGCAGCGTTCGGTGTGATTTGTCGTTCGAGATGGTCAGTGTGCCGCGAGCAGTGCCAGCTCCTCGGCGAGGATCTTGACGGTGTCGCGGATCTGATCCCGGGTGTGGCATGCGGTGACGAAGAATCGCAGGCGCGCAAGGTTTTCCGGCACGGCGGGGTACAGGATCGGGTTGACGTTGATGCCGCGCCTCAGCAGCGCATTGGACAGTTTCAGCGTCTTCAGCGAGTCGCCGACGATGCACGGGATGATCGGGGTATCCAGGCTGTCGCCGGTGTCGATACCGACGTCGCGGGCCAGGCGCAGGAAGAGCTGCGCGTTGTGCCGCAGCCGGTCGAGCGGCGCGCGATCGGCCCGCAGCTGGCGCATGGCCGCCAGGGATGCGGCCGCATTCATCGGCGTCATACCGACGCTGTAGACGAATCCCGGCGTGGTGTATTTCAGGAAGCGGATCAGTTCGGCGCTGCCCGCCACATACCCGCCGCATCCGGCCAGCGCCTTCGACATGGTGCCGGACCACAGCTCGACCTCGCCACGATCCACGCCGAAGTGTTCGCCGATCCCGCCGCCGCTCGCGCCGAGTACACCGACGCTGTGCGCCTCGTCGATCATCAGCAGCGCTCGGTGTTTGCGCTTGACCTCGATGATGGCGGGCAGGTCGGGGATGTCGCCGTCCTGGCTGTAGATGCCCTCGATGAGGATCAGGACCCGGCGGTATTGGTGCCGGATTTCGGTGAGCAGTTGGTCGAGTGCCCGGTGGTCGTTGTGCGGGAACGGACGACGGGTCGCGCCGGACAGTTTGCAGCCCTGCAGGATGCTGTCGTGCGCCAGGCTGTCGTGGATCACCAGATCCTCCGGTCCGACGAGGTGCCCGATGATCGTGACATTCGTCGAATGACCGCCGACGAGTGCGATCGCGTCCTCGGTGCCGAGCAATGCGGCGAGCTCGGCCTCCAGTTCGCGGTGCACCGGCTTCTCGCCGGAGAGCACGCGGCTGGCCGAACACGAGCTGCCGTAGCGGGCGACGGCGTCCTGGACGGCCGCGACGACCGCCGGATGCCCGGACATGCCCAGGTAGTTGTAGCTGGAGAAGTTGAGCACCGGGGCGCCGTCGATCACCGAGGTGTCCCTGGTGACGCCATCGTTGACCAGGAAGTACGGGTTGGACAGGCCGAGCGCTTCGGCGCCCGCGAGCCGGTCGTCGATCGCGCGCACCTCGGCGAAGTCGCAGATCCGGTACTCCGGCGCGACGGCCGCCCGCTCGGGTTCCGGAGCCGGCGTGTCGGTGACCTGACCCGCGACGTAGCCGATGAGATCGCCGAGCGTCGTCGTCGCCGTGAACCAGGTCGGATCGATGGTCACTCCCGGGAGTTTGCGCGCGAGCCCGCCGAACAGGTCGGTGAGCATGATCGAATCGAGTCCGAGGCCATCGGTGATGGTTCGGTCGTCCCGCAGCAGGGTGGCCGGGAAGCCGCTCACCCTTGCCACTTCCGCGCGAACGAGGTCGGCGGCGCTGTCCGCGCTCACCGCCGGTTCGGGGGTCAGCGTCGCGATCTCGGCGGGTGTCGTTGCGACGCTTGCCAATACGGCGGCCTGTTCGCGGAAGAGCGCGATCAACTGGTCCATTGTGGTTGCCTCTGAAGTGGTGGAAGTCGTTGTGCTGGTGCGGGGTTCGACCCAGAATCGGTGTTCGGTCGAGAACTCGTATGTCGGCAGGCGGCGACGGACTCGCTGCGCCGGTCCGTAGAGCTGATCCCAATCGGGGGTGAAACCGTCGCGATACAGCGCGGCGAGGGTTTGGGCGAATTCGGCGCCGGTCGCACCCGGCCCCGGGCTGGGTGCGAGGCAGCGCGCCGCCAGCTCGGGCCGCATCCGGCCGACCAGGGCCGCCAGCACCTTTCGCGGGCCGACCTCGATGACATGGCTGGGCTCGATGCCGAGTGCCGCATCCACGGCATCGGCGAATCTGACGGTGGCACGGACGTGTTCGGTCCAGTACGCGGCGTCCATCGGTTCGGACGCTTCGAGCAGGCGGCCGCGGACGGTCGAGTAGACGGGAATGTTCGGTGCACGGTAGACGCAGTCGCGGGCGATGGCCTCGAACTCGGCCAGCATCGGCGCCATCAGCGGGCTGTGGAACGCGTGGGAAACGTTGAGCGTCTTCGTGATCACCGCACGCTTGTCGAGTGCCTCCCGGATCCGCTCGATCGCCGCGGCCGGACCGGAGAGCACCAGGTCCGCCGCGCCATTGACGGCGGCGACCGCAACCAACGGCTGCTCGGCGAGCAGATCGGCAACCCGGTCCTCGGCCGCGCGTACCGCGAGCATCGCGCCACCGGTTGGCAACTGCTGCATCAGCCGACCGCGCGCGACCACCAGCCGACACGCGTCGTCGAGGTCGAAAACGCCCGCGACCGCGGCGGCCGCGAATTCGCCGATGCTGTGTCCGATGAGCCATGCGGGCCGCACGCCCGCGTCGGCGAGTGAGCGAGCCAGTGCGTATTGCATCGCGAAGATGGCGGGTTGCGCGAGTTCGGTGCGGTCGATATCGGTGCTCTCGTCGAGCAGTAGGTCACGCACCGATCGGTCCAGGTACTCGATCATGCAATCGTCGACTGCCCACAGGGCGTGCTGGAACGATGGGTTCACAGCGTCCAACGCCCTTGCCATTCCGGCGAATTGCGAGCCCTGACCGGTGAACATCCATCCGGTGTCGACCGGGTGTGCCACACCGAATTCCGGCTCACCCCGCAGGCGTGCGATAGCCTCGGCGCGATCGGCCGCGACGATCGCGAGTCGAGTGCGTCCGGAGGATTTGACCTGGTTACTGGTCCAGCACAGCTGCGCGAACCGATCCTCCGGCATCGTGGTCAATGCGTCGGCGAGTCGAAGTGCGTTGCGCCGCAACCCTTCCTGATCATTCGACGACAGCGTGAGCACGCCACCGCCCGACGCCGCCGCAGTTGCCGTCGCGGGTGCGCTCGCCAGCACGATGTGCGCATTCGTGCCGCCGATGCCGAAACTGCTGACGCCGCCGAGCGCGGGTCCGTGCAGCGGCATCGGCTCCGCGACCAGGCGCAGACCATGGTGACTCATCCGCAGCCGGGGGTTCTCCTGCTCTGCGAATCTCGTCGGCGCGACAACACCGTGGTGCAGGCCGAGCGCGACCTTGATCAATCCGGCGACGCCCGCGGCGCCCTCGGTATGGCCGAGATTGCCTTTGATGGAACCGATGCCGCAGGGTTCGGCGCGGTTCGTCCCGTGCAGTGCGCCCAGCGCCTTGACCTCGATCATGTCACCGAGAATCGTTCCGGTGCCGTGTGCTTCGATGAAGTCCACGTCCTCGGGTCGAACCCCGGCCCGCTGATAGGCCTCGGTGATCACCTGCTGCTGTGCCCACCGGTTCGGCGCGGTGATGCCATTGCTGCGGCCGTCGGAGTTGACCGCGCTGCCCTTGATCACCGCGTAGACCGGCAGTCCCTCGGCCACCGCATCGGCCAGACGCCGCAGGACGAGCACGGCGACACCCTCGCCGCGCACGATCCCATCGGCGTTGCCGCTGAACGGTTTACAGCGGGCATCGGGCGCGGACAGGCCCGCTTGGGTGTAGAAGACACCGATGGCCGGGGTGAGAACGAGGTTCACGCCACCGGCGACCGCTTGATCGCATTCGCCGGAAGCCAGTGCGCCACAGGCGAGATGGATCGCGACCAGCGATGACGAACAGGCGGTATCGACCGCGATACTCGGGCCGCGCAGATCGAGCTGATAGGACAGCCGGTTCGCGGTCATGAAATACCCATTGCCCGAACCGTGCTGCGGCGTGATGGCGGCGTAATCGCTCATCTGCAGATTCGCCCATTCATTCGCCATAACGCCGACGAAAACACCGGTGCGCGAACCGGACTGGGCCCGCGGATCGAGCGTGGCATCCTCGAAGGCGCGCCAAGTGGCCTGCAGCAGCAGGCGCTGTTGTGGATCCATCGCCTCGGCCTCGCGCGGTGCGATACCGAAGAATTCGTGGTCGAACGCGTCCGCGTCATCGATGAATCCACCGCTGCGGGTATTGATGGTGCCCGGCGCACCGGCGGGGTCGTGGAAGTCATCGGCGTGCCAGCGGTTCGCGGGCACCTCCGAGATCGCGTCTCGTCCGTCGAGCAGCAACTGCCACAGCGCATTCGGATCGGGTGCTTGCGGGAATCGGCAATCCAGGCCGACGATGGCGATATCCGTCATGCGGCTTCGGTGAGTTCGGCGGACAGATACTCGGCGATATCGGCGATGGTGGGATAGTCGAAAACCATGGTCGGGTCGATATCGAGGTGCCAGCGGTCCTCGATCTCGCCGCACAGGCTCACCGCCGAAACCGAGTCGAGGCCGAGTTCGGCGAGCGGGATCGTCGGATGCACCTGGTGCGGTGCACGGTCGGTGTAGTCGGCGATGCGGGTCACAAGCCAGCCCTCGATCGTGGTCGGGCGGGTCAAAGTGGTGGTGAACAAGTTCGACTCCTGGTTCAGACGTTCAGTGCTGGGGTCAGTGCCGGCTCGAGGTCCTCGTGCAGGACACCGTCGATGCGGTGCTGGAGGAATGCGTCACGCATCGAGCTGCGCTGCACCTTGCCGCTGGTGGTGCGATGCACCGCGCGGCGTTCCACCAGAACGACATTCGGCGCGGGCACATCGAAGCCACGGGCGACGGCGACCTTGATCGACGAGGTCAGCTCGGTCAATGTCGTGGCATCGAGCAGTGCGGGCTGTACACCCTGCACCATGAGCAGTCGTTCCCGGCCGCCCGCGTCGACGGCGACCGCTACACCGGCGCTGGCGGCGAGTGCCGGATGCAGCTCACGTACCAGATCCTCGATATCCTGGGGATAGACGTTGCGGCCGTTGATGATCAGCAGATCCTTGCGGCGGCCCGTGACGAACAACTCGTTATCGCGCAGCAGGCCGAGGTCGCCCGTGCGCAGGAATGGTCCTTCGGTGCCGATATATGCCTCGAAGGTGTCGCGGGTCTCGGTGGCGCGGTTCCAGTAACCGGCCGCGACACTTTCGCCGCGGATCCAGATTTCACCGATCATGGTGTCCGGCAACTGTTCCCCCGTATCAGGGTCGACAATGCGGATATCGAGACCGCGGGCGGGCGAGCCACAGCCGACGAGCCGTGCGCCGCCTTCGGAGTCCAAATAGACCGGTGCCGCGTCGACTGCTCCACCGCTGGCAATCAATGTCACTTCGGCAAGACCATAGGCGGGCAGGAATGCCGTCGGCCGCAGACCGGCTGGCGCGAACCGCTCGAGCATCGCCGTGATGGTCCGCTCACGGATCGGCTCCGCCCCGCACATCGCGATCGCCAAGGTGCTGAGATCGAGTTCGGCCAACTGGTCGTCGCTCACCCGCCGCACGAGCAGTTCATACGCGAAATTCGGTGCGGCGGTGAGGGTCGCGCGATATTTGTCGATGGCCTGCAGCCATCGGACCGGACGTTTCAGGAACGTCGTCGGCGCCATGAATACGAGATTGATGCCGGTGTAGGCCGCTCCGAGCAGCATGCCGATCAGCCCCATATCGTGGAACTGAGGGACCCAGCTGACGGCGGTCATCGAGTCGTCCAATCCGAGCGCGGCGATGGCGGCCTCGTTGTGCATGAGGTTGCCGTGCGTCACGACGACACCCTTCGGTGTGCCGGTCGAACCCGATGTGTACTGCAGGAACGCGATCGTCCCCGCGTCGATTTCGGGCATGCGCCACGCGTCGGGATCACCGAGCGGACCGTCGGTGGCGACGACGGTCGCGCTGGTCGCCGCCGCGACCAGTGGGTGCACGTCGGCGGTCGTGAGCACCAGTCGCGCACCGGAATCCTCGATCATGCCGACGACGCGTCGCGTGCTGCGTTCGTCGTGCGGCAGCGGCGCGGGCACGGCCACCACACCGGCGTACAGACAGCCGAGAAATGCCCGCAGGAAGGCCAGGCCGTCGTGATAGAGCAGCAGGACCGGCTGCGCCGATTCCGGACGTTGTGCCAACCAAGCGGCCACCGCCCTGGCGTCGCGATCGAGTTCGCGATAGGTGACGATCTCCTCAGCGAGCTCGCGACCGGCCTCACGCAGGTAGGTGTACGTCCTCGTGTCCCCGTATTCGCGTACTCGCCGTCGGAGATGGTGGACATAGCTCGGCTGCATAGAGTGTTTTTCCTTCGGGGGGAGAGACGTCATCGGGAGTACAAATGACTGTCCACGCTGCGCCCCGCCGAAAGTAGGGACCTCAGGTAGTGCCCAGCAAACCTGAGGGTGCGCAGTCTGCACCCTGGGTGTACGCGGTCGCCGGGAGACCCGCGAAACACCCGGTCAACAGCGGGCTGGCGCGTCGATATGCCCGCACAGTCCTAGTCGCGGCCACGGTATCCGCCACCGCCGCACGGGCGGGGGTTTCGTGACCGGATCATTCCTGGTTCGGTGCGGGTTGTCGTGCCTGCCCGCACTAATAGACGGTCTCGTACTTACCGGTCTGGTCCGAGGGCAGGCCGGCCAGCCGCTGATCGATGCGCGCGAGCGTGGCCGAAAGCGATTCGACCGACCGCTCCAGCCGATCCAACCGGTCGGATGTGCCGCGCGGGCCGACCGACCTGGCCGGGGGCGGTTCAGCGGGCACCAGGAATTCCCGCATGGCAGGCGGCACCTGCCCGAGGGCGTGCTCCAACGTGCCAGGGGAGAACCGATCCTGCAACGCGGAGCTCACGCAGGTCGCCGCGAGCGGCACATCGTCGGCGGCGATCCTGGCCGCGCCGGCGAACAGCTCGACGAACTGGGGTTTGTCGTAGCGTTTCGGAACGTCACTCGGACGCCAGCCCTCGTAGTAAATGCCGCGCAACACTTCCGGTAGTTGCGCGCCGAGATGCGCCGCCGCATCCACCGTCAGACGATCACGCACAATGTGCAGCCACGCGCGCAGCACACGATGCGCATACCGGCGATCACTGGTCCCCAGACAATCCATCACGGTGTCGAGCCAGATTCGCGCTGTCTGTTCGGTGTGGGCGAATGGGTCACCTTCGCGGTTCATTTCGCCTTCTTTCGATCTCATGAACCCCCACAATCCAGGGTATTCCCACTGCCCCCTTCGATGGCATCGCTGATCGCGATCCGAGGCACGACGGCGGGCCGGACCGGTGGCTGCCCGGCTACGGGATCGCATCTCCCGTCGCCGGGCTCGCGAGCCCGGCGAGCCGGTGCGGCGCAAGAAGTGATTGCACGGTGTCGGCCGGGAGTAGGGCGAGTTCGGTGGCGATCTCCTCGACGGAGCGGCCGGTGTGCAGTGCCTGCTTGGCGATTCGGGCGCTGGCGGCGTAGCCGATGTGCGGGGTGAGGGCGGTGACGATGCCGATCGAGCGGCGCACGCCCCGTTCCAGGTGTTCGCGGTGGGGGGTGATGCCCGCGATGCATTTGGTCGCGAGGGTGTCGACGGCGGCGCTCAGGTGCGCGGTGGTGCGGAGCATGCTGTAGGCGATGATCGGTTCGAACGCGTTGAGCTGGAGCTGCCCGGCCTCGGCGGCCATGGTGACGGTCATATCGTTGCCGACGGCCTCGAACGCGACCTGGTTGACGACCTCCGGGATGACCGGATTGACCTTGCCCGGCATGATCGATGATCCGGCTTGTACTGGGGGAAGGGAGATTTCACCGAGACCGGTGGTCGGCCCCGAGGACATGAGCCGCAGGTCGTTGCAGATCTTGGACAGCTTGACGGCGACACGTTTGACGATCCCGGAGACCTGCACGAAGGCGCCGCAGTCCTGGGTGGCCTCGATGAGGTCGGCGGCCGAGGTCACCGCGACGCCGGTGAGCTCGCCGAGATGGGTGCAGGCCAGCGCGGGGTAGTCGGGGTGGCCGTTGATCCTGGTGCCGATCGCGGTGCCGCCGAGGTTGCATTCGCGCAGCAGCGCGGTGCCTTCGTCGAGGCGGGCGCAGTCCTCGCGCACCATGATCGCGAAGGTGCCGAACTCCTGCCCCAGCGTCATGGGCACCGCGTCTTGCAGCTGGGTCCGCCCCATCTTGATGACGTCGGCGAATTCACTTGCCTTGCTGTCGAATTCGGTCGCCAGTCGGCTCAGCGCGGCGACGAGGTCGTGGATGTGGTGCACGACGGCGAGTTTCACCGCGGTCGGATAGACGTCGTTGGTGGACTGGCCGAGATTCACGTGGTCGAGCGGGTCGAGTTCGGTATAGCTGCCGCGGTCGTGGCCGAGCAGTTCCAGCGCGCGGTTGGCGATGACCTCGTTTGCGTTCATATTCGTCGAGGTCCCGGCCCCGCCCTGGACGGGATCGATGGGGAATTGATCGTGCAGTGCGCCGCCGCGGATCTCGTCGCAGGCCGCATCGATCGCGTCCGCGCGGCGGGTGTCGAGCAGGCCCAGGTCCCGGTTGGCGCGGCAGGCGGCCTGCTTGACCGCGGCGAGCGCGGTGATCAGGGCCGGGTAGTTGCCGATGCGGTCGCCGGTAATGGCGAAATTGTCCAGCGCGCGGGCGGTGTGGACGCCCCAGTAGGCCTCGCGTGGTACCGCGCGGGCGCCGAGGGAATCGCGTTCGGTGCGCGTGCTTTCGATCATCGGGAGCTCCGGTTCAGTTGTATGAGTGATTCGGGATCGGCTGTATCGCAAGGTGATTCGAGAGTTCGCCGAGTAAGTTGGTCGTCATCCACCGGCGCAGCCCGCTACCGGAGATGCCGAGGTCGACCAGATAGGCCAGTTTCGCGAGTGCGGCCTCCCTGGTCAGGTCCCCGCCGCCGATGGCGCCGGCATCGCGCAGGGCGCGCCCTGGCTGATAGCGGTCGAGATCGACTGCGCCGCTGTCACAGTGGGTGATGACGACCACCGGCGTCCCGCGTGTGGTGGCCGCGCGGATGGCCGCCGCGGTGGCGTGACCGTGCAGCGGCAGCGTGCCCGAGCCGTAGCATTCGAGCACGAGTCCGCCGCGGTAGTGGTGCAGTGCCGCGTCGAGCAGGTCCGGATGCATGCCGGGGAACACGGCGAACAGTCCGACCGGTGGGCTGTCGGCGCGCGGCGGGATCTCGGGGAGCCGGGGCGGCGTCGGCGGCCGGATGAATTCCCGGACCGTGGTGAAGCCGTCGTAGTCGTCGCTAGCGCGTTTGCTGGCCCGCACGGCGGGATGCAGCGCGGCGCCGAAGGCGATGAAGGTTCCCGGAACCGTTTGGGCGGCAATATGGTTCAGCGCCAGGCTCAGGTTGCTCATGGCGTCGCTGCCGGGCTGGCCCAGCGGGATCTGCGCGCCGGTGAGCACGACGGGCACGTCGAGATCGTGCAGTTCGAACGCCATCCGAGCGCCCACGTAGGCCATTGTGTCGGTGCCGTGCACGACGATGACCCCGTCGGGACGCCGGTCGGCGATACCGGACCGGACCCGTTCGGCGATCCGGCGGGCGGTGCCGGGGCCGGCATCGGCACTATCGATGACCTGCTCGAGTTCGGTGTAGTCGAACCGAACCGCGATGCCGCTCGCGCGCTCGAATTGTGCGATGGCGTCGGCGATCTCGCCGCCGAGGCCAGGGCGGGCCCGCAGGCCGTCACCGTGATCGACCATCCCGAATGTTCCCCCGGTGTAGAGGATGTCGACGCTGATCTCCGAAAGAGGTTGCGGCACAGTGGCAACCGAGATTTCTCGAGCGGTCACGCGTCCACCGATCCGGTGCCGGGCCGCCGCATCGGTGCGAGCACGTCCGGATCGAGCCGGCCGCGAACCCGGAACCAGCCCGCGACCATGGCCGCGACGACCAGCAGGAACGCCGCCAGCGTGATGCGACCGATCTCGGCGTCGAAGAACATCAGCACGATCACCGCGGCCAGGAAGCCGAGGGTGAGAATATTGAGTACCGGCGCGTAGGGCAGCCGGAAGGCGGGCCGGTCGTAGTGCCCCTGCTGGGCTCTGCGCACGAAGATCCAGTGGCAGATCATGATCGACGCCCAGGTGCCGACAATGCCCAATCCGGCCAGGTTCAGCACGATCTCGAAGGCCTTGTGCGGCATGGCGAGATTGAGCACCACCCCGGCGATGCCGACCACGCTGGTGATCAGGATTCCGCCGTACGGGGCGCCGCTTCGATTCATCCGCTGCGCGAAGCGCGGCGCCGTGCCCGCCACTGCCATCGAGCGCAGGGTGCGGCCGGTCGCGTATAGCCCCGCGTTCAGACTCGACATCGCGGCGGTGAGCACCACCATATTCATGACATCGCCGGCGTGCGGGATGCCGATCGAGCTCATCACCGTGACGAACGGACTTTCGCTGGGGGAGTAGGCCGTCCACGGCAGCAGCAGCGTGAACAGGATGACCGACCCCGCGTAGAACAGGATGATCCGCCACATGATGGAGTTCACCGCGCGCGGCACCACGGCCCGCGGATTGTCGGATTCGCCTGCGGCGACACCGATCATCTCGGTGCCGCCGAAGGCGAACACCACTCCGAGGGCGATGGTGAGCATCGGTGCCAGCCCGCGCGGGAACAGCCCGCCGTGATCGGTGATCGTCGAGATGCCGGGCACATTCCCGTCGACCGATGCGCCGGTGAGGATGAACCCGATGGCGAGGACCATGAACAAGACGATGGTCCCGACCTTGACCAGCGCGAACCAGAATTCCAGCTCGCCGAACAGCCGGACCGACACCACATTGAGCCCGACGACGACCGTCAGCGCGATCAGGGCGAGCAGCCACTGCGGCACGGGCACGAAGAACGACCAGTAATGCGCGTACAGCGCGACCGCCGTGATGTCGGCGACGAGGGTCGTCGACCAGTTCAGGAAGTACAGCCAGCCCACCGAATACGCGCCGCGCTCACCGAGGAATTCGCGGGCATAGGACACGAACGCCCCGGACGATGGTCGGTACATCACCAGTTCGCCGAGCGCGCGCACCACCATGAAGGTGAAGATCCCGCACACGATGTAGACGAGGGCGAGGGAGGGACCGGCGAGCGCCATCCGGCCGCTGGCGCCGAGGAACAACCCGGTGCCGATCGAACCGCCGATCGCGATCATCTGCATGTGGCGCTTGCGCAGCCGCTTCTGGTAGCCGAGGTCGCCGATATCGATGCGCGGTGCGGGCGCGCTGGCGGTGGCGGTCGACTGTTGGTCGTGGTCTTGCATCGAAACCTTCCAATGGGCCGGATCCAGCCTCCGCTGATGGGCGGGCGCCTCGGCGCTGGTATAACGCTCAGAAGTAAGGCTGTCAGGCTGTCAGACAGGTTGGACTGTAATGGGGGTCACAGCGACTGTCAATGCGATACTGGTTCGGTGACGGTCGAAGAAGGACACGTGCAGCGCATCGGCGCCACCGAAGCGGTCTTTCGTCGGTTGAAGAGCCTCATCCAGAGCGAGGACTACGCGGTCGGCGACCGTCTGCCCGCGGAATTGGCCCTGGCCAAGCAGTTCGGCGTGAGCCGACCGGTGGTCCGCGAGGCGCTGCATGCCTGCGCGATCCTCGGACTCACCGAAACCCACACCGGCCGAGGCACTTTCGTCATCTCCAAGAATGCGGATACGCAGCCGACCTTCGCGGGCGTCGGCGCCGCTGACCTGATCGAGGCGCGCCGACTCGTCGAAATCCCGGCCGCGGGTTTCGCCGCCGAGCGACGCACACCGGAGCACCTGCGGCGGCTGTTCGAGATCCTCGACAAGCTGGCCGCGGCCGCGGACGCGCACGAATGGGTGCAATACGACGGCGAATTGCACACCGCGATCGCGGCCGCCAGCGGCAATACGATGCTGGCCGCCATGGTCGCCGACACCCGCCGCGCGCTGGACCCGCAATCGGAATTCCTCAACCTGACCCAGGACCGCCGCGCCGATTCCGACCGTGAGCACGAGGCCATCGTGCGGGCCATCGAGGCCGGTTCACCGGAGTCCGCCCGCGCCGCGATGACCGAGCACCTGGAGCGCGTCGCCGAGACGGTAGCCCGGATCGGCGCTCCCACGGTCGCCGTCGGCGGCGCAACGGCGTCGAAATAGCCCGGCCATCTCGCCAGGGACGGTGTCAGGATCGATTAAGCCCGGTGCGGATCGCCGCGACGGTCGCATTGAGCCGGACCTGGTGCGAGCCGCGCCAATAGACCCGCCCGCAGCCTCGACACTGCTGAAACGTGTCGTAATGACGGCGAGTCAGCGGTTGCAGCCGATCCTCGACCTCGGCTTTGCCGACCGCGACGACGGCGCCACCGCAGCGCAGGCAGCGGGTGAGCGGCGCCAGGTGCTCGACCAGGTCGAGCCGCCGGATCACCTCCACGATCTGATCGATCGGCCGGTCCGACCGGACGTATACACCGTGAGTTACATTGCGCCGCTTCAGCAGTCCGCGGTCGCGGGTGAGCAGGATCCGGTGCTGGGCCGCCGACAGTTCGGCGAGTGCGGCATCATCGGCGTCCCACCGGCAGTCCACGTCCAGGCCCATCAGCCGCATCAGTTTGGCGAGGCCGCCGAGATTGACGTCGACGACGAAGCGCGGCTCGCGCAGCGGGTGTGGGCGCACCCGGGTAACCCGGCCGATGTCCAGGGTCTCGAACACGGGATAGGCGGCGATCCGATCGCCCTCGCGCGGACGCTGGTCGAAGGCCACCGGTTGCCCGTTGACCAGCACCAGGTCGACCTCGGTGTGCGGGATGCCGGCCGCCTCGATGACGTCCTTCACGGTCTGGTGCGGACGGAACGATCGGCGCAGCACCGTATATCGCTCGTCGGGCCGCAGGAAGTCGTTCAGCTCGGCGTAGACCCGCATGTCGACGCTCATTCGACGAATACCGCCATCGAGGCCGTGAATCCGTGCAGCGCGTTGCGGCCCGCGATGGGGCCGATCTCGCCCGCGGCGAAGAAGCCCGCCAGCGGAATGCCATGGAGCAAGTCCTCGATTGTCGCGGCGTCGTGGTTCGCGACCCCGAACATCCGCCGACCGCGTCCGTTGCAGGTGAACAGCAACGCACCGGCCGGGCGTCCGGGCAGGTCCGAATCCATGTGTACGAGGGCCGCCCGCAGATCGTGGTCCGCCCCGACCGCATCACGGACCTGGAACTGCACGGTCGTGCCCACCTCGACGATCTCGCCGATCTCGATCGCGCCGCTCGACGGGTCGGCGCCGAGCAGCCCCCGAATCAGGAAATCGCCCTGCCCGGGCGCTGCCAGATGCTCGTCGACCACGATGCCGATCTGCAGCCCGTGCGTCACCAGTTCCTGCTGATCGGGTGGCAGCACCTCGACGATGTCGCGCAACCGCTCGATCGGCGGTCGCCCGCCCAATTCGGTGATCACCGCGCCACGCGCGCCGGTGACGATGTACGGGTACCCGATCGGTCGGCAGCCCTGCGACACGATGGGGACACCGTGCAGGCCGGGAAGTCGCGCGCCGACGGCGCCGGAGGTCACCACATCGTGGTCGTGGAACAGCCGGCAGCCGCCGGGCCCGCCCGCGCCGCTCACCAGCCCGCCCATCACGGTGGTGCCGGGCAGATCGGCGTTCAGGTGCTCGAGCAGCACGTCGGCGGGGAACGAGTAGGGGTCCGGCAGCAGCAGATGGAAGTCGCGGGCGGCCTTGTCGAATCGGTAGCCCGCCAGTAGCCCTCCGGTCGCCGTGCGGACGAAGTCGAGTTGGAAGGTCTCGGCGGCGGCGGGCAACCCGGAGGCCAGCCAGACTGCCACCGCGGGCTCGTCCTCGATCTCGCGGTCGCCGGCCACGATCGCCTGCGCCACACATCCCACAAGTGCGGGCACCCGGACCGTTTGGTGGACTCCGGCGAGTACGGCCGCGGCCGCATCGGTGTGTGCCCGTGACGCCAGCAGCACAGCGAGCGATGGCGGCTCGCCCGCGATCTGGTCGCGTGCGTTCGCTGCGGCTTCCACGCCTGCCTGCCGCGCTCCTGGCGCGGTGGAGAGTCCGACTCCGATCCGCACCCTTCCATCGTAGCGAACCCTGCGGGAACGGGGTTGTTGTTGTCGCACAACGTATTTCGGCCGAAGCGGGCCAAGTCACGCAGTTGCGGTCCTGACGGCGTCGGTGTGGTGGTGGCCGTGCGTTCGACGGTGGCACCCCGGTGCCGTGGTTGTCGTTCAGAGATAGGGGCCGATTTGGTCGACGGCCTCGAGTGGGTGACTGGCCTGGATGGGGTGGCCGAGGGCCTGCAGTTTCCAGGCGCCGTCTTCGCGATGGAGCTTGGCGACGAGCATGCCGGTGTGTGCGCCGCCGCTGCGGAGGTTGGCGCGGGTGAGTTCGGCGTTGGTGGTGCCATCGACCAAGCGCCAGAAGGCGTTTCGGACCCGTTCGAAGGTGTGCCCGGCGTAGGAGGTGATGACGAATACCACCGCGGTCACATGCACGGGCAGTCGGGTCAGATCGACGGCGATGGTCTCGTCGTCGCCCTCACCCTCACCGGTCAGGTTGTCACCGGAGTGGCGGATGGCGCCGTCGCGGGTGCTGAGCTGACCGTGGTAGGAGGCGTCGACGAGGTCGCGGTCGGCGAATACCAGCGCCGAGGCGTCGAGGTCGATCTCGATGGCACGGCTGCCCCATCTGCCGTGGACCCGGACCGGGTCCCAGCCCAGCGCCATTTTCACATACGCCAGTTCGTCGCCGCCGTGCTTGACCAGCGCCACCTCCTGACCGTCTCCCAGCCTCGGTCCCAACGGCGGTGCGGGCGGATTCGGCGCCGCCGATGGCGGCTGTTGTTGGGCAGTGGCGCCGACGGTGACGCCGTGGGCGGATAGCAGCGCGGCGAACCCGCTGCCGTAGCCGTGGCCGAGGGCGCGGGCCTGCCAGCCCGCCGGGGTGCGATCCAGGTCCAGTGCGATCGCCGTCGTTTCGCTGGTCAATCCCTCGATCGTGTACTCGTACAACGGCTGTGCGTGGGGGTCGGTGACGGTGATGTGTGGGGGTGAATGCCGGTCGAAGCGGGTGGTTTGGTCGTCGAGGGTGACGACGATGCGGATGTGGACGACACCCGGCGCGATCGCGCGCAGATTGATGGCCAGGGCGGCTTGTCCGGGGATCAGCTGCAGGCCGGGACCGGTGGGCTGGTTGTAGAAGATGAGGTCGGTGTCGGCGTGCACCCGGCCCTGGGGGTCCAGCAGCAACGCGGCCAGGTCGATGCGAGCGGTGTGCAGCACCGACACGGTGATGTCGTCGGTGCCGACCAGACCGGTCTGTCCCTGGGTCAGCAGTGCCGCCACTTGCCCCACTCTACGGTGATGATCATCGCATGATCGGAAATACGGCTCTGACCAGGGCGTCGAGGCCCCGATCGATGGTCCATCGGCCGGAGCCATCGACGCCGCACCCGCAACGCCCGACCAAGGTCGGACATCGACCCGCAGTCGGATGCATGCCCGGTGCCAGTGGCCGGGAACTTCCACTCGGCACAGTTGTGTCAGAGCTCGCCGTACACCTTCGCGGTCTCGGTGCGGTCTCGGTGCGGGCGGTCTCGGAGCTGGTTCGGACCGGTCGCCGGCGCACTGGCATCGAGATCGAAATCCGCGCCCGTCGCGGCCGGTGCATCTGAGCCGAGCCCGACCACGATCGGGGTCGGGTTCGCTAGCTGCTTCGAAAGCGATTCATCCGCGTGGCACTACTAGAGGCGCCGATATCGACACTGCCCCAGTCGAGTTCATCCGCGATTCGAGTGACGCGCCGCTGCAACGCGAGCAACTCGACCAGCTCGCGATTGATCGAAAATCCGTACCGGCCAACGACATCCACGGCCTCGGCGTGTGCGGCGAGCATCGCTTCCCGTAACCGAGCCGACACCGCGGCTCCCGCCGAGTATCGCGACCCGGGCGGTGGTCCCCCCTCGCCGTCCGTCACGCACCGAACATTACCGGAACCCGGCAGGCCGCTCGGATCGTGTTGTGGGCCATGCCCTCTCGATGACCGCGTGCCCGGGTGGAAGCCGGTGCTCTACAACTGAACACAGGGAGCCGGGCCGGTCGGATCATGCCCATCACCAGCCGAAGCCTGGACACCTGGGCGCGCATGGCCCGGGACGATACGAGCGTCGCGGTTCCGGCCGACGGCACTCACGTCGGCCGGAACCCGACAGCTTTTACACCAGGTCAGGCCACTTCGCGGGTGAGCTTGGACGACCATGGACACCAGAAGCAGCCCGGCAGGAATGCGCCGCAGGCCTCGTCGAGATAGTCCTCGGTGTAGGTGATGCTCGCATCGCAGACCTCGATGGCGACGGTGAAGAACGAGATCGTGTCGGGGTCGAGGTGGAAGCTCCACCCCGGGTTGTAGTCGGCGGGAATTTTCCTGATCCTGCCCATGACGTGGGTCGACATCTGTTCCTCGCCGGACAAAATTCGGCGCGCCTCTTCGATTCGTTGCTCGTTTGTCAGCCGGATGATGAATTCTTTGCCGGAGTAATCCGTGAATGCGAAGTCCGCCATGATATTCCCCTTCGTCGAGTGTTTCGATGGGTCGCGGATAGTGCATTGTTGCCATTCGATGGTATCGGCCGTCCGACCAGGCCGTTGGTCATTCGTCAACGATATCGATCGGCTTGCCCGCATAATTTGACAACTGGTCTGTATCGGACCGTGTAAGTGGCGGCGAGTATGTGAAATTATTGGTGAGTCCCGGCGGGGACCCCGTCATGGTCGGGTGATTGCAGCCGTACCACCTTTTTCGCGGACA
The DNA here is from genome assembly GCF_048910785.1 of Nocardia nepalensis. Lineage (NCBI taxonomy): Bacteria > Bacillati > Actinomycetota > Actinomycetes > Mycobacteriales > Nocardiaceae > Nocardia > Nocardia nepalensis. The sequence continues at coordinate 320,670 of NZ_JBKBET010000036.1, read as the reverse complement.
TGATCAGCTCCCGAGTGGCCATGGCGCCACGCGCGACCGGAGCCGCGATACGACCGTCCGCGCTGATCAGCACGGACGAAGGTGTGCCGCGGACGCGGTATCGCAGGGCCGCCTCGTTGCCCTGCTGTACCAGGACCGGGATATCGCCCAGCTCCTGTTCTCGGCCCCAGACCGCGTGTTCGGCGGCATCGCCGTTGCCGACGACCACGATCGACAGTGTGTCCTTGGTCCGCATCTGCCAGCGCGGCAGTTCCCTAGCGAGCGCCGCACACATCTCACAGCCGGGATGGACGAATACCAGCAGCACGTTCTTACCCTGTGCCAGCACAGATTCCAGACTGGTCCGTTCCCCGGCGATGTCGAGCAACTGGAACTCCGGCGCTACCGCACCCACCTGCAGGCCCTCCGCGCCGAGCGTCGAAAGCGCCTGTGCATCCAGCCGTCTGCGCAAAATGCCGACGGCACCGAACAGCCACACGAGCATTGCCACCAGCACAGCCATCACCACCAGGCCCACCGCGTTGTCGGCAGGCAGGTCGGCGGGCACCCGCGAATGCTGCAATGCACCCCAGCCGACGACCACCGCCAGCACCATCAACAATCCATTGCGCACCACAGTCCTGGCACCGATCGGCGTGGCACTCAATGCACCGAAACATGAGCAGGCAGGCCGCTTCCCGCGGACGAGCAGTCGCACGATCGCCACCGTGAACGCCGTGAGCAACAGAAATGCGATCAGCGCTGCCCACGCGGCAGTCCACGGCAGCAGCGCCCCCACGGCGACCACCGCCTCTACCGCCGGCAGTGCCCATGCCACTGCGGGCACCCACCGAACCGGCACACCGAAATCGGCGACCGCCGTCCTGGTCCCGACCCGATCCGCCAACTTCCCGCACGCCGACAGGCCGAAGACCACGCCGACCAACAGCCGCGAAACCCACACCCCGTATTCGATCAGCATGACCGCACCATTTCATACGCCTCGGCCGTATGAAAAATAATTGACCGGAACAGCTTTCGTTTCGATCCGACCAAAAAGACCGAAATCCCGGTTTCCTGCGACGACGCCGTCGTGAACTCGCGCTTTCCGCGCAGTGGCTGGGCCGATGGATTGATCAGCGACGAAACAACCTACCCACGCGCGGTTGATCGCACTGGCGGCCGCATCGAGTCGATGGCGACGAATCAGGACCTGGCACCGGGCCTCGAGCAAGCCGTTCGCGCATTCAGTCGTCACATCGTGATCGACAACTGACCCGATGGACGCGCGAAATCCGCAGGCAGCGGCGCTTCCGGCGCTGTTCGCGCCGGTCGGGCGGTCCTATACTGACCCCGACAGCCTGTTCCATCTCGATCAGAACATCAGCCGAGCCGATGACCGAACTCATCTCGCGCGCGCAAGGCGTCCGGTTCGACGAGCTCGCGCTGGCGACGCGCAATCACGGCATGCAACTGGAAGGCATGCGGTACGACATCACGCCCGTCGGCATGCACTATTTGCTGATTCATTTCGATATCCCGGAGATCGACGCAGCGACGTGGCGATTGCGGGTTACCGGAAAAGTCGAGCGCGAACTGGAGCTATCGCTCGACAACATCAGATCGCGACCGGCGACGACGATTCCGGTCACCCTCGAATGCGCGGGTAACGGACGCACCGGGATGGACCCGCGCAACGTCAGCCAACCGTGGGGGCTAGAGGCGATCAGTACGGCGGCGTGGACGGGCACCGCACTGTGCGGGATTCTCGATGATTGCGGAATCCGGGACGAGGCGGTCGAGGTTGTATTCACCGGGGCCGATCGCGGATTCGAGGACAATGTGGAGCACAACTATCAACGCTCCCTGAGCATCGGCGAATGCCGAAGACCCGAAATTCTGCTCGCCTACGAAATGAACGGTGCGCCGCTCCAGCCGCAGCACGGCTTTCCACTGCGACTGCTCGTCCCCGGGTGGTACGGCATGGCGAGCGTCAAATGGCTGCGGCATATCGAAGTCGTCGACCGGGCTTTCACCGGGTTCCAACAGGCGGCGGCCTATCGCTACCAACACGATGCCGACGATCCGGGGCTACCGGTGTCGCGAATCAGGGTGCGTGCGTTGATGGTTCCGCCCGGCATTCCCGATTTCCCGAGTCGGCGACGCACGGTCGACGCCGGCGCCGTCTTACTGCGCGGCCGCGCGTGGTGCGGAACCTCGCGCGTGATCCGGGTGGAAGTCGGCGTCGACGGCGTCTGGCAGGACGCCCGATTGGATAGCCGACTCGCCGAATTCGCCTGGCACAGCTGGAGTTACGCCTGGGATGCGCGACCGGGCGAATACCGACTGAGTTGCCGCGCCACCGACGCGGACGGGAATGTGCAACCGGCCGAGCAATTCTGGAACCGCCAGGGCATGGGGAACAACCTGATTCAGGAGGTTCCGGTCACCGTCCGCTGATCGGTGAACCAGCGCCGAATCCGCGTGGCGGCGAATTCGGCCTTCTCGGTCGCTAGTTCGGTCGAGGGGCCGATGAACGGTGCGACCGGCTTCGGTCCGGAAAGGAAGTCGGCGTCGACCTTGCCGACGAGGCCGTCCCCGAATTCGATATAGCAGGACCCCTGGCCGAGATACTTTCCGGGCGCGGGTGTTCCGTGCAGCTGCGCGGCAATGTGCGCTGCGACCGTGCGGGCGGCATTCTCGGCGAATACACCGGCGCGTGGCACCGGCGCGTCCGCGCAGTCGCCGATGGCGTAGACGCCCGGATACGGGGTGGCGAGGGTCTGCGGGTCGACGTGGATCCAGCCGTCGGCGCCGCCGACGGTCAGCCCGGATGCCTCGACCACGGGCGGGACACAGTGGGTCGGGATGCCGATGAACAGGTCGTAGCCGAGGTCACCGGCGCCGGTGGTCGCGACATGGTTCGCCGGGTCGAGCGCGCGGACCCGCCGCCCGGGAGAGTAGTCGATCCCACGCCGCGCGAGCGCCTCGACAAGTGCGGCAGAAGTGTCCGCGGAGACAGGGATCGGTGAATCCATCGGGCTGAGCACGTGAATGCGGGTGCGGTCGCGGATGCCACGCCGGGTCAGCAGCTCGTGCAGCAGCATCGCGCCCTCGTACGGGGCGGGCGGACACTTGAACGGCACGCTCAACACCGAGATGAGAACGGTTCCACCGTCGAAACCGGCCAGCCGATCGCGCAGTCGGCAAGCTCCCTGGATCGAGTAATACTCGTGACCATCCGCGACGAACCCCGGGGTAGCGGCGGGGTCGTATTCGGCGCCCAGAGCGACAACCAGAAAGTCCGGGTCGTAGCTGGCGCTGTCGGTGACGACGTGGCGGGTCTGCGGGTCGATCGATGTGACCTGCTCCTGGCGGAACTCGACTCCGGGACGGACGAGGTCGCGGTAGCTGACGCGCACGGATTCCGGGGTCCGGTCGCGAAACAGGATTTCCAGTTTGGAGAAACCGAACGTGAACCCGTCATTGCGGTCGGCGAGTATTACCCGAATCTCGCCGGGCATTGACTCGGACAGACAGGCGGCCAGTTCCAGCCCACCGAACCCGGCTCCCAGGATCAGCACCGTCGGCGTTAGTCCGTTCTTCGCGGGGATGGACATCGCTCACTCCTCCACGGCCTCGATCGCTCGACGCCGGATTATCGGTTGTGTTGCCGCACAAATACTTTCGCGTTGGAGATGGTGCGGCCCGCTCGGCCGACACGGAGATCGCCGCGACCGAGCGGACGTGCTGGGGTGCATCACGGGTCAATGCGACGCCGGCAGCTTCATATCCATGCCATAGCGGGCGGCCACCGTGACCATCCGGTTCATGAACTCTTCCGAGGGCGGCCCCTGCGGCGTGGGCGGCAGGCCCGGGCCCTCGGCGCGGTCGCCGAGTTCCAGGAAGAACTTGTCGATACCGCCGGGCGTGTAGGCGACGAGCAGCCGCAGGTCCGAGGTCGGCTCGAAATTCTCCACCGTGCCGGCCGGGATGTGCAGGAACGAGCCGGGTCCGGCCTCGACGACCTCGTCGCCGATATTGAACCGTGCCGTTCCGTCCAGAACGTAGACCGACTCGCCACCCGGATGGGTATGCGGCGGCGGTCCGAACCCGGCGGGCATCGCCATCTCCATCACGGTCACTTGCCCGTCGCTGTCGGCGCCGGACACCTTCACGGTGTAGCGACCGCCCAGCATCCACACCGCATCGCCTGCGCCTGCTGGCCGTACCACCTGTTCCGCGGTCATATCTCGGGTCCTGCCTTCCTGATCTGGTCCGCTCACCGTGAGCGGGCTCTGTCGCGGCGCGATCGCGCCGTTGCGCCCCCTGTTCCCTGGCCGCAGTCGTTGATCGGCAAGGGGTTCTCGCAGCTTCGAATCGGGATCGGGATACCGCGCGTGGCGGCGCGTTTGCGGTGCATCGATGCTCGAGAAGTCGCCGTGCGTCCGGTTCGAGAGGCCGCTGAAACGCGACGACAATGCCGTAGCGGTGGAACGAGCCATGACCGGTTCCTTCTCGACCGTGTTGTCGGCGAGGCTCCCCGATAGTCCGTCGTTCACGAGCGTATTGATTGCGTATCCATTGTGCCCGCCCCGGTGGCCGGATGGAACCACGATTTCACCCGCGCGCATACTTGCAGCAATCGCTGTGGCACCGTTTCGCCGGTCTCGTAACCAGATCCACCGAGTGCGCGGAGGTGACAACATGGGTGTGCTCGATCGCCGAACAGTTATGGTCGGCGCCCTGACCGCGACAACAGCGGTGATGGCGAGTTGCGGGGGCGATCAGCAATCGGAGCAAGTCCCTACGACGCAAGCGCCGCCGCAGACCGCCAAGGCCGCCTTCGACAGGCTGATGGCGGGCAATCGGCGCTGGATCGACGGCAACCTGGACCACCCCGACCGGGATCCGGATCGACGCGAGCTGCTGGCTCGCAATCAACAGCCGTATGGCGTCGTACTGTCGTGTATCGACTCGCGCGTCCCGCCGGAGCTGGTGTTCGACACCGGGCTCGGCGATCTGTACGTGATGCGCACCGGTGGCCTCGCGGTGGGTCCCGTCGTGATCGGTTCCGTCGAATACGGCCCGATGACCAGCGCCACCCCGTTGATCATGGTCCTCGGGCACCAGCGCTGCGGTGCAGTCGCCGCGGCATACAAGGCTCTGCATGAGGGCACCCCGCTGCCGGGCAATCTGCAGTCGATCGTGGAGGCATTGCGCCCGGCATACGAGCGGATGGAGTCGCCGGGCAACGACCCGGTCGAGACGATGACCCATATCCAGATCGAGTTGACCGCACAAGATCTACGGCGCAACAACGACCTCGCGCCGATGGTGGAGCGTGGCGCTGTTTCCGTCGTCGGCGCCTACTACAACCTCGACACCGGCCGAGTCGAAGTGCTCGGCGGAGCCCCGGGGTGAGAGCCGCTTGCACATGATCGGCCGGGCGAGTACTCCGGATACCAGGAGGTGTTCCCATGTCGCCCTCCGCATCCGATCCCTTGACGCGGACAGAAGAGGTCATCGTGTCGTCGGAGTCCATCCGGCTGACCGGGATACTCGCCGTCCCGCAGAACTCCACCGGTCTGGTCGTCTTCGCGCACGGCAGCGGTAGTGGTCGGCACAGTCCGCGCAATCGGCTGGTCGCCGGTGTACTGAATCGAGCGGGACTCGCGACGATGCTCGTCGACCTGCTGAGCGCGTCCGAGGAGGGTGACCGTGCGCGGGTTTTCGATATCGAGCTGCTCGCCGAACGTCTCGTCGCGGTGACCCACGGGGTGCGCACGCGGTCGATGCTGACTGGTCTTCCGACCGGATATTTCGGGGCGAGTACCGGTGCCGGCGCCGCGCTGTGGGCGGCCACCGAACCCGGCGCCGAGATCGCGGCCATCGTCTCCCGTGGCGGCCGCCCCGACCTGGCCGGTCCGCGGCTGGCGCACGTTCGCGCGCCGACGCTGCTGATCGTCGGCGGTGACGACCGGCAGGTGCTGGAGCTCAATCGCGAGGCCCAGCTGCAGATGCCGTGTCCGAGCGAGATCGATGTCGTCCCCGGCGCGACGCATCTGTTCGAGGAGCCCGGTGCGCTCGAGCAGGTGGCGGAACTGGCCCGCGACTGGTTCCGCCGCCATCTCAGCGTCGTGCGGTCTTGAACACCACCGGCAGGTCGTCGGGCCGCGATGCGACCCGGGTGCCGAAGTCGCGACTGATGTGCTCGATCGTCTCGCACAGCCATCGAGATTCGCCGTGCGCGGCCGATTCCAGGCGCATGTGCCGGATCCGCAGCGGAATCATTCGCGTCTCCATCGCGCCGGGATCCATTGACACCAGATACAGCAGGCGAAGATCCGGGCGGTACCGCTCATAGCCGCGGATGCCCTCGTAATCGTCGATGACGTCACCGCATCCGTACAGAATCGGTTTGCCCCGGTAGATCTCGATCGGCCGCGGGTGGTGTGCGGAATGTCCGTGCACGAGATCGATTCCGGCATCGATCAACCGATGCGCGAACTGCTTCTCGCTGCGCTGCACCCCATAGCCCCAGTTGGGGCCCCAGTGGACCGAGACGATCGCGATATCGTCATCGCGCTTGTGCGCCAACACTTCTGCCGCCACCTCGTCGGCGGCGCGAATATTCGGCGTATCGCCGATCCACCACAGCCCCGGCCGGTCGCGGCGCGCCGCCCAATGGTGCGGAACCCCGCTCGAGCCCGCACCGACCGAGACGATCACCACTCGTCGTCCGTCATCGAGTTCCGATATCGCCGGGGCCCGGGCCTCGTCGAAGTCCGCCCCCGCCCCGGTGCGCTGGATCCCCGCGGTATCGAGTGTTTCCACGGTGTCGGCCAGCCCTCGAACACCGAAATCGAGAATGTGATTATTGGCCAGCGCACAGACGACCGGCGCGATTGCGGTCAACACCGGCACATTGTCCGGGTTCATGCGGTAGTGAATGCCCTTGGCGGGCGCGAAGGCGCCATCGGCGGTAATCGAGGTTTCCAGGTTGATCAGTCGCACCTGCGGGGCGAGTCGAGCCAGAAGCGGCAGGACCTCACCCCATGGGTGGCCGAAATCCACGGGACGGGCAAATGCGCCGTGCATATGCTCCGCCAGCTCCACATACGTCCGCGCATCCTCGACACACCGTTCGAGCAGCGTCGGATCAGCGGGGTGCGGAAGAATCTGGTCCACCCCGCGGCCCAGCATGACGTCGCCGCCCAGCAGCACCGTCGCCATACCGCCATTGTCGATCATTTCCGTCACATCGTTCAATGCGCGAGGCTGGCGAGCACATGTTCGCCAGCTAATTGCCAAAAGCCGCGTCGCACGCCTGGCGCACGACGATCGCCGATGTCCATCGAACGCATCAGAGCCGTCCATCCGTGCTCAGAGAAACTGGAGCCCAGAAAGATGGCCGCGTTCCAGTAGGGCAGGCGAGTTGCTGTCGGGATGCTATGGGCGGATCCCTGCTCGTGACGGCACGAGGCATGGTTGTTTGCGCACCGGGTACCCGACGGCACATCCAACCGTTAGGGAGGTCTCGACATGACAACTCGGCTTACTCGTTTTGCTGTATCCGTGGCTGCGGCCGGAGCGGCCGTGGTCGCGGCGGCAGGGCAGGCAGCGGCGGACCAGGCCAGTGTGTCGATCAACGGCGATATGCAAGTGATGGGTATGAGCATCCTGCACGTCGATGCGCAGGGGCAGGGGGATGGTCCGGCGACCGGCACCTATGTCGCCACCGGCAAGTTCGGGAATATGCCGCTGCCGGTGAAGTTCACCGGTCCGGTCACCTGTCTGAGGGTCAACGGCAACACAGTATCGCTGGTCTACCCGATCACTAACTCCGAACCGGTGATGGTGTTCGCACCCGACGCGATGGCAATCCAGATCACCGTCAAGAAGGGCGAGGACGGTGGGCCGAATATGATCGGCTACGGCATGCCCATGCCGACGAGCACGTTCCAGGACTGCGACCCGGGCCCGACCCCGATGGTGTTCAACGGGACGATCGATATCAGCTAACCCTTCCCAGAGTTGGCAATGCGGCGTGTCGCCTGACGCGACCATGATGTGCCGCTGGTACCGCCCGTCGTCGGGAGGCGCGGCGACCAATACTCGGTAGGTGTAGGTCGACTGCCGGGTTCATCAAGCGCCGACATGCGTGTCGCGGCCGGCGCCCACGCCGACGGCCGCTTGGACGATGGTCACGGCGGCAAGGGTGATCAACGCTGGTTCCCACCGTGCGGTGCGGGAGTGCAGTAGGCCGAGGACTAGGGGACCGACCGCTGCCAGTGTGAACCCGACCGTTTGTGCCATTCCCGCCAATGCTGCTGCTTGCGGCGCATCCTGGGCTCGCTCGGTCTGGAATGTCATCGCGAGAACCAGGCAGATTCCCGCCCCTGGGCCGAGCAGCGCAATCGAGACCAGCGCGAACTGTGGCGCGCAGGCCAGCAGCGCGAAACCCAGCGCATCGAGCACCGACGCTATGACCGCGAGGCACCGGTAGCCGCCGAGCCGTCGCGATAGTTGTGGCAGCGCGTTGATGGCGACCAAGCCGAGAATCTGGAAGAAGAACAGATATATGCCCGCCGCCGATGGTGAGATCCCGTGGTCGTGCATGACGCTCGGCAGCCATGCGAGTGTTGCGTAGAAGCCCAGCGACTGTAGACCCATGAACACACTGACCTGCCAGGCGAGCGGCGACCGCCACGGCGTCGGAGCCCGATCGGTGGCGACCGGCGCCATCACCATCCGCCGTTCCGTCGCCGACCACACCAACAGCGCCGCGATCGCCAGCACCGCCCAACCGGCCAGCGCGGTGCGCCAGCCGCCCGGCAGGTGTTCGGCCATCGGCGCCGCAATCCCCGAGGACACCGCGGCCGCCAAGGACATCGCGGTGACGTAGCCGCCGGTCACCACGCCGACGCGGCCTTCGGGCACCACACCGCGCACCATGGCCGGCAACAGGACATTGCCGAAACCGAGGGCGGCCGCGAGGATCGCGGTACCGACGAACAGAAAGATCACGCCGGGTGTCGACCGGATCAGCACGCCGACGATCAGTACCGCGAGCGCAATTCGCACGACGAGCGCCGGTCCTCGGCGAATCGTATGGACAACCATGGTCGAGACGGCGGCGAACATCAGCAGTGGCAGCGCGACGAGCAGTCCCGCCGACGCACTCGACAGCCCCGTGTCCTGTTCGATGGCGGGCAGTAGCGGGCCGACACCGGTGAGTGCGGCCCGCAGGTTCGCGCCGACGAGCACGATCCCGATCACCGGCCCGGTGAACCGGCCGAGGGCCGTTGGGTCGCGATCGGTGCGGGAACCGGTCATCGCATTAGCGCCGTAGGACCGGAAAAGTCATTCGCCGAAGTAACTTGTCCCGCAATAGCATTGCGTGGAACAGCACCGCGCAGATATGTGCGACGAACGCTGCGAGCAGGACGTAGGCCAGGACGCTGTGCAGGGTCCGCAGTGTCGCGTACACGCCCGCGTCGGTGGGCGCAATGGCTGGAATGCGGAAGCCGCCGACGATCTGGATCGGGATCCCGGAGGCCGACACCAGGCACCAGCCGACGATCGGCTGCACCAGAAACAGCGTGTACATGAGGATTTCGGATCCGGTGGCGACGAACCGTTCGGGCCGACTGAGGGTGTCGATCTGCGGTGGCGGTTTATGCAGCACCCGATTGCCGATCCGAATGACAGCGAGGACCAGAATCGCCAGTCCGACGGATTTGTGAATGTGCAGCAGCAGGCTGTAGTCGCCGAGATAACCGACCATCGCGGCGCCCACGAAGATCATCACCACGATCAGGACCGCCATCAGCCAGTGCAGGATTCGTGCCGTGGTCCCGAAGCGCGTGGCATCGAGGCTCTCGGTGCGCAGCGTCATCGGGCACCCTCCACGCGGATCGCACCCGCCGGTCTCGGCTCACCGGCACGTCGGCGGTAGGACTCGGCGTAGGCCGCCGAGCGAGCCTGTAGCAGGGGGTCGTCGGATGGCGCGATGCCCTTGGGCAGCACGAGCGGATCGAAGTTCACATCCTGGACGTTGTCGGCCGTCTCGGTGCGCACTTCATCGATGACGACGGTGCCCACCACGACCTGTCTGCGGTCGTTCGGCCACGGTTTTGTCGCGTCATGGGTCTGGTCCTCGCCCGGAATCCCCACGACCACAACGAGTTTCCAGCGCACCGGAGCGGCCTTGATATCGCTGATGAGTCCGTCGAACAGTGCATTGTCACCCTGCCCCGCGGACGCGGTCCGGTCGCTGTGCTCGGGCCGCAGTTGCCAGCGCACCGGCACGGTGTGGCCGTCGTGGTTGGTGAATTCGAAGGCGTTCAGTCCGAAGAATGCCGAAGTGGTGAAATCGGGTGCGGGCTTTCCCGCGCCGATGATATCCAGCGCCGCGGCGGTCTCGGGATGGGTTGCGATGTGCTGTTTCATCCGGTCCGGGTCGGGCTTGCCGGTTGCGGGGTCGGCGGCGAATGCTTGTGTGCGGGTGTAGAAGTCCTCCGGGGTGGCGTCGAGGAAGACCGGGATATTGATCATCGCCATTCGCCATTGCTCGCCGCCGGGCAGGAACAGTTGCAGCCCCAACCCGCGTGGGGCGGTGGGGTCGTCGGGCATGTGCGGGTTGCCGCCGCCGAGGGAGAACCGTCCGGCCAATCGGTAGCGGCCCGTTCGGAACACCGATGCCTTCGACAACTCCTCGCCGTTGCCATTGGATTCGAAATACCCGGCGACCGCAACGCCTTTGGCGTGGTTGCGCCGCCAGCCCGGGAAGCTGCCACCGGCCGTCGCTTGCAGCCGGTCGACCAGTCCGCGGGCGGTCAATCGCCAAGGCCCGATGGTGTTTTCGGTATACAGGAACCCGCCGATCCCGGCGACGCCGACCGCCGCGATGACGGCGCCGCCGAGCAGTGTGCGGCGGTTCAACTGCAAACTCGGCTTGGCATCGGTCATGGCTCTACCTCTTCCGATCGCGTGTGCGGGAGCCGACTGTCGATCGGCCTCGGGAAAGCGGCGCGATTGCGCTCGGACGGTGGGTTCACGGTGGCCCCATCGCCTGCTGTTGTTCGATCACCGCAGCGTCGACACCGGGTTTCTCGGCCAACAGCATGTCGATCGGCGGGGCGGATGCCGATGCGATTCGAATATCGATGATGTACGGATCGCCGTTCTCGACGACCTCGAGTCCGCGCTCGATGGCTGCGCGAAGCTTCTTGCCCTCGGTGACGACCTCGCCGTCGATACCGAATGTCTCGGCGATCCTCGCGAAGTCCTGGTTCGGTTGGCCCAGGCGCAGGTACCAGGCGTCGTGTGTTGGCTGCCAGCCATAGATCTGTTCGATCGCGGCCAGACCAGTCATGAGCGTTTTGTACTCGTGGTTGTTCATCACCAGGTAGAGCACCGGCAGGTCGAACTTCCGGGCCGTCCACCACGCGTTGGTGTGGAAAAGTGCCGAGCCGTCGCCGACGATATTCACCACCAGCCGCTCCTTGCCGATTGCCAGCGCGATACCGAGCGAAGCGGGCAGGGAGAACCCGAGGGCGCCGCCGGAGGTGCAGAAGTAGGCGTCGGGGGAGTCGTACTGGATTGCCTTCTGCACGACCGGAAGGATGGCGAAATCCTCGTTGATGACGGTCAGTGGTTTCGTGAGCGTCTTCTGTACTTCGGCGAGAACCATGGGCACTTGATAGTCGGGTATCGTCGCGGCCTGTTCGGGCGCCGAGTCGAGGGCCGCCGCTGTCGCGAATGCGTCGGTGCGGCGTGCGTCCAGCGCCAGAATCGCCCGGTTGCGTTGCGCGGCGGCGGTTTCGTCGTGGCTGTCGTGCTCGGCAATGGCATCGATGATCAGCGGCAACGTCCGCTTGATGTCCCCGAGCACACCGACGTCCGCATAGGAGTTCTTGCCGATTTCCCACGAATCGTTGTGCAGCACAACCTGTTTGAGGTGTGCCGGCAGGATCGGTCCTTTCTGCCACTGGAAGACCAGGATCTGGGCCTGCGAATTCACCCCGATCTGGAATATGGTGTCGAAGTCCCCCAACTGCATGTGCACACCGTCTTGGGTGGGCACCAATTCGCCCTGCCAATGCGGGAGGTCGTTCGGATAGTTCATCCGGCTGGCCTGGTTCTCGGAATACACCGCGGCGCCGAGTAGATGGGACAGGCGCTCGATTTCCGGCCACGCGTCGGCCTCGCCGACACCGTCGCCGACGAGTATCACCGGCTTCTCCGCTCGCGCGAGTTGATCGGCGGCGGCGGCGATCCCGTCCGGATCACCGGTGACGGCGTGCGCGATTCGCGTCACCCGGCCCGGCTCCTGCATCGTCGGCGATTCGAGTAGGAAGTTCCACGGAATCGAGATGAAAACCGGCCGGAACGGCGGTGTCAGCAATTGCTTGAATGCTCGCTGCATGACGATCGGGATCTCGTCGACGCTGCGGATCTCATGTGCCCATTTCGCGTACTGACCCGCGGTACGCACCAGATCCGATGCCAGGATCGGCTCCTGGATCAGTAGATCACTGTGCTGTTGGCCGCAGAAGACGATGAGCGGAATATTCGATCGGTACGCATTGAACAAATTACCGATAATGTTCGCGGTACCCGGGGTGATGTGCACGACGGCGGCACCCGGCCGACCAGACATTCTGGCGTATCCCATGGCCGCGCCGAGGGCAATGTTCTCGTGTAGGCACGGCACATACGACACACCGTTCTCCGGGATGGTCGTGCCATCGATCAGCGGAATCTCATGGGTACCCGGCACGCCGAACGCGTATTCGATACCGGCGTCGCGGAGATAGTCGAAAATAATATCGCGTCCGAGCCTGGTGGTCGGTGGATGCATAGCCCCTTCTCTGATGTTGTTGGTCCTGCGATTTCCGGCCTAGCGACCGGTCCAGTTCGGCGTCCTTTTTTCCACGAACGCACGCGGCCCCTCCTGCGAATCGGCCGAATTCATCCGGACGGTCTCCCAGTGGTATTTCCCGGCGAACGCTTCCGGCAGCGGCGTGGTGAACGCGGCGGCGGCGGCCTCCTTGATGGCCCGCACCGACAATGGGGCGCAGGCGAGGATGTCGGCGATCCAGCGGTCGGCGCAGGCGTCCAACTCGGCCGCCGGCACCACCTCGTTGACCAGGCCGAGCTCGGCAGCGCGGGCGGCCGACATGCGCCGGCCCGTCAGCAGGTGGCCCATCGCCACCCGATACGGTGCCTGCCGGGGCAATCGGAAGACCCCGCCCGCCCCGGGAATCAGCCCCAATCTGGCTTCGGTGAGCCCGAATTCGGCATCGCTGGACGCGACGACGATGTCGCAGGCCAGCGCCAACTCGAATCCGCCGCCCAACGCGTAACCCGATACCTTCGCGATCAGTGGTTTGGCGAAGGAGAACCGCTCGGTAATGCGCGGGTAGCCGGGCATGCCCGCGCTGCCGAAACTCGAGCGTGCGGTGCCGTTGTCGATCCGCGCGGCCAGCTCCTTTAGATCCTGACCGACCGAAAAGGCCCGCCCGCCCTTACCGGCCAGCACCGCCAGCCAGATGTCGTCGTCGGCCTCGATGTCGTCCCAGACCCGCGCTAGTTCGTCGTGCATCCGCAGATTCATCGCGTTGAGCACCTCGGGCCGATCGAGTTCGACGGTGGCGACATGCCCGTCCTTGCGGTAGTCGACGGTGGTCAATTCCAGATCGGTCATCGACCGGCTCCCGCGTGGAATCGGCTCACCTTGGCCAGCACATCGTCACCGTAGAAACGCGCGGCCTGATGGAGCGCGAATTCGGCCAGGTAGGCCCGGAAGACGTCCTGCGGCTCCTGCGCGCAGACCAGCATGTGTTTGTTGGCGACGACGGCGGGGGAGGCGAGTCGCATTGCGGCGCTGAGGATCTCGTGATCCATCTCGGCGGGCTCGACCACGGTGTCGATGAGGTAGCGCGCGTCCGGTTCGGTCGCGTACACCTTGCGGCCCCAGAGGATCACATCGCGGGACATCCGGAAGTTCGACGCCCGGCCGAGCCGCAGGTTGCCCGCCCCCGGCACGATGCCCTCCTGGGCCGCCGGAAGGCTGAAATAGCTGTCGGCGCAGGCGATTACCCGATCGAAGACCAGCAACAGCTGTGCCCCACCGCCGATCGCGAAGGTATCGACGGCCGCGATCCACGGTTTCGTCCGCGGCTGTATCGGCCAGGCCTCGGCATCGGTGCTCAGTCCCCGGAGAATCTTTGCGATGTACCCGGCTTCGCGGCCGAGGATGAAGTCGATGAACGAAATCTTCCCCTCGTGCAGGTGCGCGAGATTGATTCCCGCGCTGAACACTCGCTTGTTCCGATAGCGCGGGTGGTCCATGACGCCGCCGCGCACGATGCCCACCCGTGATCGAGGGTCCGACAGCACCAGATCGACCGCGGTCTCCATATCGGCGACATGCTGATTGTCCTCGGCATTGAGGCAATAGCCATTGGTTATGGTGACGGTTGCGACGTCGCCGGACCGGGTAACCGTCACGGCGGGCAGTGTGACCGACCCGGTGGTCTCGAACTCCGGGAGCAGTGTCAGCGCACGTTGGGTCGGTGCACGCATCACATCCAGCAGATGATTGCCCGCGATCGGGTGCGCGAAGACCGCATGGAAGAAGATCCCCTGGTCGATCTCCCAGCCTTCTTTTCCGGCTTGCGGCACGTCGGCTTCGGCGGCGAGCTGGTCGTGGTCGGGCAGGAGCCCGGGGAACAGCTCCGCCGCGGCATCGGCGAGTTCGGCCAGCCGCAGCGACCGGTGGAGGTCGTCGGTCGCGGCCCGATAGACCGCATCTACGTGCGCGCGCAGAAAGTTGTGACGCAGCGTGCGCAGCGCCCGATGCACCTGTGCCGCCCGGACGATCTCCGCGTCGTCACGCTGCTGGACCGGGCCGAGGGATCGCAGCGTCGCGCCGTATTCGGTTGCTGCCCGCTGTAATTCGGCACGGTCGCGCCGCAGGTCGCCGGTCGTGCTCGGCCCGATCACTGATGTCACGACGCGGTCCGCCCGCGACGCAGCGTCCGATCCGACGCGGCCAGGTGCGCGCCGAGCGCATCCTCGAAACGGGTGGTTCCGGCATCGAGCAGCAGGCGGCGGCGGATGGCGACCTCGGATCCGGCGACCGACCCGAACAATGCCAGTCCGGCATTGATCGCCGCGGTCTCGGCCTCGGCTCCGTCGGCGATGACGGTGTCGATCAAACCCAGATCGCGGGCCCGCTCAGCCGAAAGCGAGCGCCCCTGAACCGTGAGCTGCCTGGCCGGGCCGACGCCGGCTTGGGCGACGAGCCGATGCAGACCCATGGCGGGCCACACTCCGGACTCGGTCGCGGCGAACGCGAAGACGGAGCCGGATCGCAGGACGCGATAGTCGGCTACCAGCAGCAGTTCGGCGGCCGGGCCGTAGGCGTCGCCGCTCACGACGGCGACGATCGGCGCCGGCACCTGTTCGAGTCGGCGCAGCGCGGTCTCCCACTTGCCGACATCCCCGACGGCCACATCGCCCGGCCACGCGAAGGACCGATCGCGCTGTGCCCCACTGATATACAGCACAACGCCATGTGGGCGATCGGACGAAGCGTCTTCGGCGCGGCGCGCGAGCGCGGTCACCGATTCCACGAGATCGGCCGACAACGGCTTGTCCGCGGAAATCACCGCGGCTATGACATGAATATCGACGCCATCGGATTCGGCGCCGGCCGGATCGATGGCTCTGCTAGCGGTCATCATTTGTCCCCATATGGTCGAATGCGGTGGCGAATCAGAACTGGAGCAGTGCGGTTTCGATCTGCGAGCCGGGCCCCATCGTCATGAAGACGCCGTAGTCGCCTGGTCGCACGGTGTTCTCGGCCAGCAGCCGCTGGTAGGAGAACAGGAATGACCCGCTCGACAGATTTCCGTAGTCGCGCATGACGCTGACCGTGTGCCGCAAGTCGTGGCCGGTCAGCCCGAGGTTGATCTTCACCGCATCGATCACCTTCTTGCCGCCGGAATGCACGATCCACTGCGCGATGTCTTTGCGCCGCAGACCGTTATCGCTCAGCAACTGATCGACCACGACTTCCACATGCGCGCCGACCTCGTAGGGGACCTCCCGGTCCAGGTAGAAGCTGAACTTGCCCGCGTCCTCGTCCCAGTCGTAGCGCATGGCGTCGAGTGCCTGGGTGATCATGAAGCTGCGCTGCGCCAGCAATGTCGGCGTCGGTGCGTCGGGAAATTCCGGCGCGCCCGATTCGGCGTCGAATCCGCTGACGAGGGCCAGCGCCGCGGCGCCGTCACCGAAGAGACTGTTGACCACTGCGGTTCGCATAGTCCCGTCGAAAACGTATGCCGCAGAGCATGATTCCGAGCAGGCCAGCACGGCCAGCTCGCCCGGATGCGCGGCAGACCAGTTCGCCGCGGCCGTCAAGCCGTTCAGCCCGGCATTGCAGCCCATGCCGACGACGTCCAATCGTGCGGTGTGCGGGGACAGGCCCAGTTCGTTGATCAGCAGAGCGCTGAAGCCGGGGGTCAGGAAACCGGTGGTCGTCACCGCCACGAGGTAGCCGATATCGCGCAGGTCGCGGCCGAGATCGTGCAGGCATGACCGGATCGCCTCGGCGCCGGTACGGACGCCGTGCTCGCGATGTTTTGCCAGTAATTCGCCCTGGGTCTCGACTCGAAAGCCGCCCTGCTCGTCACGCGGCGGCAGCGTGAGGAAACGCCGTTCGATTCCGCCGTTCAGGAACACCCCGCGAATCTTGGGATCCTCGATTCCCAGCAGGTCGATGAGCTCACGCTGCTCGTATCGATCAGGGGGATTGGCGGTAGCCACGCCGAGCAATCTCGGCATGGACAGTTCGTACTCCGTCGCTCGTAATTCCGGTTCCGAGCTCGCGATGAGCGGCTGCCCAAGTATCGACATGTTCACATCCAGTCTGTAACGATTGCGATATGCGCACAATGACACGCAGAATCAGCCCGACGATGGTGTCGCTGATGATCTGAAATATTGCAGTTTTCGCCGCGCCCGTTTGCGGCGTAGGGCATACTCGTAAATGCCCGTCATGCAATGCTGGTAATTATTTCTACCCCCGTAGATCAGCCAACGGTTTGCGCATCGTCGAGCGCTTTTCTTGGTCCAACCGAGGCCCGGCCCCCGATAGACTGGACAGTACCGGGCGGTCGCGTGCAGCGGCAACCCCCATATTCGGGGGCTGTTGGTCAGCATGCGTTATGGCGGATGGAAAACCACAGGTCAACCGGATATGTTTCGCGCCGGTTAATCTGGCAGCAAACGATCCGTACACGTACTGATTGCATCGTGGTAACTCGTACGTACGCGTACTAGATGTTGTCTGGTCGGCTTCGCGGCAGTGCCACGTCGGTGCCCGTGGTCTAATTTGCCGATGGGAAACCCGCAGTCGGCAGCGCTGCAGCCGCATGAGTTCGCGACTACCCCTGGTCACCTCGTCCGCCTGCTGTACCAACGGCACAATGCGATCTGGAGCAGGACCGTCGGCGAGTCCATCACTCCGATCCAGTTCGCCATACTCAACGTCATCTACGTCGACGGGCCGTCAGTGCAGAAGGAGGTCGCCCAGCGGGTGGGCGCGGACACCTCGACCATGACCCAGGCGGTCGGCTCGCTGGAGCGCAAGAACCTGATCAACAGAACGATCAATCCGGCCGACAAGCGCGAGCGGCGAATCGCTCTCACTCGCAGCGGACGGCGCGAATACGCCCAGCTGTTGCCGAAAGCCGATGCGGTGCAAGAGATCCTGTTCTCGGTGCTGGCCCCGGAGGACCATTCGCTCGCGCTGGCGGTCCTACAGGACCTCAGCAACGTCGCGGCACCGGCGGTAGACGAACGGCCGTGACAGAGTGGCGGTATGGAGTTCACTCTGCTCGGTGTCGGGGCGATGAACTCGCCCCGGTACCGACCCGCCGGGTTGCGACTTCGCTCGTCTGGACATCGGATCATGTTCGACGGTGGCCCCGGCGCGGAACCCAGCGGTCGTATCGACGCTTGGCTGGTCACCGACGACCATGCCGAGCTCATCGGCCGGATACGCCGTCTTGCGCGAGCCTGTGCCGTCGAGCCCGCAGTCGGCCGCTATACCGATCGGACACTGCGGGTCGATCCGTGCCCGGTGGCACACACCAGCCATCCCACCTATGGATATCTCATCTCTACCGGCGAGCGTCGGGTGGTGTGGGCGCCCGAGTTCTGGCAGTTTCCGCCGTGGGCGGCCGGCGCGGACCTGATGTTCGCCGACGCCGCTGGCTGGGACCGCCCGATTCGATTCATACACAACGTCGGCGGGCACGCAGCGGTCCGTGACACCGCCCGCATCGCCCGCGAAAACGGTGTCCGACGATTGGTGTTCGCTCACATCGGGCGCCCGTCGATCCGCGCCATGGATCGCGGTGCCGTCCCGGACTTCGGCGAGTGGGGTGTCGAAGGCCGAACCTACCGGCTCGGTTGATTTCGACCGGCAACTCGGCTCGGGTATGCGGACATGGTCATGCGGCGTCGCGATGTGGACGTTCCAGTGTGTTCCGCGCGCGTTCCAGTACTTGTCGCGGCTCGAAATGGTCGGCCTGCCACGAGTCGGTGCCGATGCCCACCTTGCCCCGCCAGGCCCGCACGATCTTGGCGTGCACCGGCCATCGCACGAATCGGCGCATGTCCTGTTCCGATTCCCACACCGTGATGGATCCGCCGCGCCGCTCAGTGGGCCGGCCCCAGAGCCACAGACCCACCGCGCCCTGCATGACCGGCCAGGTGTTCCCCAGCTCGAGCCCGATCTCGTAGATGGTGCGGACTTCCTCCTCGGACCGGGCCAGGAAGTCGGTCACGCTGACGAACACACGCCCGGAAACATCCTGGCGCGGACCGGGTTTCCACGGCATGAGCACGATGCCGTCCGCGAAGGGCTGTTCAGGAATCTCAATAGTACGCATGTGCATACGGTACGCACATGCATACTAATTCGGCAAGGGCGTGGTTCGAACTCGTCGCAGGTGGACCTTCCTTCGGAAATCGCTACGTTCCTACGATGCGACTCGCACCGTAGGGCCGAGGTGATCAGCGGATATCGGGGCGGTCGGGTGTGGGCGTGCAGCCGTCGACGGCCGGATGCACCTGCCATTGGTTTTCTGGTTTCTGCTGTTCAGTTGCAGTCGAGGGGCTTTCGGCATCTGCGATCATCGCGCACCATCGTTCGATGTCGGGTGTGCCCGAGGTCGCCCAGCCCCCTTGCCAGGTGCCGATGCGCTGGCAGTGCAGGATCGGGTGGAGTTCGTTCCAGCCCGAGTGCGCGGAGTCGTAGACCCAGGTGCCCTTCACGACGAGTATGTCGGCGCCTCGGCCGAATATGTCGTTGGTATGGATCTCGCCGAGGCCCGGATCGACATCGTTGGGGTCACCGGTGTCGTTGAGCGCCACGATGACTCCGATGACGAAGATCACGGCGGCGATCGCGCCGAGGATCGCGCACACCGCCCACCCGATCACCGGAATGGCGCAGACGACGGTCGCGGCTGTGGCGAACGGTAGCGCCGCGAGGCAGGCGATCATCAGGTCGTAGACGCCCGCTCCTTCGAACTCCGCGTGCAGCGCCGCGGTCGTCCGGTAGGCGTACTGGCCCTCGTCCATTCCGCTGAAATCCCAGTCGTCTCCCAGCTGGTTCTTGATCAGGTAGCCCTGCTGATGGTCATCTTGGACGTCCTCCTGGGTGGCCCCTTCGGGGTGTGGGTACAGCACCAGGTTGAAGCTGTAGTCGGTGTCGAACATGTCCAAACCGGACTTCTTCGACGGCGGTTCGACTTTCGAGACCCACCCGACCGCACACCTGTCACCGCCGAGACAAACGAGCCGGTCGTAGAGCCACCATCGGCAGTAGGCGATGATGGCCGACAGCGCGACCACCGCCACCCCGGGAATCACTGCGCCACCGAAGAGCACAATCGGAAGTGCGACGACGGCCGCCGCGATGAGCGCCTGTACCAACGCGCCACCGATGTGGTTGTCCCGCGAGATGCATTTCGTGTATTGCCTGGCCATCAGCGTGCCTCGATATCCACCGTGATCCCTCCGGCGATCAGCTCATCGGCCACCGCGCGAATGTTGAATCGCTTGGTTCCGGTGAACCCGTCCGGGGGAGTCGCGACGACCTGGATGTCGACCTCGGCGTCGGGGTCGAGGGCTATCCGCGCGGGATGGAAGCAGAGTTGCCAGTCGTCGGGCACCGGGTGGGCCGCGGGGTCGTGGTGGGCGCGCACCGATGCGGGCAGTTCCGGGAACAGGCGCGCGTCGGCGGGACCGACCGCCCGCCGACGCAGTTCCCGTTTAGTCGGGCGCTCGACGGCGTTACAAGACAGCGGCGGTGGCAACCGATAGGTGTCGGTCGCGAATACGAAAACCCGTGGCGCCGCATCGGGATTGCGTAACCGAAAGCCGAACTCGGCGGGCGAATGCGCCGCCACCACGGTCAGGTTCTCCTGCCCGATATTGTTGAGCGGGTTCGCGTCATCTATCCAGCTGAACCGCACTTGAAGGCAGTAGTGCCCGGGACGCGGCGGCGTCCGCCACGGAATCACCGCCATGGCAGGGCAATTCGGCCCGCCCTTGACGCCCAGGTCGACGGTGGTGGTGCCGATCGGGATCGGTGTGGTGCCGATGCCGAAGTCGAGATAGTGGAATTCGACGGCCAAGCCCACGACCGGTGCGTTCGCCGATCCGTTCCAGATGCGGGCGACGATGTCGTAGTCGGTGTCGGCGGCGATATCACTCGACGGCACTGCCACGCCGCCCCTGCGCAATTCGATATCCGGATTGTCCCAGGTGACCGCCAGACCGAGGTCCATCAGGTATTGCTGTGAGTAGATGAGCGGATCCGGTTTGCGATAGGCGGGATGCTTGATCGGCACGCACCTCGAATCGGCGGTTCGCGCCGTGCGCCCTGGCAGCCGGGCGCGGTCGCAGGCAGCCTGAATCATGGCCTGTAACAGGCGAATCAGTGCGATCAGCGCACCGGCCCATCCTGTCGACAGGGCCACTATCGCGCCCCACAGTGCACGCAGAAAAGCAGCCGCGGCGTGCATCGTTGTGCCTCAGCCCTGTCCGAGGGCGTGGCGTCGCCATTCCACCCGGGCCACCACCGTGCACGCCACGCAAGCGAGGCACAGTCCGGCCACTGCCGCCCATTCGAGTGCGCCGCTGCCGCGATCCGGGTCGACGCCGAAGATGATTTCGATCCACTCGCGGGTCACCACGGTCAGCGCCGCCAGGGCGGCGGTCGCGATGGCGAGTGCGATTTCGATCCACAACCGGATCCGCACAGAGATAGGCATGCGGTCCTCCGTTCTCCGAGGCCACGGCAGGGCTGAATCCGCCCGCTCCCTAGTTTGGTCGGCGACCGCCCCGCGCACATGAGTAGCGCACTACTTTGAATTCGCCGAAGTGACACGGGGTACCTGCGCGCAGGCGGGCCTGAAAAGTTCACGCGGAAGGGGCAAGCCGCTCGGTGAGGAAGGCCAGGATCTCGTCGCGGGCGGCGAGCGTCGGCTCACCGGCGGCGTCGATGAGATGGGCCGTCACCACGCTGTGCGGGCTGGCCACCGCCTCGGCGAAGAACGGCGACGGGTCGGGGTTGGCCGCACAGTCCGGAAGCACTCGTGCGGTGAATCGGTCGCCGAGCGCCGCGGTGTACGCGGCGAACCGCTCTGCCCGACACCACTTGTCGCCTTCGAAGCGGTATGCCATCACGGCCAGGTCCTCGCGGTCGAGGCGCTCGCGTATCGCGCTGAGGTCCTCCGGTGCGATCTCCAGCCCCGCGGGGTCGTCGAGCGGTAGCGACGGCTGACAGAGAACGGGTGCCAGTACCGACGACTCGAGGGTCATGGTGAGAGCGAAGTTGCCCGTGAAGCACATTCCGACTGCGCCGACGCCGGGGCCGCCACACTCCCGGTGCGCGGATCGGGCGAGCGCCCGCAGCCACTGGGTCACGGGACTGGTGCGGTTGGCCCCGAAGGCACGGAACTCGGCGCTGACGCACGCCCGCCGCACGACGGCGGTGCCCTCCTCGACGGTGGGCGTCGCACCGTCGCGTCCGAACAGCGACGGCAGGTACACGGTGAAACCGGCCTCGCGCACCCATCGCGCGAAACGTGCGACGTGGGGGCTGATTCCGGGCATCTCCGGCATCACGATGACGGCCGGACCCGCGCCGGACACCAGGACGACTTTCGTGGCCGACTCGAAAGTGACACTGCGGCGTTCGAAGTCCTCGAGTGGATCGTCCTCGCTCATCTCGCGGGCTGGCATCGGCGACGCTCCTGACGTTGGATCGGTGTGCTCGGGACGAGCAGGTCGATCCTCTCCATGGCAGCGTGTGACGGCGAGGGGCGAGATCGCCATGTTTCGGGGCGATTGCGCCACCTATCGGGGGTGTCTGCGTGCACGGAACTGCCTGCGGTACTCGGCAGTGCCGATGCCTACCTGTTCGGTGAACAGTCGCCGCAAGGTGCCCGGGTCCTGGTAGCCGACCCGTGGGGCGATCTTCCCGACCGTCAGATCGGTCTCGGTGAGGAGGCGCTTGGCGGCGCCGATCCGGGCCTGCTGAAGGTAGGCCAGTGGCGAGCGCTCGGCCTCGTCGGCATAGCGGCGCAACAATGTCCGGGTGCTGACGTGAAAGGCGTCCGCCAGCCGGGACAGGCTGTAGGGCTCGGCGAGGTGATCGACGAGCCAGCGCTGGACCTCGGTCGCGAACGGCCCGGTCGCCGCGGCCACCATGGACTCGACGACGTACGGCGCCTGGCTGGTGCGGTTCTCCGACACCAGAGTGATGCGCGCGGTGGCCCGAGCGACACCCGCGCCGAGGTGGTCCCGAACGATGGCGGTCGCGAGGTCGAGCGATGCGCTGAACGCGGCAGTGGTGGTGACGTGGCCGTCGCCGACGACCATCGACTCCGCGCACACCGTCGACCGCGGATACCGTCGGGCCAGTTGCGCAGCGAACAGCCACGAGGTCGTCGACCGTCGTTCGTCCAACAGACCGGCCTCGCCCAGCAGGAAAGCGCCCACACACACCGAGGCGATCCGGGTGCGCCGTCGCCCTGCGGCCCGGAGGAACTCGATCTCGCGACTGCGGCCGTCGAGACGGATATCCAGGTCCTCGGCGGGGGACAGGTCGAACCCCGGCACCACGAGCTGATCGAATCGGTGGTGCCACCGCTGTGCGCCGATGGTGAACCCGCCCGCGGTGGCCACCGGTCCGTCCTGCGCGGCGACCACCGACGTCCGGAACAGTTCGGTGCCGGTGCTGCCCTTCTCCCGGGCGACCTGGTTGGCGATGCGGAGGATATCGGAGATGGCGAACACCTCGGTCGCGAAACAGTCTTCGTACGCCAGGATTCCGATTCGCATGAACCTCACGGTATGCGCGTCGGCGGTCCGAAAGCACCCGCACCCGTGCCACCGAACCCTGAACCACGACGACGGCAAGCAAATCCATCACCGCCCGAGTTCGACCTCGACGAGATCGGGGCGCACCCGCGCGGGTGTCCGGGCACGTAGCGTGCATCGAAATCCGTTGAGGGCGTGGGCAATTCCATTTGCGTCGTTACCATCGAGTTTTCTGGATCGGCGAAGCTGATTAGGGGATTTCTCGACAGGCCCCTAATCGGTTTTAGGGTCTTGTCCGAACGTTCGGTCTCAAATGCCCCCGGTTACGTTTCAGTTGACGGCTCCGCATGTGGCTCGAGCAGCGGCTATGGCCGAATCGGCGACCGATTCGAGGTTTTGGGCAATTTTCCGTAACACAAGGCGTGATACATCCGACGGACAGGTTGTCGAATAACAACTGCTGGAAGAGAACTGAACAATGTCGGCAAGGACTTTCTCGGCTGCGGTGGTCGTGGCGGCCGCGGTCGCTGTGTGCGCATCGTCGGCCGCTGCGGACCCTACGACTACAACGGCCCCCGCCCCGGGCATCGATCTCGGAGCCGACGCCGGCGTACAGATCGGCGGCGGGGGCGGCGCCTCGGGGACCGTCGGCGGGGGCGCGGCGGGCGGGGGCACCGGAAACGTCGGTGCGGGTGGGGGAGTCGGTGTGGGTGGGGGAGTCGGTGTGGGTGTCGGGACGGGTGTCGATGTGCAGGGCGGGGGCGGGCTCGGCGGCAACGTCGGTGGATCTGTTGCGCCGAGTGCCAGTGCGACACCGGGCGGCAGCGCCGGAGGTGGCCTCCAGGTCGGCGGCAGCGGGAATACCGGTGGCGGTGTGCAAGCCGGTGGTAACGCCGGTGGCGGTGTGCAAGTCGGTGGTAACGCCGGTGGCGGTGTGCAAGTCGGTGGCAACGCCGGTGGCGGCGGGCAAGCCGGTGGGAACGCTGGTGGTGACGTTCAAGGGGGTGGGAACCTCGGCGGCGGCGTCCAGGTCGGCGGCAACGGTGGCGCTGACGTACAGACTGGCGGGAACCTCGGCGCGGACGTGCAAGCGGGCGGTAACGGCAACGCCGGAGGCGGTGTGCAGGCTGGCGGGAACGCCGGTGGCGATGTCCAGGTCGGCGGCAATGGGGGCCTCGGTGGCGGGGTACAGGTCGGTACGAGCGCCGGGGGCGGTGTACAGGTCGGCGGGAACGGCAATCTCGGAGCGGGTGTGCAGGCCGGTGGCAACGGGAACGCCGGTGCCGGCGGGCTGGGCGGTATCGACTTGGCCGCTGCTGGAGCGGGTGCGGCCAGCTCGGACACGGTGTACGGCATGGCCATTCCCGTGGGCGCGACCACTGGAATCCCCGGCGGCCCGGCGGTCACCGACCTGGTCCCGCCCGGCGGATACGTGATCCCCAAGGGCGCGCCCGACACCGGCGCCGGCGGCATGGCCGGAGTGAGGCGATAGTGGCCACCTCAGGCATACAGGACGTGTGCATGCCGACCTCTCGCCGGAGGATGCCCGGCGTTTTCGTCGCCATAGTGGCGGTCATTGCGGCGCTGGTCGCGGGCTGCGGTTCGTCTGCTGGCACCTCCTCGACCGCGAGTACGAGCGTTGCGGCCGCGCCGGCCACGGGTGTGCACACCGCGGCGCCGATCGGCCGGTCGACTCCGGTGTCGTTCAAGATCGCCTCGGTCAACGCCTCGGGGTCGTTGATCGCGGTGGGCCTCAATTCCGACGGCTCGGTGCAGGTGCCCGCGGATTATCAGCAGGCCGCCTGGTATCAGAAGGGGCCCGCGCCAGGTGAGCAGGGCTCGGCGGTCATCCTCGGCCACGTCGACTCCTACCAGGGTGCCGGGGTGTTCTTCGAGCTGAAGAAGGTCAAGCCGGGCGACATGATCGACGTGACCCGCGCGGATGGGAAGACCGCGCATTTCAAGGTCACCGACGTGCGGATGTACCTGAAAGCCCAGTTCCCCGATCAGACCGTGTTCGGTGCCCGCGGCGGAGCGACCCTACAGGTCGTCACCTGCGGCGGCGAGTTCGACCAGACCGCCAGGACTTACCTATCCAACGTGGTCGTGTTCTCCTCACTCGACTCGGTCACCTAGACGCCCCGATCCCGAAATGCGCCGCGGGCCCGCGGCGCACCACCCCTGACCCCGCCGATACAGTGCCTCGTCGCGGTCATCGACCAACTCGTCAACGATCACTCCGTGCAGCCGGTCCCGCGCCTGCGGCCGGCGCTCACGATCACCCGTGCGGATCAACCGAAGAACCAGTCGATCAAACCATTCGAGTCAGCGCAGGTGTGTATCCAAGAAAGCCAACGCATCCGGAAGTGATGCCAGGAACGCGCCGCTATGGTCTTTACCGGGATATTTATCGACCGTCACCTGTATGCCGGGATTCAACTCTTGGAGGCTTTTCCCGTAACTTTCCGTGTTTGTGGGAGGAACATCGATGTCGGCGGTGCCATAGCCGATCATGAGGTCACTGGTGAAATGGTCCTCCGGGTAACCGGCGAGCGCGGTGATGTCCGCTTCGAACGTCGGCGTCGGTTCGTCCGGGTCGGCGACAAGTGCTGCGGGCCGTCGGCCTTCCGCGCGCGCAACCAGATCCGCAAGGCATTCCGAAGTTGCCTTTGCCACGTATTCCTTTCCGAAGTCGGAAAGGTACGGGGTCACACTGTCGGGGTTCAACTCCTGCAACGAGGCCAGGAAGTACCCGGCGTACCCGACTTGGTTCTCGGAGCCGGTCGAGGATCGCTCGAACATCTTCCGCAGGCTCGCACTCGGATTGGTGCGCAGGCCGGTGGCTATCACCCCGCTCAGCCCCGCCGCCGGCCCGCCGCTGCGCTCGGCGTACAGGCTGGCCGCACTCATCGCGGCGTGCGCCCCTTCCGACTGGCCGATGACGACCCATTTGCTCGACAACGGAATGGGGGTGGTGCGAATCGCCGCGACCGCGTCCAGTATCGACAGTCCTTCGACATTCCTGTTGTAGTAACTGAACTGTCCCGCAGTGCCCAGCCCCTGGTAGTCGGGTGCCAGGACGGCATACCCGCGGTCCAGGATCTGGTTGAAGTAGGCGCTGTTTCGCGCCGTTTGCGGCCGATGTGAAGGTGCGCAGGAATCTCCGATGCCCACGGTGCCGTGCGCCCACACGACCAGCGGCCAACCGCCCAGCGGTGGCACACCGGACGGCAGATACAGCGCACCCGACCCCTCGGCGGGCGCGTCATGCTGATCCTTCGTCGAGTAGACGACCTCGAGCGACACCGCGGCCTCGGCGAACGACCATGCGGGATCGAGTAGTCCGATCCTGCTCAGCTGTCCGGTATCCGCGACCTTCGCCGTCGCGGGCGGACTCGCGACAGTGAGTGAGGCACACACGATCGCGGCCGCCATCAGCGCCACTCGCCGAAAGGACACTAAGGACATGCTGCACAACCGTACCGGCCCAATCCGCACATCCTCCCCACCGCTGGTGAGACACGCCCTCGAAGTTGGCCGACTCAGCGGCCTGCACCATAATTCAGCGGCGACAATGGCGCCGCGGAAGGCCTGATCGGCAACGGACGCTCACTTGCTCGGAGAGAACTGACCGCTCGCTTGGACCTGGCTGCCGGCCGAGGTGAATGTCACCACGCTCGGGCCGCCCTGTGGACAACACAGCGGGTCACTTGGATTCGCCCATCGATATTGCACCGACACCGTATTCCGGGTCTTTCCGATGACCGCGGTGTGCGGGTACGGCTCGGCAGTCGCAGTGCCGAGGTAGGTGCCGGCTGTTCGGCTCAGGCGCCGAGTAATTCGGAGGCACCGCAGAAAGTATCGCCAATTACGGCTGCGATCGGATCGACTGACGCACTATGGTGAAATCGATGCAGGGCGTTCGGTTTTCGGATTGCTGGCCACTGGTTCATATATAACAATCCGGTCGGTTTGCGCGCTCGAGCATCCTGGACGGGCGGTCCAGCTTTGTCCAGGGGGATGGAATTCGCTGTTCTGGAAAGTTTTCGATGTTACCGTGAAATGGTCCGGCGCATTTGCCCGACAGAATTCGATGAGTTGATATTCGATGCCACACACCGAGTGGCATTAATTTAGTGTTCCCGCACATCCGAGGAAGTATGCCATGTCTGCACTTTCCGACAAGATCAACCGTCAGCATGAACTCGCCGGGATTCCGATCGCCGGCAAGGAATTTCGGTATCTCGGCGGCACCCGGCCGATTACCTGCGTTGCCGCGAACGTAGTCGCCGCTGTCGACGGCGTGCACGCCGCGGCCGCCGTGGCGGTTGGTTGAGTTCACCGCGGGCGCGGTCTCGGACCGTCCTACGCAGTTCGGTTGGGGCAGTGATCGTTTCCGACCTGACAGGGGTACCGGAATGGCCATACCGCGCCCTCCCGCGATATCGCGTGAGGCCACCTTGTCGGCGGCCGAACGGCTCAGCGCAGTTTGTCAGCTGATCGCGAGCCTCGAGTACCTGGCCTCTAGATCCGAGCAATATCAGGGCGGACTGCAGGACTGGACACTGATCAGGCCGGCGGTGCGTGCCCGGGCCCCGTGGCTGGCACGGCTTGTCGATGTGGTCGCGCGGCCGGGTATCACCGAGGCCGTGCATGTCACCCGCGTCGCAGCGGCGGGCGCACTACTGGCACCGACGCCGTGGCGGGTGCGCCTGGCTGCGAACGCCGCTCTGACGGTGACGGCGCCGCTGCTGCACACTCGCTACGCCCGCGGCAGTGACGGTGCCGACCACGCCTCGTTCGTGGTGCAGGCGTCAGCTACGGTCGCCCGCGCCGCGGGGACGCGCCCGCAGGTCACCGATGCCTGCCTGTGGTTCATCGCGGCCCAGTCGGTGCTGTCCTACACCGCGGCCGGCTGGGCAAAGGCGATCAGCCCGACCTGGCGCCAGGCCGAGGCGCTGACCGGTGTCACCCGAACCCTCACCTTCGGCGACGCCGCGGTGTGGCGCTTCTTTCGCGATCACCCGCATCTGGCCCGGCTGGCCACACACGGTGTCGTGGCGCTGGAATGCGGATTCCCGGCAGTGTTCGCATTGCAGGGCAGGCTCGCCCCGCCGCTGCTGGCAGCGATGGGCGGCTTCCACGTCGCCAACACACGCATCATGGGACTCGGCCGGTTCCTGTGGGCGTTCACCGCCATGTATCCGGCCGTGCTCTACGTGACAGACCCCCGCCACCGCGACCGTGACGACTCGTTCGTGCCCGCCACCGCAACCGCGACGATAGCGGCCCTCGTCACCCACGCCGTGGCGTCCCGCTTCTCGCGGCGGATCGCGGCCGCCGGACACGGCGACGAGCAGTGGTTGACCACGTCGGCGGGAAATCGGTTGGCGTACCGGCAATTCGGACCGGCCCGACCCGCGCACACGCTGGTCTTCGTCCACGGTCTCGGCATGGCAGCCGAGACCTGGGATCCAATCGTCCGGATCCTCGGCGATCGGTTCCGCGTCGTGACCTATCAGCGCGCCGGATACGGCCCCAGCGAATGGTCCGGACGTGACGGCGGCATCGACTCGGCCATCACGGATCTGATCGAACTCGGCCAGCACGTCCGCGGGCACAGCCCCGTGACCCTCGTGGGGCACTCCCTCGGCGGATACCTCGCGCTGCGCGCGGCGGCCAAGGATCCCTCGATCGCCGGCGCAGTCCTGCTGGACGCGAGCCACCCGGCTCAACTACGCACCGCCACGGGGAGCGCCGTGCATGCCCTCGACGCCGAGGCCGGTCTGCGGCTCATCGCCGCGTCCACCCGGCTCGGCCTCGGGCTGCTCGCGCAACGCCCACCCTGGATCGACGTCCTGCCGCCGCGGTCGCGCCGGCTCGCCGCGGCCCATCACCGGCACCCCGGGACGTGGTCGGCGGCACTGCGTGAGTACCGCGCGGCCGTGGCCGACGCGCGAGCAGAAACGGCGACACCCGTACTCGGATCACCTCTGCTGGTCCTGACCGCCGAGTACTCCGAGAGTGCCGATCCGGCCTACGGCAGGCTGTGTGACGAGCTGGCCACCTCCCGGACCGGCTCGCAGCGGGCGGTCATCGGCGGCGCCGACCACCTGCGCCTGCTCATCGATGAGTCGATCGCATCCGAGGTGGCCCAGCGCCTGACACTGTTCGTCGATGCGGCCCGCACAGTGCGCATCAGCGAAAGGCCGGGCGGACATGGCCGGTGAACGAACCGACGCGCGGATCGCCGGACGCGCCGTCGCCGCGGGACTGGCGGCCTGGTTCGTGGCCACCGCACTGAGCCAGCACCCCCATCCCATGTTCCAGCGCCTGCGGCAAGCCGACCCCACCGCGCTACTCATCCCGAACTGGCGCTTCTTCGCACCCGAGCCGGCCCGTTCCGACTTTCACGTGCTCTACCGACTGCTCGACACCACCGGCTCCACGACCCCATGGACCGACATCCCCGCTGTCGCTCCACGAATCTGGCGTGAAACCGTGTGGTTCCCGCGCCGCCGCCACGACAAGGCGCTGTTCGACATCTGTGCCGACATACTCGACACCGTCGCCAACCATCCGGCCGTCGCCACCCGGACCTCCGCCTACACCCTGCTCCGCGAACATGTCCGCCGCGTCATTACCACCGACCACCCCGACGGACCACCATGCGGTTTCCAATTCCTCATCGCAACCGACACTGGTCACGACACCGGCCACGAACCCGACTGCCTACTCATATCCGAATACATCCCGTGGGCACCGGAAAGTCGAACCGCTGAGTGTGCGACTCGCGATAAACGGCGCACCACGAGCGGATTTCGCGGTAGCCGCGGGCGTTGACGCCGGTCGCGACGAGACAGCGGACGTTGACCACGTGCCCGTTCTCGCGAACCTTCGACATGAGGGCGTCGGCGGCGACGAACGTGTAGGGCCTGGGGCGAGCGGGGGTGCGGGCTTCGACCCGGGCATCCAGATCGCGGGCCATTCTCGACACCTGGGACTTGGAAAGTGTTGTGATGCCGAGGTTTTCGGCCAGTTTTCGGCATGCGGCGGGTGGACACTCCGGGGGATAGCGGGTTATTGGGGTGTGTGGGCGCGGCAGGTGTCCGGCCTGGCCGGTGTCGAGGGCTCCCTGGTCGGGGTCCTCGGCGCTGGCTCAGGCGCGCGGCGGCGTGTCGCGACCGCACCATTGCGCGAGTCGTTCGGGATGGCGCGCGGCCCGACGGCGGGCTCGGCCCGGCATAAGACCAAGGGCCACTTCCTCAGTGCTCGACCAGCAATCTGAAAAAGATTGCCCGGGTACGAGTCCAGGGGCCTTAATGGTATAGAGCCGGGCACCTCTAGGTCGGGGACCCCCAGGTACCGAGGACCAGCAACAAGGAGATATCGCCACTGGGGGCGATCGGGGTGAAGGTGGACGCAATCCTAGCCGCGGTCGAGGAGGAATGATGGCGTCACTGAATCCGTTCGGCTACCGACCTGGAGACCGCGAAGACCCTTGTTGCTCTGCTGATGCCGGACTTCACGAAGGGGTGCTGAGGGGGATGTTCGAGGGGGCCAATGCAGTTCGCCGAAGTGAAGAATCCGCTTTGCGGATAGTCATCGTCTCGCCGATCCGGCTGTACCGCGAAGGGCTGGCGTCGGTACTGTCCGCGCTCGGCGGCATCGGTGAGATCGCCACGTGCGAGCATCCCGTCGAAGGACTCGACCTGGCCCGTCAGGTCGTCCCGCACATCCTCCTGCTGGACATGTCCGCGGTGAACAGTTCGGCAAGCGCACGTCTGTACGCCAGAGAGTTCCCGGAGACCAAGATCGTGGCTCTCGCGCTTCCGGAAACCGAGCAGCATGTCGTCGACTGTGCTGAAGCAGGCGTGGTCGGATACGTCCCGCGCGAAGGATCTATCGACGATCTCATGGCGGCGATACGGCATGCGGCACAAGGGAAAACGCTCTGCTCACCGCAGATCGCGGCCGGGCTGATGCGCCGAGTCGCCGCGCTTGCCAACGAGAATCGTCTGCGCCGCTCACGCCCACTGCTGACCGCCCGCGAGTCGGAGGTCGCCGATCACATCGCGCTCGGCCTGAGCAACCGTGCGATCGCCGCTTGCTTGGGGATCGAGGTTTGCACCGTCAAGAATCATGTGCACAACATCCTGGAGAAGCTCGGCGTGACTCAACGCGCGGACGTGGCAGAACATCTCGGGCACAGAATCCGATCCCGCCCGGACAACTGCCTTCCGTCCGAGTGACCGACCTATCCGGATCCGGGTAGCCGACCCGGCTGCCTCTCCTGCGCCCGGCCGGCGTGGCCGCGGCCGGACTTCGTTCTGCTGGAGTACGTCCCGACCAGCGCGAACATCGGTCCGGATCCGGGTTCACTCGAAAACGGATCCAAGGACTCATTGTCCGAGTGCCGGTGCCGGGGCGTTACTGGATAGAGCCCGGCCACCACAGGAGTCGGCACCCCGGTGCAGACGGAGCCCTATTCACCCCACCCCTCTTCACCACATCAACAAGGAGGCAGCGCCATGCCTACTATCACTTCGCTCTCGCCGACATCGGGGCCCGCTTCGGGGTTCAACGGTGTGGTCATCACCGGCACCGGCTTCACCGGCCTGCCGACGGTGCGGTTCGGTACGACCGCGACCACTTACACCCTAGATTCCAGTACGCAGATCACCGCGATCGCTCCGCCGGGAACGGGTACGGTGCCGGTCACTGTTACCACTACGGACGGTACGAGTAACGGCGTTTCGTACACCTACGTATCGGTTCCCATTGTTCCCACGCTGATTTCGCTCACTCCGATTGCGGGCCCGGTGACCGGCGGAACTTTGGTCACCTTGATCGGCTTCGGGTTCACGGGTGCTACTGCGGTCAGTTTCGGCGCTACTCCCGCAACGTCCTTTTTCGTGTTGTCGGACAACCTGCTTGTTGCGTTGTCTCCTGCCGGGACGGGTACGGTGTCGGTCACGGTCACCACTGCGGCTGGTACGAGCGCCGGGATTCCGTTCACGTATGTGCCGGTTCCCACGCTGACTTCGATCAGTCCGAATTCGGGGCCGGTGACCGGCGGGACTACGGTCACTTTGACCGGCACCGGGTTCACGGGTGCTACTGCGGTGAGTTTCGGTATTCTTCCGGCGATTTCGTTCACGGTGAATTCGGATACGCAGATCACCGCGGTCAGTCCGGTAGGCCTCGGCACGGTGCCGGTCACGGTCACCACGGCTGGCGGTACGAGTAACGGGGTCTTCTACACCTATGTGCCGCTTCCGATCCTGATTTCGTTGACTCCGATTTCGGGGCCGGCCGCTGGGGGAACAACGGTCGCTCTGACCGGTGTGGGTCTGACCGGTGCCACGGGCGTGAGTTTTGGTGCTACGCCAGCGACTTCGTTCACGGTCGTGTCGGACACGCTGATTACGGCGGTTGCTCCTGCTGGGGTCGGTACGGTGCAGGTGACGGTCACCACTGCGGTCGGTTCGAGTAACGGGCTGGCGTTCACCTACCTGTCCGTGCCCGCGCTTCCCATTCTGGCTTCGATCACGCCGATTTCGGGGCCGGTGGTCGGGGGAACTTTGGTGATCTTGACCGGCACCGGGTTCACGGGTGCTACTGCGGTGAGTTTCGGCGCTACTCCGGCGACATTCTATTTCGTGTTCTCGGATTCGCTGATTATTGCGGTGACACCTGCGGGGACCGGTACTGTGCCGGTCACAGTCACCACTGCGGCCGGAACGAGTAACAGCGTTTCCTACACCTACATCTGACCGCACCCCCGCACGGGCCTCAGCCCGGGCTAGGACATATGCGATCACCAATGGGACCGACCCGGATGCACGGGCCGGTCCCTTCGGTGGAAATGTCTCTCAGTCGCGTCCGGCCCGGATCAGAGTGTCTGCGAGTTCAGCGGGCTATCTCTCCACCTCGTAGGTCAGCTTTACGACCTTGGAGAAGGCCTTGACGGCAGCGAGTCTCAATGTGGCGTGCTGACCGGCACGGAAGTAGAACTGCCGCCCCTTGCCCATGAGAAATGGATAGATAGCGAGGTCGATCACATCGATGAGCTGCTCGCGGAGCAGTGTCTCCCCGAGCAGGCTGTGCCCAAGAATGAGCAGGTTTCTCCCATCCTGCTGCTTGAGCCGTGCCACTTCGGCGGCGACGTCGCCTCGGATGATGGTCGGGTCGCCCCAGTCGGCCTTCTCCAGCGTGGAGCTGAATACGTACTTCGGGATTTCGTTGAGCCGATCGGCCCACATCGGCTTGTGAGTACCGCCGCCATACAGATTGGCGAAGTCTTCATAGGTACGGCGGCCGAACAGCAGTGCGTCGCACGCCTCGAGTAAGCCGAGGCCGTCGCGCAGGTAGGCCGCATCCTGATAATTGCCGACTCCCATGGCAACGGGGTCTTCGGTTACGCCATCCGCCGAGGCCAGAACGTACTCGATTACCTTCCGCATGACGTCGCTCCTTCTCGTCGAATGTGCCGGTACCCGAAGCGATGTTGTCGCGCTCGGTGCCCGGCTCTGACTGCTCGCCAATCGGCGGCGGGTGTATAGACACCGAGATCGAAGGAAAATGGCCGTCGCGGTCGACCAGTTTCCGGCACGGCCGGTGTCTATACACAAGGCAGGTGCTCGAGGTCTAGGAGGCGTAGTGGCGAATGGCGATTTGACGGCCCGGGCGCGTGCCGGCGACAGCGACGCGTTCCGAGAGCTGACCGAGCCATATCGGTGGGAGTTGCAGGTGCACTGCTATCGCATGCTCGGATCGTTCCAGGACGCCGAGGACGCATTGCAGGACACGCTGCTGGCTGCCTGGCAGGGCCTCGCGGGGTACGGCGAGCGTGCCTCGATTCGTACGTGGCTCTACCGGATCGCAACCAGACGATGCCTCAATGCGCGGCGCGCAGCGAGCCGACGCCCGGTCAAGGAGTGGGATGTGCCCGACGTTGCCCCACCGGAGCCGACCCGCCTCGGCGAAGTCGTCTGGCTGCAACCCCTTCCCGACGCCGTGCTCCCTGGTATTCCCGACCTGCCGCTCGGACCGGAGGCTCGCTACGAGAAGACCGAATCGATCTCCTTGGCGTTCGTGACGGCGCTCCAGGCCCTGCCACCGCGCCAAGTCGCCGTGCTCATCTTGCGTGATGTTCTCGGATTCCACGCCAGAGAAGTCGCCGAGATGCTCGATACGACTGTTGATACCGTCAACGGCGCACTAAAGCGGGCGCGCGTTGGTTTGCAGCGCTACCGCAGCATCGTGGGGAATCGGGAGCCTGCGCCGCCCGCCGGCTCAGCTTCCGAGGACTCGATCACGGCCCGCTTCGTCCGGGCGTTCGAGTCCAATAACATCGACGCGCTGGTGGCCCTGCTCACCGATGACGTCTTCATTTCGATGCCGCCATTGCCGCTCGAGTACGAGGGTCGCGAAGCGGTGGCCGGTTTCTGGTCCGCGCTCTTCGACGTGGGTCGTCGGGTGGACCTCATCGCCACACGCGCCAACGGGCAGCCCGCGTTCGGCACGTATCTGCATGCGCCGAACGGCATCCGGCACGGCACCGGTCTCATCGTCCTCACGCTCAGCGAAGATCGCATCTGCGCCATGACACGCTTCGAAAACAGCGTGCTTGCGTGGTTCGGGCTGCCACGCTCGCTTCCGGACGAGTAGCAAACCGCAGCCGAGGATTGCGACGACCGCTGCTATAGAGCCGGGAGAGCGTGGGTTAGGTCGTGGGCGAGAGGGATGAAGGCGCGACAGGCGGCGCTGCGATAGCCACCTTCGCGGGTGAGCAGCACGGCAGTGCGAGTGGGTATCGGCGGGTCGAGGTCGATCGGGATCAGCTCGGGGTGGTCGTGAGTGATCGCATCGGGTAGCACGGTGGCCATGGGAGCCTGCCGGACGATTTCGGTGAGCGCCTGAACCGAGTTGGCTTCCACAGCGATCCGCGGACTGATGTGGTGGGCGGAGCAGTAGTTGTCGATGTGGCGGCGGGTGGCGAAGTCGCGAGTCAGCAGCGCCAGTGGGTGGTTTTCCAGGGCGTGGGCCGAAATCGTTTGAGCTGCTTCGGTAGCCAAAGGTGCGGCGCTGTTGGTGACGACGCGCAGGGTTTCGGTGAACAGCGTGCTCGCCGCGATCCCGGGTTGGCTCGGGGCGTCGAAGGCGATGCCGAGAACCACTGTGTCGCTCGCGAGTTCGGACTCGATGCGTTCCTGGCTGGCTTCGCGCACGGTCAGGGTGATGCCGGGGTGGCGGCGGTGCAGTTCGGCGGTGAGCGGGCCGACAAGATAGGCAGTGAAGGTGGGGGTGACGGCCAAGCGCAGGTGCCCGCGGGACAGGTCGGTGACGTCGTGGACGGCGCGTTCGCCTGCGGCCAGTTCGCGCAGGGCACGGTTGGCGTAGTCGAGGTAGGCGTGTCCGGCGTCGGTGAGGCGCACGGTGCGGGCGTCTTGGACGCTATAGCTGCTGGTGATGCATGGTGAATTTGTCAAGCCAAACGGGGGAGCCCGAAGGGAAGAAAGACGACCATGCATGATTTGGGCGAGGGCGTCGCGCAGTTCCAGCGCGAGGTTGTGAACTCCGAAGTGGCGCAGCTGGTTCGCCAGAATGTGCTGGCCCAGCTGACGAACCTGGCCACCCACCCGTCGGTGGCGCGCCGCATCGCCGAGCACAGCCTGACCCTGCACGGCTGGGTGTTCGACATTCCCACCGGCACCGTCGAAGAACTCCGCGCCCTCGGCCACGCCGCCGCACTCGCAGGCTGATCGACCGATCCCACTCCCACTGAAGCCCGTTATCCAGGAAAGGAAATCACCACGATGATTCACGCCCAGTTCGATCCCACCGCCCGCCAGACCCTCGCCGCCGCCGCGGTGGACGCCAAGACCCGCAAGGGTATCTCCTGGCAGCAGATCGCCGACGCCGCAGGCTTGTCGGTGGCCTTCGCCACCGCCGCCGTGCTCGGCCAGCACCCCCTCCCCGCCGCGTCCGCGCAGGCCGTGGCCGAGCTGCTGGGCTTGGACGAAGACGCCGCCCTGCTGTTGCAGACCATACCGACCCGCGGTTCGATCCCCGGCGGGATCCCCACCGACCCGACCATCTACCGCTTCTACGAGATGCTCCAGGTCTACGGCACCACGCTCGAGGCCCTGGTGCACGAGCAGTTCGGTGACGGCATCATCTCCGCGATCAACTTCGAGCTCGACGTCAAGAGGGTCGCAGACCCCGAAGGCGGCGAACGCGCCGTCATCACCCTCGACGGAAAGTACCTGCCCACCAAGCCTTTCTGACCTGCGCCCGACGGGGACCAGCGCCGCCTTCCCGGTAATTCGTCACGGAAGTACTTCGAACTGGCCACCTTCTACGACGAATTCGCCAAACCCTGGCAGCAGCGCCGCCTGCGCATGCGCCACGACACGCGCGAGGATGCCATCGACGTCTACCGCTACTGGCGGCAAACCGACGCCTCCGCCCGGTAGTCGCAACTGCCGAGCTACGAGCTGGCACACCATCCTGCCGGACGCAACCCGTCGCGACGCCGACCTCGGATGGACTTCAGCGGCCGAGCCGACCGGAAGGCGCACGGCCATATGAAATTAGGGGCAGCGTCTGGGATCTCCGGTCTTCGCCACGAGCTCACAATGCGAAAACGGACGAAAACGGATCGCGAGACGCGTTGCCCGGCAACCGGTCCAGGGGCGTTAATGGAAACAGCGGGCCGCCAATCGAGCCGGGCAACCACCCAGTGCAAAAGAGGAATCGCCATCCCAGCAAAAGGAGGCAGCGCTATGGCTACCATCAGCTCCCTCTCTCCGACATCGGGGCCCACTTCGGGCGGCATGAGCGTCATCGTGACGGGCACCGGCTTCACCGGTCCATTGACCGTGCAGTTCGGCACTACAGCAACCACCTTCACCATCGACTCCGATACACAGATCACGGCAATCACGCCTGTGGGGTCAGCCGGTACGGTGCAGGTGACGGTCACCTCCTCGGAGGGAACCAGCAACGGGGTCGCCTACACCTATCTCGCGGTTCCGTCGTTGAGCAGCATCAGTCCCAGCCAAGGGGCCACCTCGGGTGGAACGTCGGTCGTCCTGGCCGGCTCGGGCTTTACGGGAGCCACTGCGGTCACTTTCGGTGGCGCGGCGGCAACTTCGTTCACCGTCGACTCCGATGCGCAGATCACTGCCGTCGCACCGGCGGGGACGGGGATCGTTTCGGTTAACGTCACCGGCCCGAGCGGCACCAGCAACGCGGTCCCCTATGTCTATGTCGTGGTTCCTACCATCACATCGATCTCGCCGGCCTCGGGGCCGACGTCGGGCGGAACTAGTGTCGTGGTGACCGGCACCGGGTTCACCGGTCCGTTGACCGTGCGGTTCGGCGCCACTTCGACTACCTTCACCATCGACTCTGCTACCCAGATCACGGCCGTCGCCCCCGCGGACTCGGCCGGTGCGGTGCAGGTCACCGTCACCGGCTCGGGCGGAACCAGCAACGGCGTCGTTTACACTTATGTCCCGGTTCCTACACTGATTTCGGTCAGTCCCAACCAAGGGCCCGCCGCGGGCGGTACCACTGTCACCATCGCCGGGACTGGCCTGTCCACTGCCACTGCGGTTGCTTTCGGCAACACAGCGGCGACATCGTTCACCGTCGACCTCGACACGCAGGTTACCGCGGTCGCCCCGGCCGGGGCGGGGACTGTGCAGGTCACCGTCGCCACGGTGGGTGGGATCACTAACGGAGTTTCCTACACCTATATCTGAGCGTTACTGCGTCCGGGCCGTCAGCGGACAGCGTTGATGGCCCACTCGGGCTGCGGTTTTAGGTCCAGTCGCCGCCACCAAGACGGCGGTTGCAGGGGTAAGGGGGTGTTCGTTGGCTACCGTTCTGAAGATGCTGCTGGCGGAGCGGCATCTCAAAAACCATTCGGATTTTCTGGCCGCGTACGACAGGTGCGCCGCACAACTCGATCCTCCTATCCCTCCGGGTTATGGGCCCTCGAAGACACAGTTCTATCAGTGGCTGTCGGGCGGGATGGTCGGGTTTCCCCGCGACTACCATTGCCGGGTGCTGGTGAAGCTGTTCTCCGGCTGGACGGTCGAGAAATTGTTTCAGATGGCCGATGCCGCGCCAGCGCACCAGTTCGCTCTTCCGGAAACGGACGTGGAGCTCGAGGCGTTTCTCGGGGCTGAGATGATCACCAGCGGAATTACTCTCGTGTACCCGACCTTCGAGCTACCAGGGGGGTCAGCGCAAGTACCCGGGGCGACCGAGGCTTCGCATCGGCGCGCATTCGAGAGGACGGCCCGCACCTTTGCGGCCGATCCCGATGTGCTGATCACATTGCCGGAGAACGAAGTTCGCGGACTGCTGTACGTGTTCTCGTTCCTCCAGCGCCACACTTGTATCCCGACCGACGTTCGCAGCGACCGCGACGTCGTCGCGCACAGCGACCGCCCCTATATCAGTTTCGGACTGACCAGCAACGACTGCACACGTATGTACCTCGAAAGTGTCGAGCGTCCGCTGTTCACCCTCAACGACCGTGGTGCTGAAGGCGGCTCCCGCCTGGAGCAGTTGGAGCTGAGGGACGGTAGCCGGTATGACTCGAGCGAGGACCACAACATCGGCGTCATCGCGCGGGTGCGACCGAGCCCAGATCAGCACCCCCACCGGTACTGGATATTCTGTGCGGGCTTGGGCCCACGCGGGACCACCGGGGCAAGCTGGTATCTCGCCAACTGCTGGAGCCTCCTACAGCAGCGTGCCGGGCACCGCGAATTCGTCGCGGTGGTCGATGTCGGTAAGGACTCCGACGACACCGCCAGCTTGGAGCATCTGCTGATCGAATCGCATCGCTGACACGGCCCGTGTATTCCGTAGTGCCGTAATCGGTTCTGCGCGTGGGAAAGCGGTTGTAGCGCCGCCGAAAACGCCACTGCCGCAACACCCGACAGGCTGTTGTCGCCGCTCCCGTCGCCATTCCAAAGCGGACTAAAACGGATCGGCGAGACATAGCCCAGCAACTGGTCCAAGGGCGTTAATGGAAAGAGCGGACCGCCAAGAGAGTCGAGCACCATCCGGTACAGAGGAACCACACAGCAAACGAGGAGGCAGCGCCATGCCTACCATCACTTCCCTCTCTCCAACGTCTGGCCCCACGACGGGCGGTACCAGCGTCACGATCACCGGCACCGGATTTTCCGGTCCGCTGACCGTGCGGTTCGGCACTACCGCAACCACTTTCACCATCAACTCCTCAACCCAGCTCACCGCCATCGCCCCTGCGGGCTCGGTCGGTCCGGTGCAGGTCACCGTCACCTCCCCGGCGGGAACCAGCAATGGTGTCACCTACACCTATCTCGCGGTTCCGTCGTTGAGCAGCATCAGCCCCAGCCAAGGATCCACCTCGGGCGGAACGACCGTCACTCTCACCGGGTCGGGCCTGACCGGAGTTACCGCGGTCAATTTCGGCAGCACACCGGCAACCTCGTTCACGGTCAACTCCAACACGCAGATCACGGCCGTCGCCCCGGCCGGGACGGGAATCGTGTCGGTCACGGTTACCGGACCGGGTGGCACCAGCAACCCGGTTACCTACGTCTATGTCGTGGTCCCGACCATCACATCCATCTCCCCAACGGCCGGGCCGACTTCGGGGGGCAACAGCGTCACGATCACCGGCACCAACTTCACCGGTCCGTTGACCGTACGCTTCGGCAGCACCGCAACCTTTTTCACCGTCAACTCGTCTACTCAGATCACGGCCACCGCCCCTGCCGGGTCGGCCGGTACGGTGCAGGTCACTGTCACCGGCAATGGTGGCACCAGTAACGGCGTCTCCTACACCTACGTCGGAACGCCCACCCTGACCGCGCTTACTCCGAGTTCGGGGCCGGTTACCGGTGGCACAACGGTTGTCTTGACGGGGACGGGACTGTCCACCGCCACCGCGGTGAAATTCGGTGCGACACCCGCGACTTCGTTCACCGTCAACTCCAATACGCAGATCACGGCGGTCGCTCCCGCCGGGACGGGGACCGTGCAGGTCAAGGTCACCACCGCGGGCGGCACGAGCAACGGCCTCGCGTATACCTATGTTGCGGTTCCCACGCTGACCTCGGTGGTGCCGAGTTCGGGGCCGGCGGGCGGTGGGACGACGGTTGTCCTCACCGGGACGAATCTGACGGGAGCTACCGCGGTCAGTTTCGGTGCGACACCGGCGGCTTCGTTCACCGTCAACTCCGCGACGCAGATCACCGCAGTCGCACCCGCGGGGACGGGAACGGTACAGGTCACCGCCACCACTGCGGGCGGAACGAGCAATGGTGTTTCCTACACCTATATTCCGGTTCCCACCCTGACCTCGGTGGTGCCGAGTTCGGGACCGGTGGCCGGTGGGACGACGGTCGTTCTCACCGGGACCGGGTTCACGGGAGCCACCGCGGTCAGTTTCGGCGGCACACCGGCGGCTTCGTTCACCGTCAACTCCGCGACACAGATCACCGCCGTCGCACCCGCTGGTACCGGAACGGTCCTGGTCACCGTTACCACTGCGGGCGGCACCAGTAACGGCGTCGCTTACACCTATGTCGCGGTGCCCACTCTGGTCTCGGTGGTGCCGAACGCGGGTCCGGTGACCGGTGGGACGACGGTCGTTCTCACCGGGACGAATCTGACCGGAGCTACCGCGGTCAGTTTCGGTGCGACACCGGCGGCTTCGTTCACTGTCGACTCCGCGACGCAGATCACCGCGGTAACCCCAGCGGGTACGGGGTCCGTGCAGGTCACGGTCACCACCGCGGGTGGAACCAGTAACGGGGTCACCTACACCTATGTCGCCGTGCCCACTCTGGTGTCGGTGGTGCCGAGTGCGGGGCCGGTGGCCGGTGGGACGACCGTCGTTCTCACCGGGACGGGATTGACCGGTGCTACCGCGGTCAGTTTCGGTGCGACACCGGCGACTTCGTTCACGGTCAACTCCGCGACCCAGATCACGGCAGTTGCACCCGCCGGCACAGGAACGGTGCAGGTTACTGTGACTACTGCGGGTGGAACGAGCAATGGTGTTTCCTACACCTATGTCGCGGTGCCCACTCTGGTCTCGGTGGTGCCCAGTGCGGGACCGGTCACCGGTGGGACGACGGTCGTTCTCACCGGGACGAATCTGTCCGGGGCCACAGCCGTCAGTTTCGGTGCGACACCGGCGACTTCGTTCACGGTCGACTCGGCTACGCAGATCACCGCGGTGACCCCGGCGGGGACTGGGTCTGTTGCGGTCACCGTTACCACCGTGGGTGGAACCAGTAATGGGGTCACCTACACCTATGTCGCGGTGCCCACTCTGGTGTCGGTGGTGCCGAGTGCGGGACCGGTGGCCGGTGGGACAACGGTCGTCCTCACCGGGACCGGGTTCACGGGAGCCACCGCGGTCAGTTTCGGTGCGACACCGGCGACTTCGTTTACGGTCGACTCGGCGACTCAGATTACCGCTGTCGCCCCGGCCGGCACAGGAACTGTGCAGGTCACTGTGACTACTGCGGGTGGAACGAGTAACGGTGTTTCCTACACCTATGTCGCGGTGCCCACTCTGGTCTCGGTGGTGCCCAGTGCGGGACCGGTCACCGGTGGGACAACGGTCGTCCTCACCGGGACGAATCTGTCCGGGGCCACAGCCGTCAGTTTCGGTGCGACACCGGCGACTTCGTTCACTGTCGACTCCGCGACGCAGATCACGGCAGTCGCCCCGGCCGGCACAGGAACTGTGCAGGTCACTGTGACTACTGCGGGTGGAACGAGTAATGGTGTTTCCTACACCTATGTTGCGGTTCCGACCCTGACTACCGTGGTGCCCAATGTGGGTCCGGTGACAGGTGGGACGACGGTCGTTCTCACCGGGACGAATCTGACTGGAGCTACTGCGGTCAGTTTCGGTGCGACACCGGCGACTTCGTTTACGGTCGATTCGGCGACGCAGATTACCGCCGTCGCACCCGCCGGTACGGGAACCGTGCAGGTTACTGTGACCACTGCGGGTGGAACGAGTAATGGTGTTTCCTACACCTATGTTGCGGTTCCGACCCTGACTACCGTGGTGCCCAATGTGGGTCCGGTGACCGGTGGGACGACGGTCGTTCTCACCGGGACGAATCTGACCGGTGCTACTGCGGTCAGTTTCGGTGCGACACCGGCGACTTCGTTTACGGTCGACTCGGCGACGCAGATTACCGCCGTCGCACCCGCCGGTACGGGAACCGTGCAGGTTACTGCCACCACTGCAGGCGGAACCAGTAATGGGATCACCTACACCTATGTCGCGGTGCCCACTCTGGTGTCGGTGGTGCCGAGTGCGGGGCCGGTGGCTGGTGGGACGACGGTCGTTCTCACCGGGACGGGATTGACCGGTGCTACTGCGGTCAGTTTCGGTGCGACACCGGCGACTTCGTTCACCGTCGACTCCGCGACCCAGATCACGGCAGTTGCACCCGCCGGCACAGGAACGGTGCAGGTTACTGTGACCACTGCGGGTGGAACGAGTAATGGTGTTTCCTACACCTATGTCGCGGTTCCCACCCTGGTGTCGGTGGTGCCCAATGCGGGACCGGTCACCGGTGGGACAACGGTCGTCCTGACCGGGACGAATCTGACAGGGGCCACAGCTGTCACTTTCGGTGCGACACCGGCAGCCTCGTTCACTGTCGACTCGGCGACCCAGATCACCGCGGTCACCCCGGCAGGGACGGGGACCGTAGCGGTCACCGTCACGACCGTCGGCGGTACCAGTAACGGCGTCGCTTACACCTATGTCGCAGTTCCCACCCTGACTACCGTGGTGCCCAATGCGGGTCCGGTCACCGGTGGTACAACGGTCGTCCTGACCGGGACGGGATTGACAGGCGCTACGGCAGTGACTTTCGGTGCGACACCGGCGACTTCGTTCACCGTCGACTCCGCGACCCAGATCACCGCCGTCGCTCCCGCTGGAACGGGGACCGTGCAGGTCACCGCCACCACTGCGGGTGGAACGAGCAATGGTGTTTCCTACACCTATGTTGCGCTTCCCACCCTGACTACCGTGGTGCCGAGTTCGGGTCCTGTGGGTGGTGGGACAACGGTCGTTCTGACCGGGACCAACCTGACCGGAGCTACGGCGGTCAGTTTCGGTGTGACACCGGCGGCTTCGTTCACCGTCGATTCCGCGACGCAGATCACGGCGGTCGCTCCCGCTGGAACGGGGACCGTGCAGGTCACCGCGACCACTGCGGGTGGAACGAGCAATGGTGTTTCCTACACCTATGTTCCGGTTCCCACTCTGGTCTCGGTGGTGCCGAGCGCAGGGCCGGTCACCGGTGGGACGACGGTAGTCCTGACCGGAACGGATCTGACGGGAGCGACGGCGGTCAGTTTCGGTGTGACTCCGGCGACTTCGTTCACGGTCGACTCCGCGACCCAGATCACCGCCCTCGTCCCCGCCGGGACGGGGACAGTGCAGGTCACTGCCACCACCGTGGGTGGAACCAGCAACGGTGTTGCCTACACCTATGTTCCGGCGCCTACCCTGACCTTGGTGGTGCCGAGTTCGGGTCCTGTGGGTGGTGGGACAACGGTCGTTCTGACCGGGACCAACCTGACCGGAGCTACCGCGGTCAGTTTCGGTGTGACACCGGCGGCTTCGTTCACGGTCGATTCCGCGACGCAGATCACGGCAGTCGCACCCGCCGGCACAGGAACCGTGCAGGTTACCGCCACCACCGCAGGCGGTACCAGTAACGGCGTCACTTACACCTACGTTCCGGTTCCCACCCTGACTATCGCGGTGCCCAATGTGGGACCCGTGGCCGGTGGGACGACGGTCGTTCTCACCGGAACGGATCTGACCGGAGCTACGGCGGTCAGTTTCGGTGCGACACCGGCGACTTCGTTCACGGTCGATTCCGCGACGCAGATCACGGCAGTCTCTCCTGCGGGAACGGGGACGGTACAGGTGACCGCCACTACGGTGGGCGGGACCAGCAATGGTGTCGCCTATACCTATGTTCCGCTTCCCAGTCTGATCACGGTGGTCCCGACTTCGGGGACCGCAGCGGGTGGGACGACGGTCGTCTTGACCGGAACGGATCTGACCGGAGCTACTGCGGTCAG
This sequence comes from Nocardia nepalensis, assembly GCF_048910785.1. NCBI lineage: Bacteria > Bacillati > Actinomycetota > Actinomycetes > Mycobacteriales > Nocardiaceae > Nocardia > Nocardia nepalensis. The sequence continues at coordinate 276,120 of NZ_JBKBET010000036.1, read as the reverse complement.
TTTCGGTGCGACACCGGCGACTTCGTTCACCGTCGACTCCGCGACCCAGATCACGGCAGTCTCTCCTGCGGGAACGGGCACCGTGCAGGTGACCGCCACCACCGCGGGCGGGACCAGCAACGGTGTGGCCTACACCTACATCCCGGTTCCCGCTATCAGCAGCGTGGTTCCCAACTCGGGACCGGTGGCAGGCGGGACGACGGTCGTCATCACCGGAACGGATCTGACCGGAGCTACGGCGGTCAGTTTCGGTGCGACACCGGCGACTTCGTTCACGGTCGACTCCGCGACGCAGATCACGGCAGTCGCACCCGCCGGAACGGGGACGGTGCAGGTGACCGCCACCACCGCGGGTGGAACCAGCAATGGTGTTTCCTACACCTATGTTCCGGTTCCCACGCTGACCACGGTGGTGCCGAGTTCGGGATCCGCCGCAGGCGGGACCACGGTCGTTCTCACCGGAACGGGTCTGACGGGAGCGACTGACGTCAGTTTCGGTGGTACACCGGCGTTCTCGTTCACCGTGGACTCCGATACGCAGATCACCGCTTCATCCGCCAACGGGACGGGAACCGTGCAGGTCACCGTCACCACGGCGGGTGGGACCAGCAACGGTGCCTCCTACGCGTACGTCCCGGCCGTGTCCGTGGTCTTCCCGAGCCAAGGGCCGGAGGCAGGAGGGAACACAACCTTCGTCGTCGGAAACGGTTTCACCGGAGTCACCGCGGTGACGTTCGGTAGTACGCCGGCGACTACGTTCTCGGTCGACTCCGATACGCAGATCACGGTCACTGTCCCGGCGGGGACGGGCACGGTACAGGTCACCGTCACTGGCCCGAACGGCACCAGTAACGGCTCCCCGTACACCTACATCCCGGTTCCCACTCTGACCTCGGTCAACCCCAACCAAGGGCCCGAGGCAGGCGGAAATACGGTCATCATTACCGGGACTGGCCTGACCACCACCTCGTCGGTCATATTCGGTAGCACCGTGGGTAGTTGGACCGTGGACTCCGACACGCAGATCACCGCCGTAGTTCCCGCGCAGACGGGCTCGGTGCAGGTCACCGTCATCACCCCGGGCGGTACCAGCAACGGTGTCACCTACACCTATATCCCGGCTCCCACCCTGAGCACGGCGACCCCGAATTCGGGGGCGGCAGCCGGCGGTACGACGGTTGTTCTCACCGGAACAGATCTGACCGGCGCTACCGCAGTCGATTTCGGTGCGACACCGGCGGCTTCGTTCACGGTCGACTCCGCGACACAGATCACGGCAGTCTCTCCCGCCGGAACGGGCACCGTTCAGATCACCGCCACTACAGGAGGTGGGACCAGTAACGGCGTCGCTTACACCTTCGTCTGACAGGTGATTCGGCTGGGCCGTCGGCACATTGTGCCGGCGGCCCGGTCTCGTATCAGGGCACGGTATCGGGTTGCAGGAGTTGCCATCTCGGTATCGTTGCCGCCGCTTCGCCGTCGAAGTTCGAAACGGACCAAAGCGGATTGGAAATGCATTGCCCGGCAACTGGTCCAAGGGCGTTAATGGAAACGGCGGCCGCCAATAGATTCTGGCACCACACGGTGCAGAGCAACATCCAGGAATAAGGGGCGGCGCCATGCCTACCATCACCTCCCTCTCCCCAACGTCAGGCCCGACGACGGGGGGTACCAGCGTCACGATCACCGGTACCGGGTTCGCTGATGCCACAACCGTGAGTTTCGGTACCACCGCAACCGCGTTCGTCATCGATTCCCCCACGCAGATCACTGCCATCGCTCCCGCCGGTTCGGCCGGTCCGGTGCAGGTGACCGTCACCGGCCCGGGGGGAACCAGTAACGGTGTCTCCTACACCTATTTGCTGGTTCCATGTCCCGGGCCCGCGCCCTGCGGGACAACCATCACTATGTCCGGGACGGTGCAGTTCACCATCAGCCCGGCGGGCTGTCACTGTGTCCCCTGCACCTGTGTCGCGGCTCCCACGCTGACCGCGATCAGTCCGAGTGCGGGGCCGGAGGCCGGCGGGACGACCGTCACTTTGACCGGAACCAACCTGACCGGAGCTACTGCGGTCAGTTTCGGTGCGACACCGGCGATTTCGTTCTCGGTCGACTCCGCTACCCAGATCACGGCCGTCGCCCCCGCGGGGACGGGGACCGTGCAGGTCACCGTCACCACCGCGGGTGGAACCAGCAACGGTGTGGCCTACACCTATGTTTCGGCTCCGCCTCCCACGCTGACTTCGGTGTCCCCGAGTTCGGGATCCGCCGCAGGTGGGACCACGGTGACTCTCACCGGGACGAACTTGACCGGAGCTACCGCGGTTACCTTCGGTAGCACGGCGGCGTTCTCGTTCACCGTGGACTCGGACACGCAGATCACCGCCGTCGCCCCCGACGGGACGGGGACCGTGCAGGTCACCGTCACCACCGGGGCTGGTACCAGCAACGGTGTCGCCTACGCCTACGTCCCGGCCGTAGCCGTGGTCTTCCAAAACCAAGGGCCCGAGGCAGGCGGGAACTTGGTCTATGTCAACGGGAACGGTTTCACCGGAGTCACCGCGGTCACGTTCGGTAGCACGCCGGCGACTACGTTCTCGGTCGACTCCGATACGCAGATCAGCGTCACTGTCCCGGCGGGGACGGGCACGGTACAGGTCACCGTCACCGGCCCGAACGGCACCAGTAACGGTTACCCGTACAACTACATCCCGGTTCCCGTCCTGACCTCGGTCAACCCCAACCAAGGGCCCGAGGCGGGCGGAAACACGGTCATCGTCACCGGGTCGAATCTGACCACCACCCAGTCGGTCATATTCGGTAGCGTCGTGGGTGATTGGACCGTGGATTCCGACACACAGATCACGGTCATCGCCCCCGCACAGGCCGGTACCGTGCAGGTCACCGTCATCACCCCGGGCGGCACCAGCAACGGTGTCACCTACACCTATGTTCCGGCTCCCACCCTGACCACCGTTTCCCCCAATTCGGGATCCACCGCAGGTGGGACCACGGTTGTTCTCACCGGAACAAATCTGACCGGCGCTACCGCAGTCGATTTCGATGCGACACCGGCGGCTTCGTTCACGGTCGACTCCGCGACACAGATCACGGCAGTCTCTCCCGCCGGAACGGGCACCGTTCAAATCACCGCCACCACAGGAGGTGGGACCAGTAACGGCGTCGGCTACACCTTCGTCTGACGGCCGATGCCACTGGGCCGCCGGCGATTATCGCCGGCGGCCCAGTTCTCCTGCCACACGACCAGCACAGCACCGAGATGCCCTGCAGGTCAGGACATCCCGAACTGCCGAATTTCGATTCAGCCCCGAAATATCCGGCTCGATAGGCTTTCGGCCATGGAAAGTCCAGACCCGAACTCTCCGCCGACCTACGACGAAGCGCTGCGAATCGCGCGCGATGTGGCACAGGATCCTGGCACTCTGATCCCCTACCACCACCACGGGCTCGAGAATGCCCGCTACGGGCGAGGTTTCGCCTTCTTACAGACGCTACGCGGCGGCACGGACGGCTATGTCCTGGTGACCACGACTGGTTACGGCAGCGGGGTATTGTCGGTGGACGCAAGCACCATCGACACGGTGATCGCCGAACACCTGGCTCGAGCCGAACACGCCAACAGACAAATCCCCGACAGCGAACTCTCGGTGGCGCACCGAGTCGCGCTCGACGCCTACGATGCCGGCCTCACACGCATCGACGAGATACCCGGGCGCGCAGCGCTCGACGCCGAGACAGCCGACTACGCCGAGTTCGTTCTGCTCATCTTGCGGCGCAACCGCAACCAGGCGGACTCCGGTCGTAAAATCCTCGCCCGCAACGATTTCCTGTTGCAAAGTCCGACCCCTGGGCGCCGATACACCCAGCCCTGCCCGCACTGCGAGCGGCCGGCGATCTATCAGGAACGCTACCCCCGCGCGGTCTGCGATCACTGCCGGCACCGCACTACCGACCGCGCCGGGCGCCGGGTCACCGGTTTCAACACCGATTTGAGTGGCGGAATGATCGCCTACTACACCGACACGCTCGAGCGCTCGGACAGCTCCGGCTCCCAATATGAGGAATGCGTCGAGGTCACCCGAACCGGTGTGTGTTTTATCGACGCACACCGAGCGACCATGCAGGAGGCGCGCTTCGGTGGGATCGTCGTCCAAATGGCATCCGCCGACGGACCGGTCGGCGGGTGACGAACATCGATCATCAACGATCCACCGAACCCGCAAGTCATGTCTCGGATGTCACCTGCCACGGTGGCACCCATCGAGAGCGCCGCCGAGCGCGGTCGGCCTGATGACCGGCAAGAACACGGCCGTCCTCGATGCCGCCGATCGCACAACGACGCGTTGGCGCACACGAAGGTCTTGTGTGAGCATCGTCAGGATGATCGAACATCGGAAAAGCCTTGCGCCGCACGCGACGGCAGTGTCCTTCCGTCGAGGTGACCAGCACGACGACGGCGCGGTGGACGGGATCGATGAATCGTTCACCACCGACACCATTTTCGATGTTCGCGACACCGGCGATGGGTTCGCGCTATGCGAGGTCGCGGTGTCCCCGCCGATCGTCAAGTATTTTCCGGACGACACCGACGACGACCAGGATGAGCCGGTTCGGTTCGTTGCCGTCGACCCGCACGGCGACATCTGCGGGTCCATCGATGTCGTGTACGAGGAATGGAACCGGCGCTTGACCATTGCCGATATCAAAGTCGCCCCGAATCGTCGTGGCGAGGGTCTCGGCCGGAAGTTGGTCGGCCTCGCCATCGAGCATGGGCGTGAACTGGGTGCCCACACGTTGTGGCTGGAGGTCACCAACGTCAATGCGCCCGCGGTTAACGCCTATCTCCGAATGGGATTCATCTTCTGTGGGCTCGATACATCGCTGTATCGTGGGACACCCAGCGAGGGCGAGATCGCGATCTTCATGAGCCAGGATCTGACCGGCAACGGAGCACGGCCCGAAAACGGCATCTGACAACGTTTGTCGAGTAGCAGCACTACGGGTATCCGCTGATCTTCAGTCCGGTTCCGCACAGCCTTTCAGTACCGAGTCGGGGAATAGCTCACGCGGGACCACGTGGAACATTGGCGACCGCAATCGGATGACAACCGCGCAACCACGCATCTCGAGTTGGTTCTATGTCGGCGTGGTATAGCCTGAAATATGTTGTGGGCGAGGCAAAATCAGCCACTTCCGCACCATGACGGGCAGTCGAGACTGCGCCGTCCGCGTAGTACCTGCGGCCGAGCCGACGCTCGAATGCTTCTCTGCCGGCCAAGAGCATCCATGGACATCAGGAGTCAGACAATGGCTACACCTCGCGACGCCCTCCTGGACCTGCGCCGGGCCGCCTCTGCGGGACTGCTGGATCTCGACGGGTCCGGTCCCGCCTCGCGCGAGGCGGTGCGGGTGCGAGAAACCCTCCTGGCGCCGCACTTCGGTGCCGTCGCCTGGTCGGTTCCGCCGAGCTACCGGGCGCTGCTGGCGGAGCACAATCGGCTGCGCTGCCATCGGGAGGAGGATGATCGCGAGCGCGAGTTCGTTCTCGTGGACGAGGGGGAGTTCGTCGGGTTGAACGCCGAGCTGGTGCACATGCCCGCGGGGGTCAGTCGCGAGCCGGGACGGTACCTGTCGACCAATCACCTGGTCGGGTTCGCCGAAGCCGGTTACGAGGCGGTGTGGTGTTTCGATGTCGCGCAGCCGGGCGGAGACGGCGAGTACCCGGTCTACTACCACCATCAAGATGAGCCGCGGGCACGCTACCTCGCGGACGGTGCGTGGGAAGAGCAGGCCGACGCCGTGCCCGACTTCCCGTCTTTCGCGGCCTGGTTCGAGGCGATGGCTGCGGCCTTCGCCTCCGCGCAGCCCCCTGCCTGGCTCGACGAGATGGGCACCCCGGCCCTGGTATGGCTCGCCCGTGACGGGATCTTCCAGGCCGGCAGCCGGAACTGATCGGCAATAGCGGTGGCGTGACGGTTCTGGTCCGGTTGCCGCAGGTTCGTGCCCCCGGCGGGGTCTGATGGATTGGACCGGTTCTGACCGGTGGTTTTCCTGTGGGACCGCTGACCGGTTGAGCATTGCCTCTTGGAGCGGGCTGCATTGTGTTGTACAGGTTAGGGCTCGAGCACGATTTTGCCGTGGGTGTGTCGGCGTTCGAGTTCGGTGTAGGCCTGGCGGACCTGTGTCAACGGGTAGACGTTCGCGATCGGGACTTCGAGGTGTCCCTCGGCGATCAGGGCGGCCAATTCGGCGAGTACCTCGGCGCCAGGCCTGGCGTTGGTTCCGGGTTCGGTCTTGACTCCGTACTTCGCGGCCGCTGCGAAATCGGCGATGGTGTCGATCCGTTCGACTGCGACGCCGAGGGCAAGGGCCAGTTCGACGTACCCGCCGCCGTGGGTGTCGATGAAGGCATCGATGCCGCCCGGTGCGGCGGCCTCGATCCGTTCGATGGCGCGGTCACCGTATGCGACCGGGATCACGCCGTGGCTTCGCAGCCACTCGTGGTTGTGCTGGCTCGCCAGGCCGATGACCGTGGCTCCGGCACGGCGAGCGAGCTGAACGGCGAGCGAGCCGACTCCTCCGGCTGCTGCGGAGACGACAACTGTCTCCCCCTTGTCGAGTTGCACGGAATGTACTGCCCCCCAGGCAGTCACCCCGGCGACGTACAAGCCGCCGGCCACCTCCCAAGGGACGCCGTTCGGTTTGGGTGTGAGGTTGTCGACTTCGACCAGGACCAACTCGGCCTGGGCGGCCCGCTTCTCGGAGAACCCGATCACCTCGTCGCCGACCGAGAATCGGTCGACTCCGACGCCGACCTCGGCGACAACCCCGGCGAGATCGCTGCCTTGCCCGGACGGAAACGTCGAGGGAAAGATGGCGGCCATCGCACCGGTTCGGATGCCCGCCTCACCGGGGTTGATGCCTGCCGCCTTTACCCGAACCAGGACCTGCCCGTCGTCAGGCACGGGGCGGTCGACCTCGTCGACCCGCAAGACCTCGATTCCGCCGAACTCGTCGTATCTGACTGCCTTTGTCATTGTCTTGCTTCTCCTCCGGCGCGCGATGCGCGGCCGACTTCGAGAACGGGAATGGTTCGCGCCGGTGTGGCTGTCACCAGGGCACTGTTCCGGCGTCGTCGAAGAATCCGCCGGTCGGTCCGTCGTCGGGCAGGGTCGCGAGGTGAATCGCGATCGCCGCGCCCTGTTGTGGGGTGCGGACACCGCGGAAGCCGTTGAGGTCGGTGGCGGTGAAACCCGGGCAACCGCTGTTGATCAAGATATCGGTGTCGCTCAGCTCTTTGACGTATTGGATCGTGACGGCGTTGAGAAACGTCTTCGATGCCATGTATGCGGTGATGGCAAAAGAACCGATCTCGGTACTGGGCAGACCGGGTGTGGTTTGCAGGGTGAGCGAGCCGACGCTGCTGGACATGTTGACGATTCGCGGTGAGGCCGAGGCGCGCAGCATCGGCAGCATCGCGTTGGTGACACGGATGACCCCGATCACGTTGGTTTCCACGACAGTTCGCACGGTCGCGGGGTCGAGCGTGGTCGGTGTCTGCGGCATGGCACCGGTGATCGCCGCGTTGTTGACCAGAACATCGAGCCCTCCGGCATGGTCGGCGATCAATTCGGCCGCCGCGGCCACGCTTGCGTCGTCGGTCACGTCGAGCGGCACACCGAACGCATCGGTCCCGGCCGCGAGCAGCTTCTCCACCGCGGTGTCGCGGCGTTGCCGATCCCGCGCGCCCACACCGATTCGCCAGCCGAGCGCGCCCAGGCCAGCGGCGATCTCGTATCCGATTCCCTTGTTCGCGCCGGTCACCAGCGCGATCGTCTGTTCACTCATGCCGTTGATCCTGCTGCGGCTCCGGGTGCAGCGTCCAAGACCGATCGGGTGGGCGGCGATACCGCACGGGTATTGGTCGTGGTCATCGCCGGATACCATGCCCTGGTGGAGACGCGGGAGATGCGGTATTTCGTTGCCGTCGCCGAGGAGTTGCACTTCGGGCGGGCGGCGCAACGGCTCGCGATCGCGCAACCACCACTATCGCGAGCCATCCAGCAGCTCGAACGGCGGCTCGGAGTCGTTCTGCTGCACCGCGGTTCACGCGCGATCACGTTGACCGAGGCTGGGGCGGTGCTGCTGCGGGAGGCCCGACTCGCTCTCGAAGCGGTCGAAGCCGCCGAGCGCCGCACCCGTCGCGCCGCTGCCGACCGGCCCGGTGTGGTGCTGGCCACCAAGGCCGGAGCATCCAGCGAACTGTTGTCGAAGCTGCTGCACGCCTACGCCGCCGAACCGGGCGCCGTGGCAGTCGAGGTGATGCTGTGCGGGCCAGGCCAGCCGGAAAGTCTGCTGCGCAACGGGCGTGCCGACGTTGCTCTGCTCCACCGGCCTTACGACACGACAGCCGGATTCGACACCGAGGATCTGCACACCGAACCGCAGGTCGTGGTCCTGCCCGCGGGGCATCCCCTCGCCAACCGGGCGCATGTGTCGTTGGCCGAGGTCAACACCCTGACGAACCTGCCCCTGCCGCGCTGGCCTGGACGGGATGGCAGCTATCCGGACGGCCCCGGCCCGCAGGTGCGCGACCATACCCAACTATTCCAACTGATCGCGCTCGGACTGGCCTGCGCGCTCGTGCCCGACTCGCTGCGAACCCAGCTACGCGACGATCATGCCGTCGTGCCCGTGCCAGACGCACCGGCCGTCACGACCGTCATCGCCTGGCCACCACACAGCAGATCCAAAGCCGTTGCCGACCTCGTCCACACCGCGACACGCCTCTAACCGACACCGATGACAGGGCACTGTTCTGGCGGATTGGTCACAGCGGTCAGGAATCTGCGTTCGTCGATTCCGAGAGGTAGCCTGGGGCGCGCGGTACTGCGGGAGGGATGTGGTTTGGCGCAACGCTGGGTGACGATCTGTCTGCCGCCGGATGCGATCGATGATGTGCAAGCCGCGATCACGCGAGCTCTCGCTCCATTCGAGATGCGGCAAGGGTTCCCGCAGCGAGATATGTGGGACACGTGGCAGATTCGGGGTGGCGGGGGAGGAGCCGGGTTCTACGTTCGACCGGGTCATGAGGACGATCCTCGGCTGATTCACGACGGCCCCAACCAATTCGGCATCGTGCTGCTCCCCAAGCGAGGCGAGTGCGCGGGCGGCCCGAAGTCCTTGCTGAACGTCGCGGTGCACAACCTGTCAGAGCCCGATGTACTCACCCCGGACGGTTGGTGGGTCGAGTCGAGCGGCATTTGTCGACATAAGGATTGGGGCGAGACCACGTCCCGTGAGGACCAACCCGACTGCCCGATACCACCGGGTGGCATCGAAAACTACCTGGAGACACTGCCCGACGACACAGTGCTTGTTCGGGTCTGTTGCCACGGCTAGCAGCACCCTCTCTTGCCGCATATCGAGTGTTTTCTGCTGGTCACGGCCGGGATGTCGGTCGAGTCTGGCGTTTTCGATGCCGCCGATCAGGCGAGTGCGTGAGGAGTATGTCCGCCCCGGACACGGAGCACGGAATCGGTCTATTCCGTGCTCCGTGTCCGGCTATGAGATGTCCCGGACAATTCCATCGGCTGCCGACTGTTCGATGGCGGCGAGGAGCCGGTGGTGGCGCAGGGCGGTCTCGAAGCTGGGATGCGGTTGCCTGGCTTCGGCGATGGCCTGGGCGACCTCCTGGTAGAGGGCCGCAATGTTCGCCGGTGGGCCGGACTGGACGGCGGCGGGGACGGTGCGATAGGTGTCGGGCACGGCCAAGGCCTCGTCGCTGATCCGGATGTCCCAGTCGCCCCAGTGGATGAATGTCCCGGGCTGGGCTGGTTTGGCGGTCAACGTTGCATCGCTGCCGACGAGCTCGAGGAGAAACCCGTCCTGGGCGGGCCCGTTGCCGCCGTGCACGGCGACGGAGGCGGTGGCGCCGCTAGCCAGCAGTCCGTGCAGCAGCACGTGGCTGGGCGTGGCGTTCGGCACAAACCGCTCCGTCCCGGCGACGAGCACGCGGTCGTGCGTGCGGGGCAGCCGTGCGGTGACCTTGGTCAGTGGGCCCGCGACCCTTTCGAGTGCGGCCAGGAAGTGACCGGCCATGATGGTCAGGATGTTGGTTCCCTCTGAAGGGTCGAGGCCGAACACCAGGTTCGGCCATATTCGACTGCCTCCCCAGGGGGCGCCCTCTGCCACCAGCGCGACGGATTCGAGCGTGCCGATCCGGCCGTCTGCCACGAGGTCGGCGACGAAGCGGGCGCTCGGGGAGTGGTGGCCCTGGAGGACGACCGCGTGAACGACGCCGGCGGCGGTGGCGGCGGTGGCGGCCTCGGTCAGCTCACCCGCTTCGTCGGCGTCGATGCCCAGCGGCCACTCGGACACGACGTGCTTGCCGGCATCGAGCGCTGCCCTGATCACGGCGGCATGCCCGGATGCCTTCACCGAGACGACGACCAAGTCGACTTCAGGGTGCGCGATGAGTTCGCCCGCGTCGGCGAAGGCGTGCCGCGCGCCGTGGGCGGCGGCCGCCCGGTCCGCGCTGGCCCGGTTGGTGGTCGCGACCGCGGTCAGGTCGAACTCCTCGAGCGCTGCGAGCGCGGGCAGGTGCGAGCTGTCCGCCCAACCGCTGGCCCCGACAACTCCGACTCGGATCATGGATGCCACTCCTTAGTTATGTACCTTTCGGTAAGAAACTAGGTGGAGCGACATTCTCGCGCAAGGGGTAATGTACCGATAGGTAAAAAACGCAGACGGGCAACGGAGGACGGCATGCCTGGCGGACGCCCACGCTCATTCGACGCAGACACCGCACTCGACTGCGCGCTGGAGGTGTTCTGGCGCAACGGCTTTGAGGGCACCTCGCTAGCCGACCTGACTGCCGCGATGGGCATCAACAAGCCCAGCCTCTATGCCGCCTTCGGCAACAAGGAGGAACTGTTCGGCAAGGTCCTCGCCCGCTACCTCGACGGCCCCGGCGCCTACGCCGCGGACGCGCTGGACGCGTCCACCGGCCGCGAGGTCGTCGAGCGGCTGGTCCACGGGGCTGTCGACCTGACCGCAGGTGACAGCACGCCCCAAGGTTGCCTGTGCGTCAAGACCGTTCAATCCTGCGGACCCGGCGCGCACGCTGTACGCCAGGACGCCGTCGCGGTACGCAAAGCTGGCGAGGCGGCGCTACGCAAGCGGCTCGAGCAGGCCACCGACCTGCCGTCCCGCCACGAACCAGCCGCCCTGGCCGCTCTCGTACACACGATCTCGGACGGCATCGCCGTCCAGGCCGCGGCCGGGCGCAGTCGCGACGAGCTGCGGCAGATCGGCAACCTGGCACTGCACGCCCTTCTGGATGAAGCCACGTAGACCACGCCGCGACGAAATCGGGCGCAGCAACCTACAGGCACCCCCTGTTTCGCGCGGCGTGTGCTTACCGGCTTGATCCGGAGTTGCGGCCCTTCGGCCGTCAGGCGGTTCGGACTGATTGCCAACGACATTGGCGACGATGGGCACGGCCGCGGCGTTGCCTCAGATCTCGTGGCGTCACGACACTGTGTAGACCCAGGAACCGTTACATCCCCAGCCCCGGTCCCAGCCGGATTCGTAGCGCCAGGTACCAGACGGAGCTTTGATGCTCCAGTCGCCGTCGGCGGTTGCGATGGCATTGCCGTCGTCGAGTGTCAGGATGGTGGTGACGTTCGGGCCGATCTTCCAGCTTGCTCCCCGGAACAGAAGATTTTGCACGACGACCGTCACACCGTCCGACGTCTCGTTCTCGATCACCAGGCATGCGTTCTGAACCGGGCCGGTAGCGTGGGCTGGTGCGGCCGCGAGCAGGAGACCAGCGATCGCGGCGCCGGCGAGTCCGGCGCGGGCGGTGAATGAGATTTTCATGGAGGTCCCCTCGGCCACACTCTTCAGGAGTGTGAACTCCATTGGAGTAGAAGATGTTCGGTACCTGACGAACGGAACCGTAGCTTCCTTGCGACTGTCTTATGAAAAGCTTTGTGCCTATGAACTTTTCGGCCCCCGTTCCTGATTCGCGGAACGGAGACGACAGAGCCGGCACTCAACCGATTGATACCGGGTCGGCCTGTTAGCGTTCGCGCTGCTGAAGTTCGCGCAGGCGGCGCCTTCCACATCGCCGGGTCAATTGGCCACGGCGCGAACCGAACTGCTTCCATCAACTGCCTGGCTGAGACCAAGGCTGCTCGCTGCGATCCAGAGTCGAGCGAATACCGCTCATGCCGTGTGGCGGGTGGTTCGAAGCGGCCAACATAGCTTTGCCAGATTGCTCCATCACTGCTCCCGCGATGCTAAGCGTTCACCAGTCGGCGAACCGCGGCAGCGACTTGCTCGGGTCGTTCGGCGGGGATGATGTGCTCGGAGACGGCGTCCTCGTATTGAGCGCCGACCTGCTCGGCGTATCGGCGCTGGTATTCGCGCATGAGGTCGAGATTGCGAGCCTGGTAGCGGGCGGCATGGATCGCCGAGATGACGATGATGCCCGATTTCGGCGGTTGTGGTCGGCGGCGGCGGAATTCGTCGATCGCCTCCGCGACGGCCGCTATTTCATGCCGGGTTGTGGCGAGCCCGGCGGGGGTGAAGTCCTCGGCCAGCATGGTCGCGTAGCTGTCGGCGGGGAACTTGCGCCCATAGGAGCGGGTCAGCATCCGCATGAGCGGTGGGAAGTGGCTCAGTGCCTGCTGCGCGGCGAGGATGCGGTCGGTCTTCTTGGCGGTCGGCGCCCAATTGTCGTAGTTCGGAGCGGTTTCCGGGGTCGGGTCGATGAGGACGAGCCCAGCCGGCGACAGCGTTTCGGCCGCGCGACGGACGATCAGCCCACCCATGCTGTGGCCCACCAGGATCACCCGCCCCGGCGTGAGCGCCTGGACCAACGCCACCAGGGTGGCCGCCATGTCGTCGATGGTCTGCGGTTGCGCGGCGCTGCCACTGCGGCCGCGACCGGCCCTGTCGTAGGCGACGGTATGTGCGACGTCCGCCAGTGACGGCACCACCCGATCCCAGAGCGTCCGCCCGGCGCCCGCACCGGATTCGAACACCACCCAGGTGTCCCCGGTGCCGGACTCTTCGAAGTAGATCTCGGTGCCGTTCACCATCATTCGACGCCCAGGAACATCCCGCATCGCGGTCACCCTTCCGTTCAATCCCAACTTTGGGAACGGTACCAGATATGGGATAGTTGGGGAATGGACCCGACAGAGTTGCTGCTCCATCCGGTGCGATTGCGTATCATCCACGCACTGTCCGGCGGCCGATTGCGCACCGCAGGAGAGTTGTGCGACCGCATGCCCGATGTGCCCCGGACCAGCGTCTACCGGCAGCTCGGCCTGCTCACGGACGGCGGAATGCTCGAGATCGGCGACGAGCGACGCGTGCGCGGCGCGGTGGAACGGTCCTACCGATTGCGACCCGACCGCCCGACCGTCTCCCCCGAGGCGAGCAGCGCGATGACCCCGCACGATCACCGTCAAGGGTTCGCGGCCGCCATGGCGGTCCTGATCGCCGAGTTCAACGCCTACCTCGATCAAGCCGACGCCGACCCCGTCGCCGACGCGGTCGGCTACCGCCAAGCCACGCTCTGGCTCAGCCCCGAGGAGCTCGACACCATGCTCACCGGCTTCCGCGACCTCGTCGCACCCCTCGCGGCCAATCAGCCAGGGCCGGGCCGCAGACCGTACTTGATCAGCCCGATCCTTTTCCCAGGCGAGAAACCGGCACCGCCGAGCTGACAGTTGAAGGCCACGAACGCTCGTGCGAGCGGGTGGTTACCTGTCAGGCTGACGGGCTGAGGTTGTCCATGATCAGGCCGAGAGTGAACGCGAACCGGTCGGGTCCGGTGCCGGAGGTCAGCTCGGCGGCATAGCGCCGGGTCTGCGGAAACGTGTCGGCGGGCAGCGCGGTGAACCGGCGCACCAGCTCCGCGCGGCTGACGACCCACTCCTGATCCGGGTGTTTCCGCCGATTCTGGACCAGCGACTGCTCCAGGGCGTAGGCGCTGACGTAGAGGGATAGCGCGTCCAGCGCCCAGGCGGCGGTCCGCGGTTCGATTCCGCCCGCGAGCAGGATCGCGAACATCCCCTCCCTGACCCGCAGCGCCTCGAGGTTGGTGGGGACCATGGCCAGTGCGGCGCGCGAGACCCCGGGGTATTTCAGGTACTGGTCGCGGATCTGCGTGAACACGTCGAGGAGCTGCCTGCGCCAGGTGGCCGGGTCCGGTTCGGGAAGCGAGATCTCGGCGCTGAGCCTGCCGACCAGCAGATCGTCGATGTCGTCCTTGTTGACGATGTGTGCGTACAGCGACGAGGGTCCGGTGCCGAGCACCGCGGCGACCCGGCGGATGGTCAGCGCGTCGTACCCCTCGGTGGCGACGACCTCCAGCGCGGCATCGGTGATCCGGGCGACCGTGATGGGCTCCTTGCGGGGTGCCGACGGGGCATCCGCGGTGGACTGGGCGTGACGAGCCGCTCGGCGTTGTCGGGCATCGGCGGGCATACCGGCCACTATAGCTTGACACGAACTTAGTTCGTCAAATAGAACTTAGTTCGTAAATGTAGAACTAAGTTCGTATGGAGGTGTGTGGTGCGAGTTTCGATTGCGGGAGCCGGTCTTGGTGGCCTGTGCCTGGCGCAGGGCCTGCGCGGTGCCGGGATCGCGGCCGAGGTGTACGAGCGGGACCCGGCGATCACCGCCCGGTTCCAGGGCTACCGGCTGCTGCTCAACCCGGTGGGCTTCGAGGCGTTGCGCGGCTGCCTGCCGCAGCGCTGGCACCCGCTGCTGGACGCCATTGTCGGAGACGCCTACGGCGAGCGGCTGATCCTGGACCCTCAGCTCAACCAGGTCGGTGCGCTCGGCCCCGGCCGGACCGGGATCGTGGTCGACCGGCAGGTGCTCCGCCACCTGCTGCTCACCGGCCTCACGGTGCACACCGGGGCCGCGCTGACCGGCTACGACCTGCTGGCGGACGGCCAGGTCGAGGTGCGGTTCGCCGACCGCGACCCGGTAACGGCAGACCTGCTCGTCGGCGCCGACGGCGTCGGCTCCGCCGTCCGATCGGTGCTGTCCCCGCAGACCACCCCGACCGACACCGGGGTCCGGTTCGTCATCGGCCGCACACCGCTGACCGAGCAGTTCACCAGCCTGTCTCGGGCGTTCGGTTCGAAGATCGCCGGAGACGGGGTGAGCCTGCTGCTGGGCGCTATGCGGTTCCGTACCCCGCCGAAGGAGGCGGCCGAGGCGCTGGCACCCGAGGTGACCCTGCCCGATGTCCGCGACTACGTGCGCTGGGCCATGATCCTGCCGCCGACCGGCTCGCTCGGCACCGCGACCCCACAGGAGGCCGTGCTGTCCAGGATGCTGGGCTGGCATCCGGACCTGCGGGCGCTGATCGAACAGGCCGATCCGGACAACAGCACCCTGCTCTCCATCCGGGTGGTCGAGCCCGGCGAACGCTGGGCGCGCGGTCCGGTCACGCTGCTCGGCGACGCCATCCACGCCACGTCACCGACCGGCGGTAACGGCGCCAATACCGCCCTGCGCGACGCCGACCTGCTCCGCCGCTGCCTCACCGGAGGCCGCGACCTCCTCGGCGCGGTAGGCGACTACGAACGCCAGATGTTCGAATACGGCGCCGAGGCCGTCCGCTTCAGCCTCGAGGCGCTGCCCGCCATCGCCTCGCAGACATAACCGGCCTGACGCAAACCGTGAAAGCCCGGTTTCCTGCTCGCTACCGGGGTCGTATTAGGTCGGGCGAGGCACCTTTCCGGTGATCAGCTCCCATGCCACGATGACTCGACGACGCCGTTAACGGAAAGAGGTCGCCGCGCGCTCGACCAGATCGGGCCCGAGGACCACACCCAGCAGGCCCACCATCACCGCATGGCAGCCCAAACATCAAACATCCGCGTGCGATACGCGGGTTCCGGTGAGGGGTGTCAGGCGATTCGGGCGCTTTGGCCGCCGTCCACCGGCAGCAGGGCGCCGGTGATGAAGGCGGCCTCATCGGAGGCCAGGAAGAGGGCGGCATGAGCCACGTCCCATGCGGTGCCCTGGCGTTGGTTCAGCGGGACCATCCGGTCGCGGGCCGCGCGCAATTCGTCCTGGTTCATGCCCAACGCCGAGGCCCTACCCTCGATCGCCATCGGGGTATCGATGAGGCCGGGCATGATCGTGTTGGCGCGGATGCCGTAGGAGGCGTTCTCCATGGCCAGGGCATGGGTCAGGGCGTTCAGACCGGCTTTGGAGACCTTGTAGGCGACCAGCGGGGCCGAGCAGACCGCGGCGATGGACGAGACGTTGATGATGACGCCCGTCCGGCGTTCGCGCATGTGCGGGATGACATGGCGGCAGACCGTCCACGGGGCGCGCAGGTTGACCGCCTGGATGCGGTCCCAGGCGTCCTCGGTGACCTCGAGCGCGCCGCCGTCGCCGGCGCCGATGCCGATGTTGTTGTGCAGGATGTCGATACGGCCGAAGGCATCCAGCGCGGTACGGGCGATGGCGGCGCAATCGGACGGGTCGGTGATGTCGGCGACCAGCGGACGGGCGGTGCCACCCGATTCGGAGATCAGCGCGCAGGTCTCGAGCAACGATTCCTCGTCCCGGTCGACGGCCAGCACCTGGGCGCCTTCGCGAGCGAACAGCAGGGCGGTGGCCCGGCCGTTGCCAATGGTCGTGCCGCGGGTCTGGCCGGCGCCGCAGACGACGGCGACCTTGTCGTGCAGACGTCCTGTCATGACGGGAATCCCACCAATCCTTCGTCCAGGGCGACCTGGAAGGTGTTCAGCGCAGTGGAGACGAGCGTGTACTGGCCGACGGCGAAGACGATGTCCAGTACCTGCTGCAGCGTCCAGTCCCGGCACAGAGCTGCCCACAGGGAGTCGTCCATGGTGTGGGTGGCGACGAGTTGGTCGGTGGCGCGCAACAGGACAAGGTCGTGCTCGGGCCAGTCGGTGGCGTCCGAGGCCACTTTGTCGATCTCCGGACGGGTCAATCCCGCCGCCTCGCCCAGCTTGCGATGCTGGGCGAACTCGTACTCCGAGCCACACCGCCACCCGGTGCGCAGGATGATCAACTCGCGCTCGCGTGCCGGCAGCGTCGAGCTGGCCAGGACGTGTCGGCCGAACACCAGCCAGCGGTGCAGCAGGTCGGGATGGTGGGCCAGGGTCGTGAAGATGTTCTGCCGACCGAGCTGGTCGAGCGTCGTGCGGGTGCGCTCATCCCAGTCGGCCTCGACGGTGGGGGGAACTCGCATGGAGGAACCTTTCAGATAATGATCATTCGCCGAATGGTCATTATTCAAATTTGGTATGCTGTCCGCAAGACCCCAGGAGGATGTTTTGCCCGCACCGACCACCCGGCGGCAGCGTCAGGAGCAGACCCGTGCCAAGCTGCTGGACGCCGCCGCCCGCGTGTTCGCTCGCCGTGGTTACGAAGGGGCTTCGGTGCCGGAGATCGCCGCCGAAGCCGGCTTGTCCACCGGCGCGATCTATTCGAACTTCGACGGCAAGGTAGACCTGTTCCACACGCTGATGGCCGGGGAGATGCGCCGTCAGAGCGAGCGCCGCGTCCGCCGTGTGACAGCCTCGCCTGAGGACGCTGTCACCGCCGCTGGTGCCCAGTGGGCCGACTTCGTCGAAGATCACCGCGACTCGGTCCTGCTGCTGCTGGAGTACTGCCTCAGCGCTGCCCGCGACAACCCTTCTGCCCGCCTCCACGCCGCCGAGGAGTTCACTCGCGTCCGAGCCGATCTGGCCGACCTTGCTCCCGACGCTCCACCCCATCTGGCCGCCGCCCTCCAGGCCCTCGCGTACGGCTACGGTCTCCAGCGCCTGGTCGACCCCGATTCCACCAACAAAACGTCCCTCGTCGACGCCTTCACTTGGCTCCTCAACGGAGCGTCGAAGACCTCGGACCGGCCTGCGCGAGGCGCTACCGGCCCGTAGCGCCTGCGAAATCCATGACGGCAAACTCGTGCTCGCCGGGTAGAGCCATACTGTCCAGGTGACCGACAGAGAGTGCCCCACGTGCGCGGACCAGACCCGAGCGCGGCTGCTCGATGCGGCGGTGGTTGCCTGCGTAGGCGTTGGGAAGTCGAGTCCGCCCGAGCCCGCTCGGTCGTGAATGTCACAGGGTGATCAGATGCAGAGCGACGCCGCAGAACTGCTCGCGAGGATCGCGGGAGGGCTGAGCCGGCATGCGTTGGCCTTGTCCGAACGTTTGACGGAGCAGATGCTCCAGATCGAGCCGGAGCTGCGCGGCGACAGCCGGGTGGAGTCATTGCTGCGTGCCAGCGTCACCAGCAACGTCGTGATCGCGTTGCATATCTACGAACTGGGGCTGGACATCGACGAGCTCGATGCGCCGGCGGAGGCGTTGGAGTACGCCCGTCGCATGGCCCAGCGCGGCACCTCGATCGCCGCGCTGCTGCGGGCGTACCGAATCGGGCAGCGACTGTTCAACGACCACATGCTCGGTGAGATCACCGCCGCGACGAACGACCTCGACTCGGTCACAGCGGCGGTGGCCGAAATGACCGACCGCTCGTTCGCCTATATCGATCGGGTCTCCCAACAAGTCGTGACCGCCTATCAAGACGAGCGGGACCGGTGGCTGCAGAATCAGATGGCTGTCCGCACCGCTAGGGTGCGCTCGATCCTGTCCGGACAGCGTGTCGATCCGGGTGACAGCGAGCGTGCGCTGGGATATCGGCTCGACCGAACCCACTTGGGCTTGGTTGTCTGGTCCGACGTGGGCGCCGATCAACTGCGCGCGGCCAAACAAGTGGTGACGACCATCGCCGATCAGTTGTCCTGCCAAGGACAACCTCTGCTGATCCCGGCCGACGAATCAACCCTGTGGGCCTGGCTCCCGCAACCGGAACTGGAAATGGATCCCGCCGCGGTGAGCATTCCGGGGGCGACATGGGTGGCGGTGGGCAGGCCTGCGGCTGGGCTGGAAGGCTTCCGGCTGACCTATCGTCAGGCGACACAGGCGCAGGTGGTCGCGATGTCCGCGCCGGCACCGCAGCGTGCGTCGGTGTCGTGTTCGGCACAGGTCGGGCCGATCGCGCTGATGTGCGCGGATCTGGCCGCCACGCGGGCATGGATCAGCGAAATCCTTGGGTCGCTGGCGCGTGACGACGATGCGACGGCACAGCTGCGCGAGACGGCGCGTGTCTTCCTGGACACCAACGGCAGCTTCCAGACAACGGCCGAGCGGCTGGTACTGCACCGCAATACCGTCCAGTACCGGATTCGCAAGGCGGAGGCGGTACTGGGGCATTCGCTGCGGGAGGGACGGCTGGACGTCGAGGTCGCCCTGCTGGCCTGCCGATGGCTAGGGTCGACAGTCTTGCAGCCCGTGGGTGACTGAGTCATCCGTCGTGCGGTGCGCACGATCACTCCGGCTATGTTCATGCGCTCGCGATATGGTCCAGGTCACATCGCCTTCCTAACGTGTGGTTCACGCAAGTGAGCTGCTGCGTTAGCAAGGAGATCGACATGCACTTCGCCGCCCTCCCGGATGTACGCGCCGGGATCGCCCCCACCAACCCCTGTCTTGCCGACGACGACCGGGGGCGGATCACCAACGTCGAGTTCCTCGACCTCGTGCAGAAGTACGCGGATCGGTTGTCGAACGCCGGGATCGGTCTCGGCGATGTTGTCGCTGTGATGCTGCCCAACCGGCTCGAATTGATCGTGGCATTGTTCGCGGCCTGGCGGCTGGGTGCCGCGGCGACGCCGATCGCCCCGTCGCTGACCTCGGCCGAGGTGGATTATCAGCTGAGCGATTCCCGCGCTCGCGTACTGGTCTGCGCTGACGACGGCGAGGCCGGCGAGATCGCTGCAGCGCAACGGCTTTCGGTGCCAGCGCTGGATCGGCACGAAGGCCGCGTCGGTGGCGCGGAGGCGACCGAGTTCTCGAACGACGCGCTGGCTTTGATCATCTACACCAGCGGTACCACTGGACGCCCCAAGGGCGTCGAGTTGACGCACGCGAACATCATGGCGATGGCCGAGACGATGGTCGCGGGCATGCGGCTGACCGCTGACGACCACAGTCTGCTGATTCTGCCGCTGTTCCACGTCAACGGCATCGTGGTCAGCGTGCTGTCGCCGCTGCTCGCCGGCGGTCAGACCACTATCGCCGGCCGGTTCTCGCCGCGGACCTTTTTCGACAGGGTCGAGGCGGCACGGCCGACCTATTTCTCCGCGGTGCCAGCCATCTACGCCATGCTGTCGGCGCTGCCGGCCGAGACCCGGCCCGACGCCTCCTCGGTCCGGTTCGCCCTCTGCGGTGCGGCTCCGATGCCTGTCGAACTGCTCGCCCGGTTCGAGGAGCGCTACGGTGTCCCGATCTACGAAGGCTATGGCCTGTCGGAGGGGACGTGCGCGAGCACGGGCCATCCGCTCGACGGTGTCCGCAAACCCGGCACCGTCGGTATCGCGTTGCCGGGGCAGGAGATCGCCGTCGTCGACAGCGACGGCAATTTCCTCAGTGCCGGATCGACGGGCGAGGTCGTGATCAAAGGTCCGACCGTGATGCGGGGATATTTGGGTCGGCCCGAGGAGACGGCGAAGGTAATCGTCGATGGCTGGCTGCACACGGGCGACGTCGGTCGCATCGACGCCGACGGCTACCTCACCCTGGTGGACCGCATCAAGGACATGATCATCCGCGGCGGAGAGAACATCTATCCCAAGGAGATCGAGTCCGCGATCTACACCCATCCACAGGTACTCGAGGCCGCCGTGATCGGGCGACCGCACCCTGTCTACGGCGAAGTACCCATCGCCTTCGTGTCCTATCGCGATGGCGCCGCGGTCGAGCCGGAACAGATGCTCGATCTTCTCCGAAAGTCCTTGGCCGGCTACAAGCTTCCCGAACTGATCGTGACCGTCGACGAGATCCCGAAGAACCCCGTCGGGAAGATCGACAAGCGGACTCTGCGCGCCCGCTCGGTCGATGCGCGCCTCTGATTACCTCCCGTTCCCTCTCGAAAGACATCTGCCATGGGATTCACGAAACCGGATCTTCCGGACATCGACTACGCCGAATGGAAGGCCCGGCCGCGCGGCGAACGGCTCCGCACCGTTGCGGAACACTGGGTCGAGCACGGCTTCGGCACCCCTTATGCCGTCTACCTGCTTTACCTGGTCAAGTGCGCCCTGTACGTCCTCGGGGCGGCAGCGGTAATCTCCCTGACCCCTGGACTCGGAGCGCTCACCGACATCACCTCGTGGTGGACCGAGCCGATCGTCTACCAGAAACTGGTCGTGTGGACCCTGCTGTTCGAAATCCTTGGGTTCGGGTGTGGGTTCGGGCCGCTCACCATGCGGTTCCTGCCGCCGATCGGCGGGCTGCTGTACTTCCTGCGCCCCGGCACCTTGCGCCTGCCGCCGTGGCCGGGGAAGGTGCCGTTCACCCGTGGTGACGAGCGCGGCATCATCGACGTCGCCCTGTATGCGGTCGTCCTCGGATCCGGAATCTGGGCCTTGCTCGCCCCCGGTCATGGCTCGCCGCCAGCAGACGGCAGTCACGTAGGTCTGCTCGATCCCACGGTCGTCGTCGCTCTGGTCGTTGCCCTCGGCGCGCTGGGGTTGCGGGACAAGACGGTGTTTCTGGCGGCCCGCCCCGAACACTACCTGCTGATGGTGCTGATGTTCTTTGTCCCGTTCACCGACATGGTGATCGGATTCAAGCTGGTCATGCTGGCCTTGTGGTGGGGTGCGGCCACGTCCAAGCTCAACCATCACTTCGGACACGTGGTAGCGGTCATGATGAGCAACAGCCCGGTCATGCGGATCAAATGGCTGGAGCGCAAGATGTACCGCGACCCGCCGCAGGACCTGCGCCCGTCACGGATCCCGGCCATGCTGGCACACGGCGGCACCATCGTGGAATACCTGGTTCCCGCCTACCTGGTCTTCCTCGGCCACGGCGGCCCGCTGACCTGGGCGGCGATCATCTTCATGGCGGTCTTCCACCTGCACATCATCTCCACGGTGCCGATGGGCGTGCCGCTGGAATGGAACATCTTCTTCATCTTCAGCCTGTTCTACCTGTTCGGACACTACGGCTATATCCATGTCTCGGGGCTTCGATCTCCGCTGGTGCTCGCGCTGATCGTGTTCTCCACCCTCGTTGTCGTCCTCGGACATGTTCGGCCGCAATGGGTTTCGTTCCTGACGTCGATGCGCTACTACGCTGGCAACTGGGCCACCAGCGCCTGGTGTTTCCGCGGGGACGCCGAGCTGAAGCTCGAACAGCATGTGACCAAGAGCGCCGCGCTACCGGTCACCCAGTTGACCAAGCTGTACGGCCCCGAGATCGCCGACATCCTGATCCAGTCCGGGATGGGCTGGCGATCGATGCATACGCATGGCAGGGCGCTCAACGGTCTGATCACACGGGCCGTCGACAACGAAGACGACTACGCCATCCGCGACGGAGAGATTGTCGCTGGCCCGCTGCTCGGCTGGAACTTCGGTGAAGGGCATCTGCACAACGAACAGTTGCTGGCCGCGCTGCAGCGTCGCTGCCGGTTCGAGGAAGGCGAACTGCGCATCGTCGTCCTCGAATCCCAGCCGATCCACCGGCAACGCCAGGCATATCGCATCATCGATGCCGAGACCGGAGTCATCGAGGAGGGCTACGTGCTGGTCGCGGACATGCTGGCCCGCCAGCCGTGGCCGGAGCCGGGCGATCCGTTCCCGGTTCATCCTCTCCGCCGCGACGACACCCGGGTTCTGCCCTCGGCGCGTGTGCGATGACCACAGCGATTGTGGTCGGCTCCGGGCCGAACGGACTGGCCGCCGCCGTCACGCTGGCCCGGCACGGCGTCGACGTCACCGTGCTCGAGGGTGCCGCCACCATCGGCGGTGGCACCCGCTCCGGCGAGCTCACCCTCCCCGGGCTGCTGCACGACCACTGCGCAATGGCCCACCCCATGGCCGTCGGGTCGCCGTTCTTGACCGGAATCGATGCGGCCCGATACGGATTGGAATGGGCGTGGCCGGAAATCGACTGTGTGCACCCGCTCGACGACGGTACAGCAGGAGTGCTGTACAGGTCCCTCGAAGACACCGCCGCGGGCCTCGGCGCCGACGGCTCGATCTGGCGTCGCCTGTTCGCCGCCCCCTCCGCTGGATACGAGCTGCTGGCGACCGATTTTATGCAACCACTCCTGCGGATACCGTCACATCCGGTGCGGTTGGCACGATTCGGCATCCCGACACTGATCCCGGCCGCCGCGCTCGGACGGTTGTTCCGTACCGAGCAGGGACGGGCGCTGTTCGCCGGGAACATGGCGCACGGCTGGCAACCACAGCACCGGATCCTGTCCGCGGCAATCGGTCTCGGCATCACCACCGCCGGCCATCGCTACGGGTGGCCGGTCGCGGTGGGCGGCTCGCGCGCAATCGCGGACGCCATGGCGGCCGCATTGACAGATCTGGGTGGAAAGATCGAGACCGGCCTCTGGGTCGAGTCGCTCGACCAACTGCCGCCAGCCGACCTCGTGATGTTCGATCTCGCCCCGGCCGCCATCGCCGACATCGCCGGTGACCGGCTGCCGCCGCGGGTCTCCCGAGCGTACCGGCGATTCCGGCACGGGCCCGCCGCCTACAAGGTCAGCCTGGCTGTCGAGGGCGGCATCCCGTGGACCAACCCCCACGCGCGCAAAGCGGGAAGCCTGCATATCGGCGGCAGCGCCGCCGATGTGGTTCGCGCCGAACGCGCAATTCATCGAGGCCGGCTTCCCGACCGGCCCTTCATCGTGGTCGGACAGCAGTACCTCGCCGACTCCACACGATCACGCGGAAACCTGCACCCCATCGACCTGTACGCTCATGTGCCACAAGGATATTCGGAGGATGCCACCGACGTACTGCTCGACGCGGTCGAGCGGTTCGCACCCGGGTTCCGGGACCGCATCGTCGCCATCACCGTGGTCGGCCCCACCGCCATGCAGGCCTACAACCCCAACTATGTGGCCGGGGACATCCTCACCGGCGACAAGAACATTCGCCAACTGCTCTTCGGCGGACCACGCATCACCCTGCGCCCCTACCGGATAGCGGACCGGATGTTCATCTGCTCGGCCGCCGTCCCACCAGGGCCGGGGGCGCACGGGATGAGCGGATACAACGCAGCATCTGCGGCCATGCGAAAGTTCCCCGAGGCGGAGGTCAAGATCCACCGTTGTCATCCCGACACTCCTGCGAAGGAGCCTGGGCCGTGACGGCTCGGGTTGCGTGTCCGCACATGATGTCGACGGCGAATTGCGCGTATTCGACGGCGATTTGTCGTTGAGAGATGGGGCCGCCAGGGTGGAACCACTGCGGCAGGGACGTGCACATGGTCGCGACAGCGCGGGCGGCTTCGTGGGGGTGGCGAGTGGTGAAGTCGCCTGCCCGGATGCCGGCGGCCACTTCGTCGTCGATCATTCGCTGAATGTCCATGCGCTGAGTAGCGACTCGGGAGCGGTTGGGTTCGTCGACGCTGCGCATTTCGCTGGCGCCGATGAATGCGAGGTCACCACGGTACGCGTGGAACAGTGTGAGAGCTTCGACCATATTGGCGAATCGTTCGACCGCGGTGGCGCCGTCGTCGCGGGCCGCTGGGATTCGCCAGAGCAGTTCGGACATTCCGAGGTCGAAGATGGCGACGAGCAGGTCTTGTTTACTCGGGTAGTAGTGGTAGACGCCGGCGACGCTCATACCGGCGGTGGCCGCAATACTCCGCATCGTCGCGCCGTGGTAACCGGTTTGCAGAAATGCTGCGATCGCCGCGTCGAGACCGGGATCGAGTACCAGGGGCTCAAAAATGCGCCATGTTTTCCCGTCACCGGCCGACCGGGCGAGCGGTGTGCCGATAGCGTCGGCGGCGGAAGGTAGCCGGGCCGCGAGAATGTCGACGGTGGATACGCCGAGTTCGGCAGCGATCCGGTCGAGTCGGCTGACGGTCAGTGTTGTTTTGCCGTTCTCGATGGCACTGAGGGTCCCGGCGCTGACCCCGATGTTGCGCGCCAGTTCGCGCAGCGAGACTCCAACCGCCGTTCGAGCCCGACGCACCAGGTGACCCGCACCGGTGTCGCCGGCACCCTCACGCACGATCCCATGTTCAGGCATACTGAACATCATACACCACCCTTGCCAATAGGATTATAAAAGTCCTAGCCGATCGCTTGACATGCGGCCGAAGTGCGGTGACGATGGTCACCATCTGAACAGCTACCTATCGAACGTACGGTGAATGTTCACATCCCAGGTGAACGGAAGGATGCGCAATGGCCGAGGCGCCAGCCCTTATCGACGTGCCGTGGGATTCGCCGACGAACCGGGGCAAGTGTGGCTCTGATGACGAAGCCGGGGCGCTGGACTATCCGACGGCTGCGGAGGTCCTGAGGCGATCCGATCCTCTGCGAACAGGACTGCCGCAACGAGACCTTCGCTACCATTCGCCGGTTCGCGCACCACCGGCCTGTGAAAGGCGAACGCGTCGATCCAGTCCTCTGGCTTTAGGCGGGTTGCTGGCGTCGTCCCTGGCAGACAGGTAAAAGCGATCCGTATGTTGCTGTCTCTTGCTATTGCTGCCATCGCCGGAGGTGTCTCACACTAATTCCAACCAAGGATTGATCATGAATTCTCACGACATAGATAATTCTCACGACATCGATATCAACAGAGCCGGGTTTCATGCGGCTATGGAAGCCCTGATGATGGACGATCCGCACCCCAGTGATTGCCTTGGTGATTACTTTCAAGATTGTCCGTCACGATGGCTGCAGAGAGCGCTCTACGCATATGAATGGGCAAAGCGAACCTACCTTGTTCAGGATCTTGGTTCCACGCTCTACCAGGAGCTTCCACAGCCCGGCGAAGCTCGTGAAGCTGTCCTGCTGCATGAGTCCAGAGTGCAAGAAAAGTCGACGCGGTGATGACTGTGCGGAGTTGCTAAATGTGTGAAACCCGCATGTATGTGGAGTCCGACTATCGGTGAGAGTGTGCGACATTCTCGTCGTCCCGACGACGGCGTCGGGTGGTTCACAACGGTGTGGATCTGGAGAGATTCCGGTGGGGTGAGGTGCGGATCGGAAGCGCCGATCAACTCTGTGCGGCGACCGTCGAATCGGCACGCCGCTCTCGAGCCGGGTCACCAACGACGAAGCGGAACTGACGCACCTGATCGATGCCGTCGCTGCAGATCAGGCAGTGCTCGGGTTCGAGGTCGGTCTCGTCCAGTCGCAGGACTGCGCCGCCGGCGGCAGGCGTTCTTGCGGGCAGGGGGTCAGTGAGTGGTCGAGGCGCCGGAGGACGGCGTGATCGAGGTCGTCCGGCTGATCGGTGGCTTCGTTGTCATCGAGCCTGTCGGCGTCACAGTTGTGACGGTCGTGGTTTGGGTCGATGTCTTGGGTGCCCCGACAACGATCGACCGCGCTTTCCCTCGCCACTCGCTTGGCAGGTCGCCCTTCGCTGACTTGGCGACGGTGTAGGTGTCGCCGTGGTAGTCATGAGCGGCATACAGTGTGGCGATCTTTTCCGCTCGGTTGAACACCGAGATCGTGGCCGCATCGATGTGCTGTGCGGACAGGTCGGGCGAACCGACGGTGAACAACGACATCTTTCCGGTGCCTTCACTTCCGGTGAAAAGGCACGTCCAGCCGGTGGGGCAGCGGTCGTAACCAGTACACCCACCAGTTGTGTTGCACCACTTGTCGGTCACGCTGATGAAGGTCTTTCCGCTGACCTTGGCAGGTTCCCCGCCCTTTCCATTCTCCAGGACCACATCGTGTTCCTTGTCCGGAGCAGCGCCGAACTGGTCGAGCAGCAAGGTGCAGGCTTCGCTCAACGCGATCCCGGTGGCCGCCACGATCAGCCCTGCCGTGACCGTCGCCCCCGTCCGTAGCGTCGTCGCGACGGCCTCCACGACGGGTACCACCATCTGACAGGTGACATCTTTGGCCACATCGGTCGCTTCTCCCGGCTTGCAGCCAATGATCCCGAATCCGACCGTGATCGCGAGCAACGCCACAAACAGCTTCTGCACCGCACCAGAGTGCACGCGAATTCGTCACTGGGGCAAGGGCTTTTCGGGCAGACCGCCCACGCGTCGGGCGCGGCGGCCGTTCCTGTGCCAACACCCCTTGTGTGGTTAGCACTGGTGTCCGGAGGGGGCGTCGACCAGTACGCCAACCTCCTACAACACCGAAAACTGCTGGTCGTCCTGCCCGACCCGAAATGGGGTGAACGGGTCCACGCCGTCGTCGTACTACAGCCGGGAAGCACCACCACCGCCGACGAGATCCGCTCTCACACAAAGGAACTCATCGCGGCAGCTATTACATCCACCACCGATACTCCCGAAACCCGAACGCTGGCAGAGGAAATGCTGCGATCGGTGAATCCGGCCAGCGGCGAGCAGCTGGCCGAATGGCCGTGGTTTGCGGTTACTGCCCCGGTCGGTGCTCGACAATGGTTCGGACACGGCTCCGCGCGACCTGAGCGCCCAGCAATCTGCAGTTCCCACAACATGCTTCGAGGGCGCGAGTGTCGATCGTGTCTGGTGGCCGTTGCGGGTGGGGTGTCAGGGTTTGCGTCCGATGCCGGCCCAGTACCAGGCGCTGTGTGCGTCGTGGACGAGGGTGGGTTCGTCGGTGAGGTCGGGGCGCCAGGCGGCGACCGGAGCCAGACCGGGCTCGACGAGATGGGTGCTACCGAACAGCGCGGTGGTATCGGCGTGGCTTCGGGGTTGGAAGGTGATACCGCTGGCCTCGGCCGAGGCGGTGACCGCGGCCATGGCGTCGGCGTCGAAGTCGGCGGTGGGGTGGCTGATCACGAGGTGGCTGCCCGACGGTACGGCTTCGAGGAGGGTGTTGATGATCTCGCGGGGGTGGTCGGTGTCGCGAAAGTACATCATGATCGCGACGAGCATGATCGCGACGGGCTGGGCGAGGTCGAGTGTTTCGGTGAGTGCGGGATGGTCGAGGATGCTGCCCGGGTCGTGCAGGTCGGCGTGTATGAAGCGGGTACTGCCGACAGGGTCGCTGGTCATGAGGGCGCGGGCGTGGGCAAGCACGATCGGGTCTTTGTCGACGTAGACGATGCGCGCGGCGGGATCGAGGCGTTGGGCGACCTCATGTGTATTACCCGCGGTCGGAATGCCGGTGCCGATGTCGAGGAACTGGGTGATTCCGGCATCGGCGACCAGGTACCGCACGGACCGGGCGAGGAAGGCCCGGTTGGCCCGGGCCATGAGCTTGATCGTGGGGATGTGGCCGGCGATGGCGTCACCGAGGGCGCGGTCGGCGGAATAGTTGTCTTTACCACCGAGCCAGTAGTCGTAGACGCGGGCCTCGTGCGCGACAGTCGTGTCGATCTGGATGGGCAGGGTCGTGTCGGTGCCGGTGTGGCTGTCGGTCATTGCAGTGCGTCCATGGGTGGGTGAGTATTGCCCGCCCGAGCGATGTCGGCGGGCCGGTTGGCGGTGAGTGCGGTGATCAGGTCCCCGGTGTGCTCGGATGAGGTGGCGTGCACACACAACCGGCTCCAGATCGTGTGGTAGATGTCCAGATCGCTGGGTCTGGTGAGGAACTCAGCGCCGGTCGCGTGGTGCAGATACACGAGGTCGCCCAGATCGGGGCCAGCGAACCGGAGCAGGGTGAACGGGACTGTGCTGATAGCGGGGCCCCCGATGTGGTCGCGCAGGATCTGCACGGTGATGTTGTCGCAGGCCGCGGCGCGGGCGAGGTGATCGAGCTGGTCGCGCCAGACCTCGGTGCTGCCGAACGGGCGACGCAGCGCCGCCTCCTCGATCACCGACCACACCTTCGGTGGATCGGCGCGCTGCAGCAGGCGTTGCCGCTGCATCAGGAGTTCGACCCGCCGCTGAATCTCCGCGGTGGGGGCCGGGTGCGCGACCGCGAACACCGCGTGGGCATACGCTGCGGTCTGCAGCAGTTCCGGCACCACCCCGGGAGCGTAGGCACGGATCATGACGGCGGCGTCCTCGATCGCCAGGTAGGTGTCGAGCCGATGGCTTGTGAGGTCAGCGTCGACCGGCCAACGCCCGGCGGCGTTGGCCCGTTGTGCCAGGCGCTGATAGTCGGCGCGGGTATCGGGGTCGTCGACCCCATACAGCGTCAGCAAATCCTCGATATCGATGGCGCGGAACCCAACCCGGCCGGCTTCCAGACGGCTGATCTTCGAATGCGACGCTCGAATGGCGCGACCTGCCGCCTGTCCGCTGAACCCTGCCGCCTCCCGTAACCGTCGCAACCGCGCCCCCAGCACCAAGCGCAGCAGCGCAGGATCCTCGTCCGGATCGTCTCCACCAGCGGCCACAACGGCGTCGCCCTCGACCAAGGTCCCCTCCTGTCCGATGCGGTATCGCGTTATCGAGTGTGCCACAACGACGTTCACCGCGCCCCGTGCAAATGCAGGCGGTCGGGGTCGTCGGATCGAGCGGGCCGAACGTGCCGCCCGCCTCTGCTGCGAAGCTGAGTGGGCCAAGCTCGCTCGATGTTCACTTGTTCCCGACGCCAGTCGGGCGCACTGGTGGGAGCGACTGTCCCAAATCACTCCTCGACGGCATGTCCGGTGGGATGATGGGCGGGCACGATGAGCAGCGCCATGACCGCCATTAGGCCGACACTCCGGCCGAGAGGACCGATGTCGATGAGCACTCACGAGCGCACGATCTTCCGGGCGGCAATCATCGCCGCTACCGCAGCCGCAGGCGCGGGGGTTCTCACGGCCCCATCCGCCCCGGCCTCGTGGTCCGATACCCCGGTGATGCCGGCCGCGATGGTCAGCGACTGTGGGGGACCCTATGTCGTCGAACCGCCCACACTGACCCTGACCTGTGCCGACGGGAACAACATGATCAACGACATCACCTGGGATATGTGGAGTGGCGCCCAGGCCGTCGGTCACGGCACCCAGCATCGGAACGACTGCAGTCCGGACTGCGCCGCGGGGAGGTTCATCGACAGCCCGGCGATGCTTGTGCTGGATGACCCTCGCCCGTTCGCCGACGCCCCCGGCGACTACTTTGCCCGCGCAACGGTCATCGGCACCCATGGCGTCCACAGCTTCACCCTTCGCTAGCCTCCGCCATTCGCCGAAATTGATGGCATGATGTTCTCGAGATGACGAAAGGTGTTCTGGCCCAGGATAATCCGGCTTTCTGGCCGATGAACGCGCCGGGGCACAGCATGGCAAAGCCAGGCACGTGTTTCACACCCCGCGATCCGGCAAGCGCTCCGAATATCGGAGAAGACGAAATCCTTTGCACTGCAATGGATTTTGACTTCGGGGGGGGGGAACTCATATCCCCAACATTGTTTAAGTGGCTGACCTGCAGCTTCCTCGAGTTTCGTGGGTCGTGTGGTCCGGGACAGCGTGACTGATTCGCATCACAACCCGGACGAGATCGTTCAGTTGAGAATCGTGGTCCACGAATGTGGACCTTGGTCATCGCCTTGGTTCGCCTGGCTTCACGGGTGAACCAAGTTCGCCGCCGGACCGATCTGCAGCTCGGCCGCCGATGCGGTAGTCGGATGGCTGACGCATCGCACGACTACGATCTCGGATTCCTCGGAATCGAGAGCCTGCCGCAGCTCGCTGATGACTGGGCCACTGCGGAACCGGGACTATCGAATCCTTCGAATGCGCATCGAGCGACAGAGGCTTCGAGGAAGCTGGAGATGTAAGTGTTGGCATACTCGCGCTCCATCGCGGGCGGGACGTGAAGCGATGCGGGTAGGCCCGCTCGAGGATGTTCGCCACCACGTCATCCCGTTACCGCGCGGGGGTCGACCACAAAGAACTGCCCGGCGGCCAGCGAGTAAGAGTTCCCTTGGCAGCCCGGTACTGGCGTAGACCGATTGAGAGGATCTGAACCTTGAGCGATCTTTCTCGCCGTGACCTGATCAGGACGTCGGCGGCCGCTGGCGTCGGAGCAGTTGTTGTCTCGGGCCTGACGGCCGCAGACACGCTGGATATTGCGGACACAAGCGCCCCGGGAATTGAGGCCGCGGGCCACCCGAGTAAAAGCCCGGGGTGCCCGCCCGCGACGCTGACCGGCCAGATCGTTCGCCCCGGTGACGCGTCGTACACGGACGCGCGACTCGGCTGGGACCAGCTCTTTTCTCACTATCCGCTGGTCATCGTCTTCGCACAGGAAACCCAGGACGTGGTGAACGCCCTCACGTGGGCGCGCCAGCAAAACGTCGCGTTGCGCGTACGCAGCGGCCGCCACGCCCTCGAAGGCTGGTCGAACGTCGACAACGGCATCGTGATCGACGTCAGCCAGCTGAAATCGGTCCAGATCGACCCTGGCGCTCGTATCGCGACGGTCGGTGCCGGGCTGAACCAACTGGAAGCGGTGACGACGCTCGCGAAGCAGAACTTTGCGGTCACAACCGGAAGTGAGGGCAGCGTGAGCCTGTGCGGTGCGACGCTCGGCGGTGGCCTCGGGCCTCTCAACCGCTGGCTCGGCATGGCCTGCGACAGCCTGATGGCGGCCGAGGTCGTCGTCCCATCGGGTGACGATTGCGCCGAGGTGATCAACGCGGACTTGCAGCACCACTCGGACCTGCTCTGGGCGCTTCGCGGGGCGGGAAACGGCAACTTCGGGATCGTCACACACCTCACCTATCAGGTGCATCCGCTCGACCATCTCGCCTATGTGCAGGCGACATGGGATGGACTTGGAGACCTGTACGGGGTCTTCGAAGCGTGGCAGCGTACGGTGCCGTCCGCCGACAGCCGTCTGGGATCCGAGCTCGAGATCCACAAGTCCCAGATCCAGCTGTCCGCGTGGCTTGCCGACGGTGCAGCGGCACAGGCCACAGAGATGCTGGCTCCGATCCTGTCGGTCGGCACGCCCGATGTCACGGTGCAGGTCGGTAACTGGGGCGATTTCTTTGCGGGAGCCCAGGTCCCGCTCGAGCAAGAGCCCGCGAACTGGAAGTTCTTCTCGGAGTTCGTCAAAGAGCCGTTCCCGAAGCAGGCGATCGACATCATCGGCGACTTCATGCGAAACGCTCCCACAGAGGAGAGCAACTACTTCGTCGATGCCTTCGGTGGGGCGATCAAGACGGAGCCCCCGGGCGGCACGGCGTTCGCTCATCGCGACGCGCTTTTCTACGGCGAGATCGGCGCGGCCTGGGGGACTCGTTCAACACAACCAGGCGTCGGCGACCCGCTGACCTCGCAGGCCCAGGCATGGACCGCTGAGTTCAGTCAGGCGCTGCGGCCCTACACGGACGGCGCCTACGTCAACGTGCCGAACGTCGGAATGCAAGAGTGGCAGACCGCCTACTGGGGGAGCGAGCGCTTCGAGCGACTGCGCAAGATCAAGGCGGAGTACGACCCCCACAACGTCTTCCAGTACGAGCAGAGCATCCCGCCAGCGTCACACTGATCGACAGTTTCGCCGCTGTTCCCAACCCCCCGGGTGGCCGTCGGCGGCCCGGAGGGTTCCGGCACGTCATCGCCAAGTCTCTGGCCGAACGGCCTTGTCGCGCTGGCCATTCAGTATGGGCATCTTCGCCAACCGTATCGGGCAATTATGCGGCTCGTAGTCGGGGTGGGATCCAGGACCTGATCGATATCGAGACCGCTCGTGTTGTCGCCGACGCCGTCTGACCGGGGCGCAGCTGGTCATCGACGGCGGCAAAAACGGCGCACGCTCGAGCTAATGGTCGATAACGTCAATGTCGGCACCCCGCGCTCCTGGTGATGTAGGTGATCGCGCATGGTGTGCGCCACAACAGCGGAAAGTCCGCGACTAACGCGTGACGACCCGGCTGTTGATGGGTACCCCAGGCGTGGGTAGCGGCCGGGGATCGGTGGAGCGAAACGACGTCGACAACGGCTCTGACATCCCACAGTTTGCCATTCAAGTCGCTGGTGGCGGCGTCCGCTTTCCCACTCATAGATGGTGGTGACGTCGAGGCCGAGGAGTGCGGCGAAGTCGGCTTGGGTGAGGTGGGTGGCCTGTGGCCCTAAATGGTTTGCGCCGGATCTTGCGCGCGGGGATGCTCGGCCGAACAGCCATAGAGAGGAAAGCGAAATGGCCGCATCCAGTAAGCCATTCGAGTCCGAGCCGGAGGTCCGCACGGCGGCCGGTGTGCTGCGCGGTGGCCGGGAGGCGGGGCTGGCGGTCTTCCGCGGCATCCCGTTCGCCGAGCCGCCGGTTGGCGACCTGCGTTTCGCCGCGCCGCAGCCGGTGCGCGGCTGGGATGGGGTGCGACCCGCCGTCGCCTACGGCCCGCCGCCTCCGCAGTCCGCCGTGCTCGCGGTGTCTCAGGACACCGCCGGAGGCGACTGGCTGACGGTCAATGTCTGGACGCCAGAACCGGATCCGGCCTCCGAGCTCCCGGTGATGGTGTGGTTTCCCGGCGGTGGTTATGCCATGGGCAACGCCGGCCTGCCGGAATACGACGCCGGGCACCTGGCCGCGATCGGCACTGTGGTCGTGACCCTCAACTATCGTCTCGGCATCGAGGGGTTCGCCCAGATCGAGGGCGCCCCTGCCAACCGTGGACTGCTCGACCAGGTCGCGGCCCTGGAGTGGGTGCGGGACAACATCCGGATGTTCGGCGGCGACCCTGACCGGGTGACGGTCTTCGGACAGTCGGCGGGTGCCGGATCGGTCGCCGCGCTGCTCGCGATGCCGCGCGCCGCCGGGCTCCTCCGCCGGGCGATCGCACAGAGTGTGCCGGGGACTTTCTTCTCTCCTGAGCTGTCCGCCGACCTCACCGCGGCCTTCGCCGCCGAGCTTGGGGTGGCGCCCACGGTGTCCGGGCTGTCGGCGGTGGCCCCGGACCTACTACCCGCCGCTGGCGACGCGGTCTTCGCCAAGATGGACCAGTGGCGGGAGCGCTGGGGGCAGATCACCCACCGGCCGATTCCGTATGCGCCGGTTGTCGACGGTGACGTGCTGCCCACGACTCCCTGGCGGGCGCTGGCCGATGGCACCGCCCGGGACGTCGAGCTTCTCGTCGGGCACACGCGGGACGAGCACCGATTGTTCAGCCTGATCGACGGTGTGCTCGGCCAGGTCACGCGGGAGCAGACCGAGACCGCGCTGCATGTTCTCGCCGCCGGGCCGGACGGTGCGCGCCGGTATCGGGAGGCGTTCCCGGCCGCTGTCGATGAGGAGCTGTACGAGCTGGTCAACTCCGACTGGTTGTTCCGCATGCCGAGCGTCCAGCTTGCCGACGCGCAGATCGCCGGTGGCGGCCGGGCCCACCTCTACGAGCTGACCTGGACTGCCCCGGGCATGGGCGGCGCTCTCGGCGCCTGCCACGGGCTGGACGTGCCGCTCGTCTTCGGCAACCTGAGCAGTGGGCAGACCGCCATGCTGATCGGCGACCCGCCCTCGCCGGAGGCAGCGGAGCTGTCGGCGCGAATCCGCGGGTCGTGGACGTCATTCGCCACGCACGGCGACCCGGGCTGGCCCGCGTACGACGCCGATCACCGCCTTGCCCAGATCTTTGACACGCCGTCGACGGTCACCGCCTACCCGGAGGAGGCCTCGCGGCTGCTGTGGCAAGACTTCACCTTCCCGGCGCTGCCGCTGCTCGCGCGGTGAAAGTCGCCGCGATCTACGTCGAGGCATACGAGAGTCCAACTGCTGGTGGGGAATCCGATCCATGCGTACGTGCGCTCAGCGCCGCCCGAATCGTCGAACCTTCTCTCCCGAACTAGAGATTTCGCCTGTGAATCCCCCGGGTCGGTGCACGTAGGTGAAATCGGCCACGACCAGCAGGTCGGGGCCGACACCCGGAATTGCCCGGCCTTGTGCATGCGGGACAGTGCGAACGGACCCGATAGGCTGAACAGAATCTATTACCGTGGGCGTCCGTGGCTGTCCCGGCGAGCGACACCACGACGCTGCGGAGTGGCCCCGACCGTATTGGCCGCGACACCGAGCCTGTCGGCGATTCGGGCGGGGGACCGATCATCGCGGTAGCTGGTGACGGCCTGATCGCGTCCGCGACCACTTCTACGCCGAGGCCGGATGGTGGCCTGGTGATCACCGGACCAGGTTCGGGAGCCGCGGGTGGCTATGTGGCTCGGTCAGTGGTCTGCTGCGAGACGGTCCAGCCACTCTCGAAGCAGGTGTTGTTCGGCGGTGGTGAGTGTCGTTTCGTCGGGGAGGGTGGCGCGGAGGGCGCGGGCCGCGCCGGCCGGGCCGGTTTCCTTGACGGCCGGGTGTTCGTTGGTGACGGCGGTGACCATGGCCTCTCGGAGGGCGGTGAGCAGGGCCGGGTCGCGGTCGGCTTCCGGGAGGGATAGCCAGGTCAGCACCGCGCCCCGGCCTGTGGCGTGAATGATCCCGGCCGCGAGTTGCTCGTCGACACGTAACCAGCCGCCTGCGGCGAGGCGACGGACCCGTCCCCGCAGGATCTTCAGTCCGGCCTGGAATGCGGCCGACTTGGTGCCGGCGGGTTCGCTGTACATGAGGGTGTAGAGCGCGGGGTTGGACAGACCGAACTCGACCGCGAGGTCCCACCCGGCCCGGAGGTCTTCTATGAGGTCGGCCGGGTCTGGGTCGACGTGTTTGCCGGCGACGAATTTCGCGAAACCGTACTCCGCCACCGCTTCCAACAGCCCGTCCTTGTCGCCGAACAGCCGGTAGATCGCCGGTGGTTGCAACCCTGCTGCGTCGGCGACTGCGCGAGTGGTCACCGCGTCCCGACCCGCACGCTCGAGCAGGTCGGCGGCGGCTTCGATGACGCGCTGCCGGTGCTGTTCGCGGGCCGATGCCGTGCCGTCGGGTTCGACGGTGGTTGTGCCGTTCGTGCGTGGCGTGGGCCATGTCATGAATCAACGATAACGCTTGACTGTTTCCAATGAAAGTATCACTGTTAACGCGTTGATGTTTCCAATGGAATTGGGATGGAGAACAGCATGATCATCGTGACCGGAGCCACCGGGCTGCTGGGCCGTCGGATTGTCGAGAGCCTGCTGATGCGAGTGCCCGCCGACCAAGTGGGTGTGAGCGTCCGCGACCCGCGAAAGGCGCAGGACCTGGCCGACCGCGGAGTACGGGTGCGACAGGGCAGCTTCACCGACCCGGACAGCCTGTCCCACGCTTTCGAAGGTGCAAGCCAGGTGCTCATCGTGTCGGTCGACAAGCTCGGTGCGGAGGCCATCCGACAGCACCGGGCGGCCATCGACGGTGCCGTCGCTGCCGGCGCACGCCGCATCCTCTACACCAGCCATATGGGCGCCGGCCCGACCTCGCAGTTCGAGCCCTGCCGCGACCACGCCGCCGACGAGGAGGTACTACAGGCCTGCGGCGTGCCGTTCACCTCGCTCCGCAACGGGTTCTACGCCGCCAGTGCACTGCGGTTCTTCGGACAGGCCGCCGAGACCGGACAGCTCGTGTTGCCCGCGGATGGGGCGGTGAGCTGGACCGCGCACGCCGACCTCGCCGACGCGGCCGCGGCGATCCTTGCCGAGGAAGGCCGATTCGACGGTCCCACACCGCCATTGACCGCTGCGCAGGCCATCGACTTCGACGAGATTACCGCCCTCGCGGCCGAGCTCACGGGCCGAACCATCAAGCGCGTCACCGTATCCGACGAGGAATTCCGGCAACAGGTGGCGGGCTACGGCGTCCCGGCCGAGCAGGCGGACCTGATGGTGGATATCTTCGCCGCCAGCCGAGCCGGTGAATTCGCCACGGTCGACCCGACCTTGGCGAAGTTGATCGACCGCGAGCCGATCGGCTTCGATACGGTTCTGCGCGAGGCGTTGTCGGCGAGCTGATTGCTCTGCGCTACTGAGGGCCTGGGTCCTTCGAGCGGAGCCGCAGCTTGCCCCACCGTCAGCACGGAACTCCGGACGAATATCCGCTGATGCCGTTGCGACACGAGGTCACACGATGCGCGTGAACTCGCGGATAGGAGGGCCGAATTCGGTTTCGGCTGTGTGAGTTTCGGGCTCGTGCTCGTGGCCCGGCCCCGCTCTGATGTGCGTTGCTGGTAACGGCAGCCCAGTCGTCGAGCACAGTCGCGCCCCAGAACTTCCGCGCGGACTCGGTCGTCTCGAGAGCATGGTGAAACCGGTATGCGCTCTCTGTCGGGATACATTTGCGCGGTCCGCATTCCTCTGCGAAAGGTTTACCGCCATGTCGATCGCCGCTGACAAGGTCGTCTCCATCGAATACACCTTGACCGCCGACGACGGCGAGGTGCTGGATACGTCCGTCGGCGACGCGCCGCTGGTCTACCTGCACGGAGCGGACAATATCGTGCCGGGGTTGGAAAGGGCGCTTGTGGGCAAGGACACCGGCGACGAGGTGGTTGTCGTGGTCGAGCCTGAGGACGGGTATGGGGAGTACCTGGCCGAGCTGGTGAACACGGTGGATCGGGACATGTTCGAAGGAGCCGACGAACTCGAGGCCGGGATGGAGTTCCACACCGAGTCGCCGGACGGCGAATCGCAGATTGTCACCATCCGTCGGGTGGACGGTGACGAGGTGACCATCGACGCCAACCATCCGCTGGCCGGGCAGCGGTTGCACTTCACCGTCAAGATCGTCGACGTCCGTCATGCGAGCGACGAAGAGCTCGCGCACGGTCACCCGCACGGTCCGGACGACCACGAGCACTGACGTCCGTCGCGCCGCCGATCACATTACGTCGCATCGGTGAAAGTTGGTATGCCCGAGAGGAATCGGGCCTCCAGCGGGTCTTTGAGATGGTAGCGGCACGAATTCGGTTGGCAAGCCGAATTATTCGGTATGCGATCACCCGGTGATGTCGCGGCCGATGAGGTGGCGGGCGGTGACCCATTGCAGGTGAGGGTGACGTCCAGGCCGGAGCGTGTGCCCGAGCTTGAATTCTCCTCCGTCCCAGGGGCGTCGGGGTCGGGGACTCCGACGCCCGGGCCGATGAGGGGGCGCGTCGTGGTCTTTGCCGTGGTTGTGGAGCCGGGGGGTCGCGGGCTGGGCCTTCATCGCGGTGCCGAACCAGATGCAGAGTGCCTACTCCCCGAGGACGACAACGAATCGGCGGCCGCCGCACGCGCTTCACGGCACGGGCTTCGCGTCGATGCTCCAGGTACGCGGAGTCGACGGCGCGCAGTGTGGCGAGCAGGTCGGGCGCCTGGCGTTCGGCGCTCGATCAACCCGATTGTCACACCGGCGACGATGATCACGCCGCCGAAGACCTGCCCGAGCCGGACCGTCTCGCCGTTGATCGCCACGGCACCGAGCACACCGAACACTGGTACCAGGTTGAGGATGTTGACCGCGATGCTGGGGGTCGTCCGGCGCAGACCGTAGTTGTAGAGAAGGAAGCCGCCGACGGAACATGCCACGGCGAGATAGGCGAGCAGCGCCGAGGCCGTGGCGTCCGGTACCCGCCAGTCCCCGATCTCGAAGAGCGAGGCGAGCAGGAAGCCGGCGGCACCCGCCACGGTCTGGTGGTAGGTAAGGTTCACCGCGTTCTGCCCGCGCCCCGCGTACTTGCCCAGCACGTTGTACCCGGCCCACACCAGCCCTCCGAGCAACAGCAGGACATCGCCGAACCAGCGGCCGCTGCCTCCGACTTCCGCCCCGTTGCGCACGACCAGGAAGGCTCCCGCCGTGGCGAGCAGCACGCCGCCGACCCGCAGCAGCGGCATTCCGGCCCGGAAGACCGCCAGCTCCACGAGCATGGTCATCAGCGGGTAGGTGGCGACGATCAAAGAGGCGTCGGAGGCGGTCGACAGTTCGACGCCGATGTTCTCCAGCACGAAGTAGACCGTGATGCCGAGCAGGCCGCTCAGGTAGATCATCCGCCGCTGACGGGCATCAGGCCGCGCGACCGGGTTGCGGCGCCTGCGCACCATGATCCCGAGCAGCACGGCGGCCAGCGTGAAGCGGAGGGCCCCGATGGTCAACGGCCCGACGTCCGCCAGAACCTGCTTGGTCACCGCGTACGAACTGCTCCAGAACAGCGCGGCCGCCACGATGGAACAGATCGCCAAGGTTCTGGTCCTCCGCTTGTCCACCCTGATACCCCTTCCGTCCGAACTTCTCATCGCCGCCCGACCGCATCGTGGAGAAGCGCATCATGGACGGAATTACCGCCCGCAAGCTAGCAATTAGTCCGGGAACATGGCACGCTTGCCGAATGAAATTCGGTCTCCTGTGAGTGGGGCGGAACATGGACGAACTAGATTCGGCGTTGCTGCGGCTTCTGCAGAAAGACGGTCGGCGCACCAACCGGGATCTGGCACAGGAGTTGGGAATTGCTCCCTCCACATGCCTGGAACGGGTGCGCTCGCTCCGTGAGCGCGGTGTGCTGCTCGGATTTCACGCCGAGGTCGACCTCCCCTCGATCGGCCGGGGGCTGCAGGCGATCATCGCCGTGCGGGTACGGCCGCCGACGCGTGCGATCATCGAGCAGTTCCAGGCCTTCGTGGCGCGGATGCCCGAGGTGATCGGAGTCTTCGTGCTCACGGGCACCGAGGACTTTCTGCTCCATGTCGCGGTTCGCGACACCGACCACCTGCATGCGGTGGTCCTGGACAAACTGACCGTGCGGCAGGAGCTGGCGGATGTACGCACCTCGGTGGTGTACGGGCACCTGCGAAAGAGCGTCATCGAGCCGATTTGACGCTCTTCCGATCGGTCCCTGCTTACCGGCGAGGGTCAGCCCAGGCGACGAACCGAAAAATAAGTCCGAACAATTAACGGGTAGCACCGCGCGAATCGAAATTTCGGATGCCGGATCAGTGATGGGTAGACCGAAAAATCAAGTCCGGCGGCGGGGCGGGATCTGGTACTCGGTTGACAGCTATGCCACCGTTGGCCTGTGTGAACGAGCATGCCGTCGCTGGTCGACCGATCGCGACGTCCGGTGGGAGTAGGAGATGCGAGCATCCGAAGCCGCGGCAGTCGCCCTTCTTATTCAGAGTCGCGGTGGCTGCGCGTTCCGATCCGACGCGCGCAACTGACGGGTGGATGGGCGCCGAGGGTCAGAACTGGACGCTGGCGTGCATTTCCCAGACCAGGATCTCGGCGGGCTCGCTCGTGGTGACCTGCTGGCCGCCGGTAGCGGTGAAGCGCACCGCGTCGCCGGTATGTAGCCGGCCGGCACCCTCCAGTGTCACCGCGCCGCGGGCCACGAACAGGTGCAGGAACGGTGCGTCGGGCAGGTGCACCGACTGTCCCGGGGCGAGCCGCCCGACGTACAGGGCCGCATGCGAGTTCCGGATCCGAATCGCGGCGTGGCCGTCATGTTTGCGCATACCCGAGGCGACTGGCAGCAGACCACCGGACAGCAGTTCCGCCTCGATCTCCAGCTGCTCGTAACCGGGGGTGATACCGGCCTCGTCGGGCACCACCCACATCTGCACGAAGTGCACCGGGTCCTGGTGGACGTCGCCGCTGAGCCGCCACGAGTCGTTCTTCTCCGAGTGCAGGATGCCGGTGCCGGCGCTCATGCGCTGGGCCAGGCCGGGGTAGATCACGCCGTTGTGGCCGGTGGAGTCCTGGTGGACCAGTGAGCCCTCCAGCACCCACGTGACAATCTCCATGTCGCGGTGTGGATGGGTGTCGAACCCCGTACCGGGATCGACGATGTCGTCGTTGTTGACCAGCAGCAGCCCATGATGAGTGTTGGCCTGGTCGAAATGGTGGCCGAAGGAGAACGAATGCTTGGAATCCAGCCAGCCGAAGTCGGACTTGAACCGGTCCTCAGCGCGGCGGATGTCGACGGTGGGAGTCAAGTCGATGGTGCTCATGAGGTGCCTTCCTCCAAGATCGGTGCCGGCCTGATCACCGACCCACAATTTGGTTTCCATGGAAACTAACCCGCGTCGGAGCGGAACTATTCCGCCGGCGATCACGCCGCATCCGATCCGCCGGCCGCCGCCATCGACGATCTCGTGCGGACCTTGGGCCAGGCATTGGACGGTGCGAACAGCGTCGCTCCGCAGCCGTCGTGGGCCGGGGATCTACTGGCCGTCACCCCCTGCTCGGCCGCATGTCCGAACTGGGCACCGCGGTGGGCGAATTGCAGGCGCTCAGGCGATTACTGCGTTGGGTCGGGATCCCGTCGCGCCGGGCTCGGGTCATCGGACCGCATTGTCGGGCTGCCCCTTTGCCGTTGATCAAGGACTACCTGCGGGGCGAGAATCCGCGCATCTTCACATCCGACCGGGCGTCCCCTTGCCAGTGCCGGAGTCACCGCGGTGACCGTCGCGGCGGGTGGCGGCTTCGACATCGTCGAAGGCGCGGTATTCGGATCCGACGCCGTCACTCGCCCGTCCTGCATAACCGCAGGTAGAACGGGTGACGTGGCGTACTGTCTGTGTCCGGAGGGGGAACTGACCCATATCCCCAACCTGGTGTATATCGCTGACCTGCAACTTCCTTGACGCCGACAGCGCTGTTGGGGCGCGACCGGATTGGCCGTCCCGGTGTGAGCAGCTCGCGTTCAGGGATCGCCCCCAGTCACGCGATGACGGCGGGGGTTGCCGGCTTCGCGCACCACGCCCGACACCACATCCCATGACACCGAGGCCGCTCTGCCCAACGGCCGCATGATGTGAGACGAGAGAACAGGCGCGGGATAAGCGCATGACAACGCTGCAGCCGATGCCCTCACCACCCTCGACGCAGTTGCCGACGCCAACGGGGACGTCCAGCCACCAATGCAGCGGCCCGACGACGACTCCGCACCCGACGACGATTTGGCCGAGGCCAATAGGCTCACAGAGATAGAATTCCGCTTCACCTTCACTGATCTCACGAACTTCGTCGGTCAACTCGTCGATGTTTCGATCGATCAGGACCAGCACGACGTCGGTGAACTTCGCCGGAAGGTGGTGTTGTTGGAAAAGATCACCAGAGCCTGAACGGTCTGGGAACTCGCTGTCGTGTAAACGTGTGTGATCCACCTGCTGCGCAACACGTTCCGTTACGCGTCTTGCCAACACTGGGATCAGATGTGCTCTACCAACGCCATCGAATCATTGCACGCCCGCTACCGACACGCGATCCGGCCGAGTTCCTCGCCGATGGTGGAGATCATGAAGTCGGTCCTCGCGAACGGCGCATCCTGCGGGGACCGGTCCCCAGGCGGCCGCCGGTGGCTATCCCGTACATGTACCGGTGAGGTCGAGCGCGCGATTGTGGTCCTCGGCGACCACAACCGCGCATGGTTCGTATTGGTTGGCAGAGCCCTACTTGGCGGCGCCGGTCTTGCTGTCCAAGGCCAGTGCAGGCTGGGAGCCCGCCTTGAAGTCGAACAGTCCGTCGAGTACACCGGCGCGTTCGTCGTAGGAGTCGTCGCCGATGCGACCGGTGTTCCAGTTGTCCTCGATGAACCGCAGGATCGAGGTCTGGTCGGTCAGGGTGTGGTCGACGAAATTCGACTTGGCGTACGGCGAGATCACCAGCAGCGGCAGCCGGGGACCGTATCCACAGCGGCCCTGGTACTTGGCGGGCTTGGCCGCGGTGTCACCGCAGGTGCCGGGGCCGGTGAGTGCGTCTTCTTGTGAGCCCGAGGTCGTTACGGTCGGTGCGGCTTTGTGGTCGTACCAGCCGTCGGAGTCGTCATAGGCGATGACGATGGCGGTGTCTTTCCATTCCGGCAGCTTTTGCAGGTGGTTGATCGTCTCTACGAGGAACTGCTGTTCGTCCAGCGGATCCGAGTATGCGGCGTGACCGTCCTGGTATCCGGGCGCCTTGAGGTAGCTCACCGCGGGCAGATGGCCGGAATCGGCGGCGGCCCAGAAGTCGGTCAGGTCGTACTGGTGGTTGGCCTGATCGGTCTGGCCGATCTTGTCGACCGAGCTCGGCGGCAGGTGGTGCGGGTTCGCCGTCTGCGGGTAGTACTGGAACGGCTCGTGGTGCGGGATGTAGTCGGCCTTCGTGTCGAACGGCTTGTCACCGCTTTTTCCGGTGCCGCCCAGCGCGACACCTACGTTGTGGGTGGCACCGCAGATGGCCTTGCCGTCCTTGGTCTCGGTCGGTCTGAAACCACCCTGGAAGAAGCCCCAGGTGATGTTCTTGTTGTTGAGTAGGTCGCCGATATTCTTGCCGGTGAGCTGGACTTGGTCACGGGTCGAGCAGTCATCACCGAAGGGTTGTGGGTCGCCGATGATGGTGCCCTGGTTGTTGCCCGCGTTCTCGAGCACTGTCGCCTCCGGGAACGGCTTGCCACCCGGCATGAATTGCTGTGTCACACCGTGGGTTTGGCCGGCGACCAGGTTCAACGCGCCCGGTGTGGACGGTCCGAAGGTGGTGTTGTAGGAGTTGTCGCTCATCGCGTACTGCTGCGCGTAGTTCCACAGCGCCGTAACGGAGTTGCCGTCGTAGTAGTCCATCACCATGCCGGGCGCGCCGAAGGTCGGCGGCTTACACGCGGCGACCTCGGTGTGCTCGACGAACTGGTCCATCTTCGCGCCGTTGAAGGCGGCCTGCTCGTCTTTGTACTCGTGGTCCTGGTCGCAGGTGACCTGTTGATCGGGACCACCGAGCCGGGTCGGCTGGGCTTTGTTCGGGTTGTGCGTCAACAGGTCCGGCGTCAGACCGTCGACCTGCGGCGTGCTCGGCCTTGCCGTGAACTTCGTGCCGTCGGTGTTCGCCGCATTCGGGTAGGTGCCGAAGTAGTGATCGAAGGACACGTTCTCCTGGAAGATCACCACCATGTGCTTGATCGGGGTGGCAGTGCCGGTGTCAGGCGCGGCGGCCTTGTCCGACGAGCTGGAGCACGATGTGGCGGTGAGCGCCAGCAACGCGATGAACGCAGCGGTAGCGCGACTTCGTTGGCCGAAGCGGCGACAAGCCGAGGCGGACATAGAACCTCCTGGTCTATCCGGGTCGTCGTGGCGGGTGCCGACGATCATGTGACGGCGGTCGAACCTACGACTGCGTCGGTCGTGACGATTTCAGTGCCTACCGCCCAGCGAGGTGTGTGAAAGTGAACAGAATCTGAAAGTCGGATGAATCACGGTTCAGGTCAACCTCATCGAGTGGTTTCAGCCCGCTTCCCGAGCGCCCGACCCACCCATAGGCGAGCACAGCGAACAGAGGGATCGGCAGGGCAACGCCAGCAACACATACCCCGCCACCCGAACCGGATCTCGCACGGTCGGTGTGATTCGAGCGGAAGCGCCGATGGCTTGGCGGCCACGTCGGAGACGAGCAGCGCTCGCCCCCCACGATCCGCGGAGCCGAGCGCTGCCGTCCTCTTGGAACCGCTGGAGCAGCCGTGGTCCTATGCGTGCGAGCCGTCTCGAAGTTGTTCTGCGGGTTCGGTGCCGGTGCTGTCGGAGATATCTGCGGGACGGACTGCGCTGGCGAGCTGGAAGGCGCCGTCGATGCGGGTGAGGTGAATCTCCCCGAATCCGGCGGACTCGAGCAGCGTGCGGTTCGTCGTCGGTGTGGAATCGCATGCGACGCGCGACCGGGCCGGGGAGGATCTTGCGCCGGGGTTGCGGTGCGACAGTGTGGATCACGAGTCGCCCGCCCGGTTCCAGGACCCGTCGTAGCTCACCGAGTGCCTTCGCAGCGTGGACAAAGAAGAGTGTGTTCATTGTTGTGGCGCAGCTGAAATGCCGGTCGGGCAGCGGCAATGCCTTCGGCGTCGGCCTCGAAGACCTGGAGGCGGCCCTCGCGAAGCGCGTCGGCATTGGCGGCTTCGGTGAGAGCCATCATGTCGGCGCTATGGTCCACAGCAGTCAACCGGCAGTCGGAGGCAAGCGCCAGGGCAGCGAAGG
Source organism: Nocardia nepalensis (assembly GCF_048910785.1). Taxonomy (NCBI): domain Bacteria; kingdom Bacillati; phylum Actinomycetota; class Actinomycetes; order Mycobacteriales; family Nocardiaceae; genus Nocardia; species Nocardia nepalensis. Next base: position 231,349 of record NZ_JBKBET010000036.1, on the reverse strand, counting down.
TGCCTCCGCCGCAACCGATTTCGAGCAGCCGGTCGTCGGCGGAGAGGTTTAGTGCGGTAAGGGTGTCGGCGAAGATGCTGTGGTGGGCTTTCATGTCCTTCCACACCAACATCATTCGGCCGACGACGCGTGGGCTCACCAGGCCCGACACCTACACCATCCACCGATAGCTCGCACAAGCCAACTCCACCTGGACACGACAACCAGAACACGAATGCGGTCGGGTTCCCGTCGAAGACGGTCTGTCAACTTAAAGGCTCTGTCCCACGGTCCCGTTGAGCTGTCGTAGACGCGCCTCAAGCCCGTCGAGAGTGCGGTCGAGAGAGTAGCGGTAGAGCTCGTGGCGGACCTGTTCGCGGGTTGTTCGGTCGCCGGTGAATCGGGCTACGAATGTGCTCATCTGCTCGGCCGCTGGATGATCGATCACCAGGACCGCCACGACGCGATGCGAAAGGTGTCCGCGCGCATGCGCTGGGCCTGCGACGACCCCGCCGATGTCGAGCGCTGGGGGCTCGGGCTGCAACTGCTGGAATCGGGTGATCTGTCCCGGCTCCCGGCCCGCGTGCGTGAGCGCATACCGCTGGCACGTCGTATCGGGCTGCGAGCCGCGAGCCTGGTGTTCCGTCAGCGGTTGGGTACTACAAACTCAATCACTTTCGCGCGTAAGCGATTCCGTCGCCCGGTATTGTGGGCGCTGATCAGCGGCGCCTCGGAGACCGGCCCGACCATGCGCCGCATGGGCGACGGCATGGACACCGGCGACATCCTGGTGCAGCAGCGGTTGCCCATCGGCCCCGGCGCGACCAGCACCGAATTGGTCTTGGCCGGAATGGAACTCATCCGCGCCTGAACGAGGCGCTCGAGAACGGCACCGCCGTGTGGCAACCGCAGGACGCAGCCGAACGCGCGCACTTCCATAAGCAGTCCAGGCGTGACGGCCGCATCGACTTCGGTTGGTCCGCAGTCGATCTGGAACGTTCGTGCGCGCCCTATCCGAGCCGTATCCGCGTGCGTTCACCTATTACCGCGGGCAGCGGATCGACGTGCTGACAGCCCGAGTATCCGATTTCGCGCTCGGCGGCACACCCGGCCACGTCGTCGTGCTCGAGGGTGGCGCAGCGGTGGTGTGCGGTCCCGAATCGTTCGGCAGCGGCAATCGCGCCCTGGTGATCACCAAGGTCCGCACCGCCGACGACCAAGAACACGACGCAGCCTAATTCTTCGTGCGCGGTGGGTATTTGAGCGATTCCGCACGCTGAGACTCCGGTCGAACCTGGTGCGCTCTGGGGTGGAGCAAAGCAGTGGTCGCTTCAGGTGCTGGCAATGGCAACGTGCAGTCCTGATTGATCACGACGTCAGTGTCGAGTTCGCGAATATCGACGGCGCGAAGTCGCACTTCGCGAATGCGAAGGAGCCGATCGCGCTGGCGCTGGCGCAGTCGGTCACCGACCGGGTCGTCCAACTCGCCAAGACCGCCCGCGAGGAAGGCGACCACCACAGCGAGCAGTTCGTGCAGTGGTTCCTGACGGAACAGGTCGAGGAGGCTGCGACCATGAAGACGCTGGTCACTGTCGCGGAGCGGGCCAGTGCGAATCTGTTCGATCTGGAGAATTTTGTGCAGCGAGAATTGAGCGGCCCGAAGGATGCCTCGGGCGCTCCGCACGCCGCGGGTGGCTCGTTCTAATTCCGCCCGCCACAACTCATGGTCGCTCTGGTCGCCGCGCGGCCCGATTTCCGGCACCGGCCAACCGCGTGCCCCAGCGTGCGTGCGGAGCTCTTGGGCTAACCTGCTCGGCGATGAATACGAATATCATTACCGACATGAGAGTGGGTGCCTCGCAGTGAAGATCGCCTTCGTCGGCAAAGGGGGCAGCGGTAAGACCACACTGTCGTCTTTGTTCGTGCGCAATCTGGTCGAGCAAGGCTTACCCACGCTGGCCATCGACGCGGACATCAACCAGCATCTGGCCACCGCGCTGGGTGCCAGCGACGAAGAGTCGCTTGCCCTTCCGACGCTCAGCGCGCATTTGCCGTTGATCAAGGACTACCTGCGTGGCGAGAATCCGCGCATCTCCGTACCCGATGCGATGATCAAAACCACGCCACCGGGCTCGGGTTCGCGGCTGCTCGGCGTCGTCGAGGACAACCCGATCTACGCTGCCTGCGTCCGCGAGATCGGCGGTGCGCGACTGGCGGTGACGGGTCCGTTCACCGAGGAAGACTTGGGCGTGGCCTGTTACCACTCCAAGGTCGGTGCGGCCGAGCTGCTGCTCAACCATATGGTCGACGGGCCGGGTGAATATGTAGTGGTCGACATGACCGCCGGGGCGGACTCCTTCGCTTCCGGGCTGTTCACCCGATTCGACCTGACCGCCTTGGTCTGCGAGCCGACGTTGCGCAGTGTCGGCGTCTACCGTCAATACCTCGGCTACGCCAAGGATTTCGGAATCCGCATCGCCGTGATCGGTAACAAGGTCTGCGACGACGATGATTTGGCGTTCCTGCGCGAGCAGGTCGGCGAGAACCTGCTGTGCTGGATCGGCCGCTCCGGGCACGTGCGCGCGGCCGAACGTGGCCAGATCCGGCCGATTACCGAACTGGAACCCGACAACCAGCACGCACTGGCAACCATCCGATCGACAGTGGATGCCACCACGCGGGACTGGGCGGCCTACCAGCGACAGGCCGTGGAGTTCCATCTGCGCAACGCGCGGGCGTGGGCAGGCGAAGACTTGGCCGCACAAGTGGATCCGGATTTCGTACCCGGCCCGCACCTGCTGTCGAGTCGCGGACGGTTGCTCGACTCTCGGGTGTGACCGATCGATCGGCCGCCATCACCCGTGGGGGCGATGGCGGCCGATCGGTAGTACACGCGGCGCACCGAGGGTTGGGTCAGTCTGATCGACGGGCTGCTGGTGGCCGCGCTGCTCAACGATCCAGCGGACTGGTGGGTACCGGGCGGCCGCGGAGGTGCTTGTGATCTACATGCTGCGCGAGTCGCCGAAGCCTTCTTCGGCGAGCGCTCGCAACCAAATCGCCAAGGGTGCGGGCGAGGTGGCACGAGTGGGTGCCACTCTTGGGTCAGTGTTCGTCGTAGTGGCCGTTGTGTGCTGCGTGTCGGTGGCCGTCGTGAATGTAGTCGACGTGGTCGCCGTGCGGCACCACGACGTGGCCGCATCCCTCGCCGTGCACATGACTGTGATCGGCGTGTTCGGCGTGCCGCGTCGGCTCGCATTCGTCGTAGTGGCCGTTGTGAGCCCGATGTAGATGACCGTCGTGCACATAGTCGACGTGGTCGCCGTGCGGCACGGCAACGTGGCCGCAACCCGCACCGTGATCATGGGTGTGACTCGCATGCTGGGTATGACCTGCTGCAGACACCTGAGATAGCTCCTTTTCCTCGTTATCGGGCACTCGGAACTCGTTCGAGACATTAGCATTTTCGCATCTATTTGTGAACGCTGGAAAGTTGCTGCTTCAAGCCTTAGCGTGAGGATGGCGAAGAGGATCGTCGGCCGCATAATTGGTCGGCGAGGGATCCTTGCACCAGTGCCGGATCGGCTGGTTCGGTGCGCAATCCGCAGAGCGCGGTTTCGGCGCCCAGTTGCTCGGGTGTGAGCAGGTACCAGATGTCAGACGCGGTGAGCTGGTCGTGGACAGTGTCGCATCGGGTGTGTGCTGATGAATTGCTGAGGCATCTCTCCACCTTCGGTATGGCCCGGGGGGCAACTTCAGGAACTCCGGTCGTGGATCAGCGAAACACCTGCTAGATTTGTGACAATGGTTTTCAGTTTCAAGATCTGATGAGGGATGCACGATGGCTCGTCCGGGTTTCAGTACACGTCTGGTAGGGGCGGCGGTTTGCGCGGCCGCGATTGTCGCGATGGGGGCGGCGTGCAGTTCGTCGTCGGATTCGTCGGGGTCGGGCGGCAAGCTGGAGGTGGTGGCGACGATCAATGCGTGGGGCAGCATCGCGGCCCAGCTCGGTGGTGACAAGGTGCACGAGACGAGCATCATCAGCAGCCCCGATACCGATCCGCACGACTACGAGGCGACGCCTGCGGACGCGCGCACCGTTGCCGGGGCGAAGGTGGTGCTGGCCAACGGGATCGGCTACGACGCCTGGATGGACAAGCTGTTGGCCGCGAACCCGAATTCGGATCGCACCGTATTGGATGTCGGCAAGCTGGTCGGTGTTGCCGACGACGGCAATCCGCACCAGTGGTACTCCCCCGACGCGGTCGCCAAGGTTGTGGACGCGATCACCGCGGACTACAAGAAGGCCGATCCCGCCGACGCCGCGTACTTCGATCAGCAGCGACAGAAGTTCCTCGACGAGGGTCTGTCGAATTACCGCGGTCTGATCTCGGAGATCAAGACGAAGTACGCGGGCACTGCGGTCGGCGCGAGTGAATCGATCTTCACCCCACTGTCGGATGCGTTGGGCCTCAACCTCATTACTCCGCGGACATTCCTGAAGGCGATCAGTGAGGGCACCGACCCTGCGCCCGCGGATAAGGCCGCCATTGATCAGCAGATCGCGACCAAGGCGATCAAGGTATATGTCTACAACAGCCAGAACAGCACCCCGGATGTGCAGGGTCAGGTCGACGCGGCCAAGAAGCAGGGGATCGCGGTGGCGACGGTGACCGAAACCCTTGCCCCGCAGAACGCGTCGTTCCAGGATTGGCAATCGAGCCAGTTGACGGCGCTGCGCGACGCATTGCACACCGCGCCGGCAAGTAGGTGACCAGCACGCAGACAGGGGCCGGGATGGACGATGTCGCGGCCCCTGCGAACCAACCGGATCTCGCCGATACACCCTCTGCCGCCGCGATCCGGTTGCGGGGGGTGGCCGCGGTCGTGGGTGGGAAACGAATCTGGTCGGATGTTTCCTTGGACGTCCGGCCTGGGGAGTTTGTTGCCGTGCTGGGGCCGAACGGGGCCGGAAAGTCGACGCTGCTGAAGGTCATGCTCGGCCTCACACCGCCAGCCGCGGGCACGGTCGAGGTGCTGGGCGGTCGCGCCGGTCGAGGCAATACCCGCATCGGCTATCTGCCGCAGCGGCGTGCCTTCGATGCGAACGTGCGCATCCGCGGCGTCGACATCGTGCGACTCGGACTCGACGGCGCACGCTGGGGAACACCGATCCCGTGGTTGTCCAGACTGCTGACACCTCAACGATTCCGGGATCGAGAACGTCAACTGCGCGAGGTGATCGAGCTGGTCGGCGCGAGCGCGTACGCGTACCGCCCGATCGGGCAGTGCTCCGGTGGCGAGCAGCAACGGCTGCTCATCGCGCAGGCCCTGATCCGCCGACCTCGGCTACTGCTGCTCGACGAGCCCCTCGACAGCCTCGACGTGCCGAGCCAAGCCGGTATCAGCGCGCTGGTGCGCGATATCTGCCGACAGCGGCAGGTCGCGGTCGTCCTGGTCGCCCACGACGTGAATCCGATCCTGCCGTATCTGGACCGCGTCGTATACGTCGCGCGCGGAACAGCAGTGAGCGGTACGCCCGAGGAAGTGATCACCGGTGAGAAGCTGACGGCCCTGTACGGTATTTCGATCGAAGTGCTGCGCGACAGCACCGGCCGGATGGTGATCGTCGGACAACCCGATGTGCCCGCGGTGCACGATATCGGCGATTCTGTTGCGGGGCAGGAGCGATGAACCCGGTCGCGACCTGGAATCTGGCCCATGATCTGCGGCAGATGATGGCGTATCCGTTCATGGTCAATGCCGTGCGCGCGGGCACCATTGTGGCCGTTGTGGCGGGGGCGGTGGGCTGGGCGATGGTGCTGCGGCGCGAGAGCTTCGCCGGGCACACTCTGGCCCTGGTCGGGTTTCCCGGTGCCGCCGCGGCCGTCTGGCTTGGATTGTCCACCACATTCGGCTATTTCGCCGCCTGTGTGGGGGCGGCGTTGGTGATAGCCGCGCTTCCGTCGGCAGCCCGATCTCGCGGGGTCGGCGAGCAGCCCGCCGTGATCTGTACCGTGCAAGCCTTCGCTTTGGCTACGGGCATGCTGTTCGTCAGCCTCTACAAGGGATTCCTCTCCGGGTTGACGAACCTGCTGTTCGGCACCATCGCCGGTATCACCGACGATCAGGTCACCGGGCTACTCGCTGCCGGAGTCCCGTGTTTGCTGCTGCTTCTGCTGCTGGGCAGGCCACTGCTGTGGGCCTCACTGGATCCGGAAACCGCTGCAGCCCACGGAGTTCCGGTGCGATTCGTGGGCGCGGCATTCTTGCTGCTGCTCGGCGTCGCCGCGGCGGGCACCAGCCAGGTCACCGGGAGTCTGCTTGTCTTCGCGCTACTCGTCGCGCCCGCGGCGGCCGCGCACCAGCTCACCTCCCATCCCGGTATCGGCGTCGCGGTCTCGATCGTGATCGCCCTCGTCGTCACCTGGGCCGGTATGGGTTTCGCGTTCTTCTCACCGTATCCGATCGGATTCTGGGTCAGCAGTTTCGCCTTCGCCTGCTATCTGCTGTGTGCGGGATACCGAGCCGCGCTGGAGCGTTGGCGAGGACGCCATGCACCGTTACCGCATCCGCACCGCGCGCTCAAACGGGCCGTCGCATGAGCGAGCGCAGCGAGCGAATCATGTGCCAGCGTGCATCGCACATGCCGGAGCCGAGCGCCAGCGAGGCGCGGGCATGAGTGATCTGACCGCGATGCTGTCGCACCCGTTCATCATCCACGCACTCACCGCGGGCACCGCCGTCGCGATCCTATGCGGACTCGTCGGCTACTTCGTCGTCCAACGCGGTGCAGTCTTCGCCGGTGACGCGCTCGGCCACGTCGCCTACACCGGGGCCATGGCCGCCCTCGCCGCCGGAATAGATCCGCGGATAGGACTTTTCGCCGCGACCATCTTCGCCGGATTCGCGCTCGGAGCGGGTGGCGGCCGTGGTGCCGACGATGTCGCGATCGGTTCGTTCTTCGCCTGGATGCTGGGGCTGGGTGCGCTGTTTCTGACCTACTACACCACTCACCGAAGCACCGGGAACGGCACCGCGAACGTCACCGTCTTGTTCGGCAGCATCTTCGGCATCAGCGCAAGCGCCGCGACGACCGCGGTCCTCATCGCCGTCGGTGTCGGTGTCGTGCTGCTCGCGATATCGCGTCCGCTGCTGTTCGCCACACTGGATCCGGCGGTCGCCGGGGCGGCGGGAGTGCCCGTCCGAATCCTGGGTGCGCTGTTTCTCGCGATCGTTGGCGCTACCGTCGCAGAGGCTACCCAAATCGTCGGTGCCATAGTCGTTCTCGGGCTGCTCGCCGCCCCGCCCGCCGCGGCCGCGCGGCTCACCGGACAGCCTTGGCGCGCGTTTTGGCTCTCTGCGGGACTGGCCACTGTTGCGGTCTGGGTGGGCGTCGCCCTGTCCTATGCGATCCCGGCCGCGCCGGCCAGCTTCACCATCATCGCCGTGGCCGCCCTCGGCTATCCGGCCGCCGCACTCCTCGATCGAATTCGCCGCTACCGTTCCGGTGTCTATGTCGCAACCGGACCGTCGCTCAACTGAGTCCCCAGTGGTCGGGCGCCATCGTCTGACCGTGCGGCAACGTGTCATACTCGACGCACTGCGCCGCGACGACCGCTTCCGCAGCGCCCAGCAGTTGCATGCCGATCTCCGCCTGAGCTCTACCATCGGAATCGGGTTGACCAGCGTCTACCGCATTCTGCATCGACTCGCCGACCAACAACTCGTCGAAACCCAGCGTGCTGAGGACGGCGAACTCTTGTATCGAATCCGCGACGGCGGCGGTCACCACCATTACTTGATGTGCCGAATCTGCGGTCGCGCCGAACAATTCACCCTCGACGAAGTCGAACAGTACGCCGATCTCATCGCCCGTCAATATCGGTACCGTGACGTCAGCCATCGCCTCGACCTCTACGGCATCTGTCCCCGGTGCGCCACATGAGCCTAGAATGACCGCCCAGTGCCAGGTGAATACGGCGCGGACGCGTGTCGGTGAGCGCCGCCGTCGCGACCACCGTATTCCCGATAACACCGGACCAGAGTCGGTCCATTATCAATTAGGGGTTGGTTTACGAGCCGACTCGACGGCCGTCGCTGACAGGATGGGGGATCAGTGCTCGCACAGAACACGCTGAACTCGGTACGGACGAAGTTGTCCTCGACGTATGTGCTTGCGGCTCTCGTGGTCGTAGGACTGGTCGTGCAGGCGCCGCTTGCGCGCGCGGTGGGGGCATCGGCGCGGTTGCAGACCGCGGTGACGATCTTCGCGGGTGTTTTCGTCCAGGCGGTGCCGTTTCTTGTGCTCGGCGTACTGGTCAGTGGCGCGATCGCGGCCTTCGTTTCGCCTGCGGTGCTGCGAAAAGTGTTGCCGCGTAATGAATCCGCGGCGATCGGCGTTGCGGGTCTGGCGGGTATGGCACTGCCGGGCTGTGAGTGTGGCGTCGTACCGGTGGCACGGCGATTGACCGACCAGGGCGCGCCGGGTTCGGTCGCATTGGCGTTCATGCTGTCCGCGCCCGCGATCAACCCCGTGGTCTTGATCGCGACGGCGGTGGCGTTCCCCGGCGAGCCGGGTATGGTGGCCGCGCGGTTCACCGGTTCACTGGCCACCGCGGTGATGATGGGCCTGATCTGGTCGCGGATCGGGCGTCCGGCGTGGATGCTTCCGCGCGGCGGCGGGCACGACCATTGCGTGGTCGGGAGAACGCGTTGGGAGGTCTTCACCGAGGCCGCACGCCATGATCTCCTGCAGGCCAGTGCGTTTCTCGTACTCGGTGCGGCCGCGGCGGCCGCACTGCATGTGCTCGTCCCGCCGTCATGGTTCGAACATCTGGCTGGTCAGATGGTGATGGCCGTTGTGGTGATGGCGGTGCTGGCGATCGTGCTGGCGTTGTGTTCAGAGGCCGATGCGTTCGTCGCGGCGAGCATGTCGACGCTGCCATTGCTGCCGCGTCTGGTGTTCCTGGTGGTCGGCCCCGCGGTCGATGTGAAACTCTTCGCCATGCAGGCCGGAACATTCGGCCGGATGTTCGCAACACGGTTCGCGCCGTTGACCTTTGTAGTGGCCGTGACATGCGGCACGATCGCCGGACTCGTCTTCCTGGGAGGTGCCCGATGAAACGGGAGACACAGAACCTGCTGTTGCTCCTGATCGGCACCGCGGTGCTGTGGATCGCGCTCGACGACACCTACCTGCGCTACGTGAAACCGAGCCTGTATCCGTTCCTGCTGATCAGCGGCATCGGATTCATCCTGCTGGGACTGGTCGCGATCGTGCGCGATATCCGCCGCGGCACGGCCACCGAGGGCGAGCAGCACGAACACGGCAGCGGCCGCTCCCACTGGCTGCTGCTGATCCCCGCCGCCGCACTGCTGCTCATCGCCCCGCCCGCACTCGGCGCAAGCGCCGCGGTGACCAGCTCTCCGGTCCAGGTCGTGCCCCGTGATACGGCTGCGGCGGCACCGAAGCAGTGGCCGTTCCCGCCGCTGCCCTCCGACGCCGCACCGACTTTGCCGGTCGTGGATCTGGTCAACCGGGCACTGCTGGATTCCAATCATTCCCTCGACGGCCGCGAGGTGAGGATCAGCGGATTCGTCATCCACCCAAAGGATCTCGAACAACAACACCCCGCCACCACCGAGGCCGATCTGGCTCGCGTGGTCATCACCTGCTGCGTTGCCGATGCCCGCTATGTCCTGGTACATCTCGCGGACATGCCCGAGCCGATCGAGGACGACGCCTGGCTGGAGGTCCGCGGTGTCGTACAAACCGACAGCGCCCAACACGATCCAGATCAGACGCCCACCCTCGCCGTCACCCACTATCAGAGGATCCCGGCTCCCGACCGTCCGTACGAACGCGGGCGCTAGCGTGTGGATGCGGTGTGGCTACGTGCTGTAGGTACGCCTAGCCAGGTGGTACGACGCTCTGGCCGCCCGCGGTGAGCGACGCCGTGCCCGCAGAGTCGGCACGGCGTCTACATCGGTCCAGGTCACAGAGCATCAGAAAAACAAGCTGTGCCAACACCATCTGCCTGGCAAGGGAGCCATAATGAAGCGAACCGACGCAACAGCCCCCCGCGGTCGAACTGCTCTCCCACGTCCACCCGGCAGGCTTCGTCTCCGTGGACCACTTCATCGTGACGCTACGCGTTGACCCACTGGCTGATACAAACCAGCTACCTGTCCTCGCTCCGGCCCTGCCTTCTCGTCCCGGACGGCATCGCAAGTGAGGCCACGCACCGAGAATGCATCGGCGGCGGCCCTCTTCCTGATCATCACCCGCTGCGATGTCACCTCACCTCCGATATCAGAACCCCGACCCGGAGACGCGTCGTTGCCTGCCAGTTAGCGTGATAGGCATCCACACCATCGCCATGTAGTACTCGGCCCCATCGCTACCGCTCTACCGGACCAAGCCTTCGAGTATCCTCCGTGGTCCCATCCGCGCCGTGCCGTGGATACGAAAACGGTTGCCGCCGTGTCTGATCGTCGGAGTGCCCCCACTCGATCGGCAGGGCCGACTGGGTCAGGTGTCGTGTGTCACATTCTCAGCGGGTCCTCAGCGCCCGGCTGCCACGCTGGCGCGCATGACAAGCAAGACGGGTGTCGCTGCTCCGCCAGCTGGATCGTTGTCCGCCAAGGTTCCCGAGATCACCGTGCTGTTCTGGGCGATCAAAATTCTGACCACAGGGATGGGAGAGACGTTCTCGGACTTCCTGGTCACCCATGTCGTGCCCGAGATCGCCGTCGGCCTAGCCGGTTTGGTGCTGGTCATCAGCTTGGTCGCCCAATTCCGTGCCAGTCGCTACCGCGTCTGGACCTACTGGTCGGCGGTGGTGATGGTGAGCATCTTCGGAACCATGGTCGCCGACATCACCAGCTTCATCATCGGAATCCCACTGCTGGCGGCAACTTTGGTGTTCGCGGTCATCCTCGCGGCGATCTTCGCACTCTGGTACGCCAGCGAGAAGACGCTGTCGGTGCACAGCATCACCACCCGGCGCCGGGAAGGGTTCTACTGGGCGACGGTCATGGCCACCTTCGCACTGGGCACCGTCGCGGGCGACCTGACCGCCGAACGACTGCACCTCGGCTACCTGACTTCGGCCGTCGTGTTCGCGATCGCCATTGCCGTCCCCGCGGTCGCCCACCGATGGGGTGGGCTCGGTGTGGTCACCGCATTCTGGTCCGCCTACGTCGTCACCCGACCGCTCGGTGCGTCGATCACCGACTGGCTCGCATCCTCCCGAGCTGACGGCCTCGGGCTGGGCACAGGATGGGTGACCCTCGGCGCAACTATCGCCATCCTCGCCCTGCTTGCCATCCTTGCCGCACCATCCACGCCTGGCGCAGATCGCGCGCCAGCAGATCAACCGACGCCGCGCCTCGGCGCGACGATTCCTGACGGAGACGTTGGGCGGCGGTATTCGTGATCAGTGTGCTGACCCAGTTACCGGTCCGCCGATTCCAGCCCGCGATCTACTGGACGGACTATTGAGGTGGTCGTGGTCGGGGGGTTGCCGAGCAGCAGCGGTGGGATGCACGGACTATTCGGATCGCTGCTGGTCGCCGCACACGATGGCACGGTCTTGCGCCACGCGTGAGCTCCTGCCTCGCCGAACTGGTATTTCGCCGCGAATGACCCTGGCCGCAGGGGCGAACGGCGGAAGCCGATGGTAAGGCTGTGGTGGCGCCGCAACATCGATGGTCGGTGATCGAATGTCTTGCCCCGCAACTCCGCACCGGTGGCGGGCCGGGGGTGGGTGGAGCCTGGGGTGGGAGTCGTCGACCGGATCAGCTTCGCAGGGTGAAGAATGCTGCGCTGCCGATGCCAGCGACCAGGCAGTAGACGGCGAACGGGGTCAGCTTCTTGGTCTCGAAGTACGAGGTGAGGAACATGACCGAGACATAGGACAGCACGCCCGCGACCACCGAGCCCGCCAGCGCCGGACCGAGAATGTCATGATTCTCGGGCTTGAACAGTTCGGGCGTCTTGAGCACACCGGCGGCGAGGATGACCGGGGTGGCCAGCAGGAAGGCGAAGCGGGCGGCGTCCTCGTGCCGCAGTCCCTTGAACAGGCCCGCCACGATGGTGGCACCGGAGCGGCTGATGCCCGGGAAAAGCGCAGCGATCTGGGCGGATCCGATGAGCAGCGCGTCGGTGACGCCGAGTCGGGACAGCCGCACATCGCAGGCGCGGTCCGGATCGGTGATGGGCAGCACGAGGGTGTCCTGCATGGACAGGTCGGCGGGCCGACCGGCCGGGGTCAGCATCGGCTCGCTCTTCGCGCGAGTGCGCAGCAGTTCGGCCGACAGCAGCACGAATCCGTTGACCGCCAAGAACACCGAGGTCGGTATCGGCGTGCCGAGATAGTTGCGGACGGCTTTCTCGAGCAGCAGTCCGGCCAGGCCGACCGGGATGGTGGCAATGACCAGCAGCGCGCCCAATCTGGCTTCGGGCGTGCGGATTTCGCGCATGCGCACCGCGTGCCACAGGCCGGTGAGGATGCGCACCCAGTCCCGCCGGAAGAAGATGACCAGCGCCAGCGCGGTGGCTACGTGCATGGCCACCAGCAGCGCCAGGTATGGCGAGTCCTTGGCGGACATGTCGAGATCGGTGCCCCACTGCCCGCCGATCCAGGCCGGCAACAGAATGCTGTGTCCCAGACTGGACACCGGGAACAGTTCGCTCACCCCTTGCAATGCCCCGACGACGATCGATTCCAGATACGTAATGGCCATGCGCTTTCCTGTGGTCGGTCCCTGTCGGGTGGTAGGTCCCTGTCGGGCTGGGTGATCAGCGCGCGTGCCCCGCGGGTGGGCCATACGTGGACGTGGCGAAGGCCGGGGGTGTCGCTGCGGGTCTGCTCAGCCGAGAGAGGTGAGCAAGGTTGTGAGGGTTCGGGTTTCGGTCGCCGGGTCGGGTCTGCTGGCGCGCAGCGCTTTGAGCGCGTTGTCGATCTGGCCGTCGAGGACATCCCATGCGGCTTCGTCCATGGGCTGCAAGGTGTCTTGGTCCTGGTCCCAGGCTGTTTCGAGGTCTTTGATCCGGGTCTTCGCCTCGTTGTGCTGTCCGGCTTGCACCTTGGTGAGTGTGTCCTGGGTGATGGTGCGGAACTTGGCGATCTCGCTCGGCGGGAAATGTGCGGTCGCCTGCCCGGGCGTAATCGTCGCGGAGGCGGGCGCGGCTTCTTCGTCGTTGGCGGACGCGGTGCTGTGCGGCTGAGCCGACGCCCACACCAGCACCACCCCGGCCATCACGGTGACGACCGCGTAGTACCCGAGCATGAGCCGCTCCCGGCCTGAGGCGGCGGCGGTGGCTGCCGGTTGCTGGTGGTCGATGACGTCGCGGCGGCTGCGGGTGAGGTAGACGACGGTGGCGAGGATCGCGGCGAGGAAGATGACGCTGGTGAGGGCGGCACCCACGCCCAGGCCGCGGTCGGTCCTCGGGGAGGCGAACCAGTCGCCGAGGTTCGCCCCCAGCGGCCGGGTCAGGATGTAGGCGAGCCAGAACGACAACACGGTGTTGGCGCCCAGGCGCCATCCCAGCACGATCGCCGCGATCAGACCGGCCGGCAGCAGCACCGAGACGCCCGGGCCCCACCCGGTGACCGCCAGCGTCTGGTCGCCTGCCGCGGTGCCGAGCGCGAAGGTGACCAGAACGGCGAGCCAATAGAACAACTCGCGCGGTGTGGTGGCGATGCTGTGGATCGACAGCGTCCGCTCCCGCAGGAACCAGACGCTGAACACGACCGCCAAGACCGCAGCGAAGACGCCGGTGCTCACCGCAAGAGGAACAGAGAGGTTGTCGGTGAGGATGTCGGTGTATAGCGTGCCTGTCACACTGAGCACGACGACGGTCAGCCAGTACACGAACGGCACATAGCGGTCCAGGCGCAACTGCCAGCCCAGCACCGCGGCGAGTACCACGGTGAACAGCAACGCCGTCATGTTCAGACCCACGCCAAGCGACATGTTTATCCAGTCGGCGAAGCTCTCGCCGACGGTGGTGCACAGGATCTTGATGATCCAGAACCACGCGGTGACTTCCGGCACCTTGCTGAGCATGCCTCCGGTCGCGCCGACCCTGGAATTCATCGTCTCCGTCACGGCGTGCACCGTAGTGATCGGTCGCTGTGACAGCGCTGAGAAACCGTCGGCCAGCAGGTAAACCTCGGCCGTCGGTGCGGTGAGATGCGCGCCAATATCAGTGGAGGTGAGCCGGTCCGTCGGCGCGGAGCTGTGGTGGCTCATTTTCGTTGGCGGGCAGGGTTTGTCGCTGAGAATGGACCACGTTTGTGTAGTTTGTCCGCGTCGGTGGCCCATCTCTCGGCGGCCTGAGGTGATGTGACGGCGTAAGTGGCTGGGGCGCAAATGATTCGCAGCTGCCAGCCGGATCAGAGGTTTCGCCGGGGGAGCGGCGCGACCGGACCGACAGCGGTGCGGGAGATGGATCAATGGTCACCTGCTGCTACCGAATGGTGTTGTGGCCATTGGCGTTCAGCTTGGGCGGCATGGTCGATAGCGATAGCTCGAGACCGGCTTAGTAGTGGTCTCGCCCGAAAGTCCGTCGGGGGAGTTCCTGGTGGTCGGGTCTACCGAGGTAGAGACCGCGGACGGTGTCGAGGGCGTCTTCGGGTGATCTGGCTCAGAACAGTTCCGCGAGCACTCCGATGATGAAAATGGCCAGGCCGACGGTCATGGTGGTCGCGCCCGCGACACCGAGCGGCGCAGTGCGGGAATGCTCGGCGAACTCGTCGTTCACGCCCGTCAGCCAGTTCACAGTGTCCTTGATGGCGATCAGGATTCCGGCTATCACCACCAGCCACGCGGCAGTCGTATTCCACCCCTGCGACAGCTCCGACATGTGCGCGGCCCAGACCAGGCCGAGCAGGATCGCGCCCTGTACGACCGCGCCGACATGCGCGACATCGAGGTATCGCGGTGCTGGTGGGGTGCCATTGCCCATACGCAGTATGACCAGCGGATAGCCCAGCAGGGTTCCGTAGGCGAGAGTCAGCAGTCCGCCGACTGTGAGGACCTTTTCGGCTTTCGTCATGGCGTCCCCTTCCGATGCGTCCACGATAAGAGCCGCTGAGCTGCGGTGAACCGCAATTAGCGAATCGAGGCTTGACTTTGAGGCTGCGCCAGGGTTCGAACTCGGTGCATGACTAAGGACGTCGCCCCCTCGAAACCTGCCTCGCTCCTGCCAAGGGCGGATTCCGGCGGCTTCGCGGTCTACCTGGCCAGCGAGGACGCATACGGACTCGGTCCCACCAAGCGGCAGCCTGGCCGACTCACCCGAAGACGCCCTCGACACCACCTGCGGTCTCTACCTCGGCGACTCGACCGCTTGGAACCCGAATCAGCGCGGACAAGTTGCCGATCATCCCGCCGGTGCGCTGGTGCAGGTTGTGGTCGAGGTCGCTGCGAGTTCCGGGCCGATGATCGTGCGTGGCGCGGTCGGGTGCGGTCAGAGCTGGTCGGTATCGAGGAGGCGGTAGCCGACACCGCGGATGGTTTCGATGCTGGCGAGTCCGAAGGGGGTGTCGAGTTTGCGACGCAGGTAGCCGATATATACCTCGACGACGTTGTCGGAGCCTTCGTAGTTGGTGTCCCACACGCCGCGCAGGATGTCGCTCTTGGTGACGACGTCACCTTTGTGGCGTATCAGGAATTCCAGCACGCCGTATTCGCGCGGGGTGAGGACGATGTCGTGTCCGGCGCGGGTGACGCTTCGTCGTGCCGGATCCACCGACAGGCTGCCGGCTGTGAGGATCACCGGTCTTTGCGGTGCGCCACGGCGCACCAGGGCCCGCAGCCGGGCGATCAGGATGACGAAGGAGAAGGGTTTGGTCAGGTAGTCGTCCGCGCCGAGGTCGAAGGCGTCGGCTTGGTCGTATTCACCGTCCTTGGCCGAGAGCATCAGCACCGGCGTCCACACTTGGCGTTCGCGCAACTCCCGCACGATCTGATAGCCGTGTTTGCCGGGCAGCATGATGTCGAGCACGAGCACATCGAACTCACCGGACGCGGCCAGCTCCAAACCCTCGAATCCGTCGTCGGCCACCTCGACGACGAACCCCTGCGCCGACAGCCCACGACGCAGGGTCTCGGCCAATCGAACTTCATCGTCGACCACGAGTACCCGCACCGCCACCGTCCTTCTTGATTCGTCCGCTAGTTCATTACAGCCCAACCTGGTGTGTGAAGCGTCGGGCTCTCAGTGTTTCCACAGCACCGCACGCGCAGACTGAGACAGTGCCCGTCATCGTCGATCTGATCGATCGGACTGTCAGCGAGGTTTCCACCGAGGCCGCGACCGCGGAGATCGCGGTGTGGACCGGGGTGCTGTGTGTGGCGGTGATCGTGGCGTCTTTGCTCGTCGATCGGTTCGCCCCTGCGCAACGTCTGGCGCAGGTGACCGCGCGGCGAGCGGTACGGGCTGCGGCGGTGATCGTGATGTTTATCGAATTGGGTGTGCAGGTGTCACGTTCGGGGTGGCTGACCGGCGCCGATGCCGCAATACTCGACTGGTTCACCACCCACAGATCCTCGGGCTGGACGGTCACCGCGTGTGCGATCACCCATGCGGGAGACCCTGCGGGGCTCGCGGTGATCGGCCTGCTTGTCGCGGGCTTGCTGGCCTGGCGGTTGCGGTGCGCGGTGCCGATGGTGCTGATTCTGGGCACGGTGGCGGTTGCGTCGGCGGCCAGCAGGATCAGCAAGGTCGTGGTCGGGCGTACCCGCCCACCGGCGGTGGTGCAGCTGATGAGCGAGACCAACTTTTCGTATCCGTCAGGTCATGTGACCGGCACCGCCGCACTCGCCGGATCGGTGCTGCTGGCCTATCTCGGTACGCGACCAGCGGTGTGGCGCCGGATGACCGCTGCGCTGCTCGTGGTGGTAGTCGTGGCCATGATGGCGGTGACCCGCCTGTATCTAGGGGTGCATTGGCTCACCGACGTGATCGGTGGCGGTCTACTCGGCTGTTCGGTCGTGCTGATCGGCGCGGTCGCACAGCCCTACCTACGGGCGTGGCTGCACCGAGCCCCTGGACGCATCCTCGAAGGTGGTGCCGACATGATGATCACCGCGAAAACCTTGCTGGGACGGGCGCGGCGGTCGCACGACCGCACGCCCCGACGAGCCGCGCTCCTACTGGCCGCCGTCGCTGCGGGCACCATGGCGCTGACCGCCGGATGTGCAAGCATGCCAGGGAATTCGGGTGACACCGGCTCTGCGGGCGACATTCCCGACAACCAGGTGTTCGTGCCGTTCACCCCGCCCGGTGGCGTGTTCACCGTGTCTGTTCCGCAGGGTTGGACACGCGCCGAGATCGGCACGGCCACCGAGTTCACCGATAAGTTCAACAGCGTTCGGATGCAAGTGCTGCCTCGCCCCGCCGCGCCGACGGTGGACAGTGTGAACGCCGAGGAGTTGCCCGCGATCGCCGCCGATACTGCCGGTTACGCACCGGGAGCCGTCACTGTTGTGCAGCGGCATGCGGGTCCGGCCGTGCTGGTCACCTATCAGGCGCTGTCGGCGCCGAGTTCGGTGACCGGTAAGGCCGTCACCGAGGCGGTGGAGCGCTACGAGTTCTGGCGTGCCGGAAACGAAGTCGTGCTCACCCTGTCCGGTCCGCAGGGGGCCGATAACGTCGATCCGTGGCGTCAGATCAGCGATTCGCTGTACTGGCGATGAGCGTGTTCCCCGCAGTCGAGGCTCGGTCGCTGTATCGGTTCTACCGCATAGGCGACGAGGAAACACTTGCGCTGCAAGGTGTTTCGCTGTCGGTGATGGCGGGCGAGTTCGTGGTGGTGGTCGGGCCATCGGGTTCGGGTAAGTCGACGCTGCTCAATTGTCTTGCCGGGATGGATGATCCCGATGGCGGCAGTGTCGATATCGGCGGGCAGCGGCTCAGTCATCGCAGTGAGCCGGTGCGCGCACGGATCCGGGCGCGCCACATCGGGATGCTCTTTGCGTCGGGCAACCTGTTCGACCACCTCACCGTCACCGAGAACCTGCGCTTGGCCGCCGCGCTCGCCGGTCGAGGGCGCAGTACCGATCAAGCCGGGTTGCTCAGGGAACTCGGGGTGGCCGAGCGTGGGCACGCGCTGCCCGGCCAGCTCTCCGGCGGTGAGCTCGCTCGCGCCGCCGTGGCGGTCGCGGTGGTGAACCGGCCATTGGTGGTCTTCGCCGACGAACCCACCGGTGAGCTGGACAGTCGCACTGAAGCCGATGTGCTGCGGGTACTCACCGGAATCGCTGAGCAGGGCACCGCGATCGTGGTCGCCAGCCACAGTGCCGCGGTCGCCGCGGCGGCCGGGCGGGTGCTACACCTGACCGACGGGCGGCTCACATGACATCCTCCACCGCACCAGCGATAGCCGCCGTTCTAGTGCAGTGCCACAACGTGTTTCGCAGCTACGGCCGCGGGGCGTCGGCAGTCACCGCGGTGAGCGGTATCACCTGCCGGATCCCGGCCGGTGCGCGGATCGCTGTCACCGGCCGCTCCGGCTCCGGCAAGACGACATTGCTGCATCTGCTTGCAGGACTCGATGTTCCGACCTCCGGCACCGTTAGCTGGCCTGCGCTGACGCACATGCCGCGGCGGCGTGCGCGGGCGGTGGGTGTCGTGTTCCAAGGCCCCAGCCTCATGGCAGCCCTCGATGTGGCCGAGAACGTGGCGTTGCCACTATTGGTGCAGGGGATTACTGCCGATGAAGCGCGCAAACGTGCCGTCATCGCCTTGGACCGACTCGGCATCGCCGAACTGGCAGCGAAACTGCCCGACGACATTTCCGAGGGCCAGGCCCAGCGCGCCGCCGTCGCGCGCGTACTCGCCGCGCGACCGGCGCTGATTCTGGCCGACGAACCCACCGGCCGCCTCGACCACGACACCGCCGCGCAGATGCTGACGGTGTTGCTGGATACCGCCGAAACAATCGGCGCCACGGTCGTGCTGACCACCCACGATCCGGCGGTCGCCGAGAGGTTCGCCAACCGGTGGACCATGCGCGACGGGCAGTTGGATACCGGCCCGGGCGACTGGAGTCGCTGATGTTCGCCGTGGTGTGGCTGACCGGATTGCTTCGCCGCCGCGCTGGGCGGCTGGCCGCCGCCGCGATCGGTGTCGCCGTCGCGGTCGCGTTGTTGGGGTCGCTGGGCAGCTTCCTGACCGCCGCGCAACGATCGATGACCGCACGCGCCGTCGACTCGGTCGCGGTGGACTGGCAGGTGCAGATAGCCCAGACCGCCTCGCAGGCAACGGTTCTGGATGTGCTGCATCAGACAGCGGGGATTACCGCGGCGCTGCCGGTCGGTTACGCCCACAGCAGCGGTTTCACCAACGCCGATGGTGATCGTTCGACCGGAGCGGGTTGGGTTCTCGGCGTACCCGCGGACTACTTCGCGTGGTTTCCACAGACCCGCCGCCCGCTGGTCGGTGCCGACCACGGTGTGCTGGCCATGCAGCAAACCGCCGCCAACACCGGAATCACGCCCGGCTCTGCCCTCGAGATCGGACGTGCCGGGCTGGCACCGGTCTCGGTCACCGTCGATGGCGTGATCGATCTCCGATCGGCCGATGCTCTGTTCCAGACGATCGGCGCATCCGCCAACACCCAGCCCGCCGCGCCTCCCGACAGCGTGCTGCTGCTCGACGAAACCCACTGGCACACCGTGTTCGACCCGCTCGTGGCCATCCGTCCCGACCTCGTGAGCAGTCAAATTCATGTTGCTCTCGACCACACCCTGCCCAGCGATCCGGCCGCCGCGTTCACCGAAATCATCTCGCGCGCAAAGAATGTGGAAGCGCGTGCCGGTGGGGGCGCGCAGGTCGGGAACAATCTCGCTGCCGCGCTGGACGCGGCCCGTTCCGATGCCGCCTACGCTCGGGTGCTGTTCCTGTTCCTCGGTCTCCCGGCCGCCGTATTGGCCGCGCTGCTGAGCGCGGCCGTCGTCACCGCGGACGAGGATCGCCGCCGCCGCGAACACGCGCTGCTGCGGGCCCGCGGCGCGAGCACGGCGCGACTGACCCGCATAGCCGCGGGCGAAGCCGTCCTCGTCGGTGTACTCGGCAGTGCCGCGGGCGTCGGTACGGCCGCAGTGATCGGTGCCACCATGTTCGGTTCAGCGGGTTTCGGCGCCGCGACCAGCAGCGCATGGACGTGGGCGGGGTCGGCCACGACCCTCGGTATCGGCATCGCGGTCGCCGCCGTGCTCGGGCCGAGCTGGCACGACCTGCGCGCCGGCACCGTCGCCCTCGGCCGCGCGGCCCTGCGGCGTCCCGGTCGGGTCCGCTGGCGGCGCTACGGACTCGATATCATCGCGCTGTCGGTCGCGGCGGCGGTGTACTGGTCCACCGCACGCAACGGCTATCACCTGGTCCTGGCCCCCGAAGGCGCACCGGCCATCTCGGTGTCCTACTGGGCCTTCGCCGTACCGGCGTTGTTATGGCTGGGTGCCGCGTTGTTCACTTGGCGTACAACCGATTTCATTCTCGGCCGCAGTGCCGGGATCCTCGGTTTCCTGATGCGCCCGGTCGCGGGGAATCTGTCGCAATTGGTCGCCAACTCCCTGTCCAGGCAGCGTCGCCCGCTGGCCCGCGCGATCGTGCTGCTCGCACTCGCGGTGGCGTTCGCGGTCTCCACCGCCACGTTCAATGGGACCTATCGCCACCAAGCCGAAGTCGACGCCCGTCTCACCAACGGCGCCGACGTGACGGTCACCGAACCGACCACCGCGACCCCCGCTTCCGCCACCGCGAAGGTCATCGCGGGAGTTCCCGGCGTCGGTGCCGTGGCAGTGCTGCAGCACCGGTTCGCCTACATCGGCAACGATGTGCAAGACCTCTACGGCATCGACCCGGCCACCATCACCGCGGCCGCGAGATTGCAAGACTCCTACTTCCCCGGCAGCACCGTCACCGACGCGATACATCAACTCGCGGCACATCCGGACGCCATACTGGTGAGCGCCGAAACCGCCACCGACTACCAACTCCGGTCCGGCGATACCATCCAACTGCGGCTCACCGATCCCACCGGCGGATCACGGACAACACCGTTCCGGTACGCCGGAATCGTCGCCGAATTCCCCACCGCCCCCAAGGACAGCTTCTTCGTCGCGAACGCCGCCTACATCACCGCCCAGACCGGCAACGACACCGTCGCGGCCTATCTGGTCGACACCGGCGGCCGAGACACCCGTGCGGTCGCCGACCGGATCCGCACCGCGCTCGGCACCACCGCCACTGTCACCGATCTCACCAGCACGCGCGCCGTCATCGGCTCCAGCCTCACCGCGGTCGACCTGCACGGTCTCACCCGGGTCGAACTCGTCTTCGGCATTATCATCGCCGCCGCGGCGGGCGCGCTGGTCTTCGGACTGACCTTGACCCAGCGGCGACGCAGCTTCGCCCTGGCCACCGCCGCCGGCGCACAACCCCGACAACTGCGCGGTTTCGTCGTGGCCGAAGCCGCAGTGCTGCTGACCGGCGGCCTCACCGCGGGCGCGAGCATCGGCGCCGCGTTGACCGGAGTGCTGATCACCGAACTCAGCGGCGTCTTCGATCCACCACCAACCACCGCCACCCTGCCTTGGCCCTACCTCACCGCCCTGACCGCCGCCATCATCACCGCGGTACTGCTCGCTTCGGCCACCACCATTCGGCTGGCCCGGCATCGACCACTCACGGTGCTACATGACCTGTGACGACAACACGGGCGCCGCCGCCACACACCGATGGCCCCGATGTGGCCTCCACCGACTACACCGCGCGAAGGTGATCAGGATGAACCCACCCCCATCCGGTGCGAAGCCACGGTCGATCGGCCGCTGGTTCGTCGACGTCGCAACACGAATGGTCCGAGCGCTGGCCCATCCCGCACGATGGGGCTTGCGGCTTCGGTCGGCGCTCATCGTTGCGGTCGTCATGACCGCGGGGCTCGCCGTCGCGGCCATGTCGCTGACCTACCTGCTGTACCGATCGCTGGTCACCGCCTCCGACGACGCGGCCACCGACCGGATCCGCCAGGTCACCGCCCAACTCGCCCTCGACACCCCCGCGGACCTGGATCGTAGCGCCCTGGCAACCGACAACCGGGTCTCGATCGTGCAGATCATCGACCAGACCGGCCAAGTCGTGCAAAGCTCCACCGACAGCCCCGCCCGCCCGATCACCGACGATCGCCCGGCCCCAGGGACCATCGCCCACCACCTGCCCACGCCGCCCCGTGCCGACGAGGGCCGGGTCAGCGCGGCCACCATCGACGGGCGCGGCGGCCGCTACACCATCGTGGTCGCCACCAACCAGGAAGAAGTCGAACGCACCATCAAACTGGTCGCCGTCCTCGTCGCTTTCGCCACCCCATTCATTGTCGCGCTCGCCGCCCTGGCCACCTACGCCCTGGTCGGGCGCTCACTGCGGTCGGTCGAACGCATCCGCACCCGCGTCGCCGCCATCACCAGCGCCGACCTCACCGACCGTGTCCCGGTACCACTGCAGAACGACGAAATCGCTGCCCTCGCAATAACCATGAACGACATGCTGGCGCGGATCGAGGCCGGGCACAACGCCCAACGCCGCTTCATCAGCGACGCCTCCCACGAACTACGCAGCCCACTCACCACCATCACCGCCGCCCTCGAACTCGGCCGCACCCAACCCGCCATCCTCGACGCGGCCATGCTCGATGACACCCTGCTGCCCGAGGCCCAACGCATGCGCCACCTCATCGATGACCTACTACTGCTCGCCCGCGCCGACGAAAACGCCCTCACCCAGCGGCGCACCGATATCGACCTCGACGATGTCCTCGCCACCGAAGTAGCTCGCACCCGTACCACCACCGCACTCACCATCGCCACCACCGTCGAACCCGCTCGCATCACCGGCGACCCCGCCCAGATCTCGCGCGCCATCCGCAACCTGCTCGACAACGCCACCCGCTACGCCGCCGCCACCATCACCGTCCGACTCCGCCGAGACCAGGCCAACGCGCACATCGAAATCGCCGACGACGGACCCGGCATCGCCGCACCCGACCGGGCACACATCTTCGACCGCTTCTATCGGCCACAACAGGATCGCGGCCGCGGCACCGGCGGATCCGGACTCGGACTGGCCATAGTCGCCGAAATCATTGCCGCACACCACGGCACCGTACGCATCGATCAGAACACCCCCACCGGCGCGATCGCCATCATCGACCTACCCCTCATCGATATCTGATCGCTGTCTGTCCCACATCCGCTCAGCGTGCTCACAGCGGTCGACAACCATCGTGGGCATATGAGCGCGGCCATCATGTCGGCGAATCCGGCTGGAAATGAAGTTCGTTCCGAATGCAGCAATTCATCCTCGGCTGCGGATTGGCCGCGATCTTTGTTCTCATGCTCGCCGAATCCGCGTGCATCCCCATCCCTTCGGGACTCACCATGCTGCTCGGCGGCGCGCTCGCCGGTGGAGCTGTCGCGGGAGCGCACCCGAACCTGATCGCCGTCATCGCCGGGCACCCTGGGCAACGTCGCCGGAAGCTATGTGGCGTGGCTGGCCGGACGCTACGGCGGCCGACCGGCCCTGCACCGATGGGGCAAATTTGTTCTACTGCGTGGCGAAGAGATCGATCGCGCCCAGGATTGGTTCGTCCGCCGCGGCGCCTCTTCGGTGTTCTGGGCCCGACTGCTACCGGGCATCCGCACCTTTATTTCCCTGCCCGCCGGGATCGCGGCGATGCCCCCGGGGCGGTTCGGCAGCTACACCGTCGCCGGATGCCTGCCCTGGACCGCGGCCCTGGCGATCGCCGGATACGCCGTCGGCGCCAACTGGCACAACGTCGAAGACGCCATCCGCGGCCCCAGCTACCTCATCGCCGCGGTCGCCGCACTCGCTATTGCCGTCACGGTCGTCGTCGCGATCCGTCGACGCCGCCGCAGCACCCTCGAACTCAGCACCACCGACGCTGCCCGATGAATTCAGCACTGCGGTGATGGCTTCAGCCCACCTCGACCAGATGGTGCGCTCACGGGCGAAGGTCTGGTCGAGGAAGGTGATCAAGGTGGCGTTCGGACCGGCCGGCATCGAAACCATCCGCGGCCCGGGTATCGGCCGCCTCGACGTCACCTGACTCGCAATAGCGCTGAGCGGGTCGATCTCCGGCGACGTGATCGGCCACCGCTTTGTGAGTGGCAACACACTTTCAGCGTGCTCTCAGCGGCGCTTCGGCAGACTCCGCGCCCATGGGTGTCGACACCGGAGAAAGAGAGCACCGATGGTGAAACATGCGGCTCGGAGTCTGCTCGTCGATTACAAACTTCCCCAGATCACGGTCATGTTCTGGGTACTCAAGATCGCGGCGACCACCTTGGGCGAGACCGGCGGTGATCTGCTCGCCCAGACACTGAAGCTCGGCTACGCACAGGCATCGCTGCTATTTCTGGCCATCTTCGCGGTCAGTGTGCTGACCCAGTTACGGGTCCGCCGATTCCACCCCGCGCTCTACTGGACGGTTATCGCCGCCACCAGCACAGCGGGAACGACCATCTCCGACTTCATCAATCGCGGACCGGGCTCGGACACCTCGACCGACGGTGGCCTCGGCTACGGCGCGGGCGCGCTGCTGCTCATTTCCGGGCTGACTCTGGTCTTCGCGATCTGGAAGTTCAGCCGACAGACCTTCGATGTCGCCAACATCACCACCTTCCGCGGTGAACTGCTCTACTGGGCCGCGATCCTGCTGTCCAACACCCTGGGCACCTCCCTCGGGGACTACCTGTCCGACAGCTCCGGGCTCGGCTACTGGGGCAGCGGCTTCCTGATCGCCGTCGTCATGGCGCTGATCCTGACCGCGCACTACCTCACCAATATCTCCGGCGTGCTGCTGTTCTGGATGGCGTTCGTCCTCACCCGTCCACTCGGCGCGACCATGGGCGACTGGCTGTCCAAACCCCACGCGAGCGGCGGACTCGCGCTGGGCACCTACGGCACCTCCGCCGCGCTGCTGGCGATCCTGATCATCGGCATCGCCTACAACTACCGAACCAAGCGTCGTCCGGCCGTACTCGAGGAGACCACAGTCGGGCTCGCACTCAACGATGACGCTGACACCGCGCCTGATGCCTTGGGTACTCGATAGTCGACAGTCGCCGCCCTCCTGCTGACCGCAGGAGGCGACGAATCGATTCCGGTGGGTGACACCGAGTTCAGCGTGGGTGAGGCGTGGATGCTGGACGCATCGCGCGCGGTATCGGCCCGATCGGTCCGTCAGAACTGCGGCCCGCTCCCACACTCCACCGGCACCGGCTGCCCCGGATCCAGCGCGTTCAGGATCATCGAGTCCACGCTCGGGTCGTACGCCAGGCCGCTGTGTCCGACCGGGTCGTCGGGGCACTGGTCCTGGACGACGATGTCGGTGACGCCAGGCTCGTCTATGGCCGCGGCGGCGGGCGGGGACACCATTGAGTCGTGCCTCGACGCGATGGTGGTGTAGCGAATGTCGGTCTGGGCGATCGGGCCGTCGTGGAGCCGGGTCATCGCGGCCGAGCCGGGGGAGACGTCCTCGCAGATCCCGCATATGCTCGCGACCAGCCCACGTAGCCCGAGCTGTGTCGCGTCGGCGACCACTCCGCCGGTGATTCCGTTCGTGGGTGGTGCCAAGGCGACGAGCGCGCCGACCTCGTCAGCCGCTGCGGGGTCGGTCCTCGCGAGGTAGAGCGAGACGAACGCGCCACCAGAATGGCCGACGAGGTCGACCTCGGCGGCGCCAGTCTCGGCACGCACCCTGTCGATGAAGGTGGATACCTGCGGCGCGGACACCGACACCCCGTCGCGGCCGCCGTCGAAGGCGTTGGTCCCGCCGTAATTCAGGGAGTACACGCAGTACCCGGCATTCGCCAGTCTCGGCCCGAGGTGCGCGAACGCGTTGTACTGATTGGCGGGGAAGCCGTGCACGAGCACCACTGGCTGCGGATGGGCCGCCGACGGGGTGCACGGCACGTTCACGCCAGGCGGCGATTGCGCGGGGTCCTGCCCGGAGGTCACGAACCAGGCTTCGCGGGCGATCATCTCCTCGAAAGTGGCCTCCGGGTACGGACCAGCGGCTGCGGCAGTGCCGGGCGCAACTGCGTTCGGTCCCATGGCAATCAAGGCGGCGGCCAGGATGGGGCCAACGTATCCGCGTGTTCCCATATCGAGCTCCCAGGAACGAACGAATTTTCTCTAAGTTTATTCCTATAAACTCCCAGGGCGCAGTCCACCCTCGCTGCGGGGTCGCGCTGGGCAACATGGATTCGCTCGAAAACACCGCAGATCGGCGGCTACGGTACCCAGCGGCGGGGTGAGATCCCCGGCCATTACTGATCATTCGCCCAGTTCGGGGTCGTTGTGTGACGTGTCGCTAACATCTTGTGGCAGTCCTTAGGTAAGGCTAGCCTTCTGTGCGCCGGTGACCCGGCAGATGCTCAGGGTACGGCCGCCGCGGTTTCAAGAACTCGCGGCGAAGGATACAGAAGGAAACAGATGAGCACTTTCATGAAGGCACGTTTGACTGGGGTAACGCTTGGAATCGCGGCGGTAGCCTTGCTCGCCGATCCCGGTGTGGCTTCTGCGACTATCGCGGGTGCGGGCAGCGTGTCGGCCAACGGCGCGAAGTTCACGACCGTGATCACGAATCTCGAGACCGATCTACCGTTCCTGCGATGTGAGGGTGTCGTGTTCGACGCCACGAAGACCGACTACAACCCCGCCGTCGACGCCGATCCGAATGTGAAGCTGTACGAAGGATCCCCGGCCCAGGTGGGCAGCGAGTACGCGATCACCGGCCCGACTCTCGTTGCCGGGCAGGTCATTACCAATGGATCCGGCACCGGAACCAGCGCGGAGTACCCCGCGGGCACCTATTGGGTTCGCACCCAGTGCAAGGAAGGCTCCGAAATCGGCAGCTACCAGACCCCATTCACCCCAACGAAATTGACGATCACCGCGAACTCGCAGAATCCGAGTAGCACCCCGAGCAACCCCTTCAAGAGCTTCGGAACCGGCTCGGCGTAGTAGTAGGACCGCCGCAGGTCGACCCCGCGCAATGAGGGGCGTCGGGGTAGACCCTGTGGGCGGTGTCGAGGGACGCAGCCCACGCACGATGATCGGACGCGCACGATCATGATGGATTTGATGGACGAGTTCGACTCACCGCCGACGCTGTCGACAAGCGGTGTCGGCATTTGGACCGGACCGCCAGCGCCGCGGCGGCTTTGATGGACACTCTGAACCCGCATGGGGCCCCGTGGTCCCCGGTGGGAGATGCTGACCGGGTCAACACGGGAGGGTTACGGTAGCGACCTTCAGCGTGCCGAAATCACGTGAACCGCAGGATATTGCACCGAAATGCACGTGCGGGCACGGGGGACCGGAAGTTCGAGTCCCCTTAGCTCCACAGAAAGACAAAGCCACAGGTCAACGCCCTGCGGCTTTTATTGTGTTTGTGTAGTTATCCGAACCAATTTCCTGCTGCAGCGTGCACAGCCCGGAGCAGATGTCGCGTCCGGCCGAAATACTGACCCTCTGATCCGGGAAGCGCGAACCAGTAGCTTCCAGCCCTGGGACAGCGCTTGCGCGGCGGTGTGGCTGCACGATGAGGCGGATGTTGTGATGGCAGATCTATGCCGATGAGCGAGCAAGTACGCGCGGCCGTCGGCGGGGGCGCTGATGAGGTGGCAGGCCGTCACCGATCCGGCGGCCGGCGCCGCCGCTGATCCCGCCCACCGCCTGAGAGGCCTGGCGGTTCCGGACCACTAAGGGCTGACATGTCTGGTTCTGTCCCAACCATGCTCCGGCCGACCGGGGATTCGCGATGACGCCCAGAGTGGCTTGTGATTGGGTCATAGATCGTTTTCGGCCCACGCTTCGTCGGGGTGCGGATCATGATGGGCGCGCCGAACCGGGTGCGTCGTCGCGGGGCGTGATGGCCGCGGTGACGCGGTGCGCCAGCGCGCGTAGGTGGTCGATGAGTTCGGGTGGTCCGTGCACGTGGAATCCGAAGCCGAAAAGCCCGGTGTAGACGGCTATTTCGTCGAGTGAGTTCGAGCCGGTGTGCAGAAGGCAGTGCCCATCGTCGATCGCCTCGATGACACCGACGGTCGGTGGGATGCGGTCCGCCGCGACGGCGGCCGATACCTCGAGGGTGATGCGCGCCTGGTAGCGATAGGGGGCGGTGCTGACCCCGCGGGACACCCAGCCGGTCACGTCGACCTCGGGTGTCTCGCGCGGGGTGAATCGTGGCCCGTTGGGGATGCGCGGGCGGAGGCGGTCGACACGGTAGGTGCGCCAATTCTTCTTCTCGACGTCCCAGCCGACCAGATACCAGTGCCGCCCGGTGTGTACGAGCCGATGCGGTTCGGCCGCCCGCTGGATCTCGGAACCACCGTGGGTGCGGTAGTCGAAGCGGATCTGTTCGTGGTCGCGGATCGCGGCGCCGATCATGGTGAGGACATCCGCGTCCACGGACGGCGTGCCTGCCGGCATGCTGACGGTCGCCGCCTGGAGCGCCGAGACTCGGTGACGCAACCGGGTCGGGAGGATCTGCTCCAGCTTCGCGAGCGCCCGCAGCGAACTGTCCTCGATGCCGGTGATCGTTCCGCCCGCCGCGGTGCGCAGCCCGACGACGACGGCGACCGCCTCATCGTCGTTCAAGAGCAGCGGGGGCAGCTTGGTTCCCGCGGCCAGGCGATATCCGGCCGCTCCGGCGACCGCGTGCACGGGGTAGCCGAGATTCCGCAGCTTGTCGATGTCGCGGCGGATGGTTCGTGCATCGACCTCGAGGCGTTCGGCCAGGTCGGCGCCGGTCCAGACACGGGGTGTCTGCAGGAGCGACAGGAGTTCGAGGAGGCGAGCCGAAGTTTCCAACACACTGCGCATTCTTCCTCGAAGCTAGGACGGTAGTTGTCCTAGCCGCCCCATAAAGTTCGTTCTCATGAGCGCAGAGATCACTCCCTTCCGTATCGACGTCCCCCAAATCCAGCTCGACGATCTGCATCGGCGACTGGAGGAGACCCGCTGGCCGGACGGCGTCACCGGAGTCGGCTGGGCGCAGGGCATTCCGCTCGACTACACCCAGGAGCTGGCGCGGTACTGGCGCACCACCTACGACTGGCGGGCGCAGGAGGCGCGACTCAACGCGTTCCCCCAGTTCCGCACCGAGATCGACGGTCACGATGTGCATTTCATCCATGTCCGGTCCGCGGTGCCCGGCGCCATGCCGCTGATCCTCACCCACGGGTGGCCGGGATCGATCGTGGAGTTCCTCGACGTGATCGGTCCGCTGACCGATCCGGTCGCGCACGGCGGTCGGGCCGAGGACGCGTTCGATGTGGTCGTGCCGACGATCCCCGGATTCGGATTGTCCGGGCCCGCGGCCGGCTGGTCGACGAGCCGGGCCGCGCGGGCCTGGGCCGAACTTATGCAGCGGCTCGGCTATGACCGCTACGCCGCACACGGGGAAGACACCGGCGCGGCCATCTCGCGTGAACTGGCGGTGATCGATCCCGAGCACGTCGTGGCGCTGCACGTGACGATGATCGCCTCGGCCAGCGTCACTCCCGAGACGGCCGACTTCGACAATCCTGCCGAGAAGCGAGCACTGCAGCTGGCTCAGCGCGCACAGTACGAACTCGGCGCGTATGCGATGTTGCAGGCCACTCGCCCGCAGACGCTGTCCTACGCGCTCGCCGATTCCCCGGTAGGTCAGCTGGCGTGGATCGTCGAACGATTCAAGGACTGGACCGACTCGACCGACGTGCCCGAGGACGCCGTCGATCGTGACGCGATGCTGACCAACGTCATGATCTATTGGCTCAACGGCACCGCGGGCTCGTCGGCGCGCTACTACTACGAGGGCGCCGCGACGTGGGGGAGGCCCGAACCGGAGACCGAGGTGCCGGTCGCTGTGGCGGTGTTGCCGCAGGACCTCGGCATCCCTGTCCGCCGCATCGCCGAGCGGAACCACAACATCGTGCGGTGGACGGAATTCGATCGAGGTGGTCACTTCGCGGCGATGGAGGAACCGGACCTGATCGTCGACGACCTGCGTGCCACGTTCCGCGAATACCGTAAATAGGCACGGAATCTCGCGCTTGATCCGTGGTAGCGGATCGAATCCCAGGAACTTAGGACCTCGAGTAGCCGAGGGCTGACTGCCAGCAAGAAACCCGCGGCGACCAATGCCGGCGCCTCGACCGGACCCACGATCATTCCTGGTCTCCAGTCGAGGTGCGCACCACGTCACTCGTCATCGTCGGGGGTCCGGATCCCGCAGTGGTGGCGGCTGCTGGCCACCGAGGTCGGGCAGGTGGAAGCTGTGGCGGCCCTCCAGGCGTACATGCTTTCGCATGAACGCCGAAAGCCGGGCGGCGTCGGCGTCGCGGACCGGATAGTCCTGGGCGCGCAACTGGTCCAGGGCCCGGTCCAGGTACACCGAATTCCACAACACGCTGATCACGGGTGGAGACCCGTCCGTAGCCGATGCGCATGGCTCGGGAGTGTATTGCGAACCCCCGACAGGTTGACGTTGGCGCGTACACCGAAAGCGTTACAGAGTCGACGGTATCCGACCTGCGGAAATCTCCAGCGACTCAATGTGTCTCGCGAACGAAGGAATCCGGATGCCCGCAGTTGGCAACTCGTATGGCGAACATCGTTGGATTTTCGGCGACCTCCACCGAGACCCCACCCTGCTCTGCTGCGACGCCTGGTTCGGCCACACCCTTTCTTTTCGGCAGCGATGAGGAAGTGGGCGAGCGTCCTGACCGCCGTGTTCGCCGAAATCCCGTTGGGGCACAGCCCCTGCAACTGGGCGGGAGTCGGCTCGTTCAATGCCCGCTCGGCCCATCCCGGCTGGGCAAGAATCTTGGTCCAGTATGTCTGGTAGTGGTCGCGGGTCCGGCTCGCGGGCATGCTGTCGGCGACGACTGGGATGTAGTCACCGAAGGTCGGGATGTTTGTGGCCGCACTGGTGTCGTCGCTGATGTCGGCGAGGGTGAGATTGAGCCGGTCCATCATCATCCGGACCGCGGCGATGTCGGCGTCGCTGCGTGCGCTCATCCGCCTACCCCGGCGAGCGGCCATCTCGTCGAGGACATGGGGTGGGAAAACCACCAGCAGGCGTTGATCAGGATCGGCGGCCAGCAGGACCCTGTCGTGGTGCTGGATGCCCGCGGCGCGTCGTGCGTGGGCGGGCAGGGATAGATGCCCGTGCTTGGTGATCCCGCGGCGGCCGTAGCCGGGCCGGGTGATCACGATCAGCCCTGCGGCGATCCGCCAGGACAGCAGGTCACCGGGGTGCCAATCCAATACTCGCAGAACGGCTTTGTCGACCACGCGCCCGTTGGTGTCGACCGGCCGCACGCTGTACACCGCGGTGCGTGCGGGTGGTTGCTCCACGGACGCCATCGGCAGACCGGCACCGACTCCGCAGCCATCGCCACCGACGAGCCCGATGGAGGAGAAGGACGGGATCAGCGGAGATACTGTGTCATCGGTCACATCGACCACCGCCGAACGAGCAAACCCGCAGGTGGAGGTGTACGGCCAGGACAGAGTGTCCAGGCGATGCCCGGACCCGATTTTGGGGGCATAAACGCCACAATTCTGTGTCCGGAGGGGGACACATGCGCTAACCACACGGATCGACCTGCGGAAACGGTAGCGATGAGCTGCTGTCGGTAAGCCTTGATGCGCGGATCGGTGACATCGTCTCGAATGGATCCGCCGCCGTGGTGAGCGCGGTCAAATGGTGATGGAGCAGATCGCGAACGCAGGTGAGATCGTCGTCACGGAGCATCGGGGGCGTGTCCGCTCGAGCCCGGCCAAGTCGCCGATAGCGGTGGTCTTCGAATACTGACGGCGGCGTGAATCGAATTCGCGCTCAGCGCTGCTGGCGAGCTGCTGCCAGGACATTCTTTGCCGCCGAGACCACTATCGAACCTCAGCAACCGCTGCGGCGTCGGCAGCGCTGTGGGTCTCATCGCGCGTCCTCGGCGTCGAGGCTGCGTTCGGCCTCTGCCTCGTTGAGGACGTTGACCATGTACACGAACAGTTCCGGGTCGCCGATCGCCTCCCACTTGGGTGCGAGCAGCTTCATGTACCGCTCCACATAGAGCAATTGCTTGGCGACGAGCACCAGTTCCCGGGGCAGTCGTGCGTCGTATGTCTTTGCCAGCGAGGCGAGTTGGCGGCCGAGCGCCGTGTAGGACAGGTTGCCGAGATCGGTGGTTACCAGGGGATCGGTGAAGTCGCGGATTTCTTTCGCGGCGTCCTTGACCGTACCGGGCCGACGTACCGCTCCCATCTTGTAGAGTGCCCGCCCCGCTGCTTCGAAGTTCTTGTGTACCAGTAGATCGCCGATGAGCTGGCGCAGGATGACCCGGGTCGAGGCGTCGAAGCGGCCGACTATGCCGAAATCCAGGTAGACCAGTTTGCCCTTGTCATCGATCAGCACATTGCCCGCGTGCAGGTCGCCATGGAAGATTCCGCCGTGGAATGCCGATTCGAGGAGGGACAACAACAGCGTCCTGACCAGTTGGACGCCGTCGAAACCGGCGGCGTGGATGGCGTCGGCGTCATCGATGCGGGTGGCGTCGATGTACTCCATGGTGAGCACGCGGCTGGTTGTGTGCGCCCAGTACACCCGCGGCACGCGTACCTGATCCGCGAATTGCGAGTTCGCTACGGTTCCGATCCATTCCTCCATCGCGCGTGCTTCGGTCGCGAAGTCGAGTTCCTCGCGCAGGCTCGTTTCGAAGTCCTCGACTATCTCGCGGGCGCTGAGCATCCGTCCGTAGGCGGAGAGTTCGAGTCCGGCGGCGATGCGTTTCATGATCTGTAGATCGGCCGCGAGACGCAGCTTGATCGCGGGCCGTTGGATCTTGACGACCACTTCCTCGCCGGAGATCAGCCGGGCCCGGTGGACCTGTGCGATCGAGGCCGATGCCAGCGGTTCGGGATCGAACCAGGCGAAAATGTCGGTGGGTGTGGCGCCTAGTTCGGTGTGCAGCACCTGCTCGATCGCCGCCGGGTCCGCGGGCGGCACCCGGTCGAGGAGGGTGCGAAATTCGTTGGAAACGACCTCGGGGAACACGCCTGGGCTGGAGGCGATCAGTTGGCCCAGCTTTACGTAAGTGGGGCCGAGCGCGGCGAATCCGTTGCGGAGTTCGTGCGCGGCACGCTCGCGTGCCGGGCATTCGCGGCGTCGAAGTAGTACTCGCGCACCACTTTTGGCGGCCTGTACCGCGGTGGCGGCGATGCGGGCGAGTTCCACTCGCGCCGGAACCGGCTGCAACGCCCGATCTTTGTCAACTGTGTACACCATCGCAGCTTCCTTGCTGTGTGTTCTGGCATCTGACGGCCGGTTAACTGTCCGGCGCACCTATATTTACAAACATGAGTAAATGTATGTAAATGAGGTGATACATGTCACTGCCGCTTCGCGGGATGCAGCAATCAGCCGAGCATAGTGGCCTGTCGGACTCAGTTTAGAACAGTTTGAGCTGTGTCTATAGACAAATTTGGCAAAACTGACTACAAAGGGACTAGAGCACGCTCATGCCGCCGATCTCGATGGAAGTTGCATGTGATGGCGACGGTATTTGGCGACCGTGTGGGCCGGGCGATCGCGGAGGCGACGTCGGGCCGAGAGTGGAGGATCAATGACGATTCAGGCGGACAATCGCAACGAAGTGGCGGATCGGTTGATCGGCGGATCTATCCGCCGGTCCTACGACTCCGATGTCGACATCGACTGGGATGCCCCACAAGATCCGGACAAGTTCTATCTGCCGCCGGAGGTGGTGTCGCTCTATGGCACCGAGTTGTGGGAGCGGATGGATCACCGGCAGCGGGTCGACCTGTCGCGCCATGAAGCGGCCAACCTGCTCTCCCGCGGCGTCTGGTTCGAGAACACCCTGAATCAGGGCCTGTTGCGGGCCATGATGTATCAGGATCCGACGTCACGCCATGTGCACTATGCCCTCACCGAATTGGGCGACGAAACGCGGCACATGATCATGTTCGGTCGCGCGGTCGCTGCGATGGGTGTGCGGCCCTATCGCCTCACCAAGATCGGGGCGCTGACGGTCAACTTGTTCCCGGTCGCCTATAAGGGCTTGTTCCTGTGGGTGGCCGCGCTGGTCGGGGAGGAGATCCTCGATGACGCACAGCGAAAGCTGGCACACCACCCCAACATTCAGCCGCTGATGCAGCAGGTGATGCGGATCCATGTCACCGAGGAGGCGCGCCACATCCGCTTCGCCCGCGAAGGAGTCCGGCGTCGCGTCGCGCGCGCACCATGGTGGGAGCGCACCTTCGCCGCCACGGTCAACGGCGCCGGCGCTTTGGTGATCCGTGGGATGTTCGTCAACCGTCACGTGTACAAGCGGGTTGGACTGAATCAGTGGGTTGCGTTGCGGCAGGCCAGGAACAACGAGTTGGTCAATGCGCGGCGCCGGGAGAGCTTCGAATCGCTGTACAACTTCCTCGATGACGAGGGTCTGATGAACCCCGTCTCGCGGCTGTTGTGGCGGATCTCGGGATTTCGCCGATGACCTACGACGTGGCCATCATCGGCGCGGGCTTCTCCGGACTGTGTGCGGCCATCAAGCTCACCGAAGCGGGCATCACCGATTTCGTGATCCTGGAGAAGGCCGACCGCGTCGGTGGCACCTGGCGCGACAACGACTATCCCGGTGCGGCCTGTGATGTGATGGCGCAGCTGTATTCGTTCTCGTTCGCGCCGAATACCGAATGGACACAAGGATATCCGGGCCAAGCGGAGATCCTTGCCTACCTCGAGCGGATCGTTGATCGTTTCGACCTGGCATCGCACCTGCGGTTCGGTACCGAGGTGCTGGACCAGCGCTTCGACGACGACCAGGACGAATGGCAGCTCACCTCCGGTGCCGGGACGATGTGGCGGGCCCGCGCGGTTATCGCGGCCACCGGACCGCTGCACCTCCCGAAGACACCGATGCTGCCGGGCGCGGAATCGTTCGCGGGCAGCCAGTTCCACTCCTCGCGGTGGGACCACACGATCGACCTGGCGGGCAAATCGGTGGCGGTGATCGGCACCGGGGCCAGTGCCGTGCAGATCGTGCCCGCCATCGCCGATCGGGCCGGATCCGTCACGGTGTATCAGCGGACACCACATTGGGTGCTGCCGCGGCTCCAACGGCCGATAACCGCCGCCGAACGCGCGGTCTATCGGGTTCTGCCCGGTACCCGCGGTCTGGTTCGTGGCCTTATCTACGCCTCTCACGAAGCGATGATCGGCGCATTTCTCAATCCGAAGTTGATGGGCGCGCTGCGTCGCGTCGCGCGATGGCATCTGCGTAAGCAGGTCGCCGATCCATTGCTGCGCGCGAAGCTCGAGCCCGACTATCAGATCGGATGTAAGCGCATCTTGATCTCGAGTGACTACTACCGCGCGCTTCAGCGGGCCAACGTTTCAGTCGTCACCGAACCGATCGCGGACGTGGTCGCCGACGGCATCCGTACCGGCGGCGGATCCGTTCATGCGGCCGACGTCATCGTCTATGCGACCGGCTTTCTGACGACCGAGAAAATCGCCGGCGAACACTTGTACGGGCGCGGCGGAGTGCCGATTCAGCAGTTGTGGCGCGACGGTGTGCAGGCATACTACGGCGTCGCCGCACATGGACTGCCCAACTACTTCTTGACCGTCGGACCGAACTCCGGTCTCGGCAACCAGTCTGTCGTCTTCGTGATCGAGACCCAGATCGAGCTCATCGTGCGCTGTCTGCGCACGATGGCCGCCGGTGGGTACAGCCGAGTCGAGGTGAAATCGCATATCCAGGCCGAGTTCAACACTGTGCTGCAGCGCAAGTCGGTCGGCACGGTGTGGACAGCGGGTGGCTGCGACAGTTGGTATCTCGACGCGGCCGGCGTCAACCGGGCGATATGGCCCGGATCGACGCTGTCCTACCGGCATCAGGTACGCAGGGTCGATATGCGCGACTTCGATTTCAGCCGCGACGACGAGCGCGACGACAACGAGGTGTACTCGGGCTCGGCCGTGCTGATCGACGCGGACGGCGGTGAAACAGCGGTCGAGACCCGCATCCTGGCCAAATACGAGCCGGTGGCGAACACGATCAAATGGCACGGACGAGTGCTGCCGGGGCCTAGCCTTGCCCACCTGCACACCCAGCTCAACCAGCCGATTCGCCTCCAGATCGCCGGACGCGATCCGGTCGACGGCGTGCTCGTCGACGCCGATCCGTGGGGCGGGGCGCAGGTGGTCGGTTGGGGGCGCTCACCGTACCCGATCGACGTCGAGGCCGCATTCAGCGAGAAGTGAGAACCAATGCGTAACTATCGAGACAAGACCGTCGTCATCAGTGGTGCGGGCAGCGGCATCGGCCGTGCGCTCGCACTCGAAATGGCCAGGCGCGGAGCACGATTGGCGCTCACCGATATCAACGGCGGAGAGGTGCAGGAGACCGCGCATCGTTGTGCGGCGCTGGGCGTCCAGGCGGAATCATGGAAGGTCGACGTGGCCGACCGTGCCGCTATGTATCAGCACGCCGAGGACGTTGTCGAAAGATTCGGCGGAGTTGATGTCGCGGTGAACAACGCCGGGGTCGCCATCCACGCACGAACCGCCGAGACAAGTGATCGCGACTTCGCCTGGATCATGGACATCAACTTCTGGGGGATGGTGCACGGCTCCAAAGCTTTTCTGCCGCATTTGATCTTGTCTGGAGATGGCCAATTGGCCAATGTGTCAAGTGTTTTCGGGCTGATCGCGGTGGCCAAGGACGGGGCATACAACGCCTCGAAGTTCGCCATCAGAGGCTTCACCGAGGCACTGCGCCAGGAAGTTCGACTCGATCGATTGCCGGTCTCGGTCAGCTGCATCCACCCGGGCGGGATCAAGACGAATATCGTCAACAACGCCCGCTTCGGTGCCGGCGAGGACGGCGCCAGGGTCGCCGGGCTTTTCGATCGTTTCGCGGTGACCTCGCCGGAGGGTGCCGCGCGCAGTATCGTTCGCGGGCTCGAACGCGATCGGGCGCGCATTCTGGTCGGCCCGGACGCTCGGCTGATCGCCGCGCTGCCACAGGTTTTCGGTGCCCAGTACGGTCGGTTGATCGAGGCCGGCCTGCGGATAGCGCGGGTGTAATCGATGGCTTATGTGATCACGCAGAACTGTTGTAGCGACGCCGCATGCGTCAAGGCTTGCCCGGTCAATTGCATCCATCCCACGCCCGGTGAGCCCGAATATGGTTCGGCCGATATGCTTTTCATCGATCCGGACACCTGCATCGACTGTGGCGCCTGTGCGGATGCCTGCCCCGTCGACGCGATCCGGTCCGACCGCTCCCTCGCCGCGAACGATCTACCGTTCGTCGAACTCAACGCGTCCTACTACCGGCAACGCCCGATATCGCCGACGTGGTTGCCGACTCCCCGGCTGGTTGATACGACGACGACACCGGGGAGCTTGCGGGTGGCCGTGGTCGGTGCCGGCCCCGCCGGTCATTACACCGTCGAGGAATTGTTGAAATATCCAGCGGTCGTGGTTGAGTGGTTCGACCGAAACCCGGCCGCTGGCGGGCTCGTTCGGTCCGGGGTCGCACCCGATCACGCGGATACCAAGCGGGCTCTCGACCAGTTCAAGTTTCCACCCGCGAAGGCCAGGCGACTGAACATGCATTTCGGGGTGGAAGTCGGTGTGGATATCGACCACACCGAGCTACTCGATTTTCATCACGCCGTCATCTACTGCAGCGGCGCGGCCATCGGTCCACGCCTGGACGTGCCCGGTGCCGACCTGATCGGGAACCACGCTGCGGTGGACCTCGCAGGTTGGTACAACGGACACCCCGATCGGGCCTCGACAAGCGTCGACCTCGCCAGCGAACGCGCGGTGGTTATCGGCAACGGCAACGTCGCACTGGATGTGGCCCGCATACTCACGATGTCGCCGGATATGTTGGCCACCACCGATATCGCCGACCATGCTCTGGAGGTATTGCGGGGCAGCACTGTCCGCGAAGTTGTCGTGCTCGGTCGGCGGGGTCCCGGGCAGGCGGCCTTCACTTATCCGGAGTTGCTCGGGCTCACCGGCGTGGCGGGTGTGCAGGTGCGAGTCACACCTGAGTGCCTCGCTCGTTCGCAGCCGGGCGCCGGTGCGACGTCATCGAATCTGTCTCTGCTGCACAGTCTTTCGCAACAGCCGTCGGATCCGAATGCTAAACACATCGTTTTGGCGTTCGACACCGAGATTGAACGGATCGATGGCAGCGGCCGCGTCGAGCGGGTCACGGTCCGTCAGCGTGGCGGCTCCGACGGGGTCGACAGATCGGAGACGCTCGCCGCGGGTTTGGTGGTGCACTCGATCGGTGTGCGCGGGTCGGCCGTGCGGGGTGTCCCATTCGACGAGCAGACCTCGAGGATCCCGAATCGCGAGGGCCGGGTTTACCTTCCGGACACCGATGCGACGATGAATGGCGTCTACGTGGCGGGATGGGCCAAGCGCGGGCCGGTGGGTGTGATCGGAACGAATAAGGAATGTGCACGGCACACCGTGGCCAGCGTGATCGAGGACTTCACTTGCGGCGTCTTGCGTCGCACGGTGGGCACCAGTGGTGCTCTCGCCGAGCTGGTCCGCAGCCGGTGCGCAGGCGTGGTGGATGCCGACGGGTGGCGGGCCATCGACATCACTGAACGAGCGCGCGGCGGTGTGGCCGGACGGCCGCGGGTGAAGTTCACCTCCCAGGCGGAATTGGTGAATACCTCCCGCACAGCACACGGAATGGCCGGGCGGGTACGCAGTGCGCTGACACGGCGAGCATGAGGATCAGGCGTTGTCCGTCGCGGCTCCCAGGTCCACCCGGCCCGCTTCGATCAATTCCGATCGGACCGCGGCCCACGTGCGTTCGACCGTGGTCGGACTCGCGCTGAAAGTCAGCATCGCAATGCCACGCATCGCGGCCATGGCCGTCACGAACTTCTCTTGGAAGTTGGGTATCGCGACGAGCGTAGGGACATACCGTGCGGCCAACAGCGCGAGGTGGGCCATGAGCTCCCGATTGAACCGGCGCAGATGTGTCTGAAGTTCGGGGTCGGTCCGGGAGGCAACCCAGAGCTCGAGCGCCGCGGTGAACAACGGACCCTGATGGATCTCCCACAGGCGGTCGATCAGGGCCTCGTAGTCGTCGATGGAGGTCGAAACCACCGGTGAGATCGTCTTTTCCACATCGACGGAGATCTGTTCGGCGAGGTAGTCGAGTGCCTGGACCATCAGGTCGGCTTTGGAGGTGAAGTAATGCGCGTGGGCGCCGCGCGTGACTCCGGCCGCCTTGACGATCGCGCCGGTGGTCAGATTGGCGTACCCGTACTTGACCAGCGAATCGACTGTTGCTTCGAGTAGGGCGGCGCGGGTCGCTGCCCTGCGTTCGGCCTGACTTCGGCGCGGCCTTGTCGCTGACTGGGTCATCACTCTCCTACGAGGGAACGCGTTGCTCACTTATATTCATCCAAGTCCCAATAATAGCCTAGCGCCGCTCGGGTTCGTTGCCGCAGGAAGGAGGCTTGTAAGGCGTCGTATCGGCGACATAGCCGCCGCTAGGCGATTCAGACGGGGCCGCCAATGTGCCGAGGGGCGGTGAGTCGTGCCAAACCGACTCCGAGGAGCCGCATCTTGTATACATTCACTAATGTATGTAATGTTGCATGCGGGGATTCCGGGAAGGCGGGCGGTATGCCGAACAGTGATGCAGTGAGGGTCTCCGGAGCCGGCGTCGGTGGTAGTGCGGCGGCGTGGCTCGAATTCGTCCGAGATCTCATCGGGATCCTCGGCCATGCAAGTCGACTGCTCGACATTCGGGCGCATGCCCGGATCGTTCGCGCGCTACTCGATGTGACCGCAGGGGATCGACCCGCCGGATTGCTACTTGCCGAAGATGGCGTCCTCGCGCAGGCGCTTGCTCGGGATGGCGCACTCGATCGCCTGCTGGCTTCGGATGGCTTACTGGCCAGGCTCGGAGCCGACGACGGCATCCTCGAACGCGTCATGGCCGAGGGGGGCACCCTCGATCAGATCGAGTCACTGAGCTCAACCATCGCCGCCGTCCGCCCGGTCTTGCATGATCTCGGCCCGAGCGTGCTGGCCATCGCAGACTCCGCGGCAAGAATCACCGAGGTCGCATCGCCGATAGGCGACCTCGCCGGATGGTTTCCCGCGAAACGTCGCCGCTCGCGCGCCGACGATATCGATACGCCGAGCGCGGTTCCGCATGGCGACGAGCCGCCGTTGACTGGGAGGCAGTGATGTTGGCCCTGCTGCGTACGGCGTTGAGCACCATAGATGTTACGTGCACAAGTGATGGTATCTGCTACCGCATAAATGACTATGTACGTGCACACCTGGCCAGGTTCAAGGTGTCACGCGACGGTCGATTCGTCGACGCGATGCCCCGGACGTCATCGGGAAAGAGCCTGCACGAAAGCAAATTTAACGACCACAGCCAATAGATCGTGGCTGTCAGCAGTGTTCAAAGGTCGATCGTTCAGTAGGTGTGACACATGCCACCAACATACATACATTATCTAATGTACGTTTATGAGCGACCGGACTAGGCCGGAGAGGAAGGGAACGACATGGCACGCAAGACGGGTGAACGAGTCTTCGTCATCGGCGTCGGAATGACCAAGTTCGAAAAGCCGGGTGCTCGCGACGGTTGGGACTATCCCGCGATGGCCGAGGAATCCGGTAGCAAGGCGCTGGCCGACGCCGGAATTTCCTATGAAGTCATCGAGCAGGCCTTCGTCGGCTACGTGTACGGCGAATCGACCGCTGGACAGCGCGCCGTGTACGGACTCGGGTTGACCGGAATTCCGGTGGTCAATGTCAACAACAACTGCTCCACCGGTTCGACGGCGCTGTACTTGGCGGCGGAAGCGATTCGCGGCGGCCGCGCCGACGTCACGCTGGCACTCGGTTTCGAGAAGATGCAAAAGGGTTCGCTCGGTGCGACATTCACCGATCGCGAACAGCCGATGACATCGCACATCAATGCGCTGGCCGAACTCTACGATCTCCGGTTCCCGCCCGCGCCGTGGATGTTCGGTGCCGCCGGACGCGAACACATGGAGAAATACGGCAGTACGCCGGAGCATTTCGCGAAGATCGGCTACAAGAATCACAAGCATTCGGTGAACAATCCGTATGCACAGTTCCGCGACGAGTACTCCCTCGACGACATCCTGTCGTCCCCGGAAATCTATGCGCCGCTGACCAAGCTGCAGTGCTCGCCCACCTCCGACGGTTCGGGTGCGGCGATCCTGGTCAGTGAGCGGTATCTGCAAGAGCACAACGAGTTGGTCACCCGCGCGGTCGAGATCACCGGGCAAGCGATGGTCACTGACGTGCCGGGGACCTTCGAGTCGAAGTCGGCGATCACTCTCGTCGGTGGCGAGATGAGTGCGCGTGCCGCGGCGTCGGTATACGAGCAGGCCGGTCTCACCGCCGATCAGGTCGACGTGGTGGAACTGCACGACTGTTTCTCGGCCAACGAGCTCATCACCTACGAGGCGCTGCAACTCGCCCCCGTCGGTGAAGGTCATCTGCTGATCGACGAGAACGACACCACCTACGGCGGCCGCTACGTCGTCAATCCGTCCGGCGGCCTCATCTCGAAGGGGCACCCGCTGGGCGCTGCGGGACTTGCCCAATGTGCCGAACTGACTTGGCAATTGCGCGGCGACGCCGACAAACGTCAGGTCGCCGGGGCCCGAGTCGCGCTGCAACACAACATCGGACTCGGCGGAGCGGTGGTCGTCACCGCCTATCAGCCTGCCGAGCGCTGACATCCGCTACCAGCAACACCGCACCATCAAGGAGAAGAAAATGCCCCAGATCCACCGCACCATCGAACTGACCGCCTCGGTCGACCGACTGTGGAACCAGCTGTCGGATATCAACAACTTCAGCGACTGGATGACCATCCACACCAGCTTCAAAGGGGCGGTGCCTGCCGCGGGCGAGATCAAGGTGGGCGATAGCTACACCGAGGTCGTCACCCTGATGGGAATGGCCAACACCATCGAATGGACGGTGCGCGAAGCCAGTACGCCCGAGGAAGTGCTGTCCGCCAAGAAGGGGGCGTTCAAGGTGACCGGCACCGGCATGGCCGGCGTCGAAGCCACCATCGAGGTCGGGGTGGACGGTACCGAAGGTGAGGTGACCCGCGTCGACCTCAACGCCTTGTTCGCCGGTCAGATGCTCGTCGGCGCGATCGGCAACGCCATCGACAAGGCGGTGGGCGAAGAACTCGACGCCTCGCTGGAAAAGCTCAAGGCCGCGATCTGATCTGCGGGTCGGCAACTGGAGACGACGATGAGCGAATCGACCTACAAGTTCAACGCCGACGCGATCGGTAAGTGGACACCCGAAACACGTTTCGAGGTGGAGCAGGACCGGCTGATCGCCTACGCGGAAGCGACGAACGACCCGATCGAAGAGCATCGTGCGGGAGCAATCGCAGCACCTGTTTTCGCGGTTGTGCCGATCTTCGATTCGCTCGTCGGCGCTTCGCTGGAAGTCGCACCGTATCAACTGATTCCACGACTGGTGCACGGTGAACAGTATTTCCGATACCACCGTCACATCCGGCCGGGCGACACGCTGGTCTCGCGCGCGAAACCGATCGGATATCAGGGTTTGCCGAACGGCACCCGCGGCACGGTCTACGCCGAAACCCGGGACAGTTCCGGCGAATTGCTCAACGAGCAATGGGTGACCTTCTTCTTCCGCAAGTACGACTGCGGTGAGACGGTCGGCGATCTCGGGCCGAAACACGGCTTCGACGGCCCGCTGGCCGGCTACGACCCGGTCATGAAACTGAGCCAGCACATCGACGCCGATCAGACGTTCCGTTACGCCCCTGCCGCCGGTGATCCGATGCCCATCCATCTCGACGTGGATTCCGCGAAAGCCGCTGGACTGCCTGGCATCATCGCGCACGGCCTGTGCACGATGGCATTCACTTCGTGGGCGGCGTTGACCGAGCTGGCTGATTCACGGACCGAACGGCTACGCGAACTCGCGGTCCGCTTCGCCAAACCGGTACTGCCCGACCAGGATATCGAATCCGCGTTCTGGCACTCGACCTCTCAGGACGGCGCGAGCAGTTACGTCTTCCAGACGACTGCCCTCGGGGATCTGGTCATCAAGGACGGACTGGTCGTCATCGACGACTAACGCCTCGATCACCTTCGAACACACCATGATTCAGGAGTATTGATATGGGACACCTCGATGGACGGGTAGCCGTCATCACCGGTGCGGGGCGCGGTATCGGCCGCGAGCATGCACTGTTGTTCGCCGAGGAAGGCGCCTCGGTCGTGGTCAACGATCTCGGCGGCGCCAACGACGGATCCGGTGCCGACACCGGTCCCACACAAACGGTCGTGGACGAGATCATCGCCCTCGGCGGCAAGGCCGTCGCCAACACCGAGAACATCGCGAGTTGGGATGGCGCGGCCGCGCTCGTCGAACAAGCCGTCGACGCATTCGGAACTCTCGATGTGCTTGTCAACAATGCGGGCATTCTGCGCGACGGTTTCATTCCGACGCTGTCGGAACAAGAGTGGGACTCGGTGCTGCTGGTCCACTTGAAGGGGCATTTCGCGATGTTGCGGCACGCGGCCGCCTACTGGAAGGCCCAGACCAAAGCTGGTGCGCAGGTTCGAGCATCAGTGATCAATACCGCGTCGGCATCTGGTGTCACGATGCCCAATTCCGGACAGGCCAACTATGGCGCGGCCAAGGCGGGCATCGCCGCGTTGACTCGGGTCGCCGCCGGTGAACTCGATCGCTACGGAGTCCGCGTCAATGCAATTGCCCCGATCGCGCGGACGCGGCTGACCCTGGCCACGCCCGGCATGAGTTCGCTGTTCGCGGCGCCGGTCACCGAGGACGAGTTCGATGCGTTCAGTCCAGCCAACATTTCGCCGTTCGTCGCCTACCTCGCCACCGAGAAGTGCCCGTTGACCGGGCAGGTGTTCGAAGTCCAAGGCGGTGCGATCGCCCAACTGCAGGGCTGGACCCAGCAGCGGCTCATCGAGACCGACGGCCCATGGTCGATCGACCTGGTTGCCGATAAAACGACCTCCTGGTCCTAGCCCTCCCACTATTTCGGAAAGGAAGCACACATGATCGAGTGGTCACAGATGGACATCGCGGTCCGCCAGGCGGTCCGGGAGTTCATCGACAAGGAAGTCCGACCGCACATCGACGCCCTCGAGGAAGGCGAGATGGATCCGGCCCCGGTCATCCGAAAGTTGTTCACTACCTTCGGCATCGACCAACTCGCGCGCGAAGAGTTCGAGAAGACGCTCGCCAAGGAGAGGGCCGCGCTCGCGGCGGGGGAATCGGTGCGGGCGACCAAGGGCGGCGCGAACCCGATGGGCGGCGCCGGTGGCCAGGCATCGATGGCTTATGTCCTGGTGAGCGAATTGTCCAGGGTGTGTATGGGTTTGGTCGCCGGCATGGGCGTGAGTCTAGGGCTGGCGGCGGGCACCATCCAGTCGCGCGGCACCATCGCACAGAAGGAGCGCTGGGTGCCACAACTGCTCACCTACGAGAAGGTTGGTGCGTGGGCGATCACCGAACCCGACTCCGGGTCCGACGCCTTCGGGGGTATGAAGACCTACGTCAAGCGCGACGGCGAGGACTATATCCT
Organism: Nocardia nepalensis; assembly: GCF_048910785.1. Classification (NCBI taxonomy): domain Bacteria; kingdom Bacillati; phylum Actinomycetota; class Actinomycetes; order Mycobacteriales; family Nocardiaceae; genus Nocardia; species Nocardia nepalensis. Next base: position 186,607 of record NZ_JBKBET010000036.1, on the reverse strand, counting down.
CAACGGGCAGAAGACTTTCTGCACCAACGGTCCGATCGCGGACACGGTCGTCGTCTACGCCAAGCTGGACAGCGGCGACGCATCGATGGATAAGCGTGACCGCAAGGTCCTCACCTTCGTCCTCGATAAGGGAATGGACGGGTTCGAGCAGGGCAAGCCGTTCAAGAAGATGGGTCTGCACTCCTCTAGGACCGGCGAGTTGTTCTTCAACAATGTGCGCTTGACCAAGGACCGGCTGCTCGGTGAGACCGAGGACCACGCCGAGGGGGACGGACGCGACAGCGCGCGGGCAAACTTCGCCACCGAACGCCTCGGAGTCGGCGCGATGGCACTGGGCGTGATCGACGAATGTCTGCGCCTGTGTACCGATTACGCGAGGAATCGGGTGTTGTGGGGTCAGCCGATCGGCGACTTCCAATTGATCCAACTGAAGCTGGCGAAGATGGAGGTCGCGCGAATCAACGTGCAGAACATGGTGTTCCGCACCATCGAGCTCATGCAGGCGGGTGTCACACCGTCGCTTGCCGAAGCATCCGCGGTCAAGCTGTATGCCTCCGAGGCCGCGACCGACGTCGCGATGGATGCGGTCCAGCTGTTCGGCGGGAACGGTTACATGACCGAATACCGCGTCGAACAGTTGGCCAGGGACGCCAAGTCGCTGATGATCTACGCCGGCTCCAACGAGGTTCAGGTCACCCACATCGCCAAGGGCTTGCTGGCGGGTTAGTCGAGGTCGCTGCTGTGCGGATGGATCCAGTCGATGAATTCGTCTCGCACGGCATCGCCGAAGGAGGAATGCACGTGGCACCGAAATTTGATCTGCGCGGCAAGGTTGTCGCGATCACCGGGGGTGCGCGCGGTATCGGCGCCGCCACCGCCCGCGAATTCGCCGCAGCGGGCGCGCGCGTGGCGGTTGGCGACATCGACGGTGATCTGGTTCGAGCCACCGCGGCGTCGATCGGACACGGCACGATCGGTGTCGACCTCGATGTCACCGACCACGCGAGTTTCACCGCATTCCTGGACACGGTCGCCGCCGAACTCGGCGAGATCGATGTCCTGGTGAACAACGCCGGTGTAATGCCCATCGTCGCCTTCGAAGGCGAGGACGCGCGGTCGGTGCGCCGCCAGGTCGACATCAATCTGTTCGGCGTGCTGTGGGGTTCGCAGCTGGCGATTCAGCGCATGCTTGCCTCGGGGCGGAAGGGTCATATCGTTAATGTGGCATCGGCGGCGGGCAAGCTGACCTTTCCCGGTGTCGCGACCTACGGTGCTACCAAGTTCGCCGTGGTCGGGCTGACCGAGGCGCTGGAAGCCGAATTCCGCAGCAGGGGAATCACCTTCTCGCTGGTGATGCCCGCATTGGTACGCACCGAACTCGCAGACGGCGTCGGCGACCACTGGGCGTTGCGCAAATCGGATCCGGAGCAGGTCGCGCAGGCGATCCTACGCGCGACACAGCGGCGGATCTTCGAGGTAGCGGTGCCCAAGGAGTTGATGGTGCTCTATCGGGCGAGTGCGATACTGCCGCATACGTTGTCGACGTTCGCGGTGCGTGCGCTCGGTGGCGAGTCGTACATCATCGATGCGAGCAAGGACCCGGGTCGTGCCGGTTATGAAAATCGCGTGGCTCGCCGTGAGGCGGCCGGGGAAGACAAATGAGTGCGCAGACATCCGTGCCACCCGAGGCGGCCAGGCGCCATCCGCTGCCCCAGCAGCTTCTCGCTACTCTGGCGTCGCGTGTTGTCGGCAGCGCGTACGGCACGGTCGCAGTGACCGAGGTCTTCACCGGCGCCACGATCATCGATCTTCCCGTCGCCGATATGGCGGATGTCGCGGGGTTGGTCGATCGCGCCCGACGGGCACAGAGTGCCTGGGGGAGAGCGCCATTCGGCGACCGCGCACATGTGATTTCGAAGTATCTCGGCCTCGCGCGCACGAACAAGGACACGATGCTCGACCTGATCCAGGCCGAGACCGGTAAGGGGCGCTGGGAGGCGTTCATCGAGTTCCTCGAGCCGAACCTGACACTGAGTTACTACCTTCGCCACGGTAAGGCGATGTTGGCACCGGCCCGCCGCGAGTCGATGGTGCCGCTGCTGGTGAGCACGACCGAGGAACGTCATCCGGTCGGTGTCGTCGGAGTGATCGCGCCGTGGAACTTCCCGTACGCGATCGGTATTTCCGATACGTTGACCGCCCTGCTCGCGGGAAACGCGGTGATTCTCAAGCCGGACGTGCAGACCAGTCTCGACGCGTTGTTCGCCGCGTCGCTACTCGAGCAGGCGGGCCTGCCCGCCGACGTCCTGCAGGTACTTGTCGGGCCGGGAGAGACGGTCGGTGCGGAATTGGTCGATCACGCCGACTACATCGCATTCACCGGCTCGGTAGCGACCGGACGTGTTGTCTCGCAACAGATCAGCTCACGTCTCGTAGGTTGCAGTCTCGAACTGGGTGGCAAGAATTCGATGATCGTACTCGACGACACCGAGCTGACCGACGTCGCGAAGTCTGCGTTGCGCGCCTGTTTCATGCACGCGGGGCAGGTGTGTATGGCGATCGAGAAAATCCTTGTGCCACAAGCTTCACTCAGCCGGTTCCTCGATCTGTTTCGTCTGGCCATCGAGCAGCTGACCTTCACGAATTCCTACGACTTCAACGGCACCCTCGGATCACTGACCAGCGCAGCCCAGCTGTCCAAAGTCGATGGTCTGGTTCAGGACGCTGTCGCAAGGGGCGCAGTCGTAGTGACCGGTGGCATGCGCAGGCCCGAACTCGGCCCCTACTTCTTCGAGCCGACCATCTTGACCGGTGTGACATCGGATATGGCTCTCTACCGCGATGAGGTGTTCGGGCCGGTCGTCGCCGTGTTCGGGTACAACACGGTCGACGAGGCTGTCCGGCTCGCTAACGACGGGCCGTTCGGCCTCAACGCCAGCGTCTACGGGCGCGATATCAAACGCGCGCAGCAGGTGGCCCGGCGAATCCGCGCGGGTACCGTCAACATCAACGAAGGGTTCGCGGCCGCCTACGGCAGCATCGGGGCATCGGCCGGTGGAATGGGGGAGTCCGGGCTCGGTCGGCGACACGGCTCTGAAGGGCTGCTCAAATACACAGAGCCGCAGACGATTGCGGTCCAGCGGCTCGCATTGCAGTCCCCGCCGGATTGGCTTCGCCGCGATGCCACCACGACGGTCGCCGGCCACGTCTACGGACTGCTCAACCGTTTGGGCCTTCGCTGACCGGCCATCGCGCTCACGCGCACCACAGACTTCAAGGAGCTCACCATGCCGATCGCCATCAGCCCCGACCAACTCGCCCTGGCTGATTCCGTTCGCGGACTCGCCCGGCGCACCGTGTCGTCGGATTACCTGCGTGCACAACTGGACGCCAAAACCCTCGACGTCGGCCGCCCTGTTGTTCAACGAGGTGTTCCTGGAGGATGTCTTGTGCCCGACGAGGACGTGGCCGAGGCGGTCGACCGAGGATGGCAGGTCGCACGCAATACCCTGTCCAATGAGCGAGTATCGCTGGGCAACAAGGATCTTCCGATCTACGCGAGCATCGACGGACTACTGAAATGGGCTGCCCACCATGACCTCGATGCCATCCTCCTCGGCTTGCCGCGCGACCCGGCGCCCGCCGAGAAATTATGGCTACTGGTCCTCGCTACTGGCGTCCCGAGTTCCGCGGAGAAACTCAGCGGTGTTCGTTAAGGTTTGCGGTTCCGGTGGTATCGCCAAATAATCGGGATCCCCTTCGTGACGTGGGCGAATCAGCGGAACCAGAAAAGTGCGCGCGTATTGTTCGGGGCCGCCGATCGAATCGAGGTCGAACACCTTGGACGGAGCCAAAATCAACGTGTGATAAGTGCGGACGATCTGCTCGGCTAGGACCTCGCTATCCACGCCCGGCGGTAACTCCGACGGGGTGAAGAAGGTCATCACCGCTCGCCGAGCGCGATCAATCGCCGAAGCGTCGCCGAGTACGTATGGCAACAGGATCTGCGGATTGAGTTCGAGTACGGCATTGAGCGTCCGATGGGACCGCAAGGTGCGGTAACCGTAGGCAAAGCCATGGACCAAGCGTTCCTCGACATCGTCATAGCGGGCGACGACGTGGGAGATATCTGCGAAGAATCGCTCCAGCTCCCAGCGGACTGCCGCGCTGATCAGGGCTTGTCGACCAGGAAAGTGCAGGTACAGCGTGGCTCGAGCCAAGCGAGCCCGATGGGCGATCTCGTCCATCGAGAGCTTCCCCACGCCGGTGTCGGCAGCCCATTCGAGCGTGGCGCGCAGGATCCGATCCCGAGTGCGGAGGTCTTTATTGTGATCCTTGTCCGCTCGGGAGCCATTGCGCTTCACCACCGCATGTTATCGGTTCCGGCAGGTCGCGGGGTTAGAGGCCTCGCAGCGACAAGGACACCGAGCTGCTCATCGGGGCGTGGCCGGCCCGTCATGCCGTCACGCCGACATCTGGTACACCACCCACGCAGACATCGCCGGCCACAACATCAGAACCCCACTGCACTGACACCGCAGACTCGCCGCGTCGAGGCGCAGTCGACGACGATGCTCAGTGGAAACACCGGCGAATACTGATCCGCCGCGAAACGGCCGCGCACCGAACAGGTTCGCAGCCGTCTCGTGTCGGGCTTCTCAGTGCGGGTGCAGTCTGATTCGCGGCGTGGTGCGGACTCCCACCAACAGTGGTAGTCCGAAAGTCGTTCGCGAACGGAACTCGGGGCTCAGTCCGGAAGCCTGCCCAGCAGCCAGCTGCCCACACCCTGTGGATTCTCGTCGAAGTAGTAGTCGTTGATCGCCGCGAGCAGCTCGTCGGTGGTGATGAGACCATCCTGGTCGGCGTCGAGGCGCCGATGGATCTCGCGAGCGTCGGTCTCCGGCAGGTGCATCAACGCCGCGGTCCAGCGCACGTGCTCAGCCTCCGACAGCGCCCCGTCACCGTCGACGTCCGCGACCGCCATCAGCGCTTCCAGGAACGGGCGGTAACCCTGCTCGAAGGACTCCTCGGTCACCAGCAGGCCTGCGGCGAAAGCGTGCTGGTACTCGGCCAGATCGATCGTGCCGTCCCCGTCGCGATCGGCCACTGACACGAGGAACTCCCACCGCAAGAGACTGAGCTCGACAAACCCGGACCGGGCGGGGGAGTCCGCCGGGTGGCCGAACGCATCGACCACCGCGACTGCGGCGGCCTCGAAGTCGGCTCGCTCGATCAGTCCGTTGCCGTCGAAATCGAAAGTCTGAAACCGCCGTTCGAGCTTGCGTCGCAAGAAGTCGCTGATCTCCATGCCGTTTCCCCTGTACTGCTGCCGCAGCAGCGCCGTCGTCGTCGCGAGCATCGGACCTTCCCCATCACAGCGTATGCGTTTGCCTCCTGCCGGCGAGCGCTCGGCTGATTCATCCATTTGTGTTCCGCTACAGCGCAATACGATGTCCTTGCCGTGGTAGCGCCGGTGGGAATTGTGCTGGATTCGGGCAACGCCGGCCAGCATCTGGCGTTCTACGACACCGCCAGGCTGGAGGAGGCGCTGCGCGTATCCACCCTGCGGTTCGAGCCCACCGATTCCTCCATCAGGGGCAGCACCCACGCCGTATGGCTGGACAACGCCACCATGATCACCGCGATCGGGGAATCGCTATGGCAGTTCGATCTCGCCCGCCTGCTGCGGCACTGGGAGTTTCGGTATTCTCATCCGGTACTCCGGTATTCGGCAACGTCGTTCCGCCACCGATCACCGAGGGTGACCGTCAAGACCGCGGCATCGCAACCTTCCGCGGCCTGCACGACGAGCTGGCTATCTGCTCGCTGCACGTTCATGTGGAGATCCCGGAGCGGGAACGGGCTGTGCTCGTGAGCAATCATCTGCGCCCGCATCTTCCGGTCCTGATAGCACTGGCGGCGAACTCGCCCTACTGGGCCGAACGCGATACCGGGTACGCGGGCCGGCGAACGATGATCTGGAACCGGTCGCCGGTCCACCACCGTATTTCAGGTCGGCGGACCATTACGACAGGGTCGTTTCCACGCTGCACGAGGTCGGTGCGGTGGTCGATGCCGGCACGATCTTCTGGGACATCCGGCCTTCGGCGCACGTGCCGACGCTGGAGATCCGCGCAGCGGATGTGCCGACGACCGCCGCGGAGTCCGCGTTGCTCGCCGCCCTGATCCGGGCGCTGGCGGCGGACGCGCTACACAAAGTGGACGCCGGAGATCCCGGACCCGCGGTCGCGGCGGAGACGCTGCGCCTGGCGTACTGGCGCGCGGCCCGCGACGGCATCACCGGGCACGGCATCGATCCGCGCACCAGACGTCTGCTGCCTGCCGCCCAGCTCGCGACCGGCCTGCTGGACACGGTGGGTCCGATCCTCGAGGAGGACGGCGACCTGGAGGCGGTCGCGGGATGGTTGCGGTGGGTGATCGACCACGGTGACGGCGCGACCCGGCAACGGCGGGCCGCCGCGCGCCGCGGATCGCTGGCCGATGTCGTCGATCACCTCATCGCCCACACCGCCGGTAGCGGAGCACCGCAGGATCCCGCACAGGTCGCATCGGCCGGCGCGAGTGATTGCGGCGATCACTGAACCTGTTCGCCGGACAACTGCTCGGCGAAGAAGGTCCGCAGCGGCGCCAAGTGTCGGTCGGGGTGCCGCCACCGCCCGAGCAGATCTTCCAACAGATGGCGCTCACTGACCAGCTCGCTGCGGCAATAACGCCAGATGACCGGATGGATGAATGCGCTCTCCTGCGCTCATGCCGGGTCGGGATGCCGTTCGATGGCGAAGACGTTGGCATAATTGTCGCGGCCCCAGCGCAATGTCACCGTGTAGTAGTGCGGCTGGTCCCCGAATTGGCTACGGCGTAGTCCTCGGGCAGGTCCTGGTAGTGCCGCACCCGATCGGTCTCCGAGTCGACCACGAGGACGTCGCACAGGTACTCGAACTGTGCCCACAGTGCCGAGCTCCAGTTGAGCCGATCCAGTACCAGCGTGGTCAGTGCGTGCGGATCCGGCCGTGCCACAGCAAATTCCAGCGGGATACCGTCGTAGCGTTCCCGCAAGACCGTGCACAGTGTGCGCAGAATGTAGCGGAAGCCGTCGATGAAGGCCGAGGACGCACGACGGAAGTCGCGCGTCTGGGCCATGGGTATAGGTGATGTCGACTGCGAATCCGCCGGGCACGGGCCGGATTTCGTCGATCGAGCAGTCCAGCACCGAGTGCAGGGTCTTGAACTGATAGCTGTCCAGGATCGCACCGTAGTGTCCGCGCACATCGCCGGGGTGCTTGGTCGTCCACGCCAGCCGCAGCGGACGCGGGCTCGCCAGATGCACCATCGACGCCCGGCCAGGATCGCGTGCGCAGTCTCGAACGCCGAATTCCCCTTGCCGATGATCAACACCCGCTGTACGGCGTACCCCGCGGATCGACGTCCATATCCTCGTAGCCGACGGCGTGCTCGACCCCGCGGATGTCCGGGATGAACGGTGCGCCCCAGCCGGTGGCAACAATGACGCACCGGCATCGCAACGACTGCTCCGAGGTGTGCACGAGGAAGCCGTCGTCGTCGCGCTCGATCAGCCGTACCTCGGTGCCGTAGCCGACGGCGAGACCATGGACACGCTGGAATTCGCCGAGATACCGGACCATGTCGTCGGCCGCAGGCAGGTACTCGTCGGTGAACCTCGGGAACAGCAACTCCGGGTCGTGGTTGAGCAGCGAGTTCCAGTCCCAGCGCAACCGGATCTCCAGGTCGCTGCTGTGCGTGTGCACCTTGTTGATCGAGATCAGCCGACGATGGCGCGGAAACCGGCGAAAGAAGCTTCCAGGAGCGGTCTCACGCTCGAAGGTGACGTAGTCCGCTCCAGGCTGGTGGAGGAAATAGCTCAGTTGCAGACCGGCCGGGCCGGCTCCGACGATGACGTAGCGGACGAAACCACGATCGGTGTGTCTCGGCATGGTTCCATGATCGGCGGGTGTCGCCCGCCGGAATCCGCAACTTGATGGACACGCCGACAAAGCCGCGGTACCGGGCCGTCGCGGCTCCTACCGCCACAGGGCCCTCCGGTCGGTTTCCAATCGGTTGAGCGATGGCAGGGTGACCAGAATCTCCGGTCTGGGTGACCACCACTCCGCGATCACGCCACAAATGACGGGCCGATCCAACTCCTCATGTCGAGAGCGTGGCCCGGATCGCAGCGAGTACCGTCGAGCTGAACAGGAGCGCCGCCGCTTCGGCTCAAAACCGCGGCGGCACGCTGGCGCATGCCAGAAATGACGAAACCCATTGCAGCACAACGTGTTTCGTCTATTTTGGTGTCCGGAGGGGGAGCTGACCCATATCCCCAACCTGGTGTATATCGCTGACCTGCAACTTCCTTGACGCCGACAGCGCTGTTGGGGCGCGACCGGATTGGCCGCCCCGGTGTGAGCAGCTCGCGTTCAGGGACACACCGTCTGTCGGTGCTCACCCCTGTGTAAGGGGCCACCTCGAAAACTGTTCCGTTGCATTGACCTCGTTGAATCGTTCGAGCAGGCACGTCGACAAACAGCGCCCGCGACCGGGGCCTGCTCGCGGCAGACGGGTCAGCTGCAGGAGCCGGTGGCGGCTTTGCGGATACCCGCGACGGCATCGACCTGCTGCTGGCTGGACAAGGCGGACCACCCCGGACTGTTCTTGAAGTTGGAGATCACCTTCTCCGGATCCTTCGCCGAGGCGGGCAGGCTCGAGTCGGTGAAGATCTTCACCATGGCCTGGCATTCGGAGTTGTAGATCGCCGAGTGGGTATCCGCGCCGCCCGAAGCGTTAGAGGCACCCGAAGTGTTAGAGGCCGCAGCGGGTTTCGAAGAATCGTTGCACGCGGCGAGGGCGACGGTGCACGCTAGGGCTGCAAGCGGCAATCCGATGTGCTTGACCAGTGATGCCATATCTCAACCAATCTCGTGTTCGGGGAGTAGCTGGATCCCTCCCGGCCCCAGGCATCGTAGCCGTGGGTCGGAATTGCCGACACTGTCAGTGGTCGACCGTGCGTCCAGTCCGGTAGCTTCCGTTGCGCTTTCAACAGTCCTGCCCCGCAATGTGTCTCGGTAATAAGCGTTACCAAGACCTATTTCGGCGGCATGCCGGAGTTCTCGTTTGTGATGCGTTGGCGACGACCTGCCGGTACTCGGCGAGGTTGCCGCGGTTGGGGGACAGGGAGTCATTGACCAGTGTCGTCTCGATGTTCGCGACTGGGTTCTGGTGTAGCTCCAGGTAGGTCAACCGCAGCAGACCCATCCGGAGCTGCAAGGGCACAGGCTGCTCGTCGGTATCCGGCTCATCAGCGAGCAGGTTGTGGTGCCGTGCCCACCGCGGAAGCCGGAAGTCCGGATTCGCCGTCCGCAGCCGGTGACCGCTGCGAGGGCTAGGTTGGTAGGCCAGACACAACCCGCTGCTGCCGGTGATCTCCCGATACCGGGCGGTCAACTCCGTCAGCAGGGCATACACCCCGAAGGGGGTGTGAAACTCGTCGCGGGCCGACAGCTGGTGCGGGTTGCGCGGGACGCTCATCCAGTCCGGAACCTCCGACAAGATCAGATTCATATGAGCACGCCGTGGGGTGTCTCCAGGCGCGGAAACCGTGACGCCTGCGGCACTTTCGCGAATGCCGCCTTGAGAAGTTGATGGTCGAACACGACCAGTTCCGAGTATGAAAGCGCCGGGCTGCCCCGAGTCTGGGCAGCCGACCGGCCACCTCGGCAATCGATACGCTCGGTCTACGCCGCACGAACCGGAAAGTCCTGTGCGGCATTAGAATTCGTCCCAGGGCTATCCTACGCGTTCAGCCAGCTGAGCCGGTCGGCAGTGGGAGTGGTGCTGGGTTGTCGACCAGCGCTGCCTTGTAATACACATCGACCACGACACCCTGCACGAGGTCGTCATGGTGCTTCCGAGGGTGACGGAAACGGCCATCCGGATCGTCCTCCCAGGTGCCCAGGAGTCGTTCGAACGGACACCCCACATCCATGAAGATGTGCCCGTGCGGGGGTATCCAGTTACGGGTCGGAACCACTGTCCTCGGCTCATCCGTTCCGGGGGCGAAACACATTGCGTCCCACTCGATGCGGTAGGTGTCGTTGGTGTTGTTGGAACATTGGAACCCTTCGCAATCGACACCCGGTGCGAGATTCGGGGCCGACTGGGCGGTAGCCCGGGGAATGAATAGTCCAGTGGCCACAATGCTGAGGGCGGCAACACCCAAGGCTTTGGCCAGTCGCTGTTTCACTACTTGTCAACTCCGTCCGAACGAACGACCGATACGAATCCCACACAGCGCGAGACTGTGCCGACAGTACATATCAACTGTATGTGTCTTCCACTAGAGGGATAAGCATGCGTGGGAAGCCCCGGCTCCTCACCTGTTGAACCGAAACTCCTGGTTGCCCTTGGTCGTTGAGGTAGGTGAGTGATGTGGACCTCCTGACAACCGCTGCTGCGCAGCATGTCGATACCGCACCAGCGGCAATCCCCGCGATCAGCGTGGCCAGCTTCGGCGCGAGGTTTGCCGACCCGGACTTGATCCGCGGCGAAGGTCTTCCACCTCCTTCGATCCCGTGAGGTCGGCCCGGAGCGCCCTGTCGATGTTGCCATCGGTGGGTTTCTCCGGGCCGCCTCCCGAACCCGGCGTGCCCGTTACCGAGCGCCGGGCTCTCCGCAAATCCCTTCGGGCAGAAGAGGTTTCCTCATGCTGTGCTTGGCCACGGCTACGGATCTTCGTGCCCCGGTAGTAGTAGCGCTTGGCGCTAACCTTGGCGGGGTCGAATAGTGTCACACCGCCGTCGCTGGGCCAGATGCCGTAGCGTCGGCGTAGTTGTTTCCATGGGGTTCGCCGATGCTTGCGTTCTTGCCACCTGACGATCTGTTTCCACAGGTATGACCGCAGGTAGCTGAAGGTCGCGTTCGAGCACCCGTACTTGAAATACGCGGTCCAGCCCCGCAACATCGGATTGAGATGAATGAGCAGGACATCGAGCGGCAGGTTCGTGTTCTGCCGACACCACGCCTTGATCTTGGCCTGTCTACTCTACTCCCCGACCGAGGTGTGGATCGTGTCGGGCATTCTGCTGCTGGGTCTGGTGGCGTTGTTGATCGGGCTGCTGCTGGCCCGGTCGGCGCGGCGACGTCCGCGACCAACAGCGTCGTCGGCGGTCTCGGCGTGCGCGCCGTCGGCGCGGCTGACCCGTGCCGGTTAGCCACGGCCGAGTTCGATCGCTTTGACCAGCAACAGGATTGCGCCGATGACGAGGTAGCCGCGCAGAGCGAGCATCCCTTCCCGACAGCAGCAGCAATACTCCGACGATGACATCGGCGACGACGTTTAGCCAGGTGCGGTTCACCCACGGCCCCAGGACTTGCGGGTCGTTGCACAGCAGCAGCAGGAACGCGCTCGCGCTGGGCAGCAGTAGTCCCGCCGTCGCCTGCACCGCTGTGGTGATCAAACCCAGTGGCGCGCCGGGGAAAACACGATCACTGCGGCTGCCACCACCATCGCGATATAGGAAACACGTCGACTGTGGGGCCGCGGTTGCTGTTCACTACTGGAGTCGCTGCCTAGTCGACGTATATCTGGTTGACCGCGCCGGACCAGTCTCTCTGGTTCGGCCGACGGGCGACCCGCACGTGGCTGCTACCAAGAGAGGTGCCGGCGGGAACCGAATTCACCGGTCGCCTGGGTACGGTTGTCGCTTATGAACCCACAGCTGGATCGGCGGTCGATGCTCGGCCTGACGGGTGCCGCCACGCTGGTTCCGGTCCTGGCGGCGTGCGGTGGCGGGAAGCACAAGCATGAGAAGCCCGTGGCCAGCGCGACTCCGGTGTCCCCGCCGCCGTCTGCCGGGGCACTGCCGGACATGGTGATGATTATCCGTCATGCGGAGAAACCGAACGGATCGGGCACTCCCTACGGGATCACCGAGGCGGGGGAGCGGGATGAGGAATCGCTGACGGTGCGTGGGTGGACGCGTGCCGGTGCACTGGTCGAGCTGTTCGATCCGCGCGCGGCCGGGGGAAGCGCTGTACCCACGCGGCAGGGAATATCGCGGCCCGCCACGATTTTCGCGTCGAGTCCGGGTGGTCACGGCAGCAAGCGGCCGCAGCAGACGGTGAGTGCGCTGGCGGCCGCCCTGGATCTGCAGGTGGATCTGCGGTTCGCGAAGGGGCAGGAAGCGGACCTGGCCGCTGCACTGCCCGGCATCCGCGGACCGGTGCTGATCAGCTGGCAGCATGAGAATATCGGCGTGATCATCGCCCATCTGGGTGGCATCGAGCCGACGCCGCCGAAATCGTGGCCGGACGAACGTTTCGACGTGGTGTACGTCTTCGCCCGAAACGGCAACGGCTGGACCTTCACTCAAATCCCGCAGCTGCTGCTGTCCGGCGACTTGCCTACACCGATCCGCTGAATCGGCCGACCTACCCGACCGTGAGGGTCATTTTGCTGCCGGCCGTGCCGGACTCCATGATGCCTAGCTTTTGATCGCCTGTCCGACAGTGCATCTGGGATCGCGGCCAATGCTCGCTCATGCCGATTTTCCGGATGTGGGCTGTGAACTGCGTCAACGTGTTGCCGTCTGGTCAAACGGGCGATGCGGTTAAAGGCGGTTGGGTCCTGTCAGTGCTGCTGGCGCAGCCAGTAGGTTTCGGCGGTGATGATGTCATCGACCAGTTCGGGCCGATCAGAGCCGGGCAGGTCTGCGTGCGGGTTGCCACCACTGCGTGCGGTGAGGTAGCTCAGGTAACGGTAGCTGGGTCGATAGCGGGACAACTCGCTCTCATCCAGTGCGGGGATCTTTCCCGGTAGCACGGGTACCAGGGTGTCGCGCTGGTAGATCATCGTGAGGCCGGCCAAGAGCCATGGGAATTCAGTAATACTGTTCCATGCACTTGGCGATCCAGGCTTCCAACCGTGCTTGCGCCCGCGCTGTGTCTGCAAACGACTCCCCGCTGTATGCCATCCAATTCGCCGCCATCCCCTCCTTGAACCCTTGTGGTTCGAGGGCGCCGGCGGCGATGGCTCTGCGTCGACAATCTTCGTAGCGTTGCTGGTAAAGAAGGTGGTCAGCATCGCTGTACCCAGGCCCGGTCATGAACGCTCACCGCCGCTGCGAAGGTGCGGACGCGTGTGGGAAGGCACACGATGAGCTGGACCGAAAGCGCTGACGACACCGAAACTGGGCCCCTGTCGAGCCTGGTGGCCGCACCGCAAACAGAATTGGCCACCAAGGCGCCGGCAGGACTGGGGGGTGACCGCAGTTTCGCATTGGCAACTATTTGTGTCGCTGTCGTCGCACATTCGTGTCACCTCTATTTCGGTAGGTCGAGAATATTTCAGGTATGATGCGAAATCCTCTTCCAGGATTTTGCCGGCATGGCGTTCGGTACACCGTACACCGATTTATAATACCTGCCAGGGCTCTGGTATTTCCGATACCGGTAAACCGTGGGGAGATTTGAAACTCGATATCCTTTCGGCGGTAGAATTCCTCCGATGGATCTCGTCGCTTTGGATGCAGGCTGGCCTCGTTTGTTCATTAGCATGCCCTGTCGTCTGCGGTCGATCTTGAATCTGAGCTCGGGAAGGAGTTCAGTTTCCAGAATACGCCCGCAAGTGACGTGCGTCTGCCCGTCGAATGCTGGTCGGATCAGTAGGACCCAGTCGATCGGCCGGATCCTCAGACACGTTCCTGGCAGCCATCCCAACGCACCCAGGACATGGCGATCGTTGACTCGTCCGGCTTCTCCGACGGTAGGCATCCCGTACACGACATCGCCATCGGCGACACGGGCCACCGGCTGTGGTGTCGGTAGTGGGCCGTGGATCGGCTCCTCGGGCAGTGCCTGCGGAGAATCATTGCGGCCCCGGTGAGTAGCAGCGTGGCGGGTGTCAATGGCCACTTGTAGGTCGCCGCTGGTGGCCAGGTGAAGTCCCCACCCCCTTGCCGGGGTGGGGTGTTCAGTTCAGGGGCGGTCACCTCGTTTGTCTCGGTGTTTCATGCCGTAGGAATCGCCATCGGTGATGACGACGGTGGCGTGGTGCAGGAGTCGGTCGAGGATGCTGGCGGCGGTGGTGTGTTCGGGTAGGAACCGGCCCCATTGCTCGAACGGCCAATGTGAGGCGATGGCTAGTGAGCGGCGTTCGTAAGCTGCCGCGACCAGCCTGAACAGCAGTTGGGTGCCGGTGTCGTCGAGTGGGGCGAACCCGATCTCGTCGAGAATCACCAGGTCCGCGCGCAGGAGGCTGTCGATGATTTTGCCGACGGTGTTGTCGGCCAGCCCGCGGTAGAGGGTGTCGATAAGGTCGGCTGCGGTGAAATATCGGACCTTGTGCCCGGCGTGGATGGCGGCGTGGCCGAGCCCGATCAGGGTGTGACTTTTGCCAGTTCCGGGCGGTCCTATCAGCGCGAGATTGTGTTGCGCGCGAACCCATTCCAGACTTGAGAGGTAGTCGTAGGTCGTCTGCGGTATCGATGATGCAGCGACGTCGAAGCTGTCGAGAGTTTTGGCGACCGGGAACGCGGCGGCCTTGAGCCTATTGCGGATGTTGGAGGCGTCGCGGGCTGTCAGTTCGGCCCCTATCAGCGTGCGCAGCACCTCCTCGGGAGTCCAGCGCTGGGTTTTCGCGATCTGCAGGACCTCGGGTGCAGTGCGGCGGACCGCAGCGAGTTTCAACCGCCGTAGCCCTGCATCGAGATCGGCAGCCAAATCCGGGATCGACATGGGAGCAACAGTTTTCGATCGAGTCGTGGTCACGAGGCGCTCCCGTCGCGGGTGATTTTGTAGGCGTCGAGGGAGCGGGTCGGTGCGGTGGGCAGGTCCAGCACCAGTGCGTCACCGGCCGGGCGGGGCTGCGGGGTGCCGGTGCCGGCGGCGAGGATGGAACGGACATCGGCGGCGCGGAACCGGTTGAACGCCACCGCCCGCCGCAACGCCGCCACCAATACGGTCTGGCCGTGGGCGGCGCCGAGCGCGAGCAGGATCTCCAACTCCGAGCCCAGGCGGGTGTTGCCGATCGCGGCCGCACCGACGAGGAACGCTTCGGCATCGTCACCGAGCGCGCAGAACTGTTGCTCGACAGTAGTTTTCGGTCGTGGTCCGCGGTTGGGTGCGGGCCTGGGTCCGTCGTAGTGGTCATCGAGGATCGATGCTTCACCGGGTGCGACAAGTTCGTGCTCGGCCACGATCACACCGCTGGCCGGTTCGAGCACCAGCAGCGCACCGACATCGATGATGACCGCGACTTTTTCGCCGATCAGCCGGTTCGGCACCGAGTAGCGCGCCGACCCGTAACGCACGCACGAGAGCCGGTCGACGGTGCGGATGGCCGCTGGGGCGCCGATCTCGAGCCGCAGCGACGGCAACGGAGCCAATACCTCCCGCTCGACGAGGAGGCGTTCGTCAGGGACCGCGCAGATTTCCGAGTGCACCAGCGAGTTCACCTCCGCGCACCACACTTTCGCCGCCGCGTTGGCCTCCCGCAGCGTCACGGCTCGGCCCGTCGTCGCGGCCTCGGTCAGCAACGGGACCGCCAGATCACGCTGGGCATACCCGCACAGGTTCTCCACGATGCCCTTGGACTGCGGATCATTGCCGTGGCACCAATCCGGGGAAAAGCCGTAATGCGTTGCAAACCGGACGTATTCGGCAGTCGGGACGACCACGTTCGCGACCACACCGCCTTTCAGACAACCCATCCGATCAGCCAGCACCCTCGCTGGGACACCGCCGATCGCGGCGAACGCCTCGGCGATCAACGCCAGCGTCGTCGACTGCTTCTGATCGGCAGCGAACGCGACAAACCGCCACCGCGAGAACCCCAGCACCGCACAGAACAACTGCAACCCCGGCGCGGCCTGGGCCCAATCGATCACCAGATACTCACCAGGCGACCACATCGCCGGACGCCGACCTCGATGATTATCCTTGCGCCACAACGCTTTCTGATCGGCCACCAGCCGCCGGAAATTCCGCGGCGACCCCTCGTAACCGGCAGCCCGCGCCGCCGGGAGTAGTCGCTTGGCCGAGATCCGGCCCTTCGATTTCTCGACCCGCTCGACGACCAAGTCACGCACGTGGTCGTAGTTGCGGGCCCTTCCCACCGGTTCTGGCCGGTCGCCGCCGGTTTCGGCGCGTTCGACAACGCGTTTCACGGTCTTGTGCGTGGTGCCGCACAACTCGGCGGCCCCTCGATAGGTTCCGACCTCTCGATAGGCGGAAATAATGTCCATTCGCTCCCTCGCAGACTTCAATGGAACTCCCTGGGCAGTGACGGATGACAGTTGGCGCTATCACCGTCACCGCCCAGGCCACGAGCTCCGGGCATTGACACGACGAGCAAGGGGAAACGGGGACTTCTACCTGGCCGCCAGCGGGGACCTACAGATGGCCACCAGTGGGGACTTTCTCATGGCCACGGACAGGCGGGGGTAGCCGATCGGACGATGGTGATCCCTGTAGATCTGCCAGAAGATGCCGCAGGTCGTGAGCGATAACCACAGGTCAGCCTCGGTGTTCGAGTGCACTCGAACACACATGCGTTGAATTCGGCAGATCTGCCGTGGTGCGGTGCGCGCTGGCCGCAGGAACCGACCGGCCCAGGGCCGGTGGGTTGGCGGGCATCAACGGGCGCCTGTTGAATTTGGCGACCCCGATCGGGTGTTCCACATAAATGGGTTATGTCTGGGGTGAGGTTCCCCCGCTTTCTCGGAGGGCTCTGAGCGTGGTCCTATGGGACCCGGAAGGAGTCATTCGTGGCAGCACCGAAGAAGTACCCAGAAGTACCCCGACGAGTTGAAGGCGCGGGCGGTGCGCCTGTATCGGGAGTCGGATCCGAAGCCGACGATCCGCAAGCTCGCTCAGCAGTTGGGGGTCCACCATGAGGCGTTGCGACACTGGATCCGCCAGGCCTAAGCCGATGCCGGTGAACGCCATGACATGCCGACGACCGATGTGGCGGAGGAGAACAAGCGGCTGCGTAAGCGGGTCGCGGAGCTCGAGCGGGTCAACGCGATATTGCGTGATGCGAGTGCGTATTTCGCCTCGGAGATCGGCCAGACCCGGAAGTGATCGTGCGGTTCGTGAAACAGCATCCGCAGCACTCGGTCGGTCTCGTACTACGGGTTCTGGGCATCGCGTCATCGACCTTCTACGGGTGGATGAAACAATCCGAGAAACCGTCACAACAACGGCTGGACGACGAGCAGTTACTGGCTGAGATCGTCGATATCCACACCAGTTCGGGTGGCACCTACGGGTCACCGCGGGTGCACGCGATGCTGCGCCGCCGCGGCATTCCGGTCGGTCGCAAGCGAGTCGAGCGGCTGATGCGGCGGGCCGGGCTGCAGGGCGCGTTCCTGCGCAAGAAGTGGCGGATCGGCTCGACGCGGCAGGACCGGCCGGACGAGAGTGCAGTTTCGCCATCGCATGGGCGTCGATCCCCTGCAGTTGGCCTTGTCGTAGGTTCGTGCCCTGGGCAGGGCACACAAAACATGGGCAACTGAAAAATGCCTGGTCATCGTGGGTGCTTATCCCGTTTGACGTTCGACGCCCGGCTTCTCGACTGGCCCGAGCTGTTGGGCGGCCTGGATTATGCCGCACCCTCCTGGTCGTCGATCTCATCGGAGAAGGTCCCTTCCGCGAGGTCGGGGATGGCATACTCTGTGGCCTTCTTCGCCAAGTGGAGCGGCCATGGGAGCAAGAGGGTGTCACCGTAGGTGTCCGCGAGTCGTCGCTGCGCATGCGCTACTGCGGCCCATACTCTTGGATCGTCGTCGGGGTGTTGTCGCATGACTGTCAGCTCGACACATTGAGGGTTGAAAGTAGAACGTCTGGTATCCAGCAGCGATCGACCTTCTTGATCGAGGATGTCGTCTGCTCTGGTCCCCATAGGCCGGGCGAGAGTCTTGGCCGAGCCAGGTTTCGAAGCGATGCTGGCGAAGACGCGGTTCGAGCCCGGGTAGCGGAAGAGCCCGGATGGCAGGCCGACCACATCTCCTGTCTCTCCGTACACTTCCGGGGTCTCGTCCCCGTCGGCGGTCCGGAGCATGACGTGACGCAGCTGGGGTGCCAGGTGGTCGGCGGCGGTATCGCCCACTGCGAGCCGGTCGATCAGTGCCTTGCTGATCTGTAGGTTTTGCCAGTCCAGGCGAAGGTTCTGAGACCAGGTCAGCAGCAGTGTCGGTCGGTCGGCGTGCAGGGTGGCGATGACTTCGTCGAGGACGAATCGTTGCACCTGCTTCTCGTCCACTTCGGGTATGCGAAGGGCGCTTCCGGTGGCGAGCCTGCGGAGCAGATCCGGGTAGAGCTCCCATGGGCCGCCGAGAGTGCGTCCCCAAACGGCCGGGGTGTCGGAGCTGGTCCAGATCGCAACGGGCAGTTGCTGGCGCCGTCCCCAGCTGTGGTCGGTGGCGTTGCGGCGGAGCATGTAGATCGCGACGGTGTCGGTCGGGTGCGGCAAGGTCAGCTTGTTCACCTGGGAGCGGACCGGGCGGAGACTACCCACGAGTTGCCGACGGAGGTCTCGCCATGACAGCTTGGCTTTCGCCTCGAGAGCTTTACGGTATTTCTCCAATGCCTTTTCGTCGGTCGGCGGCACCTTCCCCGGGGTCATGAACTGGGTCAAGCGACCCGATCGCGCGAATCCGACCCGCAGCGCGGCTTTGGGATCGCTCCCCGGCAGCTTGAAACCGTCTCGGTTCCGGAGCTCGATGAAAGCTAGCGCGCCGGGCGTGTTGCCGAGCTGGTCCAGCACCGCCTGTTCTCGCGGTTGTGCAGCCCTGCGATTGCGGGTTGAGGTGTCACGAATCGACAAGTCGACCTCTAACGGTGCAGCCAAGGAACCGATTTCCCGGGTACGAAGCTCGATGTCGAGTTCCTCGGTGGCCCAATTCATTTGGGGTGTTGGCCCAGCCGGATCCAGTCCGAGATCGTCGACCACGGCTTGGATCGCCGCATCCCGGATCGATGCAGTGTCCCAGTGGATTTCGACTGTCAGCGGCTGTCCATTCAGAGCTGTCGCGATGCGTTGGCGTACCTCGGCGGGCGCGGGGTCGGTGATGGCGGGCAGCGTGATCGACACGGGCTGGAGCGCGGGAACCGGTGTGATGATGTCGCCGAGCACGTCGGCAATCCAGTCTCTGATGCGGTTGCGGTCTCGTGCAGTCGCACCCGACCCGATGTGGTGGTCGTAGCCGGCGCGTGTGTTGTAGACGAGGGCCGCGGCCAGGTCGTTGTCGCTGGCATCGAGGTAGGTCAATGGATCGGCGCCGAGTTTGTACGGGTCGATCGGAATGTTGTCGAAGGTGATGTTGTCGAACAGATGGTGGAGCTCTCGATGCCATCCGAAGCCATCACCTCCGGGATCTTTTCGCCAGCGTGTCGGGGCGATGCGGAAACTGCGCGATTGCGGAAGTCCGTCTATCCATGGGACTTTCGACAGAATGTAGGCATTCACGCTGTCGCCGTTGGTCTTCGGTGTGCGGGGGCACCATCGGCGGATGCCGACGCTGACGTGCACTCTCGGTTCGGGTTGAAAAGGGATGGACTGCAGACTCAGCCGAACCCGATGGGAGTACGGCCACCGCTGGTTGCGCCTGTCGATGTCTTCCTGGGGAGGCCAGCTGATCAACTCGACACTTCCTGCATCGCCGGTGGGACAGCGCCGGAAGCCCACCGGAAACCCGTCCGGCCGGTCGCTGCGCCGGAGCAGCTCGGCGGCGAGGGATTCCGGGATCAGGTGACGAAGCACTTTCGGTGCTGTGGCGATATGTTCGGTCGCAGCTGCAGTGTCTGCGGCGATCTCATGGTGTTCGAGGTGATTGAGCACGTGGAGGTCGGCCGATTGCCACTTGATGTCGTGTTTCGGCAGCCTTTCCCACAGTTTGCTTGCCTCGTCGGCATGTTTCGGCGTGACGACGGTCTGCAACCAGGCACGCAGGATCAGTTCGAGGCTTCGCTCGGAGGTAGGCGCGGTGCTGTACATCCAATCCCCGGCGTAGTCGGGGCGTCCGACGCCCCGTCCGATCGCGGCGATGTCGGGTACCAGGGCGAGCATCGCACGATTGAGCGAAGCGATAGGTACCGATTTCCGGCGTGAGTCACCGGACTGCATGAGATCGGTGATGGGGTCGATCCAGCTGCGCGGGAAGCGAATCGAGTGGAAGTTGCTGGTCAGCTCGCGGAATTGCTGTGGACGTATCACGAACGCTGTGTGTTGCAGCTCAGTATATTTCGGCATCGATGACTCCTGGGATGCGTGCGAGCGCACGATGGAATGGTCCATACAGGGATTCGGCGAGTTCGCGGTCGGCCGGCGTGCATTCGGCATCGGCGCCGAGGTAGTGGTCGAGTGCACGGTGCATACCCATAAGTAGGCTGGCCTGCGGATCTTGGGGGTCGGGGGCGAATTTGGCGTCGCAGAAGTGGACTCGGGCCGCGCAACCGCCGCGGACGAGCCGTCCGATCACCTGCCAGATTGTGACCAACTGGGTCCACGCCAACGCGGGCCGATCGGTCGTGAGATCAAGTGAGCCGTAGACGAGCGGCATTGTGAGTTTGGTCTGCCAGAGCCGATATCCGAGTGCGCGCAATTCCCGGCCCAGCCCGTGCAAATCGGTCGCGTTGTAGGGGGAGCGGGCGGATCTCAATTCGGAGATTCGTTCGATAGCCCAGCGATTCATCGACTGCACAGGGTAGGTGATGTCGTCAGGTCGTGGATGCGGCCGGACGAGGAAGTAGGCGGAGCCGATCGCAGCCTTACCGGCCGGGTTCAAGATGTTGTGGCCGCGTTCGATGGCCAGCAATGGGGCGACGAGGAAGGTGGCCTCGGTATCGGCGAGGCGCGAGACATCTCCACGCCGTAGTGTGGGCGTCCAGTAGCCGGTGAACTCTGTCTGGTCAGCAACCAGATGCAGTACTCGCCCACGCCAGTCGCTGCGGATATCGGTCAGGTCCTGGGCGACCTGTTCGGCCTCCCGGTAGCTTCCGACGAGAAGCAGGATACGCCGACGCTCCGGTGGTAACTCGGCGAGTTCTTTCTCGAACCGGCTCGGATCACCTGGGCGATGCTGACTTGCCAACTCACGCAGAATTCGCTGCAGAGCAAGACGTCGTTGCAGTCCGCGCAGGCCCGAAACTGCGATGGCATTGCCATGTTCGTCTCTGACGGAGTGGAGGAAGAACCTGCTCTCGTCTACCGCGCGGAGTTCTTCTGGTGGGGCTTGCAGTATGGCGCCGACTGGATTCTGGACGTCATATCGCGGCGAGGTACCGGCCCAGCTCGTTCCGGACATGAGCAATACAGCCGGGCCGGTGGAACTGTCCGGAGTGAACAGCCGGTGCAGGTTGAGCAGGATCCATCGGCCGACGCCAGCGCACCGGAAGAAGCGCAATGTGCCCATGCGATCCTGCTGTTCGGGATCTCGCTGGTACTGGTAGCCCAGAATCGCACCCATAGGCGGTGCAGGCACGACCGGGGTGTAGTCCTCAGGGGGTCGTTGGAATGTCAGTCCTCCGACGGCATCGAAGTTCAGTGACGTGTCGACCGCTCGCCAACCGCGGAGGAGGGAGTTGAGCGTGTTGGACAGCACCGCCAACAGCATGGTGAACTCGAGCCGCAAGGCCATCTCGCCGACCTCCGCCTCGTCTACCGGTCGGGGGAGCGTGGCGTCGCGCAGCCAGCGAGTGGCGAGGCGAGCACATTCCTCCTCGTCTGCGAGATTCACCAGGGCTCTGGCAAGTTCGACCAGCTCCATCGTCAGCGCAGACTGTGCGCGCCCACGCCGCCCCAACGGGTCCGGGAGGAATTGGTCGAGCGCGGTGCGGACAGTCGTATACGACTCGTCGTTCGGGTCCGGGGCATCGGAGCCGGTCCATGTGCGAACGAGTTTGTCCGCCAGGGTCCATTCGGTGAAGCAGTCCCTGCCAATCCATTTCAGCATCGTGCTGGTACCGCGGGGTAGAGGGTTGCGCCGTAGCAGCGCATAGAGCCGGTTCGCAATTGTGCGAGCGGTGTTGACCGTGGTCACCCACTCACGCACCTTCCGATCCGAGAATTGCGCTCGACCGTGGATACGGAGCTCGCGTTCGGTGTGGTCCATCACTCTTTCCAACCACGCGTCGTCGTGTCCGATGAGGGTTTGGTCCGGGCTGAACATCTCGTCAAGCTGTGCCTGCACCCGGTCCGCCTCGTCAACTATCACCAGATCGCTACGCCGCCAAACCAACTCGAGATAGCGCAACTGCTCATGGTTGAGCTCTTGTGGAACTCGGCTGAACACCAGGCTCGCCGGTGTGGCGACCCACACCGAGGCATCGACGGCTGCGCGGCTGCTGCTGTGTCGCTGGCACTGTCCCCACAGCGGGCAGCTGAATCGCTTGGCGGTATCGCCTTCGGCGGGTTCAGTGAGTTTGTCGCGGCACGGCGCGTCCTGGAATTCCCATGGCGTGGTGGTCGGGCGCAGGGCGTCGAGGCCGCAGGCAGTGGACAGCAGATCAGCAGCGGGCTCGAACCCGGTCAACGCCATCCCGTCCGCGGCGTTCGCGGCATGTACCTGGTGCATCCTGTTGATGTGCCGATGTTGTGACGAAGCACCGACGATCGGCGCCGCCGATACTCCCACCGAGCGAAGCCAGGCCGATGTCCGCAGACAGGACAACACGTCACCTTCGACCAGTGTCACCTGCAGCCCACGTTCGGCAGCACAGACGGCCAGGAGCTTCATCAACGTGCTCTTGCCCGCGCCGACCATGCCGATCAGATGCAGCATTCCCGCGATGGTGAGTTGCTCGGTGTCGACGAATCCGTCGTGGTCACGCACTCGGAGCTGCAACCGCGCGAACAGTCGAACCCAGTTCCCTGCATGAGCAAGCGCGGCATCCGCCTCCCGTTCGTCCAGCGCCGCAGCAGTTGTGGCCAGTTCTTCCCACGTGAATGTCAGAGGTTTCCGATCCGCTCGAGCGGCTAACTGATGGCCGGAAGGCTTCGACAGCAGCGTCAGCGACTCGGGAATCTCCACCGACACCGGGCGTCCCCGCGAGGTTGTCACGTAGTGGCCGGCGGGTGCGGTCCGCACAGTCTGCCGACTTAGTTCCGGAGGGGAATCCAAAGCCTTGTCGTAGTCGGAGAAACGGCGGTCGGCCACGCTGACCGAGCGCGCAATTGCGTGACCGTCGTCGTCGATCCGATATCCCCGGAGATCTTCCGCGACCGAGCGGTACGACCGGATTCCCGCTTCCCAATCGCGGCGGGTACGCAACGGCCCCAACAGATGCCGGGCCACGGCGATACTGCTCTCCGTTACCTCATCAGTGCCCGCACCGAGCGCTTCGAGCAGCGGATACCCGGTAAGTAGCTCATGCGCAGCAGTGACCGGCTCGTTCGGGCATACCCGCTGAACCAGGGTGATGCCGAGTTCCACATCGAGGAAGGCCCCGAGTTCCATTCCCTGCTCGTCCTTGTCCCACAACCCCTGAAACTGCCGCATCAGGGTCGCTCGCCATGCAGTCCGGTCACGCATCGGCCGCCAGCCTCTCCTTCGCTCTGTTCACCAATCCGCGTTCGGAGACGATCGTGACGCCCGTTCCCCGCAAGCCGGTCCGTGAGCGTTCGCGAAGTGTCTTCAGGTAGCCAGGTGTGGCCGCGACAGCTTCGCGGGACGGGATATAGAACGCTCGATGCCAGGGCGGATCGGAAGATATGGGCCCCAACTGTTTAGCCAGCCGCACCGGGTTGGACCAGTCCTTCACGTCGACCGCCCAGACATGCTCGTCGGGAAATACGATCCGAAGGTCGTAGGTGTCGCAGCGCGGCCATAGTTCGACCTCGACACCCAAGTCGGACAGGCTCTGTTCGAGTCTCAACTCGGCACGACCGGGTGCGGCGATGAAAGTGCGGATGGGCGCCGCGAGCCAGCGCACTCCCTTAGCGATCGGCAGGCCCTCTCCTTCGCGAGGAGCGGATCGTCGTGTACACCTATCGTTGACGCACCACACGTCATCACGAAATCGCACCAGTAGATTGCCGCAGTCCACACATGGAATCACCCGATCACCGAACCGACACTCGGCCGGGGCGGGTGGGTAGCACTCCTTCACCGTCTCAGCGAGGATCCGCAACTCTGGCTCCATGAGCCGCTCCTGCAACTCCAGCTCCGTCAGGACCGGGGTGCTGATCACCAACCGTCGGAAAGCGACATAGGAATCTTGCCGTCCTGCCGCTCGGCATTTACGCCGGACATCGGCAACGATGGCGTTCTCGAACACCTCGCCCTCGACATCGCTCGTGGACAGTGCCCACTCGTGGCATATCCGTGTTGGCGCACCCAGATCCAGCAGCACATCGCCAGCGACTTCCTCACCGCCGATCGGCACCGGCCACCGCCCCAACGGGTGTTCACACCACTGCAGGAGTTCCGGTACTCCGGCAGGGACCCATGAGGGTTCACCTTCCGAGCCTGATTCCTCTTCAGCCAATACGCATCGCAGTGTCAATTGGTCAAGAGCACGTTGCAGCGCATAGGGATACGGCACCTTGAGCGTCGCGCCAGCCGAAATCTGTTTGTGTGCAGCAACAACGCCCGATGCCAGCAAGTAGAGCAACCGTTCATCGTCTCGGTCGTCGGTCATGTAACCCCCAAGAGTTGGATGTCGAATACGCGAATAGTTGAGAACTCGTCCGACACAACAGACTTCAACTGAAAACCACCCCGACGAAACTTCCGCAGTCTAGCTGTAGCCGTGCGGGGATGCGTCGAATCTGATCGGATCACGCGCGTTCGCGCACGCGAGCCCAGACCTGAATGCCGGTCACGAGACTGGGGCACCGCCGGTTTCACGAGTATCGCTGATCTTGTTCTGCGCGTGACGAATTGAGCGCCAAGATCGCCATCTTGGCCAGTCGGCCAAATGACCGAGCTCAGTCACCGGATTCCTCAGCATCAGATGCCCCCGACTGTCACCCTGCAACGTTTCGTGGGCCGGGCCAAACTGCTGAGGCAAGGGTTTGGCGGGTGCGTACATCCATACGGACTTCCCGTAACCAACCGGGTGTTCCAGCTGGACTGGTAGTAGACCGGTAACGGTACCGTCCACGCCTTGACTCCTAACTGAAGGAACCTCACCCTGGCAGTCGATTACGTGCTTCTGCATCCCGATGAAGAATCACCGAGCATGCCTGCCTCGGTCTGTTCCTCGCACGCCAGGAATTGTGGTGGTGAGGGGTCTGTCGGATCTGTGCTCGTCGCGGCAAGCGAAGCTGCGCCAGCTAGGAATTGGATGACTCAGCCCTGCCTGCTGCCTACGCGACGTCCGTTTCGACCGATGCCACCAGAGTCGGCCCGGCGCTGATCGTCAGTGCCGTCATAGCCTCCGCCAGCACCAGTTCGACCCCGGAAACGAAGTCGGTCACTGATTTCTCGATCTTGGTGGCTTCCCTGCGGATGGCGTCTGCGGACTTCTTCGCCGTCGCGAGCTTCTCCAACTGGGCGAGGGCGTCTCGGATCTTTTCCTGTGCGGTGGCCAACTGCTCACCGCCGCCGCGAGCGACCACCATCAGGCTTGCGGCACGCAGCAGCATGATTGAGGCGCGCAACAGGTCTGGCTCGTCGGAGTCGGGATCGAAGGCCAGTACCACGCGGCGAGGACCGAGCACCCGGATCGTTTCACCACCGTTTTGCTCCGGGGTCCGGACGATGCCCAGCGCTGCGGCGGCCTGGCGGTTGCGTTCGGCTTCGTCGAGGTAGTCGATCCAGCCCTTGCGGTGGGAGTCGGTCATTTCGAGTACGACCCGTGCGCCAGCGGCTGTGGTCAACAAGCCGTCACCCTTCTTAGAGCGGGGGATCGCTCCCACGATGCTGCCGGTCTCGCAGTACTCGTCACCGAGACCGGCGGCGATCGGGTCGAGGAACGCGTGGACGCGAGCGGCGAACGAATCACCCTTCAACGGGGTCATTCGGACGATATCGGCCTTCGCCTCACGGACTTTCAACGCGACTGTTACCTCGTCGACCTTCTTGGCGAGATCAGCGTGGTTGCATGCGATCAACTTGGTCAGCTCACGTTGCCGCTCGTCGAGCGCGGCCGCGTGTTTGGCCATCGGCGAGGCGGGATCTTCCAGATCGAACTGCTTGGTCGCTGTGGAGATCAGCTCTTGGGTACCAGTGGCGGCTTTCGCTGACAGGTCGGCACTGAACTGCTGCAGCACCGGCTGCAAGCGGGCCAGTACCTCTGGGTTCGACCCGCCGAACATACGGTTCACCTGTTCGGTGATTCGGGTTGTCGCGTCATCCACCGCGGTCCGCATTTCCTTGCGGCAGTTGGCATCTGCCTCGGACAGGGCCTTCCTGGCGGAGTCGAAGGTCTTCGTCACGACCTGGGAGGCGTCCTTCGCGGCCTTGTCGGTGAGCTCGGCTGCCCGGGTGACGGATTCGGCGGCCTTCGTGCCGACCTCTTTCACCATTCGCTCGAGTTCGCGAGTCTCATTTGCCTGTCCAGTGGCGGCGAGGGCGACTGCGCCGCATTTCACCACCTCGGTGATGAACGTGGACAGGTCAGCTGTCGCGAGCGTGTCGACATCATCGACGATGGGCCCACGTTCGCCGGTTGTCCACCGCTGGGCTTCGCGGAGGACGTCTTTGTCACGGAGGGTGAGGCGCTCAATGATGAGCGTGGTGTTCTGGTCGCGGAAATGAGCGTTGGTTTGCATAGTTCTCCTCGATTTCTGTCAGCTGGGAAGCAGCTGACATCGGTCTGGGGTACGGCTGATGTTCTGATTGGTGTAGAAATCGCAGGGCCAGCGGTAGGCCGCGAAAGGCATACGTATGCCACTGGTTTTGTGGTCCCGATCGGATGACGCTTGCCTTGGCTGGTCAAGTGCCAGCCATGGCACTGCGGGCACTGGTACACCCGCAGTTCGCGCTGGTTCGGATCGGTCTGGTCGATGCCGGCCAGCGCGAGATCGGCATGGGTGTAGGTGAAGTACTGCACCTTCCCCGACTCACACCGGGCCATGCGGATCAACGGTGGGGGTTCGACCAAATCCGTGGCCCAGCGCGCAGGGCAAGCTGTCGGTGCACTGCCGCCAAACGGGGTGGATATTTTCGACACGAACGGTAGGGCCGTAGGTGATGCTCATGGTGAACTCCTCCTCTGTGTGGGCTGCGAGAACACGATGAGATAGGGAAGACCGTGCTGTCGAGGAGAAGTCCGATAACCAGGGTTATCAGGAACGAGCATCGGTGTGGCAAGGGGTCAGCTCCGTTCCTTGATAGCTAGGGTTATCAGCAGCTTCATTGCCGTGCGAGATGTGACGCTTTACGCTTCAACCAACCACGAGAGGAGGTGCGTGATGAAGCAGCCGATCGATGTGCCCACCACGCGCATCTCCATGCCGGAGATTGCCGAATTGGCGCAGGTCAAGCGGCCCGTCGTATCTACGTGGCGGCGGCGCTATGTGGACTTTCCCGTACCGATCGATACCCGCAGCGGCCGCCCCTTGTTCAGCGGTGAACAAGTTGTCGACTGGTTGGTCACTACCGGCTTGGGCAATACCGAGCCAGAACAGCTGAAAACCGACCTCCTGCTGCACAGCATCGCAGCGGTGGTGTCGGCGGCAGATCCCTTTGCAGCGGTGGAGACGCTGGGGGCTCTGATCTGTCTGCGCCACCTCGTCGACGGAAGACAGCTTGTAGACATGAAGTCTGTCGACCCAGCTGGCGCCCTCCTGCACCGTGCGGAGCGAATTGACCGTGAGGACGAGTATGTGCTGCGAGAGATCCGTGCTGCGGGACAGGAGTTGTTGCCGCTGGCTCGATTCGCCGATGACCTCGTGGACGCCAGTTCCGAGCACCGAGCATTCGAAGTATTGCTCCAAGCACGATCCAGGTTTCGGGTGTCGAAGCTGGTCGCCGACACTGTTGCGCCGGAATTGCGGCGCCTGCTGGCAATTGTTGCCCAGATCCCGCAACGGCTGAACCAGGACGAGTCGGTGACGGTCGCCGATTTCCATGCCGGTGTGGGCGACCTTCTTGCGACGCTCGTCACCGCTACGGACGATCGGTCAGGGCTGCGGGCACTCGGGGCCGAAACCGATTCCCGGCTGGCCCGGATCACCCGGCGTCGACTGTTGCTGGCTGGTGTCGAAGAGTTCGGGCTCGATATCCAGGTCGGTCTGAATGTGGAGGAGCGGCTGGCGGATCCGGATGTCATCGTGACCGTGCTGCCGTACGAACCGGGTGAGAGTCGCACAGTAATCGACACATTGGTCGAGGTGGAACGAGTCACGGATCTACTCGGCCAGGCATCGATCGGTCTGGTGGTCGGCCCGGCGGACGCGATGGTCGACGAGCTCACGGGGACCGAAGAATCGAAGCTGCGTTCCGCTCTGCTGACCAGTGTGGTGGACGCAGTGGTCGCACTACCTGCGGGATCTCTGCCGTACCGACCGGGGTATCGCTGCGCTCTGTGGATGGTCTCGCGCGGCCGAGTATCCGCGGCAACCGGCCGTGTGCTTCTCGCCGACATCAGTTCGGAACCACTCTCCGAGAAGGTTTGTGTCGGCCTCGCCGAAGATTTGGTGTTGTGGCGTGCCGAGGGTTATCGCCCGGCCGACGGTCACGATCCACGGTACGGCCGGGTAGTCGCTGTCGAGGAACTCGACCGGGTGTTCGGCGGCTCGTTGCTCCCGACGGGCCCTCCTGTAGCGCAGTCGCTCACTCGGCTCGTTGCCGAGCGGCCAGCGTTGATCGCAGATGCTGAGGGCAGGTGGGCCGACTCGGTCAACGCTGCCCAGGCATTCAATCTGGAGAGTGGTCCGTACAGCGGTCGCATCCACCATCGCCCTGGTCCGCCGGTCCGACGAACAACATTGGCGCAGTTGATATCTGCCGGTCGGGTGCGCCGAGTCCAGGGGCATCGGCTGCGGCAGGAGGATATTCAGGACCGCGGACATCACGTGGTGCTCGGCTCGGAGGAGGCGACCGGCAAATGCGTCATCGGCAGTCACCGCATCGACCGGCTCGCGCTGGCCGAGTACGACCGAGTGGTGCTCACCGAGCCCGGCGACGTTGTCTACACGGTGGCACCTGAGCCGGGGTTCATCGTTGATTACGAAGGTCTCAATGTGGTGGCTTTTCCGGCCCGTGTACTGCGTATCAGCCCTGTTGCCGAGGGTGCGATGACGCCGCGTGTCCTGGCGGCTCTGCTGGGAGCGGCGCGAGGTATCGCTCGCAGCCCCAGCGCTGTTCGTCCCGGGCTCAGGATCGAGGACTACCAACTCCCCGACCTCAGCGTCCAGGAGATATGGGCCTTCGATGCGGCACTGGCCGACCTAGATCGCCGCGAGCGCCTCCTCCGCACACAGCTCGACCATCTGCGCGAAGTACGCCAATTGACCATCGCCGGTCTTGCCGACGGCAGCCTCACCCTCGACCGCTAACAGAAAGTAGAACCGATGCCTCCCCGTAAACGCGCCACCGGACAAGGCGAACTGCCTGGTATGTCCGTGTCCAGCCCCCGCCAGATCCAAGACATCCTGTGGAAGGCCGCCGACAAGCTACGCGGCTCCATGGACGCGGCCCAGTACAAGGAGTTCGTGCTGGGGCTGGTGTTCCTGAAGTACGTCTCGGACGCCTTCGCCGAGCGTCGCGCTGAACTGGCCGCCGACCCCGATCTCGCCGAGCTGTCCGAACAGCGACGACTTCGTTTTCTGGAGGACCGCGACGAATACCTCGGCCGCGATGTGTTCTGGGTGCCGGAAAACGCACGCTGGGACTACATCTCGAAGAACGCCCCCAGCGCTGAGGGCGGTGTCGGAAAGCTACTCGACGACGCGATGGACGAGGTGATGAAGGCGAACAAGCCGCTCACCGGTGTGCTCCCGAAGATCTTCAACCGTGACAACGTCGATCAGAAGCGGTTGAAGGAACTGGTCGACCTGATCAGCGACGCCCGATTCACCGGCCACGGCGACCGGCCGGCCAAGGATGTCCTCGGGGAGACGTATGAATATTTTTTGGAGAAGTTCGCCCGCGCCGAGGGTAAGCGGGCGGGCGAGTTCTACACGCCTGAAAGCGTTGTCCGGTTGATCGTCGAAGTGCTCGAGCCGTACGAAGGGCGCGTTTACGACCCTGCCTGTGGCTCTGGAGGCATGTTCATCCAGTCCGCCAAATTCCTCGAGCGCCGCCGTGGCCGCGATCACAGTCACGATATCGCCATCTACGGTCAGGAGGCCAACGAACGCACCTGGCGGCTGGCGAAAATGAATCTCGCCATCCATGGCCTGGACCCCAAGGGCGTAGGCGACATCTGGGCCGATACCTTCGACGACGACAAGCTACCCGACCTGAAGTTCGATTTCGTCATGGCGAACCCGCCTTTCAACATGTCGGATTGGGCCCGCAAGCAACACGACCCCCGCTGGCGCTACGGAACCCCGCCTCAGTCGAACGCGAACTACGCCTGGTTGCAGCACATCGTGTCCAAACTTGGTGACCGTGGCTCGGCAGGCGTGGTGCTGTCCAACGGTTCGATGAGTTCGAAACAGTCCGGCGAAGGCGAGATCCGAACCGCCATGGTCCAGGCGGATCTGGTGTCCTGCATGGTCGCCCTGCCCGCCAACCTCTTCCGCACCACCGCCATCCCGGCTTGCTTGTGGTTCCTGACCAAGGACAAGTCGCCACAGGGTTCGGCGGTGCTGGCGGAACGGCGCAACGAGATCCTCTTCATCGATGCCCGTGCCTTGGGGACGATGGTGGATCGCACAGAACGTGTGATGACCGACCAGGATCTGGAGAAGATCTCCGATGTGTACCACGCCTGGCGGGGGACGAAATCTGCTAGAGATAAAGGAATTTCGTACGAGGATGTACCTGGGTTCTGCTACAGCGCGACGCTTGAGGAAGTAGCTCAACACGACTACATCCTCACGCCGGGGCGGTATGTAGGGGCAACTGAAGTTGCAGAGGATCCTGAGGCCGAGCCGGTGGAGGAGCGGCTCGAGAGGTTGACCAAGGAACTGTTCGAGCTTTTCGATGAATCCTCACGGCTGGAAGCTGTCGTGCGCGAGCAGTTGGGCAGGGCTTGTGGCTGAGTGGAATAGGACGACTGTCGGCGAGGTAATAACCTTGCAGCGAGGATTCGACATCACCCGCGCAACGCAGCGTGCGGGAAATGTTCCAGTCGTGTCTTCAGGTGGAGTGTCCAGCTTTCACGATACAGCGGCGGTAACATCGCCTGGTGTCGTAATGGGTCGCAAGGGAACACTCGGTAAAGTGTTCTACCTAGATTGTGACTTCTGGCCACATGACACGACTCTATGGGTCAAAGACTTTAAAGGAAATAATCCCAGGTTCGTGTACTACTTCTTGACGACGCTGAATTTTTTGGCGATGGATGTCGGTTCCTCGAACCCAACGCTGAACCGAAATCATGTTCATCCGGTGCCAATCCTGTGGCCGCCACTGCTGGATCAAAATGCAATTGCATCGGTTCTTGGGGCATTGGACGACAAGATTTCGTCCAATGATCGAATAGTCGACACCGCGGAACGCCTTGGTTCAGCGGCTTTCGAGCGGTATTTCGGGTGCGCCCTGGATTGCGTGACTACAAATGACCAACTACCCGACGGTTGGCGCCTCTCAGACCTGGGCGCAGTGTCGGAGGTGATTGAAACGGGGAGGCGGCCGAAGGGCGGCGTTGCTGGAATCGATTCAGGAGTGCCGAGCATTGGGGCCGAGAGCATCATCAGGTTGGGTGAATTCGACTTCTCGAAGGTGAAATATGTGCCTGAAGATTTCTACTCCAAAATGGCGAGAGGAATTCTGAAGAGCGGCGATGTTCTTGTGTACAAAGACGGCGGGCGTCCGGGTGACTTCAGGCCGCATGTCAGCATGTTTGGCAACGGGTACCCCTTCGAGCGTATGTGCATCAATGAGCATGTGTACCGCGTCAGGCTGGACCGCAATCTAGGGCAAAACTTCGGCTATTATTGGCTCTCGTCCACTCCGATCCTGGCAGAAATGCGGCGGCGCGGAACGGGTGCGGCAATTCCTGGGATAAATTCGACGGCGATGAAAGGGATTCCGGTGGTAGTACCACCGGCTGACCGATTGTCTGATTTTGAAGTTTTTGTTGGCCCGCTCGTCAATCGAGTACTGAGCGCTGCTTCTGAATCCCGCACCCTCGCTACCATCCGTGACGCCCTCCTCCCTCAACTCATTTCCGGCAAGCTCCGCATCCGTGACGCGGAGCAAATCGTGGAGAACGTTGTATGAGTTTCACCGGTTCCATCCCGTTCGACGACGACAAGATCAGCGAAAATCAGTGGGAATCAGATGCATTGGAGTCGCTTGCCGATTTCGGCTGGGAGCACGCACTGGGAAAGGAGCAGGCCCCTGGGTCCGGGTATCGCCGCGACTGGGACGAGCTCGTTCTACATAGCGTGCTGCGCGAGGCGGTCGAGCGGCTCAATCCGGACCTGCCGCCGTCCGCGGTACGGGATGCTGTCCAGCTGGCAACCGATCCCAGCTCAAGGGATGCCTATGCGGAGAACAAACAGGCACACAACGACCTGACCGCTGGGATCAGGCTCACCTACACCGATGGTTTCGGCGCTGAGCACACGCCGACAGTGCATCTCGTCGACTTCGGCAACCGGGACCGGAATGTATACCACGCGGTGCGGCAGGTGCGGGTTCTAGACGGTGACTACAGTCGACGGTTCGATATCGTCCTGTATGTCAATGGGTTGCCGTTGGCCATGGTCGAGCTCAAGAGCGCCGCCGACGAGCACGCGACCCTGCGGGACGCCCATGCGCAGCTACAGACGTACCTTGACGAATTTCCGATCGCGTTCCGCTACAACGTCCTTTGCTTAGTCTCGGATGGCATCACTGCCAAATATGGCACTGCGTTCAC
The DNA here is from genome assembly GCF_048910785.1 of Nocardia nepalensis. Taxonomy (NCBI): domain Bacteria; kingdom Bacillati; phylum Actinomycetota; class Actinomycetes; order Mycobacteriales; family Nocardiaceae; genus Nocardia; species Nocardia nepalensis. Next base: position 153,649 of record NZ_JBKBET010000036.1, on the reverse strand, counting down.
CCCATACGAGCACTTCGCGCCGTGGAATGTTGACGATTTCGGCGCGCGCATCGATACGACAGCCGCCGACCACAACGGTGCGGAAGCCTTGGACCTGGCTCTGAGCGGCCTGTTCCAGCCGGATCGTTTCCTGTCGCTGGTGTCGAACTTCGTCAACTTCACCCCGCAGGGAAAGCGAATCGCCAAGCCGCACCAGTATTTCGCGGTCACCAAGGCGGTGAACTCCATCGTCGAAGCCTCTCGCACTCACGGCAAAGCTGGCGTGGTCTGGCACACCCAGGGCGCCGGGAAATCCGAGGAGATGGTGGAGACCGCGGCACTGGTGTCACGACACCCGGCGCTGAACAATCCGACAATCGTTGTCGTCACCGACCGGAATGATCTCGACGACCAACTGTACGAGACCTTCCAGGACAGTAAGATCCTGCTCGGACAGGAACCGAAACAGGTAACCAGCCGCGAGCAATTGCGCACTGAACTCGGCAACAACCGCGTCGGTGGCATCTATTTCACTACCCTGCAGAAGTTCGGCCGAACCAAGACGGAGAAGGAAGCGGGTTCTGAGCATCCGTTGCTCTCGGACCGCCGAAACATCATCGTCATTGTCGACGAGGCCCACCGCTCGCACTATGAGACTGTCAACGGGTATGCCAAACACATCCGCAATGCGCTGCCGTACGCGACATTCATCGCATTCACCGGCACACCAATCAGCGGTGAAGCCGACACCCAGGAGACATTCGGCGAGTACATCGACATCTACGACCTGAAGCGGGCCGTAGACGACGAGGCAACCGTCCGCGTGTACCACGAGCCGCGGGTGATCGGGGTGGCTCTGCCTCCCGATATCGACCCGGACGCCCTCGACCAGAAGGCCGATTCGCTGACCGCTGACCTGGACGATGCTGAACGGCGGGAGGCTATCAAGTACGCCGCCGCCATGAACACCATCTACGGTGCCCCGGACCGCATCGCCACCCTCGCCGATGACCTGATCGCCCACTGGGAGCAACGGCGAGAACTGATGAAACCGCAGATCGGCGGCCCCGGCAAGGCGATGGTGGTGTGTGGTACACGCGAGATTTGTGTGCGACTGTTCGACGCGCTAGAACAGCGACGCCCGTGGGCGAGCGACGAAATCGACAAGGGCATCATGAAGATCGTGTTCCACAGCGATCCCAGTGACCCCGCGCATCTGCGTGCCCACGGACTGCGGACATCACAGCAGAAGGTGATCCGGAACCGTATCAAGGACGCCGACGATGAACTCGAGTTGCTGATCGTGCACTCGATGCTGCTCACCGGATTCGATTCGCCACCCATCCACACCATGTACATGGACCGCCCGATGCAGGGCGCCAACCTGATGCAGGCCGTTGCCCGCGTCAATCGTCGGTTCCGCGGCAAAGAGGACGGGTTGCTCGTCGGCTACGCGCCCCTCACCGACAATCTGACCGCCGCATTGAAGGTGTATTCGCCTGCCGATCAACAGGATCGAACACTCGGTGCGAATACAGATCGTGCTATTACCGAGGTCAAGAACGAACTCACGACCATCCGGGAGCTGCTGCGTCCGACACAGTGGGAGCAGCTACTCGCCGACACCAGCCATGCTGCGCCGCGTAAGCGTGCGCTGCGGTCGGTGTCCAACTACCTCCGGGCACCGAGCACACCCGGCAATGTTGTCGAGCCTGGCGAGAAAACGCTGTCGGCCCGGTTCAAAGAGTGCGTTTCCCGGCTGGAGCGGTTCTACCGGATCTGCTCCACTGCGCGCGACCTGGACGAACGCTGTGCGGATCTGGGGGCTTGGCAGCGAGACATCACGTTCTTCAGTGAAGTGCGGGCATGGATGGTGAAACTCGATGCCGCCGACCGCGAAGCCAACGGCCAGCCCATCACCGCCGAGGTGCGAATCTACCTACAGCAGTTGGCCGCCTCCGTCGTCAACGCCAGCGACATCACCGACCTTTACGAAGAGGCAGGTATCGGCCATGTCGACATCACCAACATCAATCAGGAACAGCTGCATCGACTTTCGGGGTCTGAGACGCCGGACCTGGTTGCTGAGGCATTGCGCCGACTGGTGACGCAGAAGATGCGCGAAGTCACTCGGCACAACATCGTCAGTCAAGAGCAGTTCTCGAAGAAGCTTGACGATCTGATGAAGCGGTACATGAGCCAGCAGTACAGCAGTGCGGTGATGATCGCAAAGCTCGCCGAACTCATGAAGGAGATCTCTGAGGAGGCCCTGCGCGGTGAGCGCTTCGAACCGGCTCTTAATCCCGCCGAACTCGCCTTTTACGACGCGGTTGCCAAGGACGGGATGGCCAAGCTCATTAATGGCGGTGACGCCACCCTCGCTGAGATCGCCCGAGCCCTTGTCCTCGACCTGCAAAGCAACCTGCCGCAGGACTGGCTCACCCGGGAACCGGTGCGGGCCAAGCTGCGCACCCGGATCCGCCGACTGCTAGCCAAGTACGACTATCCGCCGGAAGGGGAAGACAAAGCGCTCGACGTAGTCCTTAAGCAGATGGAGACCTTCGCCGCTGACTGGTCACCGAAGGTGCGATAAGCAATCCCGGGCGCGTCGGCAGTAACCCCGCCGAAGTTCAGTCGGAAGCGGGCGCTCCCCCGACCTCCGCTGGATCTGCGCACGCAAGGTACTCGTCGCGTGCGCTAGCCGAGCTGAGCGCCAGCGAACCGGCCAGGCCCTGTCTCCGCGATCCGGCGCCTCTACGCTCAGCGCGCGGGCGAGTGGGCGGTACCTTGCGGGGTCGCTGTCGTACGGATATACACCCCACGCTGCCGCCTCGGCCGTCGGCCATCCCCGCGGATGCGGTCAGCACTCCAACCGACGCGGAGTGGGAAGTCACCGTGTCAGTAGACATCTCGCCGAAAACCTCGCCAGCAGAGGTATATTCAGCCCCGAACCTACAGTTGCGTTGTCGGCGGAAACTTGGTTCAGTGGGGTTCTTGTCTAAGCAGGTTGTCCAACAGGAGGTTTGGCGAGTGGACCCGGTGACCTTGATGGCCGCGGCGATCGCCGCGGGAGCGGCCGCTGGCCTGACCGACACCTCCAAACAGGCGGTGATCGACGCCTACGGGTCGGTGCGGGAACTAATAACTCGCAGATATCATTCGGTGGATCTGACTGGCGTCGAAGCCCAACCGGAGTTGGAAGCGCAGCATGCCGAACTGGCCCAGGAACTGCAACATGCAGGTGCAGGCGATGACGAGGAGCTACTGCACCGGTTGCGTCGGTTGGTGCAGCTCATCGATGACGACCACAGCCGTGACGCCGCCCATACTGCGCCGCCGCCGCAGGTCACCGCAGTGAAGTTCCTGCGATCAAAGCTTGGCGAAGCTGAGATCAGAGACAGCACATCAGCGGGCGCGTTGTTAGAGGCGCAGGATCTCACGGTCGATGGCAAGCTCTCCATCGTCGGTGTCCACACTGGACTACACGAACCGCCTCACCCTCCTCCGGCGCCGCGGTAGAGCGACACTCCGCTGCGCAGCACGGCCATGGCGGCCCGATATCGCTGTCGCACATTGTTGTTGGGCGAGATCTGACGATCAATCAGGGAGGTGCGGCACACGATTCTGAGGCGGATCTGGCACAGTTGGTCTGCTGTTTGGCAGACGACGGTGACCTACCGAGAATCGCTGACCTCGATCCATACAAGCTCGGTGCCACACCATCGTGTTACGGAGAGATAGGCAGCACTGGAACCACCGATCCGTACGTATGCCGCACGCGCGGCAACGTCGACGAGCGACTCGCGGCCGCGTTGCACGGGCAGCGGATGGCGATCGTAAGCGGGCCGTCCAAGGCGGGAAAAACCCGTAGCCTCTTCGAAGCGGTCCGGACTCGCATGCCTGAGGCCAGGATCCTCGTTCCGACACCAGAATCGCTTTTTCGTGTTCCCGGTTGCCGGGCTTTTCTCGACAGCACGGCAACGATTGTTGTGTGGCTCGACGACGTCGAGCGGTTCTTGGTGAGCACTCAAGGATTGACATCTGTGGTGCTGAATCGTTTGCTGGCGCGCAATTCTCCTACAGTCGTGGTTGCAACCCTCCGCAACGACCAGCGGCGGCTGCTGCGCGGGGATGCTGGTGAATTCAGCTACGACATCCGAATGGTGCTCGAACAGGCCGAGGAGATTACGTTACGGCCGACCAGCGATGACCCTGAGGAGCAAGCGGCCGCGGCGGCGGCCTACCCGCAACTGAATCTGGCCGGGTATGGTTTGGGCGAGATCCTCTCGGGCGCACCGGATATGCTCCAGCGCTACGACGACGCACTTTATGGCAATCCGGCTCTACGTGCTGTGCTTGAGGTAGCTGTCGATTGGGCGCGGATCGGGCGCGTCGATCCAGTGCCGGAGTCCGCGTTGCTCGAATTGGCACTCGACACAATCGAGGACTTGCGCCCGGACCTTGAGATGAGCGGTGAGGACATACTCACCGCGATCGGGGTCGCACGGCAACGCCCGCAAGGTGCCGGCCGAATCGCTCCGCTAGTGACAACTCGCCTCCACAACGGAACGCTCGCCTACCGGGCCTTCGAATATCTTGTGGCCGCCGACAACGGCGATGACCTCAGGCCCGCGCGACCGATTCCGAAGTCGTTTTGGCACCGGGGAACTCGGGATGCAGAGCCTGGTGTCCTTGCCACCGTCGGGACGCATGCGATGCTGAATCGGCGCATGGAGCAGGCTGTAGAGCTTTGGTGTCGCGCTGGCGAGGCTGGCGGCTCCCGCCGCATTACGCAGCTAGGGGAAATGGTCGCTGGGGACCACACCGAGTTACGAAGCGCAGCGCACGCCGGTGACGTCGACGCAATGTACCGGCTCGGGGTGCGATTGGGCGGTTGGAGCGACTTCGACGAAGCTGAACACTGGCTGCACCGAGCGGCGCAGGCAGGCCATGCTGAAGCGATGACGTTCATGGCGATGTTCGCCGACGAGCGCGGCGATCATGTCGCGAGGCAGGCCTGGCTTGGTCGCGCGGCCGATGCTGGCGACCCTGACGCCATGTACGCCCTCGGCATGCACCTGCGGGAAGCAGGGCAGGCCAACGAGGCAGAAGCCTGGATTCGCCGTGCCGCGGAACTCAGTCATCGTGAGGCTATGTCTCGTCTCGGCTGGTTAATGCATGAGCGAAGTCGGCTCAGCGAAGCCGAGAGATGGTGGACCCGTGCCGCAGCCGCCGGAGATGCGTACGCGATGGACAACGTCGCGATCCTGTTGAAGCAACAGGGCCGTAATGCCGATGCCGAGCGGTGGTGGCGGAAGGCCGCGACCCTCGGCAATCCTGAAGGGATGAACGGCCTTGCGTTGCACCTTGTAGGCAGCGGACATGCTGACGAAGCCGAGCATTGGTGGCGAACTGCTGCCGCACAGGACCACACCGAATCCATGCACAACCTGGGTGTACTGCTGCTCAATCGCAGATCGAGCGAGGCGGGCGTGTGGTTGCGTCGGGCCGCTGACGATGGCCACCCTGACGCGAATTACCTTCTGGGGGTCATGGTGAACTCTTTCGGCTCGCCCGAAGCCGAGTACTGGTTCCAACGCGCCGCCGACGTCGGCCACCAAGGCGCGATTTCCGCGCTCGATCGCCTGACATAGCAGCCACCCAGATCGAATTCTCCTTGGTAGCAATGGTCTTTGCCGAGATATCTCGACTCCCAGATCCCTCGGTTGCGGTCCGGCCTATGCGATAGTTCGCCTGACCTGTCCCCAGTGACAACAGCCACCTGTACCTCAGTCTGCACTCCAAGGTCACCGGGTTCGATCGGTGACAACTGTGGCCTTGTCGCCACAGATGCCTGGATTGCACCGACACGAGAACAAACCGGATAGTATTCGAAATTATGTTCGAACCGCGCGGTATTCTTGATGGATGACCGCCCGTCTGCTCTACACCGTCGACGGCAAAGTCGTACCGCCCGATCAGCTCGTCCGCACCGAACGCGGATGGGTCGAGCCCGCGCCCGTGCGCTGCTCAGCGGGCCACATCCTCGGCGCCAACAGAGTCCTTGTCGGCTGGACCCCATGCGTCGCGCCCGGTCGGAGCGGGCACCGAACACACGCCTGCCGCCGATACAGCGCCGTGGTCTACACCCCGCCGCTCGACCGCAGGTGCTCTTGCCGGACAGGAGGAACAGTATGGACCCAACCATCGAACGGTTAGTCACAGTGGTCGTTGACGCGATCCCGCCAGGCAGCGACCTCACGGTCGCCGAGGTCTATCGGGCGGTCTGCGCCGAAATGACCTCGCCGCCGTCGCGGGAGCAAGTCGAGCAGGTGGTCGATTTTCTGCACACGCCTGGACTCCGGTACGAACCCGGCGATGTCGGATGGGCCGTCGTCTTGCGGCTGCGCGATCTGGAGTATCTGGCGGACCCGGCGCGGGCCTACGATCCGCCACCGCCCGGCGATGACTGATCGAGATCACCGATCCGCTTGTCGGCACGAAGCCGCGTAAAGGCGTTGTGTTTGGGTCGCAGCAGGTACCAGGCGGACGTGACTACCGGCTCCAGCCTTGTTGATTCATGCGCTCGTAGTAGGCGTCGTCGGCGGCTTGGATTTCCTCTTCAGTCATCGCCGTCGGGGTGAGCGCCGTGGGCTCGGCTTGGCCGAGTGTTTCGCGGATCGTTCGCAACCCGGCCTCGACCCGGTGGTCTTGTGTGAGCGGACGCATCGCTCGCTCTACTTTCGCCGCTACGTCTTGCTCGGCGGCGGCGGTCGCTTGCAGGATCATGCTCGCGAGCTTGTCTCCCCATTGCAGGGCACCGCGGCCGAGCTTGAGATCGCGTAGGTGCCCGCCCGAGTCGACGATCGCGGTGATGGCGCCGTTGGCGGCAGTGCCGCTGCCGCGGATCTTGGCCAGCGCTGCTTGTACTTGCGTGGCTTTGGTTTTCATTTCCTCGATCGCGGCGTCGATGTCAGGGGCATCGGTCACAGCAGGTCCGCGAACTCGGCTTTGATGTGGGGTTTATTGGTGGTCTCACTGATGAAGTGCAAGGGGCTCTGAGGCGGGAAATAGTCGTCCTTTATCGTCGGTTTCGTAGGATCGGCGCCGCGGGCCCGCAGCAGCCGTATCGTGGCGACAGGGTCGCCGCCGTTGGCCGTGGCAGCCCAGTAGATCGCGGGCATCCCTTTTGCGGTAAGTGCGTCGACGTCGGCCCCGGCATCGAGCAGCCGTTCCGCGGCCGCAGGGTTGGCTTCCTGTGCGGCGAAATGCAAAGGGGTCCAGTCGTCGTTGTCGCGGACGTTGACGTCCTCGGTGGCGAGCAGGTGCTCGATGGCGTCGAGATCGCCATGCAGGGCGGCGTAATGCAGTGGGGTACGGCCCCATTCGTCGCGTTGGGTCATCTACTTCAGTTCCCTTCTACCGCTTCGGTTTCCGGTTGAATCCTCGATGTGGAACCAGTCAGGGTGGCTGTTGACCTGCTTATCCAGCTGTTCCTGGGTCCAGCCGTTGGCTTGTGCGTCGGCGATCAGTTTCCGGTTCTCATAGCCGCTGTTGTGGCCGAAGTCCCAGCCCGGCTTGACCGGGTATCGGACCCCGTTGGCTTCGTCGATGTAGTATTGGCCCTTCGGATCCTTGGGTAGCTGGGTGATCTCGGGGTGTTTGTCGTAGTTCTTCTCGATCGGCACTTTGACTCGGGGCTCGGACTTGACGGTATAGAAGTCCTCGGTGGCATCGCCAGGTCTTCGCCACTTTTCGGTGTTGTTGACGATCGTGTCCTTGGTCGGCTTCCACAGATTCGGGCGGCGAAGCTTCGCCCACGAGGTGAACGGCCCCGGCGCGACCGCACCATCCGCGGCGGCGAGTGCCGGTCGCGCCTCGATCAGCGGGATCAACGCTTCCGAGCCGCGGGCGAGGGCTTGGGACACCGCGACCGGAACGCGCACGGTCTCGACCACACCCACCAGGGCGCGAATCATCGTCGCGATGCGCGCCCCGTAGACGCTGATCGCGATCGCCATCCCGCCTTGGGCCGCGAATGCCGATCCGCCGCCGGTGAACGGGGCCGCGATCCAGCCGAAGGCTTGATCCACCGCCACCAACGCCACGAGCTCGACCAGTGCGCGTTTGATCGCGCTCTTGGTCTGCTCAACCGAATTCGCATACGAGTCACAGGAAGTCGCGAGTTCCTCACACACCCCCGCCAGCGACTCGAACTCACCTTTGACGATGTCGGCCTGCTCGAGCGCCTGCTCGGTCTCCGGACTCTGCTGCGCCTCGATCAGCTCCCGCGCTGTCGGCAACGGGGCCGCCGATACACGAAGACCATTGGCCATCGTCCGCCACGCCGCGGCCATCTTGCGCAGCACATCCGGGTGACCGTTCGGCCACACCTCGCCCTGAACCCAGTCACGGACTAAGGACCAGCCCGTCGGCTCCGCGTCATGGCCGCCATACGCGGCCGGAGGCTCGGGCGGGTTGTAAACCTTGAGCGTTCCCGGCGGAAATACCAGGTCATTCGGATTCGGTTCCGGCGCCGACTGCGAATTCGCGTTGGCGTGGTTAGCAGCAGTGAACTGCAGCAGGTCATGCATCTGCCCGACCGCCAACGCGAGATCACCCAGCGCGTCGACGGTGCTCCACGCGGCCGGGTCGTAGTCGTTGGTCCATTTCCGCCCGGCGTTGTCCGAGCCCGCGCTCCCACCGGCCCCGGCCAACACCTTGCTCAACGTGTCGACGTTGTAGGTCAACGCGTTGTGCACGCCCTCATACACCTCGGCGGCCTTGGTGAACCCCTGCGGATCCACCTGCACAGGAGGCGCCATCAGGGCCACATTCCGGTGTTGGTTTCGATTGCGGCACTGTAGTTTTGGTGCGCGGTCTTGGCGACATCGCGGAGTTCGTCGAGGTTTTCCCGCATCTCATTCACCCCGGCCACCCACTTTTCGTGCGCCACCCGCTGCGCTGACGCCGCCTGGCTCGACCACGTCAGATGCAAATCAGCGATATGTCGATCGACCTCACCCAGCCAGTCCTCCACACTGCGGCCGAACTTGTCCATCGTGTCTATCGCGGCATCGAGCTGCTCCAGATCGACCCGGTAGCTGTCCTCACTGGTCACGGCAGATCCAACCCCTGCAACCCGGTAATCGCGTCACTGTTCGTCGTATCCCGCAGTTCGTACTGGATCGCAGCCTCGGACAGGCTCGCCGCGGACTGCTCCAACGCGGCGATCACCGTCTCGGCACCGTGCTTCCATTCCACCCACGACTCGTCGTAGGCGCTGGCCGCTTTTCCGTGCCAGCCGTCGACGAGCAGCTCTTTGCCGATCGTGTCGTCGAGTTTGCTGAGTTCGTCTCGGATGGTTTGTGCTTTCCCGGCAGTAAACCGCGCCGCCTCACGTAACCGGTCCACCTCGACCTGGAGTTCCCCGGACACCCCCGCCTCCCTCCGTCATGCAACTCGCCCTGAACTATATGACGCAGCGCGCAACCGCCCGGTTCCGCGCTGGTACCACTCGACAGCCGGATCGAGCATGCGATTGCCAGGACGGACACCGGACATCCACATGCCGCCCGGAACCACGCGCGGCCCGATACCGTCGAACCGGGTATGGACGGTGAAGAACGCGCGACGTTGCGCGACATAGGCATCGCCCCAGAGGATCTGCGCGTCCAACTCGGACAGGCATGGGTGCGACTGATCTTGCGCGAGCACGGGATCCGACTGGAGCTACGACCCCGGAGGCTGCCGCGGCGGTTGGCCACACATGATTCGTTTCGCGGTGCCCGCGATCTCCCCATCGCACCATTGTGAGGCCGCGCGCTGCTGCGCTCCAGCCGTCATTGGAGACGCGCGGGTCTGTCGATCACTGCCACAACTCAGTTGTTGGTGACGACATCCACCACGGTGTGCGCGATTTCGCGCAGATCGCTGTCGAGGACCTTCGACCGATAGCTATCCCAGTCGGCGAGTTTCGGTGCGTCGCGCTCGGCGCCGCGGGCGATCATGCGCTCCCTGATTTGCGCAGCTGAGCTGTCGATCCATATCGTTTGCACCGTAAGCGATTCCGGTACGGATACCTTCATTCGCAGATGCTGCGCCAGTGAAACACCGATATCAGCCGCCTGTCGGATCACTGAAAGAAACGGTGCGTCCAATACCACCGGATGCCGGATGCCGATCCCGAGCCCGGTACGGACCAGCCCGTCATAGATGCCGGGAGACACCACCGATCGATAGACATCGCTGTCGCGGTCGAACGGATCACCACCCAAAGCCCGCATCACGTCCTGTTCGAGGCGCGGCGCGAAACTGTCCTTGTCCAACACGCTCGCATGCGACCGCACAGCGAGATACGCTGCGGCCGTGGACTTTCCAGAGCCAGGAAATCCACATACCACCACGACGCCACGTCCCGCCGAGGTCTCCACAGTGCGATTCAATGCGGCTTTTACCGACTCTGGAAGTATCCCCACCCGAGCGACCATACTCATCAATCACGCCCAGGGGGACTGTCTGATCTTCGGCGGATCTGATCTCGGTCTGACTGGCCCGAACCTGATGGTTCGGCAGGAAGGATCGACTGATGTCGGAGACCATCGAGTCCGTGGCGAAAGAGGCTGTGGACACCAAGAAGCTGGCCGAGCAGTTGTTGGCCCAGGCCAAGGAGCAGGGCGTGGATTTGGTCGGCCCGGGCGGGTTGCTGAACCAGCTGACCAAGACCGTGCTCGAGACCGCCCTGGAAGCGGAGATGACCGAGCATGTCGGTTATGAGAAGCACGACCCGGTCGGTCGCGGAACTGGCAATTCCCGCAACGGAACTCGGTCCAAGACAGTGCTGACCGAAATCGGGTCGGTCGAGATCGACGTCCCTCGCGACACCGCCTCGACGTTCGACCCTCAGATCGTGCGCAAGCGGCAGCGGCGCCTGAACGGTATCGACGAGATCGTATTGTCGTTGACCGCGAAAGGGTTGACCACCGGCGAGGTCTCGGCCCATTTCGAGGAGATCTATGGCGCGTCGGTCTCACGCGACACCGTCTCCCGGATCACCGACAAGGTGATCGGTGAGATGGCCGAATGGTGCAACCGGCCGCTCGAGCGGGTGTATCCGGTGATCTTCATCGATGCCATCCACGTAAAGGTCAGGGATGGTCAGGTCACCAACAGGCCCATCTATGTGGTCATCGGCGTGGCCTGTGCCGGGGAACGCGACATCCTCGGACTGTGGGCTGGCGACGGCGGTGAAGGCGCGAAATTCTGGCTTCAAGTGTTGACCGAGATCAAGAACCGCGGTGTGACCGATGTGTGCATCGCGGTCTGCGACGGCCTGAAGGGGCTGCCGGAGGCCATCAACACCGTGTGGGAACGAACTGTCGTGCAGACGTGCGTAATTCACTTGCTGCGCAACACATTCCGTTACGCATCCCGCAAGTATTGGGCCGAGATGAGCCGCGATCTCAAACCGGTCTACACCGCCCCGACCGAAACGGCCGCCGCCGAACGCTTCGGCGAGTTCGCCACCAAATGGGGCGGGCAGTACCCGGCGATCGTGCGGTTGTGGGAGAACGCATGGACAGAGTTCGTGCCGTTCCTCGACTACGACGTCGAGATACGACGAATCATATGCTCCACCAACGCGATCGTTATCTCTAGTCCGAGGTCGGTGTGGTGCTGTGGCCAGCGCGGACGTGTTTTGGATGGTGTTGTCGACGCAGCGGCGTAGCCGCTGCGTCGACCTTTCAGCACGGTCCGATCGTTATCGGATTGCGATGCTGTGCAGCTGGTTTCGTTGATCGCTCGGCGCGAAGGTGTCCGAGGGTCTGTTCGAGCTGGCGGCGAAGTTTCTGGTTCTCCTCGGTGAGCTGGCGGATGCGGGTGTTGGCGATGTCGAGCCGCTGACGCAGCGATTGATCACTGCTTCGCCGGCGAGATGGTATGGCAGCCTTGATGTTTGGGCCTTGGCTGGCGCGGATTCTCTGGATTTCGTCTTTGATGTCGGGCTGGCTGTAAAGCCAGGAGCGGGAGACATCGGCGTGCTGGGCGACCGCTTCGAAGGTGATCGCTGTTCCTGCTTGATCGAGCTCGTGAAGAGCTTGGATGGCCTTGGCGCGGGTCAGCTCGTGACGGCGTTGGGCGGCGGTGATCAGGTGTGCGGTGTTGTCAACTCGCATCGGGGACCGCCTTCGTGTTGCTTCGGGTTTCGTCGTCGAGGGCGCCGATGATCTGGTTGAGGTTGGTCAGCACGCCCCGGTTCATCTCGGCGAGGCGCTGCTGGCCGCGGGCCTCGGCGGCGTCGATGATCTGCAGAACCTGTTGACGCTGATTGCGGTGCTGGGGAAGGAATTCCGGTGTTGTGATGAACATGGGGCAGGTCAGACACGCGTTGGCATGCGGGCAGTTCTTCTGGACCGGCAGACCGCAGAACCCGTTAGGCAGGGCCTGTGTGACGCGGCCGATCCGCTGTTTGGCCCAGGCTGCCTCTGCCAGCGGACCATCCGGGTCGAGTCTGACCGTGTCGCCGTTGATGTCGACCTTTCGGGCCGCTTCCCAGTGCCGGCGGACGGTCGTGTCGTGCAGGCGGGCGTAGTGCGCGGTCATCTGCGGCGAGTCGTGGTCGAGGATCTTGCGGACGACCTCTTGGGGGACGTCACGGTTGATGAGCCGGGTGCCCAGAGTGTGACGCCATTGATGCGGGGTCAGGCGCACCCGGGCGCGGTGTTCGTCGCGGATATCGCAGTGCTCGAGCCAGCGATAGAGCGCCAGCCGGTAGGTGGAACTGCCGATGGGGTGCTCACCGGTGATGTTCTTGGTTAGGCGCGGAAACAACCACGGGGTGCTGGCCTGCCATCGTTGGAGAACGCGCTGTCGCTGCCCGTTGATCAGTTCGCGGAGTTCCTCGTCGATAGGGACCAGGGCGTCGCGTTTCATTTTGTGGTTGAAGTAGCGCAGATAGGGTGCGCCGTCGGCGTCGGTGACGACGCAGTCGCCGCGCAGGCGCGTCGTGTCGGTGATCCGCAGTCCGCAGCGCATGAGGGTGAGCGTGATCAGCCGGTAGGTGGGGTTGTCCCAGCGGTCGAGGTTGTCGGGCTGTTCGAGCAGGGCCATCACGTTGTCGGGCAACGCTCGGGGTGCTCGTTCGTCGCGTTTGGGATAGTCCTCTGTGAAGAAGGACGCTTCGGCGGGAAGTCTTGTGTCCCAACGATGTTGGCGGATGGCGGCGAACAAGCCGTTGAGCAGACCAATTTGGGTGCCCTGGCGATGAGGGCCGCCGGGTTCGCCGCGCAGGTCAGCCAGATATCGCTCCAGAACCGGCCGAGTCACCTCGGCGATCTCGGTGACGCCGACGCGGTCCAGAAATCGGGAGAATCGGGTGATCGCCAGGACTGGGCGTCCGCCGCCGGCTTCGAGCCCGAGCCCGGTCGACAACCGCCAGCGAACCCATCGCTTGGCCAATTCTTTCAGCCATGGCTGAGCAATACCGTTGAACCGCAACATTCTTCGACCATCGAAACCCAGCCGGTGCATGCGCCAGACATCGCGTGGATACTCGGTTTCCCACCCGGTCGGCTCGGCGAGATCCTCGACGACGCGGCGAGCGTAGTTCAGGAAACCGATAGATCGTGTGTCACGTGGCCAGCATTCGCCGGCCAGAGCGCGCCAGGCGGATTCGTCGAGGTCCAGTAGCGACGACGCCGTCGAGTTGGCCAGCAGGCGCACCACCCTCATCACCGTGTCCGGGGTGATGGTGCCTTCGCGCTGGTCGTGACGGTGTTGCAAGACGTATTGCATCTCCAGCCGCATCCCGACCTCGAGTTCATCGAGCCGGATAGTCTCCCCGCTCGGAATCTGGATGTCGTCAAAGCGTCGAACGAACTCGCCAATATCGGGTCGTCCGTTGACCTTCCAGGTGGCGGCATGGGGATGACAGAATGGGCCTTGCGCCTTCGGCCAGAGGTCACAACACGTGATCGCGCAGGTCACTCCCGGTGCGGGCCGCTTGAACGGCAGCGGTTCGGCCAACCACTGTTGCAGGTCGGGGCGACCCGCCCGAACCCATCGCTGGGCATGTAGCTGACACATTCCGCCGCGCGCGCAGCCGTAACCGCAGCCAGGCACCCGGCAGCGCATGTTCGGACGCTGCCGCGCCCAACGGTGGTCGGTCGATGCGGCGAAAACGTCGAGATCGGGCCGACCGGCGTCGGCCCAGCGTTGATGATGACCGGGACATAACCCGCGCGAGCGTGCAGTTCGCTCGCATTGTTCGACGCGGCATCGACCTCCACCGAACACAGGATCCTCGGCGGCGAACTGCAATGTGGTGCGGCGGAATTCGGGCCTCACCGCTGCCATCAGTTTCGCCAGCATCCCCGGCGCGGCGGCGGGTGCGGACTTCGTGACAGGCTTGTTCACCAGCGCACCTCCTGATCGTTGAACCAGCCCGCCCGCTCCAACACTCGGCGAGCGTCTTCGACGGTGAGATGCCCGTAAACCGTTTCGGTGGTGGTGATGTCGACGTGGCCAAGGATGCGCGACACCACCTCGATCGGGACGCCATCTCGAAGTAGACGGGTCGCGGCGGTGTGACGCCACCAATGCGGGTCGAAGTCGATGCCAGTGCGGCGGCGCAGACGCCCGACCAGGTCATAGACGTTCGAGTAGGTCATCGGGCGCCCGTGCGGGCGCCCCCAAAGGTTGACGAACACATAGTCGCTGTCGAGATCACCGTATTCCTCATGCAGGTAATCGGCATATAACCGGACCAGCTCGGCGCTGATCGGAACGCTGCGCGAGGTCGATGATTTCGTGCGAGCTCCGTTGTCGTTGTCCCGTGGACATACCGTCAACTCGCGCTCGGCAGCGGCGATGTCTTCGTGCCGAAGCCCCAAGGCTTCACCGATCCTGACACCGGTCTCATGCAGCACCGCGAAAAGGAAGCGGTCCCGCAAACGCCCGCAGGAATCCAGGATCGCTTGCGCTTCAACGACATCGAGCACGCGCGGCAGCTTCTTCGGCGCCTTCAGCTTGATGGTTCGTGCTTTGACCGGGTCGCCCTTGCTGATGTGATGCAGAAACGGCTTCCAGCCGCCCCTGCCGCGACCCGCCGGCTGCCAGGACACCAGCAGGTCACCAACATCAACGCCATGGCGCACGGCGTGGAGATAGAACGCACTCAACGCCGAAAGCTTGCGGTTCACAGTCGATTCCGTGCAATGGTGCGCCACTGACGGCAACATCATGACCCCGCCGTCTCGCGCTGCAGGTGGCAGTCGCAGCCAGCCGACGAACCCACCGAGGTCTTCCAAACGTACTTCCCGCCAATCCAGGCCACGGAAGGTTAGGAACTCGAACCAGTCCTTCAGATCGTGGGCATACGCCTTGACCGTGTTCGGGGACCGCTCGATATCGGTCAAATACGCCAGATACCGCTCTACCGGCCCCAACGGTCGGTCGTCATCACCGAGAACGGTCCATGACTCACGCGACGAGACCGGCGAAACCACCCGCGTAACAAGCACTCCGCCTCCCTGAGATCTGCCTCCTGGACCGCGGTAGATAACCACATCCAGCACGCAGAACTGAGCAGTTCAACAGCACGTGCTCCACATCGAAGACACCCTTGGAGACACTGCAGATAACAATTGAATCATTGAACGCCCCGCTACCGGCGTGCGATCCGCGCCCGCGGACACTTCCCGACCGAACAAGCCGCCCTCAAATGCCTGTATCTGGTGACGCGATCGCTGGACCCCGCTGGCCGTGGTCGGGCACGATGGGCGATGAGGTGGAAGCCCGCATTGAACGCGTTCGCGATCACCTTCGAAGGCCGGATCAACCCAACCGGTAATTAACCAACACCGGGACCAGATCCGCCATTTATCGGACACTCCCCGCCCAGGAGCCCAGTGTATGGATGACGCGTGGCGGCAGAAGTGCGGCGACCGAACATGTGGAGGGGACTTGGTAGCGGATCAGCGATGGGTGTGGCCGCAGGCAGAATTGGGCGGGTGCGGCGTTCAGGTACTGGCCGATGATGCGGGGATCACTATGGAGTGCAGAGAGTTCGAGCGCACAGGCTACGTCGCGATGTCACGGCTGATACCTGCTCAGCTACGGTCGGCGGTCGCGGCAGAAGCTCTCCGGTTGGTCGAGGACGCGGGTGTCCGGCGTGATCTCGTCTTCGCCGCGACCGGGTACACGCCGCGGCGGATGCGGAACGTGACTCGGGCCGATATCGCCCGCGAAGGTTCGGTGATCGAGGCGATCTACGACTCCGCGATGATGACACAGCTGCTGTCGGCGGTGACCGGGGGACCGGTATTTCGGTGTCCGTACGAGCCTGAGCAGTTCGTGATCACCAGGTTGGAGCGTGCCGGTGATACGCATGGATGGCATTGGGACGATTACAGTTTCGCGTTGGTGTGGGTGGCGGAATGTCCACCGATTGGCGACGGTGGGTTCGTGGAGTGCATCCCGGACACGGTCTGGGACAAGACGCAGCCAGAGGTAGCCCGGCTCGTGCAGGATCGAGCGGTACACAAGTTGATGGTCGGCGCGGGAGATGTGTATTTGATGCGGACGAACACGACGTTGCATCGGGTGCACCCGATCCGGCGCGGGCGACGCACGATTGTGAACATGGCATTCGCGTCGGCGGCGGAGTTGAACGCGGCGGTGTCGCACGAGACGATGGACAGCCTGTGGTCGATGCCAGGGGCCGAGTGAACGGGAGCTGACCGATGGAACGCCTCGAATTGACCTCTGTCGACGGCATCCGGCTGGACTTCGCGGTCCACCGCACCGCGGTCGAGCCCGCGCTCGGAGTGGTGCTGTTGGTACACGGCATCACCGTCGACATGGATGAGGGCGGGGGAATGTTCATCCGATTGGCGCAGCGGTTGGTATCGCAGGGCTTCAATGTCGCGCGGTTCTCCTTCCGCGGACACGGGAGCAGCGGTGGAACTCAGCAAGGAGTGACGATCGCTGGTGAGTGCCTGGATCTGCAGGCCGCGGTGACCGCGGTCCGGCAGCGATTCGTCGGGCAACCGATGTCGATTGTGGCAGCCAGCTTCGGCGCCGTTTCCACGGCGCTGTCGATGTCATGGCTTGAGGACCTCTATCGGCTGGTGTTGTGGAATCCGGTGCTGGATCTGCGGCGTACCTTTCTGGTTCCGGAGCTGGCGTGGGGTGAGGAGAATTTCGGTGCCATTGGGCAGAAACACTTGGCCGACAACGGTTTTCTGCTAATCGACGATACGTTCCAGCTCGGCCGTGTCCTGTTCACCGAGTTCGCGCACTACCACCCGCTGGAAGACTTCCTCGCCGTGGACGTGCCGACGCTGATCGTGCATGGCGACCACGACACAGCAGTGTCTTACGACATCGCCGCCGAGGCCGCGCACTCGCGATCGCATACCACGCTGCACACCATTGCTGGTTCAGATCACGGGTTCGACTCGCGGGAGCGCGAAGACCAAGCGATCGGTACAACCGTTGATTGGCTGGCCGAACAGTCGATGTCGTGACGGGCGTGAAGATCTCGCAACTGTATGCGCCGATCCGGCTCGGCGAAGCCGTCATCGTCGGAGAACACTGCACACTCGGGTACCCGAAGGAGGCCCGCATCCGCGACGCGCAACGTGGGCAGCATACGATCGGCGAACCTGTCGTGGTCGGAGACCGTTGCCTGCTGTTCAACCAGGTGGTGGTGAACGAGGGGACCGTGCTGGGTGCGGACTGCGTGCTGGAAGATCGTTCCCGCATCGGCTACGGCTGCGTCATCGGTGACCGGACGAGAGTGGTTCACGGCGCATACGTGTGCGACCGAGTGCACGTCGGCGAGGATGCGTGCGTGGCTGGGTTCGTGTGCGATGCCACGGTTATCGGAAGTCGGTCAACTGTGATGGGCGACCTGGTGCACGAGTACACCCGCCCGGATCTGGGTTGGTGGGGTGTCGATGAGGAATCGCCGGTTATCGAGGAAGATTCCGTCGTCGGGTTCGGCGCACGGGTGATCGGTGGGGTGCGGATCGGGCCTCGTAGCTATATCGCGGCGGGTGCCGTGGTGACCAAGGACGTTCCACCCGAACACATTGTGACTCAGGTCGATACGCACACTCCGATCGGACAATGGACCGGCAAACGACTCGGCCCGCTCATCGAGCACTGGAAGTCTCGGCCCGGCTGGTGTTGATGAAGGCGGAGTCCTCGGTGTCGCTCCCAGCTTCTGTCTTGGGCCGTTGTGTGGCCAGGGGTGGATCGAAGGCGAGGGCGGCGAGTTGGGGTGGGAACCGAGCTCGCATATCTGGCCGCGGGTGCGGGAGGTACAGCGCGGGCAGGAACTCGTCGATGGGGACGATCGCCTGCGCGAGCCTGGACGCCAAGACCGTGGAGAGGGCTCGGCGGGTGAGCAGGTAGGCGTAGCTGCAGTGGCTGTATCCGGGGCGGACGAAGCCCGGCGCTGGGGCGGGATCGTCGGGCTCAAGAGGATATCGGCCGAGGTAGAGCAGATCGAATGGCACGGCCTGTTGGTGGAGGCTGTGCAAGCCGGTGGTGAGGAAATCGGTGAAGTCGGTATCGAGAACGGCGTCGTCCTCGAGAATGAGGGTGTAGGGCGCGTTGCTGTGTTCGGCAGCGTGGGCCCAGCACGCCAGATGAGCCAGGGTGCAGCCGATTTCGCCGTACTTGAGGGGTCTGTTCCACCATGGGTTGTCGGAGTCGGTCTGCCAGTCGAAGAGCTTGAATCCCCGGCCATGTAGGTCGGTGAGGGTGAGCTCGTGGCCGTCGAAGACGGTGTCCCAGTCCGAGGTGTAGGTCACGGGCAGGCTGGCTCGGAGGTGGGTTTGGATCCAGGCTCGTCGGTCAGATCGTCGTGGGAGGTTCACGATGTAGGTGGCGATGGAGTCTTCTTCGATCACTGGGTGTGCCTGGGTGGATTGTGTTGGCAGGTAAAGCGTTTAGTGTTGTCGATGACGACGCCGAAGTCCTCTCCAGCGGCTCGCGACAGCAGTAGGAGCGGCTCGATGACGGTGAAGTCGGCGACGTCGGTGATTCCGCCGATGCGGCGGGCTTCGGTGACCAGCACGAAGTCGTCGTCTCCGATTCGGTCGGTGAGGTAGCGAGCGTTCGGATGAGCGCGCTCGGTGTCGAGCAGACAGCGGGCCGCGCCGAGAACACCGAGCGTGAGGCAGCCGCCGAGCAGGAAAACCGTGGTGCCTTGCAGGATCAGTCTGGTGAATACCGCGAGGTCTTCGATCAGTTCACTATGGGCAGTCCAGCGTGGGGCAAGTGTGAGGTCGCCGAGGGTGGGTACGACGAGCGGGTCGTCCTCGCCGAGTGGATGCGGCTCGAAGTGAAATGGTAACTGCGGCAGGAATTCTCGATATTTGGCATTCCATGGTGGGCCACCGATAACGATCAGTACGTCAGCGTGGGTGTCGAAATGTTCCGAGGGCGCGAAGTCGCGGACCACGACTGTCGGCGCTAGTTGGCCTAGGCGGGTTCGAACGAAGATGAGCGTGTCCAGATCGGCGAACTTCGCATACCGCAAGTAGTTACGGTCGGCGGGCGAGGCGTACTCCGGGCGTTCGTCGGGCGGGATCTCAGAGCACACGATATCTACCCGGGCACCGGGGTCCAGATGCCAGAAGGTGCGAACCGCGTGAGCGGGGTCGCCACGCTCAACCTCCTTCGCCGACGAGGCTCCGGATTGAGTCGGCGATTGAACAACGAGATCGGCTGGCGACGCCAGCAGCAGGTAAGCGAGGGTGTCGAGGGCTCGGGCGGCGTGGCGTCGAATGGTCTTGGTGGCGCATTTCTGGCGGTTGGCGAGCGATTCTTGGCGGTCGGTGAGTGTAGTGAACCGGTGCTCGGGGAGCAGATTGAAATCGACTTGGGCATAGAGTCGTTCGTCGTCCGCGAGTCGGTCGATCGCGGCGCTGATCGTGTCGGCCAACACCGCGATTTGGGCAGCGGAGCCGGGTTCACAGTTATGCCCGCGACTGAGGTAGGCGCGAACCGGCTCGTCGAGCGCGGTCAGCAGTGTCGTAGGCCGCGACAGCCCCGGCCCCTGGCGCAGCTTGATCAAGCACTCCTTCACGTGGTCGACCGAGGGCAGAGCACTATGCGCCATCTGTCCACGATATGTCCACAGCCAATGCCAGCGACGTCGACCATCTCTGCCGGCGACAATCTCCGCTGTCCAGGATCTGTCCACACCGAGGTACGAGTGTCCAGAAATACGGCCGGTAGACGGGATAGCTCGGCGCGGGCAGGCAGAGAAGACTCGAACGTGCGTGCCCCTCAGATGTGTTGGAAGGGAGGAGAAGTCATGCGTGAACAGACCGCGGCCGCCGATGTCGATGAGTACGAGTCGCCGAAGGTGGAGACCAAGGAAATTATCAGCCGTCAGTGCAACTGATCGCAGCTGAGCCGGGCGGGGCGATACGAAATATCGGATGTCGCCTCCGCCTCGGCTCCCGTGATAAAGCTACCGAAGGAGATCTGAATGCTGATCCTCTATGTCGGGGACCTGCACTTCTCGGGCTGGTCGATGCGGGGCCGAATCGCCTTGCAGGAGAAGCGTCTCCCCTTCGAGGAGCGTCGAATCGAGCTGGACTGGCCGACCACCGAAACGCCGGACGGAGTGCTGATCGTCGGCGACATCCCCGAAGAACGCGAAGCACAGGTTGGCTGCCAGTGCCGGTTCACCGACCTCCAGCTATTCGACACCGAAAAAGTACTCGCCGGGTCGGTAGCGGAACTGCTACCGCGCGTGCCGATTCTGGTTGACACCAGCACGCGTGCCGTCGCCACCGACGTGGTGTCGATCGCCGAATACCTGGATGAACTCGCCCCGGAATCGGGAGTGCGTCTGACCGGGGCGAGCCTGGCGCAACGCGCGGTCATCCGGTCGGTGTGCGCATGGGCTACACACGATCTCCCGCTGCTCATGAACGGGCCCACCTACGCGAAAGCGATTCGCCCACAACGTCCATCGCAACCGGACCCGGAAGCGATCGAACAAGCGCACTGGGTGTGCGACACCGTGGCCGCGCTACTCGACAACAGCGGCGGCCCCTTCGTAGTCGGGGAGTTCAGCTTGGCCGATGTCCTGCTGTCGACGTACTTCCAGCAGATAATCGGTTGGCGGATCGAGATTGCCGACGACAACGTCGGCCAGTACGCGCAGCGGCTACTGCGACGGCCTTCTGTGCGTGATCATCTCTACGAGGCAACGGCGATTTATCGTGCGATCGACGAAGCCGAGGCAGGCAGCCCGCAGTGGATCTTGCGCCACTACCGCTACAACCGCGAACTGAAGCTGTTGCACGAGTGGCAAACCGACAGGTGCATACGTGTTAGCAACGCGACCGCAGAGCGAGTCGTCGATCTCGCCTACGACGGCCATGACGTGGAGGCTATTGCTGCCATCGTGGCGGCGGAATATCAGGCACCACTGGCCCAAGTCAGAGCCGATGTCCGTGGAGTGCTCGACCAACTGACTCCACTTGCCGCGAGCAGGGCGGCATGATGACCACAGCGATCGAATCCCTTCCCGCGACATTGCGATACCGGCGCGACTTGGGTCTGTTGTTCGACCCGCACTCCGGCACATTCCATCGACTGCGCAACAAGGTCGCCAAAGACATGGTGGCGCAGATCTTTTCCGGCGCCGACCGAGCGACCGTCATCGGCAACATCAGCCATCGGTACAACGCCGATGCCGATGTCGTCGCCACCGACCTCGACGCCCTCGCCACCACTCTCACCACACCCGAGAGTTCCAAGTCCGAATCGCACGGTGGATCAGTGCACGAGATCGACAAGCGGTTCGACACCACTTTGGATTTCCCGTTACGTCTCGAGCTCGAGCTGACCGCCGTCTGCAACTGGAACTGCGGCTTCTGCTACAACGTGTGGAAAATCGATCCGACGATGTCAGACCACGACCTACGACGCGCGGTACGTGAGCTACCCGAGAAACACATCCCCACTAACCTGGCCACCGCGATCCTGGACGAATGCGCCGAGAAAGGTTGCTTCGTCATCCGCTACAGCGGTGGGGAGACGCTGCTGCACCCCGACGCCATGGACATCTTCGAATACGGTGGCCGACTCGGCCTGTACCAGGTGATATTCACCAACGGCCACTTCATCACCGCCGAGCGCGCCACCCGCCTCGCGTCCGCGAACGTGCGCTGCGCCCTGGTATCCATCCATGGCGACCGCGACCAGCACAACTTACTCACCGGCCATCCCCGCGCCTACGACAAAGCCATCACCGCGATGCGTCTGCTCCAGGACGCGGGCATCAACGTGGTTGCCGAACTAACTCTGGTCAAGGAAAACATCAGCGGCGCAATGGATGTCATCCGCGACGTGCACAGCATCGGCGTCCGCGAGTTCGGCGTCATGCGCTACGTACCGACCGGCCGAAACGACGACCGCTACGGAGTCCCGGTGTCGGTAACCCTGCCGCTGATGAGGGAAATCGACCACCTCACCGCCACAGAATGCCCCGGCATGACGGTGGCGTGGCCGTGCGCCCAGAAGCTGTGCACCAGCGACACCGACACGCCGCTGCATGCTGATGACCCCACTCTGGCGCTGCGGTTTTCACAGATCGTCGGCCACTGCGAATCCGGGCTGGTATGGGCCAGCGTCAGCTACGACGGACAACTACGCAACTGTCCACACAGCAACGTCTACTTCGGCCGCCTCGCCGAGCAACGCGTCGCCGAGCTGTGGCCGACGCTGACCGAGCACGTCCACGCGGCCGTGACCATGCGCGATACCTGCGCGGGCTGCGCGGTCGCCGAAGCGTGCCGCGGCGGCTGCCACCTGCCGAGCTTCTTCAACCCACGGAAGGTCACAGGACTGGGAATGCCAACTCTGGGCAGCGCATCCAACACCCGGATCAGCGGATAGGATCGCGCGATGGCCGACGCCGCATCCTTCCGCGCAGGGTCCCAGCCGACTCTGTCCATGCAAGAAGCGATCCTCCGTCTCCAGAACTACTGGGCCGGTCATGGTTGCGTGATCGCCCAACCGTTCAACACCGAAGTCGGTGCGGGAACGATGAATCCGGCCACCCTGCTCAGCGTGCTGGGCCCGGAACCTTGGAAGGTCGCCTACGTCGAGCCCTCGGTCCGGCCCGACGACAGTCGCTACGGCCAGAACCCCAACCGGCTGCAAACCCACACCCAGTTCCAGGTCATCATCAAACCCGAACCCGGCAACCCGCAAGAGCTCTACCTCGGGTCACTCACTGCGCTCGGCATCGATCTGGATGCACATGACGTCCGGTTCGTCGAAGACAACTGGGCCCAACCCGCCATCGGCGCTTGGGGATTGGGGTGGGAAGTCTGGCTCGACGGCATGGAGATCACCCAGTTCACCTACTTCCAGCAGGTTGGCGGGCACACCCTCGACCCCGTCCCCGTCGAGATCACCTACGGCCTCGAACGCATCCTCATGACCGTACAGAAGGTCACCCATTTCAAAGACCTGCTGTACGCGCCCGGTGTCACCTACGGTGAATTCCTCGGACAATCCGAATACGAGATGTCGCGCTACTACCTCGACGACGCCGACATCGACGCCACCCGCGAACTGCTCGACATCTACTCTCGCGAAGCCGAACGACTGCTGGAATTGCGGTTGCCGATCCCGGCACACAGCTTCGTGCTCAAAAGCTCCCACGCCTTCAACGTCCTCGACGCCCGCGGCGCTATTTCCACTACCGAACGCGCCAATCGGTTCGCCACCATGCGCAATCAATCCCGCGCCGTCGCCGCCCTCTGGACCGAGCTGCGCGCCGAAGCCCAGCACCCGCGCGGCCTCTACCAACCCCTCCCACTCGCCACACCCCCAATCGATCCCGCTGAAATCCCCTCTGGTGGTGGACTTCTGGTGTTCGAGATCGGAACCGAGGAACTGCCACCGCACGTCGTCGACGCCACTGCGACCAGCGTCGAACAAGACCTGACTCGGCTACTCGCCGACACAAATCTCACCCACGGGCCGATCCGCGTGGACGCCACCCCACGTCGAATCGTCGTGCGCATCGATGACGTCGCCGACCGCGAACCCGACAGTGTCCGAACACAACGCGGCCCCAAGACCAGCGCCGCCTACACCAGTGACGGCACCCCCACACGTGCGTTGGACGGCTTCCTCAACGCCCAGCAGGCCGCCGCTGCAGACCTGACCCGCATCGAAGCCAATGGCATCGAATACCTCGCCATCGAAACCAAACGCACCGGCCGCACCGCCGCCGATATCCTCACCACCTTGCTCTCGCAGGTGGTGATCGGGCGCCGGTCGGACAAGAACATGCGCTGGAACGACCCCCTCCTCACCTTCAGCCGCCCCATCCGATGGCTGCTGGCCCTGCTCGACACGACGGTGCTTCCCGTCACCGCGGGCGCACTGCTCGCCGACCGAACCACCCGCGGCCACCGCCACACCGAGCAGCCCGAGATCAGCATCGACCGAGCCGCCGACTACGAGTCGGTGATGCGCCACGAAGGCATCCTCATCGACCGCGCCGAACGCCGCGACGCGGTCATCGGGACGGCAGCCGAGCTCGCAGGCGAACATGATGCGGTCATCGACTTCGCCACCGAGGGCGACTTGGTCGACGAGATCACCAACCTCGTGGAAACACCGCTCGGCGTCCTCGGCCGATTCGATGAGAAGTATCTTCAACTGCCCGAGCAGATCCTGACCACCGTCATGCGCAAGCATCAGCGCTACCTGCCCGTCCGCGACCACTCCGGTGCCCTGCTGCCGATGTTCGTCACCCTCGCCAACGGCACCTGCGATCCCCAAGTCGTCCGCGACGGCAACGAGAGCGTTCTGCGCGCCCGCTTCGAGGACGCTGCGTTCTTCTGGAACACCGACCTCCATACCACCCCAGACCAATTCCGAGCCCAGCTGACCGAACTCACCTTCGAACAACGCCTCGGAACCATGGCCGACCGCGCCGACCGGATCGCCGACATCAGTCGCGAAATCGCGCAACGAATCACCCTGTCCGCCAGCGACTCCGCGACGCTTGCACGAGCCGGTGAACTGGTGAAGTTCGACCTCGCCACCCACATGGTCATCGAAATGACCTCCCTCGCCGGAACCATGGCCCGCGAATACGCCACCAAGGCCGACGAACCCGCCGCCATTGCCCAAGCGCTATTCGAGACAGAACTTCCACGGCACCACACTGACCAACTGCCCACGACCTCGCCAGGCGCGCTACTGGCGATCTCCGACCGATTCGACCTGCTCACTTCAATGCTGGCCATCGGAGCCAAACTCACCGGCACATCCGACCCATACGGACTGCGCCGCGCCGCACTCGGCATCGTCCGAATCCTGCGTGAGCACCCCGAACTCGAAACCCTCACCTACCGAGACGGACTCAAAGCCGCCGCCAACGCCCTGCGGAAGCAAGGCATCACCGTCGACGACACTGCCCTCGACACCGCCGAGGACCTTCTCATCACCCGCTACGAACAACGACTCCGCGACGAAGACACACCCACTGTGGTCATCGATGCCGTCAGGCCCGCCGCAGGCAACCCCCAACGAGCCGACCACTTGCGCGCCGAAATCGACAACGCCCGCAGCCACCACGGCCCACAATTCGCCGAGCTCGTCGAGGGGCTGCAGCGCATCGTCCGGATCCTGCCGCCAGACTCTCCCGCCAGCTACGACCCAGCCCAGCTCACCGCACCGGCCGAGCAACAACTGATCAAAGTAATCAGCAGCCTTGACCACACCCGCCACCAACCGCTGTCGGCGTGGGTCGTGACTGCCGCGCCATTAGCCGTAGCTCTGCGGGACTTCTTTGACGACATCCTCGTCATGACCGACAACTCAACACTGCGCGCAGCACGTCTCGGGCTGCTCGCCAGCGTCCTCGAGGCCGCGCCGTCCGGAATCGATTGGAAGGCGGCACATTTGATGCGATCCGACCAACCCGGCGGATTGGCCACTGTCTCGGCAACCCGCACGAATTGAGACGAAGACCGATCAGGTCCTACAAGGAGGCGAACACGTAGCAGCTGTCGGCGCTCCGACAAAGTCGGAATGATCTCAGTGCGTCCGGATTACGCGAGTGTTGCGCGCATCCCCAGGAACTGCTTCACCTCTGCGACCGCGGCATGCGGCCGTACGGCACTCGCGATTGCATCCAACTTGCGTTGTAATCGAGCGGACCCAACCGCGCTGATGCTGTTGAAGTTCGCCGTAAGCAGCGAACAGCCGTGGGCAGCATCGCCAGCCTTGATGTAGCTCTGTGCCAGGTCGAGCTGCCACACGCTTCGCTCACGGGGCCATTGCGCGGTACCGGCAACAGCCTGCTGCAAGTAAGTCACAGCCCTGTCGTAGTCGCCAGCTTCCATGTAGGAGATGCCAGCTAGTCCGTTGAACTCCGCTTCGGGCAGCCATGCCCAGTCGGGGTCATACCCTCGTCCGGACTCGTACGCGCGGTGCGCCCGGCTAAGTGCTTTCTCCATCGCTGGCATATCAGAAGCGGCACCCAGAGCTTGTGCCTCGCGAAGAGTGGTCAGTGCGCGCACCTTCGGGCCACCGCTGCGACGAGCGGCATCCTGCGCGGCCTGTGTCAGATGTACTGAGTCCTGCGGACGTGGCTGACGGCCGGGAAGTCCTTCCAGCCCGTCCGTATCCAGGTCGATAATGCTGGCGTTGAGCAACGCGTGCGATGTGGCGATCCCGTCGCCTGCTGCGGCAGACGTCTGGGCTGCGTCGGCGTAATAGCGGCGGGCGGCGTTTCGGCGGTCCGCGTCGTAGTGCACCCATCCTGCGGCGGTCATCATCTCTGCGGTGGCTGTGGCCAGCGCTTTGCCGGTGTCCTCGTTGTAGCTGCCGCTGTCCAGCAGCTGCTGGACGTAGCGGGCCTGGCCAGCCGCTAGATGGCAGAGCCGGTCACCGCCGACAACCAGATCCAACTCGTGAATCTGGTTGATACTGTCCGTGATTTGAGCGACGTCGCTGGCACCGACCTTTATCCCGGATGATGCAGAGTGGGCTGGCACGTTCGCCGCGACCATGGCGGCGCCTGCGCCTCCGAGTGCCCCTGCTCTGAAGAAGTTGCGACGGTCCACGTCTGCCTCCTCGTCCGACTCCACTACCAGTATGGCAAGCGGAACCTGAAGCGCGCGTGCGACGAGTCGCAGGACACGGACGTCGTGTGAGGCGGGGCCGCCGCGCTCCAAGCCCGAGATTGCGGGCTGAGAGAAGTTGAGCAAATCTCCCAGCTCTGCCTGGGTCATCCCGATAGATTTCCTGATCCGGCGGATGACTTCGCCGGTTGTCATATACATATCCAGCGTCCCCGATTGTCGGCTTATTTGCCCAAGCTGTCTAGCTGAAAACCGTTCCCCCGCAGAATATATGGGTTTTCGTATAAATAAAACGGAAACCTAAATTTCCACGCCCAGCTGGCGTTTTAGCGGCTTTACGGTCGGTTTCGGTGCCCGGCACCGGACCGACGCCGTTACCCCCTCGGGCGGCGCATTGGCCCCTGTGAGCCGGGGCCGGTGGCGAAAGCCCCGGTGCCGGGTACCGCCTGAGCTTGCTGCTTATTGCACCGGAAGAAGGATGTGCGATGCCCACGAATTCTCTTGCCATGTACCAACTCATCGCCCTGTGCGACGCTGGTGCCCATCAGGCGCCGATGCTGCCGTTCACGGTTGCCCAAGCGCACGAGATCATGCAGATCCATATTGCTTGCCGTGCGAAGCAGTGCCCGCGCAAGGCTGCCGCGCAGCAGATCCTGGTCGAGGCCGGTCGGATGGTTCTGGGCCCGAACAGACTGCGGTGATGGTGGTGACGACACAGCAGTCGCATGTCGCACCGCCGCCGCGCCGAATTCGCCACATCCACATCGAATCCGGAGCGCTGAACTTGGATTACCAAGCCAGTGCCGAACAAGCCCAGAACGTGGCCGATGAACTGGCCCAGGGTTTTCCCGAATTCGTCGTCACGGTCGATGACGATGTGCGCGTCGATCTGCCGCCTTTGCCGTGCGGCGAGCTTTGGGACTGACCGCACCGGCCAACCATCGAGCACCATTTGTCTGCGAAATGTGAAGGGACGCTCCACTGTGCCATCTGACCATCAACCACCAGATCATTTTGTATTCGGACTCTCACCGAACAGATCGGCGCTCTTTTCAGCCCCACCGGTTGAGGCTCGGCCCGACCAGCCACTGCCGGATGCCGGGCCGTTCCTGCGGGTGTTCACGAGCGAAGACGAACCCGGCACCGTGCTCATGCGCTGTGCCAGGCAGTACATCGGCATCTGGCGCTACATCTACGAGCATGGCCGCAACACGGGTGCCCCGGCCGAGGAGCACCTTTCACTGTTGACGTGGCTGATCGACCGTGAAGCGGGTGGGCACATTAGCGGGATTGCGGTCGACGCCAACGCCCCCACGAATCCGTCGTCGTATGGCGAGATGGTGGCCTGGTTGGGCGGGAAGTACCTACTGGTGGCGCTGCGGCAGGACCAATCCGCCCACGCCGAACATGATGCGGCGGAGCTGAATCGACAAATCGAAGCGCTCGACCAGCTGGTCGCCGACGTACGGGCCGGGCGGGTGCGGCTGCCGGAGACAGCGAGGGAGGGGTTTCCACCGAGGACGATTCGGCCGGAGGGATCGGCCACCGAAGACGTTGACGCACCGCTGGCGAACAGATCGCCGGACGAGGCAGAGTGCTGATGACAAACTCCTTCGACCATAGGACATTCGTTCAAGCCGAGGGTGTGCTGGCCGAGTACATGTGCCAGGTGCACTTGATGGAACTCACCCCTGAGCGTGCTCGGCAGCTCCTCAAGATCCACCGCTACCACCATCCGGATGACTGCGTCGTGCATGCCGAGGCGGCATATGTGCTTGTCTGCGAGGACGAATCCTGAAGGATGCCAACGCTGCTCGTCGCCATCCCGTGGGGCGGCTCAGTCGTCTTCACAGCGGTGTTGTGCTTCCTGCTGGGCTACTGGCGGAAGACAACCGAGCTGCAGGGGCGGCACGCGGTAGGGAATGTGTTGAGGCGGGTCGATCCGTGGGAGTCCGACGAGAACGAGCTCGGCGACGAAGTGTCGACGAGTGCGTCGTCGCGGGCGAGGCCGCGGCGGTGGTGGAGCGAAGATGACGACACCGAGGTAATGCCGGTGATCGAAGACGCTGCAGATGACCAGTAGCTCGACCATGCACCATCAACGTAGCCCGCTCCGTTTCAGGAGCGGGCTGTTGGCGCTTTTGAAGACTGCAGTTTCACCCCTCTGCGCGGCCGAATTGCGTGTGCCCGTTCAGCTCTCCCGGTAGCGCGCTAGGACCTGCTTGACGGCATCGGTGACCGGTGGCTCGTCCACCAGACTGGTCCATGTGTAGGCGTCGTGTTCTGTCAGTTCCACGGGCTCGGCACTCTCGACGTCGACGGTGAAGTTGAATTGGCGGCTTTTCTTGCCGCTGCCGGATTGGTAGTCGAAGTCGCCGAGGTAGTTCGTGATGGCAGTCACATCGAGGCCGGTCTCCTCTTTGACTTCCCGGATCAGGGCTTGGTCGATGGTTTCGCCGGGATCGACTTTGCCGCTAGGAAGTTCCCAGATCCCACCCATGAAGTCGTCGGCGGGGCGTTGCAGCAGTAGGACTTTGCCGCCGTGTTGGACGACGGCGCCGACGACGAGTTGTTGCACCTCATCCCGGTCGGCTTCGCGCGTCAACTTCTCCAGCAGTGTGGTCTCGATCATCGAGTCCTATCCCTTCAAATCGGCGTGGTGGGTGATGACTTTGTAGAGCGCTTCGATGTAGCGGTCGACGAGAGGCAGGTCCTCGTCTCGATGCCACACGGGGAGTTTGAGAGTGGCGTGGTGGAGCTCTTCGGCTCGTGGGTAATCGCCAGGAGCGTAGGCCAGTTTGCCGGTGAAGGCCGGGAACAGTGGACCTGGCTCCTGGAAGAGAGGCAGCAGGTTCAGTGGGCAGGTGGATCCTGGTCGGTCGAATTCGTGGCAGCCCTCGGCCTGCAACGCGGCGTGGAAGCGCTCGACCGGCACGTCATCGAAGAATTCACTGTCGTAGAGGATCGTGAGTCCGTACCAGGCCGGTTGGGTGTGCGGTTCGTGCCGGGTGATGGTCAGGCCCGGCTCTCGTCGGAGTTCGTCGTGGATGTGCTCGGCGATGCGATGACGGCCTGCGAGGTAGTCATCCAGATGTGAAAGCTGTTGCAGTGCAATGGCTGCGGCTAGTGGGTGGATGCGGTGTTTGAGTCCCATGCCCGTTACGGCGTATCGACTGAGGTCCGAATGCGCTGGTATTTCGTTTCGACACCGCTTGTTGTATTGGCCATGCAGCAAGACGCGGTGATACACCTCCTCGTCGTCGGTGAGGATGAAGCCGCCTTCCCCGGCGGACAGTGGTTTTGGCCCGTTCATGCTGAAGGCGGCGGCTCGCCCGAACGTGCCGAGCTTCTGCTCACCGATGCTTGCCCCGTGAGCGTGGGACGCGTCCTCGAGCAGTAGCAGGCCGTGGGCGTCGGCCAGTGTGCGCAGACGTTGGATTTGTGCGGGCATCCCCCACATATGCGTTACCACAATGGCTTTGGTGCGTTCGGTAATGCGTCGCGGAACGTCGACCGGATCGAGGTTGCCGCTGGTGTCGCAATCGGCCAGGACTGGGGTCGCGCCCAAATGCAGCAGCGGTGTGGCGGTGGCGAAGAAGGTGTAGGCGGGCACGATCACTTCATCGCCTGGCCCGATGTCGCAGGCGGCGTACATCGAATACAGCGCAGCTGTGCCTGAGCTGGTGAGGATGGCGTAGCGGGCACCGAAGTAGTGCTGGAGTGCGTCTTCGAGTCGGGCGATGACACCGGAGCGGTCGTAGATCGAGATGCCCTCGTCGAGCTGACCGAGGATCGCGATGCTGGTGGCCTCGGTCAGTGGTGGCCATGAAAAGTGCGGTGCTGCTTCGGATATGACGGGTGGGCCGCCGAGCAGCGCGAGTGGTGAGGTCACAAGAGCTCCTTGGGATTGATGTGGGTGTTGGTGCGTGCGGCTTCGTAGCAGGCGGCGACGAAGGCCATGTGCGCGAGGTTTTCGGCTGGACCGCTGAGGTTGGGTCGTGTGCCGTCGATGACGCGGTGGAAGTAGTCGATCTGGCAGGCCGCGGCCGAGGGCCAGGCTTGTTCACGATGCAGCGACTCGATGACCTCGCCGCTGTTGGTTAGTCGGCGGATGCGGCCGCGTTCCAGATGCACGACGCCGTCAGATCCGACGAGCCGGATCTCTTCGGTCTTCGGTCCGATGAACCGCGAGAGGAGCAACGAACCGTAGAGGCCACTCTCGTACGAAAAGTGAATGAGCGCAGTGTCTTCGGCGTCGTAACGCCGGTCCGGCCGTGCACCGACCGACAGCTCGGCGGCGATACTGTCAGGCAATCCGAAATACCACAGGAGCAGGTCGATGAGGTGGTAGCCCATGTCGATTACGCAGCCGCCGCCCGCCTTGGCGGTCTGTCCGCGCCAGCCCTCGGACGGGTCATCGACATGCACGGTGTAGCGCGCGTCGATCAGAAACGGTGCGCCGATCTGATCAGCGAGCTGCGGGAAGCTCGTATAGATCGGATTGAATCGCCGTTGCAGCGTGACCATCAGCTCGATGCCGGATCGTTCGCACAACTGCGCCAGTTCGATGGCCTCGAACAGGCTGGTGGCGAACGGCTTTTCCTTGAGGACGTGGACCTTGTGCTCCGCGGCCGACTCGATGACCGCCCGACCGGCGTCGTGTGGCACGCAGACCACCACCAGGTCGAGCGGCTCCGCCTCGAACATTTTGCGGTGATCAGCGAAGCCGGGCACTTGATGCAACGCTTGCTGCTCGCGCATGACGTTCGGGTCCTCATCGCAGACGGCGACCAACTCGACGTGATGCGAGGCTACGAGCGCTGGTAGGTGATCGTTGACAGCCTGATGCCCGAGGCCCACTACACCGGCACGCAGTGTTGCGCTGCGGTCAGCGACACTGCGTGCTGCGCGCCACCCAGATTCAACATCCGGGCGGACGATACGCGACGCTGGTGCCGCACCGAGAGCGCCTCGGGCCGATTCGCATGGTCTCATTGGTTCCCCCAACTGATCACGTTGTGCATGACGCCTCCGCCAGATCGGAGCCGTTGTTCCAGCCTCACGCACGCGGCGCTTCCAAAAGAGGGCAAGTTACGGGGCAGATAATCCGCCCGGCTCGGTGTCGGTGCGGCTGGATAGACTCAACCGACGGACACCGGTAAGGGGACGCATGCAACCGAACGTGCAACTCCAGCGGCGACGGGAGGCCACACCGTCGCGGGTGACTCCTGGTCAGGTAATGGGCCGCGCCGAGCTGGCCGAGGCCGTCAATGCCTACATCTGGCGTCAGCACGGTCAGCGGCGCGAACTCGATGCCCGCACCATCGCCCGCTATGAGCGTGGCACTGTCCGGTGGCCCAACGAGCTCTACCGGGAAGCCTTCCGCGCCATCCTGCACGCCACCGACAGTGAGCTGGGCTTCGTACCGAATCGTCGGCGACGCGAAGCGGTGCCACAGCCGGACGGGTTGCTCGCGATAAATCTATTCAGCCCTTTCGATCCGGGCATCGATCCTGCCCACTATTTCGGCCCGAACGCCGACGACAAGCCGATCCGCCGTGTCGGCACGACCGAGGTCATCGACGTCCAAACGGCCACGCGCACAATCGCTTCGGCGGAGAACCTGCGTGGCGGCGGCTCGATCAGCCTGGTCGCGGGCAGACAACTAGGCCGTTTCGCGCGACTACTCGATGCGAAAGCGTCGCCGGGCACCCGCCGGGCCCTGCTCGAAGCGATCGGCAACTTCGGCAGCGTCGCAGGATACGCCGCCTTCGACATCGGCGATCACACGGCGGCTGAACGGAGGTTCCGGCTCGCACTATGGTGCGCCGACACAGCCGGATCATGGGAACTGCGCGCCAGCACACTCGCCGACATGGCCCGCAAGATGGCCTATATCGGCAATGCTGATGGCGGATTGTCGCTCATCGAGCTGGCCCAGGTGCGATCCGACCGACTCTCCGCCACAACCCGCGCCATGCTCAGCGCCCTACGCGCCCAATACTTGGCCACTACGGCACGACCCGACGAAGCACTCGCTGAGGTGGCACGCGCCGACGAATACTTCACCCAGCGCACCCCTGCCACTGACGCCCCGTGGCTGTGCTTCTACGACGAGGCGGAGCACCTCGGCAGCACCGGCAAAGCCCTGATCCCAATCGCCCAAGCTCGACGCCGAATCGAGTTGGCGGCGCCCAGGATTCAGCGAGCCGTCGAACTTCAGGCCGCAGAATACCCCCGTTCCCAGACGTTTTCGCTGACACGCTTGGCCACCCTTACGATGCAGCTCGGCGACCCCAAGGAAGCAGCGGCTCTTGGAATCCGTGCCGCCACGCAGGCCGGCCAGCTCGACTCTCATCGCATCCACAACGAACTGCAGCGATTGGCCGTTGCCTCGTCACGTCACCGGCGAATGAGGGACGTCGTGGAGCTGCGCGAAGTCATCACCCGCCGATCTGCGGCGAGAGCAGCGTTATGACCGCAGCAACATCATCCGAGGAAATACTGGCGAAGGCCGCCCAACGAGTCGACCTCACCCTGAATGAGCAAGAGGTGATCCGCGAAGGATCCCACGCCATTTACCGGGTTGGTGACATCGTGGCGCGGATCGGGAGGCCCGGCAGCCTGAAGGACGCCGAGCGGGAGCTGCGAGTGTCGCAGTGGCTCAACAGGTCTGGGATCCAGACCGTGGCAGCGGTATCGGAACTACCTCAACCGATCGTTGTCAACGACCGACCCGTCACCTGGTGGCATCTCATCCCGGACCATCGGCCAGCGACGCCTGCTGAGCTCGGAGCCATGCTCCGAACACTCCACTCCTTGGCGCCACCGGCCGATCCGGAGCTGCCGACATATGATCCGTTCGGTGATCTTCGCGCCCGGTTGGCGACCGCGGGCACAGTGAGCGACGATGACCGAACGTGGTTGCTGACGCGCTACGACGAGCTACGCCAGCGGTATGACATGCTGCCGGATCCGCTACGGCTCTCGGTGATTCATGGTGATGCCTGGCAAGGCAATCTGGCTGTGCCGCCATCGGGTGTTCCGACAGTGCTGGATCTCGACAAGGTGTCGGTTGGCCGACCGGAATGGGATCTTGTTCAGCTCGCTGTCGACTACACGGACTTCGCGCGGATTCCCGAGGCTGACTACCTGGCGTTCGTGAACACTTATGGCGGCCAGGACATCACGGGGTGGTCGGACTTCAGACTCTTCGCCGATATCCAAGAGCTACGTTGGGTGGGATTCGCGCTGGAGCGCGCTGGAGCGAATGTCGTTGCGGCGCAACAGGCGAAGCATCGAATTGCTTGCTTGCGTGGGTACGTCCCGAAGCCGTGGGAGTGGAAAGCACTCTAAGACGGTCGCACTTGAATACGGGCTGGGCGGTTGAACCGGCCTTAGTTGGCCACGTAGCGCAGCAGCATCATTACCTTGTTGAAGTGCTTCGTGTCGGCCAGCTGGAGCTGGATTCGCTTGTCCAGCAACGGGAACAGCGGCGTGCCGCCGCCGAGTACCGGATAGAGGAACAGCCAGTACTCGTCGATGAGCCCGTGTGGCATCAGCGAGGCTCGCGCCACCGACCTCCATGACGCCGTCGCCCCCGGCCTTGAGCCTGCGGACCTCCTCGACCGCGTTCTCGCTGATCAGGGTGCTGTTCCAGTGGACTTCGGTGAGCGTCCTGGAGAAGACGACCTTGGGCTTGTCGGTCCAGAGCCGGCCGAACTCGCGCTCGATGCGCGGCGCGTCCTCGGGCACGTGCGGCCAATACTCGGCCATCAACTCGTACAGGCGACGACCGTGCAGCGAGATTTCGATCTCGCGGTACCTGTCGTTGTGAAACTGGTGCAGCTCCTCGTCCGGATGCGTCCAGTCGATGCTGCCGTCGCGGTCGTTGACATAGCCGTCCAGGGACACGCCGAACGAGTAGATCAGTTTCCTCATACCTGGGTAGGCGTCCCGGACGCGGAGAACTCATCGGACTGAGCTGGGTGATTGACTGCTCCTGTCCTGA
Source organism: Nocardia nepalensis (assembly GCF_048910785.1). Classification (NCBI taxonomy): domain Bacteria; kingdom Bacillati; phylum Actinomycetota; class Actinomycetes; order Mycobacteriales; family Nocardiaceae; genus Nocardia; species Nocardia nepalensis. The sequence continues at coordinate 118,510 of NZ_JBKBET010000036.1, read as the reverse complement.
TGCGGCCGAATCGTTCGCGACTATGCTGTGGAACCATCCGGTGTGACGGTGGCCGTTATCTTTCGCAGCAGTTGGTACTTGGTGGACAGATAGTTGGCCACGATGCCACCAACGCGATGACTGCGGGCGGCGTTAGTGCGGCCGTGGTCCGCTGTACGGTTTGGGTAGCGCGGTGATGAGCTGGATGTGTTGGGGCTGGGTGACATCGGCGACTGTGAGGCTGTAGGAGGTTGGTGCGCCGGATGCGGGGTGGATCCAGTGGACTGGGTTGCTGGCGGCGCGGCCGTAGGCGACGTTGCAGCTCGATCTCCAGAGGTCGTGAAAGGCGTTGTTGGGGCGTAGCTTTCGTAGTATGTGGTGGGCTTGTTCGGAGTCGCGGTAGCGGCCGAGTACGGCTTTGATGGTGGCTACGGAGTGGGCTGCTTCGCGTTGCCAGTCGATGACGACCGTTTTCGCGATCGGGCTGAACAGCCATACCGGAATGCATTCGGACTCTTCGAGTCCGGGCATACCGGCACGGAATTCCGTGGTGGCTAGTAGTACGTTCCACATGGGGTCCACATAGGCCGCGAGCACTCCCCGTTCCTCGAGGTCTTGGATGTGGTTCCTCAGTGCGTTGTTCTCGTGTACCGACTGGCGGAGGTTATCGGTTGGGGTGAGATCCTCTGCTGGATAACGGAGTTCGCGGATGTGGCGTGCTTGTTCGTGGCTGAGGCCGTAGCCGGTGATCACCTTATCGAGGGTCTCCGGGCTGGGGACTCGCTCCCCGACTTCGAGTTGACGCAGGTAGGACGGGCTGACGCCGTGGCGTTTGTAGGCCGCGACTCGTGATAGACGCAGGTGGTCTCGGTTCAGCCGCAGTGTGTCGGGCAGGGTCGGGATGCAGGCTTGAGGTCTGCGTCTGCGGTCGCTGTGTGAGCGGGTATTGCGGTTCACGCCAAGTTTATCCTTCTCTGCTGGTTCCGGTGGGTAGAGATGTCGCCGGTTCGTGCGTTGCGGGGGTGTTGCGCGGCATTCATTGGCGCTTCTTTCGACTGCTGATGATCGATGACATCGCTTATGGCCCTGGGGTTCGCAACAATGCGTATGCACAAAGTCTCGATATACTGGCCGGTTATCGTCAAGATCGACTCGGGGACAGTGTGTCCCGGCGATCCGGGGAGGGAAGGGGCGAGCATTGGAAGAGATCACCAAGGCTGTCGGCCAGTGGTTGAGGACGCGTCGGATGGAGGTCGGGCTGGAAAGGCCCGAGGATCTTGGCAGGTTGGTGGGTCTGAGTGCGGATCAGATCAAGAAGGCCGAGAACGGCACGCGCACACTGAGCATCGAATCATTCGAGGCGATCGTCCGAGCGCTCGCACTGCCGACCTGGTGGGGGCGGATGGTCCTCGCTCTGACGCGTACCAGCCTTATCCCTTCCCACGTTGCCGCCGATCACCCGATCGGAACCCGTGACCTGCGGATTTTGGAAGCCTACCCAGGGCCTGCGTGCTACTACGAAGTGCCGCTGTTCAAGGTGCGGGCGGCGAACAGTAAGTACCTGAGGGCCTTTCCGGGGTTGGTTCCTGGTCGAAACATCATCGAGTGGTTGGTGAACGAGCCCGCAGCGCGAAAAGTCCTGGGGGGTTGGGGCCTCGAGGTGCACTTGTTGACGCAGTCGTTGAAACTGATGTCGCCCGGTTTGGTAGCGCAGCACGAAGTTGACGCCGTCGTGGATGCGTGCCGCCATGCACAGGGTTGGGATGAGCTTTGGGGCACTGATTTCCCGCAGAGTTGGGCGTCGATGGATAGCAGCCTGGAGTACTCGGTGATCACGGACATCGACACCGGCGAGGAGCGGCCGATGTGGGTCTCGATCGATGTGAGCGAGGTGCCGTTCCGGCCGTGGTGGACCTACCACCTGACGCCGGTCGATGGTCCGCTTGCTGCGGCCTAAGTCCGATGACGACTCACAACAGCGGCCAGCCGATATGAGCTGGCGTGGTCAACAGCATGCTGTTGTGTCCCGAAAGCGGGTGCGTACGTGGGGTTCCGGCAAGCGGACGTGTGGTGGGCGGTGGCGCTTTCGATCAGTGCAGGCGAGCCCTAGTCGGTGCTGTCGGGGGCCGTCGGTCTTCCGTTACGCAGCTGTCGGAACTCGGTAGCGCAGTGCGATGAAAACACCGTCACGGTGTCGCGGTGATTGTGCACGAGTTCGCGCAACCGGCGCTGGTTTTCTGCTCGTTGTGGGCGCAGTGTGTCCACCGACTGCTCGAAGATGCGTGCTCCCAATGGCATTCGCGGTCGGTGTGCCATCTGGCCGTGATAGGAGTACGCATCCCCGGCATGCAGCAGCCAACCGTTCCCGGTGTCGACGGCGACCCCGACGTGCCCGCGGGTATGTCCGGCCAGCGGAACCATCAGGATCTCCGGGGACAGGCCCTTCAGTTCCCGCACCGCTGTGAAGCCGAACCACTGGTCGTCACTGCTGTCGGACTCGCTGTAGGTGATCCATTTGGGGCCGTGGGCGATCTGCACTGGCCGATATCTGAATCGTTCTTTGGGGCCGTGCGGGCCGGTCATGGCATCGAGTTCGGCCTGGTAGACGTGCACATTCGCGTCCGGAAAATCTGCGAGTCCGCCCGCGTGATCCAGGTCCAGATGTGTGGTGATGATGTCGCGAACATCGGAGCGTGAGAATCCGAGTGCTTCGACTTGCCGGGCGATCACCTGGTCGAAAACAGGGTTGGTGCGTCGGATGACCTTCTGCCCAACCCAGAGTTCGGGCTGGATGGTTGCCTGCTCCCCATAGCTGGTATCCACCAAGACCAGTCCCGTGGGATGTTCGATCAACAAGCAGTGGCACGCGACCTCTGCCCGACGAAAAACCCCCGGTCGACCGTCGATCAGACGGCCCCCGAAGGGCCGCATTCCTCCGCCATTCAAGTGGTGGACACGCACGAATCGCTCCCGCCCATTTCGCCGACTGCTGGCCACACTACACGCCGCCCCAACTCGATCGCGAGAGCGCCGACAGCGGTCAGTCACACCAAAAGCTTTGCAGTGCAGGAGGATTAGCCCCAGGACGGGTGTCTCGCGGCAAGGTCCTACAACCGAAGCTCGCAAACAGAGGCTCGCTGCGTCGCAAGGGGAGGATGACGCACCGAATGGCGTGTTAGACGGCAGTCTTCGAAGTTTCGCTGCTTCACGCTGACTGCGTGAAGTGCGTGGCAAATCTCCTGCACTTTGACGGTTTAGCAGTTTGCCTTCGGCGGCGTTAACGCAATTTAGGTGCGTCGAAGCACTGGTGTAGCAGCACTTTTCGACGTTTGAATGGAACTGCAAATCCAACCAAGTGAAAGGAACCATTGTGGATCCCCTGCAGATCCTGAACGACGGCCTGATCGTGGCATCCAACGCCTTGAACGTGGTGTGGCAGGCGCTGTCGATCATCTTCATGTTCGTGTGACGTGAGCACCTGAGAAGCGGCCTCCCAGAAGCCCTTTCGCTTCTGGGAGGGCCGCCGATGACGCGCACCCGCCCCCGCGTATTCACCATTCTTTCTCATTAATCGCCCTGACCGATGAAGGGTTTATTCGGCATGTCCAAATCACGGAAATCGCCCCGTCCACGTCCGGTCCAGTGCCGTGTAATCGGCGATGTGCGCCGAAACCGTGTGCACACCAGTCTGTCTCGCGGCGGCCGGACGGTCCTCGCCGGTGCGGTGCCTATCGTGATGCTGCTGTCGGCGGCGACCGCGAACGCGACCGATGCGCCCGCAGCGATCACCGATCAGCCCGGTGTCACCAGCCCCGCGCAGCCCGGAACCTCCACCCCAGCTCCGCCGGAACCCGTGCCGCCCCCGCCGGTGTACTACTCCCAGCCCCCTGAGATCCGCAATGGATCCGGGACACGCCCTGCGCCATTGGTGGATCAACCTGTGGAGCCGATCGCGATCGAGGATCTGCATTTGCCCGAACCGGTGGCGCCGGTAGCGCCGATCGAGCCGCCGGAGAACGCGATTCGAGTCGGGCAGTGGGAAGCACCGCGCCCGGACTGGCTACCCCCGGAGTGGGCGGATGCCATCAACTCTGCCGCGGCAGGCGCTGAGGCTCAGGTCGCGACCGCGCTGGATTCGGTCGGTATCCCCGCCGGACGCTCCGATCGGGTCAGCGGTGCGACCGTGGGTGGTGCCGCGTTGGGCGGTGCGGGTGGCGCGGTTGTTGCAGGAGCACCGGTCGCGGCCCTCGGTGCAGTTGTCGGTGGTCTCGTCGGCGGCACTGTCGGCGGAATCGCCGGTGCCGCTCTGGGCACGGTGGTGGAGGTGCCGGTGATCGGGACGATCACCTCCGGTGTGGCCGGTACCGCCGTCGGTGCGGCGGCGGGCGCTGCCGCCGGGGCGGCCCTGCTGGGCGGTGCCGCAGCGGCGATCGGCGCGGTCGCTGGTGGCACGGTGGGTGCGGGTTTCGGTGCTGGTGTGGGGGTGGGCGAGCCGTGACCGGGATTCGTATCCTCACCGCGGCAGTGCTGGCGGCGTCGGCGGGTGTGTTGTGCGCGGCGGGGTCGGGGTCGGCGCAGCCGGTGGTGACCGGGTCGGGTTGCCCTGTGTTGTGGGTGCTCGGGGTGCAGGGCACCGGCGAGTCTTCCCCGGACGCGTCCGCGACCGCTGATACCGGCATGCTCGGAGCGCTGCTCGGCCCGGTGGTGGCTGCTGTCCCGGATCTGGTGCAGCGCAGCTACATCGCCTATCCCGCCGGGTTCGGGGGCGCGGTGGGCACCGGCGGCGGCCCCGACCCCTACACGGAGTCGGTGCGCGAGGGCCTCGCCGCGCTCGAGGACGCCGCCGACCGGATCGCCGCCGCGTGCCCGGACACCGCGCTGGCCGGGGTCGGGTACTCCCAAGGCGCGCAGGTGGTATCGGAATTCGCGCGAGCTGTCGGCGCGGGCGAGGGACCGGTCCCGGCCGAGCGGGTCGCGGGTATCGCGCTCTATTCCGATCCCGATCGCGCCCCGGGATCGCCTGTGATCCCCGGCCGCCCTGGACAACTCACCCCCGACCCGGCCCCCGGCACAGCGGGGGCGGCGGTGTCGGGGGTGGCGATCACCACCGCGCCCGCGTCCGGGAGCGGGATCGCCACGGACGAGGGACTCGATTACGGCGCGTTGACCGGTCGGGTGGCCGATATCTGCCTTGAGCGCGACTTGAGTTGCGCGGCACCCGATCACGCCGTGCTGTTGCGGATGGCCGCCGAGATCGCCGCCCAGGCCGACCTGCGTGATCCCCTAGCAGCGCTCGGCTCGATCCAGGCACTGTTGTCGGGCGTGCTCGGTGACGCCTGGACCACCGTGGTGAACCGCGACTTCCGCCTCGGTTCCGGCGTCGTCGACTATGTGCCTGAGGCCAGTCTCGCCGAGCGGCTCACCTCTGCCGCTGACCCCCGCACCCCACCTCCGACCTCGGAAGATACGGCCGCCGCGACCGCCCGTTGGGGGCAGATCACCGCTGTCGTGGCAGGGGACCCGGTCGGGCAGTTGCCGAAACTGGCCGCGCAGCTCTCGGGTGCGTGGGGGCAGTTGGTCGCCGACAACGCCGATCTGATGAATCCGGCTGTGTGGCTTCAGTATTCCGACGTGCATGGTCGCCACACCGGTTACGCCGCTGCCGGGCAGCTCGCCAGCGGGGTCGCGTGGATGACCGCGCTGGCCCACGACCTCGCCGGGAGGCATCCGTGAACAGCGAGTTCTACGACGCGCCGAACCTCGACCACCATGGCCCCGGGGACCTGGTGCGGACACGGCCGGTGTTCGTGCCGCAACTGACCCGGGCGGCGGGAGCGTGGCAGATCATCTACATCTCCACGAACTCCCGCTCCGAACTCATCCCCGCGTCGGGGATCGTGCTGATACCCGAGGCGGTCCCGGCACCTGGTGCCACCGCGATCCTGGTGTACTGCCCGGAGTTTCGCGGACTCGGTGGGCCGTGCGCGCCGTCGCAGCTGCTGGCGATCGGCGCCGAACCCGACACCGCCGGGATCGAGGCGGCACTGGGGCGGGGGTGGGTGGTGGCGGTGCCCGACGGTGAAGGACTCGGCGTCACCGCAGCTGAACCGCACACCTTCCTCGCCGCGCGCGCCGGTGGGCGGGTCGTGCTCGACCTCGCGCGTGCGGTCTATCGAGGCGCGAATCTCGATGTCCCGGTCGCACCGGTCGTGGCCTGGGGATACGCCGACGGCGGGCGAGCGGTCGCCGCCGCTGGGGAACTGCATCCCTGGTACGCGCCCGAGCTGGATCTGCGCGGGATCGCCGCCGGAGCCGTCGCCTCCGACCTCGCCGCGCTGGCCCCCGCGTACAGCCAGGGCGAGGGCGCGGCAGTGGGGCTGGCCGGGCTGATCGGACTCTCACGAGCCTACGAGCACATCCCGCTGCGCCACGTCCTGACCGAGGACGGAGTACAGGCCGTCGCCGAAGCGCAACACCTCACCGGAACCGAACTGCTGCAACGGTTCCCGCAACCGCTGGCGCACTGGTGCCGACGCACCGACCCGTGGAACGATCCCTGGTGGCGGCGTGTGCTGGCGTTGGAAACTCTCGCCCACACAAAACCCGTGATGCCGCTGCACCTGTATCACGGCAGTGCCGACGCGATCGTTCCGGTGCACGCCGGGCGCCGCACACTCATCGCCTACCGACAACGCGGAACCGAGGTCAGCTGGCGCGAGTACGACGCCGACCACCGCGACACCGCGGACGCCGCCACCAGCGATGTCCTCGCCAGGCTGGGCGAGGACATCACTCGCCGGCCACCGAACACCGGCCGCGTGCCGCCGGACTCCGAGCGCGCGGCCCGCTCCTAGACCCCCTCCGGGGAACCCTGCCCGCACCCCAAAACCCCCTCCACGGGGTGCGGGCAGGCCCGGCGAATCAACCGTTTGCGAGAACTACTCCCGATGAGGGGAGGTGAATGATGTTCGGCAAGAAGCCCAAGCCCAGTGAGCCCGACCCGTGGGCCTGGCTCGAGCAGCCGCGAATGGCACCGGCCCTGCACCTCGTGTCCGACCTCGACCCCGATCTCGAGTCCGAGACCGGGGTCGAGGCGAGTCCGGAACCATCAGCACAACAGGGCCGCTGGCTGGTGGCGTTGCCGCAGACTCCTGACACGGCAGACACAGCGGTAGCACGGCCACTGCGGAACAGGGGCGGGTATCGGGTGCCGGGGCGCGTGTGGGCCGCGCTGGCGGCCACTGTGGCCGTCGTGATCGGTGTGGTGGCCGTGTGGGGCAACGACTCTCGTGGCCCTGCAGATCCGGTGCATGCCACGGCGGTACCGGCGAGCGCGACAGCGGCGGTGGAGGGGGCGTGCACCGGGTTGTCGGGCACCCTGGTCACCGACCGCCCCGCAGACACCAGCGCGACTGTTGCGGGAGTGATCGCGGCGTTCGAGGCGGCCTACTACATCGATCGCAGCGCCGAGGCCGCGATGCGGGTGCTGGCACCGGAGTCCGGGATCACCGCCGAGGGGCTCGCCGCTGGGATCGCCTCGATCCCGATAGGCAGCACCCATTGCGTGGCGATCACCCCGATCTCGGAGACGACCGCGAACGTGCACGTGGTCGAGCTGCACCCGGACCGGCAACGGGTGGACTATCTCCAGGTCATCAACACCCGCACGGGCGAGGGCGGTGGACTGCTGATCAGCAACGTCCAGGGGCAGGGATGACCACGACGCCAGCACAGACCCCCGCCCGCCGAATCCGCCCGCTACGTCGGAGGTTTGAGTGCCGTCGGACACTGTCTGTCGTGGCGGTCACGAGCATGTCCTCGTGACGGCGACACCGGCGGCCTCGGGCTCGCAGGCGCCGCTGCTGATCGCGGTCGCGGGTCTGGGGCCGCGGGCCGGGACCACGACCACCGCGGTGGCTCTGGCCCGAGCCTGGCCCGGTCGCGAGGCTGCGCTGGTGGTGGAGGCCGACCCCGCAGGCGGGCAGCTGGCCGAATTGGTCGGGACCGACCCGTATCTGGGGTTGGCGAGCCTGGCTCGCACCATCGACCCGAACGCACCCCTCAAGGCCGACCGGGTGCTCGAGCACGTGCAGTTCCTGCCCAACGGCGTGCCCGTACTGGCCGCACCACCAGGCCCAGACGCGACTCGCACGGGGTTGACCGCCTCGCTGCTGGCCGGTGCGCACGCGAGCTGGCGAGCCCTCGGGGCGAGTGTGTTCGCCGATTGCGGTGCCCCCGAGCCGGATTCGGCGCTGGCCCCGGTCTTGGCCGCCGCCGACGCCTGCCTGGTCGTCGTCCGCGCCGACTACATCGACCCCGCACGCGCCGCCCGCCGCATCCTGGCGCTCACCCGGGGTTGCCGTCACCGTGGAGTGCTGCTCATCGGGGACAACCCGCGCGGCGAGTTCGCCGCCGCCCTCGCCCTGCCACTATTGGGAGCCCTGCCCAACGCGCGAGCCTCGGCCCAGGCGCTGCTACACGGGACTCGGCAGCCCCGTCGCGGTCGACGTCTGCTCCCGCCCGCCCGCACCATCGCCGCGGCCGTGCACGAGCAACTCCGTCCAACACGACCGGCCACGACCGGCCAGCAACGGCGCACTCGCCCGCCGACCCGCCACACCACCGCCGTCGCTCGCCGCCGCACGGCCCCGCCGCCCACGGTGTACCGGCTCGACCCAGCCACCACCACACCCGCGCCCACACCCGCGCCCAGACCCGCGCGCTCGCAACCGGATACAGATGCTGCCCCCACCCGACCGCATACCGCTCCCACGCGTGTACCGGCACCCCGAGACACCGCACCTGGCGGGGGCGAAGAGCAGATCCGCCCGCGCGAGGGCGACCGAGCCACCGATGCTCCTGCCCACCAACACGACTCGGCACCGTCGAGCCCGTCTGGCAAGCAGGCCGAGCCCGTGTTGGCGATCAGGGTGTTCGGGCCGACCCGGGTCCTGTGGCGCGCACCTGAGGGCGGTGAGAGTGTGGAGATCACGGGCCAGTTGCGGCCACGCAGCCGGGAGGTTCTGGCTGTGCTCGCCCTGCATCCGGAGGGACTGAGCAGGACAGAGCTGATCGATGTGCTCTGGGGCGAGCACCCCCCGGCCAAGCTCACCGCCGCGCTGGCCAACACCTTGAGCCGCGTTCGCACCGGTATCACCACCGCGACCGGCGGCCAGGTCACCGCGCCGCTGGCCGATGACCACATGCGCTACCGGCTCTCACCCCTGGCGATCACCGTCGACTATTGGGAGTTCACCGCGGCCGTGGCGCAACGCCGCCGCGCCAGTAGCGAGGAGGACCAGGCCGCCGCGTGCGACCGGATCGCCGGTCTGGCCACCACTGTCCTGGCCACCGACCTCACCGACACGTGGGTCGAACCACTGCGCGAAGCCGCGCGCCGCGACGCCCTCAACGCGTTGGGCTGGCTGGCCGCCCGCACCGCCGAAAACGATCCCCGCGCCACCCTGGGCCTGCTCGAGACAATCATCGAGATCGACCCCTACAACGAAACCGTCTGGCAAGACATTCTGCGCCTGCACGCCCGCCTCGGCGAACACGCCGCCCTCACCCGCACCTATTCACTGCTCACCCACAAACTCGCCGAAATCGACCAGACCCCGAGCCTCAGGACACGCCAACTCCTCGAACACCTGAACCGCACCACGAAATAGATGTCGAGTCGGCCCGGCATCGACCATGCGAGGCGCGAGAAGAACACGATCGCCTCTCCCGGGTCGGCATTGCATGAATTAATCAACCGAACGGGGTCTGAAAATAGTGTATATGATGAAAATAGCGATACATCGCGGCCCGTGAAAATACTCGAGCGATATGTTTCACGGCATGGAATATTTGCCTATTTCTTATTTCAAATGGCTTCGAAGCCATATCGGATTATGTACAGAATTTCTCGTGATCTTGAAGAGGTAGATGCGGGGGGTGTTCGATGGTGGTATTCCGTGTGGTGTTCGGTGGTGTGGTCAAAACACGCCACCCCATCGCGGTGAAACCGCAGGTGAGACGGTACATATCCGGGCGGGCGTCATCGAGGATTGTCTATATACAAAGCTATATAGACATGCTCCGTCGCCGCTCGTCGGCGGTCTCCTGGTCGCCCGGCCGATGGGTGTTCATCCCTGTAGGTATCTCCGTTTCCCTGTCCTCCTGTCCTTCTGTGTCATTCTTTCTCTTTGGTCTTTATTGTTTTCGGCGGTGTCGCCGTCGTGGCCAGGTGTGGCTGTGCGCGTTTCATTTCATTCTTGCGTTGTCGAATAGGGAGGCTCGCGGGATAATTTCGAAAATAATTGGGTTTTCGGGTTGTGGTCGCGCTGTGAGCCGAGCTAGCGTCGTGACGTGCCCCGGAATTCGCCGGGGAATTCACGGAAATCCCATTGGTGGCCTCGCCACACGTATGCCACGATCCGCGTCAGGTGTACGTGAATTGGGTTCGACTTTCAGGAGATGAAATGACATCACCCGCTGCCCCGGTACCCGCTTCCGGTGCCCGTCTGGGAAATGGTGAATTGCGGCGCATGGTCGCCGGTGTACTGGCAGGCGATCCGGGGCGCGAGCATTCCCCCCGCGAGATCGCGAAAACCCTGTCGCGTTCCTCCGGTGCTGTCGGCAACGCGCTCGAGGCACTGACCGCCGCCGGTCACGCCGACCGCACCGCCAGCGCACCGCGCCGCTACCGCGCCAACGCACACACCCCGACCGCCGCCGCCCCGACTACCGCCCCCGCCGCACCCGCACCGACGCCTCGGCCGACTACCGCCCCCCGCAAGCGGCCCGCCGCTAAGCGACCCCCCGCCCCCGCCCCCGCTGCCAGCGCGCCGGTCGCGGTGACCGGCGGGCCGGTGGCGCGTCCGAACGGGCAGCTGTATCACCCGCGCAAACTGGCTGGCAGCGCGGATGTGGATGTGTTGCAAACGATGCGCGAGGCCGAGGTCCCGGTCCTGTTGTACGGGCCGCCCGGCACCGGGAAGACCTCGCTGATCGAGGCCGCCTACGGGGATTTGCTGACCGTGCAGGGGGATGCCGATACCACCGTCGCCGATTTCGTGGGGGAGTACACCCAGAACCCTGACGGCACCTTCGCGTTCGTGCACGGTCCGCTGGTTCGGGCCATGCGGGAGGGGCGCGTGCTGTTCATCGATGATGCCACCCTGATCCCGCCGACGGTGCTCTCGTGCGTGTACCCGGCGATGGACGGCCGCAAAGAGATCGTGATCAAGGCCCACGGCGGCGAGATCGTGACCGCAGAGCCCGGGTTCTTCGTGGTCGCTGGGCACAACCCCGGTGTGCACGGCGCGATCCTGTCCGACGCGCTGGCTTCCCGGTTCGCGTTTCAGGTGGAGGTGTGCTCGGACTACGAGCTGGCTGCCGGGTTGGGGGTGAACCCGCGTGCGGTGCGCGTGGCTCAGGCGCTGGCTGGGCGGGTCGCTCGGGGTGAGATCGGGTGGGCTCCGCAACTGCGAGAGTTGTTGGCGTTCGCCAAGATCGCTGCCGCTGTGGACACCGCCACCGCCGCCGCCAACCTGGTCGGCACCGCGCCGGAAGAAGACCGCGCGATCGTCGCCGAGGTCGTCAAGACCGAATTCGGCACCGCCTACAAGCCCCTCGCGCTGGGTGCCCGCATCAAGTCCTGACCCGCCCCGCTGCCCGGGTGCCCGCCCGGGGACACACCAACCACCGAAAGGTATCGCCCACCATGACCGCCGCTTCGCACGTGATCACCGCTCCCACCGCCCCGACTGCCGCGCCGCCCGCCCGTACCGGGTGGGAAACCCTGTCCGATGCGATGACCGCCGAAACTCCGGCAATCGCCGACCGCGACGACCTCACCGTGGTCATCGCCCCCGGCGCGGCCGATGGGAATCTCGCGATGTTCGTTCCGGAGGCGACCCTCATCGCCATCGAGGGCGCGAACCTGGGCATCGACCCTGCCACCGCCCGCCCGTGGCGGACCGCCGACCGCAACCGCTACGCACCCACCTGGGGCGCGCTCACCCACGAATGCGCCCACGCCACCCACACCCGCTGGAGTCCACCGCCGACCGCGCACCCGCAGATCGCTGGGGCGGCAATGCTTTTGGAGGAGTCCCGCATCGAGGCCGCCCAACTGCGCCGCCGCCCGAACGACCGGCACTGGTTGCGCGCGAGCACCCGCGAGCTGGTCTTCGCCGATACCGGCGGCGAGCTGGCCACCGCCCGGCTCGCGCCCACCCGCTACGCGGCCGCCCACGCCGCCGCGCTCATGCTGGCCCGCATCGACGCAGGCGTACTCGACACCGACGAATGCGCACCCGCCACTACCGCCATCGAGACCGTGCTCGGCCGCGACACCCTGCGGCAATTGCGGACCCTGTGGCGCATCGCGCACCGGCTCTCGGACACCAACACCACCGGCATGCTCGAACTCGGGCGGCGCTGGGCCGAGATCGTCGGCCCCGAACCCCACACCACCCCGCAACCAGGCTCCCCGCTGGGCGAAGCTGTCACCGGCACACTCGGGAACATCGCGAAAAACGTTGCCGCACACCCACTCCCACCCGATCCCGCCGACCTCGCCGACCAAGCCGCGCGGGAGGAGGCCCGCCACACCGACCGCGCCGACTCGACAGCGGCGCACGTGTTCGGCAAACGTCCGCGCACCGGCCGGAGTACCGGGCGCAGCACCCGTGTGCCTCGCGACACCGAACGCGCCGCCGCGCGGGTGCTGGCCCGCGCACTGAATACCGCCAGCCAGCGCGAGCGCGCGGTCACCAAGACCACCTCCGCGCTGCCGCCGGGCCGGTTGCGTATGCGTGGCGTGCTGGCCCGGGAAGCCCAGCGCGCCGCCGGGGCGGTCCCGACCGCGCAACCGTTCACCCGCACCACCGCCAAACCCGTGCCCGTGCCACCACTGCGGATCGGGATCGCCTGCGACGTGTCAGGGTCGATGGAGGACTACACCGCCGACGTGGCCTCGGCCGCCTGGATCATTGCCACCGCCGCGAAACTCGCTGTGATGCCAGCCGAAACGGCCACGCTGACCTTCGGCAGGGAGGTACTGCCGGTCACCTACCCGGGCACCGCCCCGGCGAAGGTGACCGACTTCGCCGCCACCGCCCTGTACGAGGCCATCGATACCGCCATCGATGCCCTCGACGGTGCGCTCGGACTGTCCCGGCCGCAGAACATCCGCCTACTGGTCATAATCTCCGACGGCTGCTTCCGTGACGAGCCCCGCGCCGCCGCGCAGAAACGACTGGATCGGTTGCGCGCCAGCGGCTGCGCGGTGCTGTGGCTGACACCGGAGGTGACATGGTCCAAACCGATGATCGGCGCGACCGTGCACGAACTCACCAACCCCGCCGACACCGCCGCCGCCATCGCCCGCGCCGCCGTGGCAGCCGTACGCACCGCATAACCCCGACCCCGCCACCGTGGCGCGGGACACCGAACCCCGCGCCACGGCAGCGACCCGGCCGTTTCAGGTACCGCTGAATCTCGGGCCCCCGCAATCATTTTCGACAACCCACGCAATCCCGGAAGGAAACCCACGATGACCAACGACGACACGACAACCGCCCCCGTAACCGTCACCCTGCCCGGTGCCGACTGCCCGATCCAGGTGAGTGACGAGGTCACACTCGCCGATCGGCCCGACCTACGGGCCACGGTCACCGGTGTGTACCTCTACGACGGCACCCTCGAGTGCTCACTGCGAACACCGGAAGGCACGCGTGGTGTGGCTCGTCCGTGGCATCTGCTGGCCGCCGACGGCGGCAGCGAGCAATGGCACCAGCAGATGCGCGAGCTACTCGCGGCCCAGCGCGCCCACGCGGCCGACCTCCTCGAGCGGCGGCATAACCAACTGGCCGACCAGGCCGAGGCACTCGCCCACCGGCTCGCGGCCCTCGCCACCACCCTGCGCCACGGGCACCTGCCCGACCCCGGCGACGACCCGGCCGAATTCGCCGCCCGCGAACTCGACGCCGACCTCGACGAACTGGCCGACCTGCACACCGACCTCACCACCGCCGACCTGATAACAGACGACGACTGACCACAACCGCTTCACCTCCACCACCGCCACTGCGCCCCGCGCAGTGGCGGCCTCATCTCGACGAGCCCTCGATCGCCATCGCCTCGCTAGGAAATGCGGAAGAGTCGAATTCCTCTCGCAGTATTCGAATTCCGGCGACAGAAGAGAAGAATTCGGGCGCAAATCATTCTTTTCACGATCCGCTTGACATCGGCACGGGTATCGAGCGTCCATAGTGATGGGAACGACGCCGAACCCCCCGGGGACTTTCCCCGATACGGCGTGGTTTCCGTCCCGGCCGGGACATGACCGAAACATCCACCGAAACCCCGTAATTCATGGAGGGACCTGTCATGTCCGCACGAAAGAAAAACAAAAACACCACCACCCGCCCAGCATCGGACAGCACCGACCCGACCACCACCACCACCGCCTCGGGCGACGAACCGGTCACGGGCGTGCCCGCACTGCGCACCGACACCGACAAAGCGCTGTGGGCGGCGTTGGGCAACAATCCCGGATTCACCGCCGACGAACTGGCGGGCGCGGCCGGGATCGCCGGTTCCACCACGCGACGCATCCTGTCGGGCTGGGAAACCACCGGGACCGCCCGCTCCCACCGCGACCCCGAATCCCCCCGCGCGGCGAAAACCTGGACCACCGCCGAACACGCCACGGCCGCCCCCTCCGCCGGACCCACCACGACCGAACCGGTTGCCGAGCCGACCGAACCCGCCACCGCTGACGCGGCGGAACCGGTCACCGTTGAGCCGACCGAACCCGAGACCGACTCCGTGTCTTCGCAATCCGACGCGATCGCGCAGCCGGAGAGCGTGCCCGCCGACCCCGAGCGGGACACGGGGCAGCCGGAAACGGCCGTAGCCGCCGCCCCGGCCCCCGATTCCCCGGCCCCGGTCCCGGATGCGGTAGCGGCGCAGCCCGAGTCGGCGGAGCGGTTGGCTCCGGGGGCGTTGCGGGGACAGGTCGAGGACTTCCTGCGCGATCACCCGGGCGAGGAATACACCCCGCACCAGATCGGTAAAGCCCTCGACCGGTCCAGCGGGGCGGTGCACAACGCCCTGGTCAAGCTCACCACCCTCGGCACGGCCAGCCAGACCGGCGAGGGTCCCAAGACGTTCGCCCTCGCCGAGGGCTGACCCGCCGCCTGTGCGGGCCCGGGTCCCCACGGGCAGCCCTGGGGACCTGGGCACCGCACCCGGTTTCTCGTCCGACTCGTTCGCAAATTTCCCGAAAGGCCCTACCGGTCATGAACGACATCTCCTTCCCCGCCGTCGTCGCGGCGGCTCTGCATCGTGTGTTCGCCTCCTCCCCGCACGCTCCCGACAGCCTCGAGATGTGGCTGGCGGTCACCGCCGAGGCCACCCACCAACTCACGACTCCCGGCGAACCCGTCGCGTCGCAGTGGCTTGCGGTGTTCGCCTACTACCGCCGAGAGCGCATCGGGGCCGAATACCACCCCGTCACCGCCGCTGTGCGGGTCACCACGGGACCGCTGACCGGCGTCACCTACATCGACCCCGACAGCGCCGCCCGCGCGATCGTTACGGCCTATTCCACCCCTGCCCCCGACGTCGAGGATGACGGTGACGACACGGTCGAGCTGATGACTCTGGTACCGACGTGGCGGCTGGATGTCGACCACGCCCCTGCCCCGCACGCACAGCCCGCTGTGCCCCCGGCCGCGACCCCGATGAACGGCTAGCCTGCCCGCACGCTGAAACGGCCGGTGGGGCCGAGCAGAAGATCTGCTCGGCCCCACCGGCAGCTTTGTTTGTGGAATGGCTGGTGTCGGTCTATGTGACCGGTGGGAGGCGGCATTCCGTTCGTGCGCTTGTCCCCCGAATCGCGCGCCGCAGCCTCGACTCGGACACAGGTGTCGTCGGCCCGCAGGGAGAGGTGTCCAGTGAGGCCGTCGGCCGGAGGCGGATGCTTTCGAGTCGCGAAGGTGTGGGCAAGTCGGCCAGACGGGGGCCGTCGTTGGTTCGGCAGGCTATGCAGGACAGGCGATTACGAACCACTTAGTGCGCGCACGGAGGCAAGTTCGAGTTCAACTCGAAGACGGTCCGTGCGATCTTGAGGCCCAGCTGAAAGTCCATGCCATAGAACCGCTCTGACCGACCGTGCATGCAGCCATGGAAGCCCTCTGCGGCCGTCAGAGCGACCTGCTCCAAATCCTGCGCTCTCTCCGTTCCCGGGGAGATCCAGCCATCGAGCAGAACCCAGCCGTGTGGCTCCGCAGCCCGAATATGTTCAGTAATCCGCTCCATCCCGCGGGTGGTGTGTCCGAACATTGATGTACTGCCACTCGCCGGGCCCCTGGAAATCCAAGACATACAGCCTGCCAGCGCGCACCGCACCGGTCTTGACATAACGCTCGAGCCCATAGCGAATTACTCGGGTTGCCACACGCAGGCGATCCGAAAGTGGATGATAGGGAACAGGAATCACCGGACCGAGAGCTCGCATTTCCGCTCGTATCTCGTCGATCGTCGCCTGCGGCAACAGTCCTGGAAACAGCGGCGACGTGCACGTTACGAAGCTCCAGCCGAGCGGGATCGTGGAGCGGTATCGGCGATACGTCTGCATCGAAAAGCAGCTCACCCATCGTGATAGCGGTATCCATATCGCTGGATCATTCCAGCAGTGGGCGACAGGTTTTCGCGTCAGACCCGAGCCGTCCGACCACACCATCTACTTCGTGTGGTCGATGGTGTGTTCGAGCCAGTCGAGCAGCGCGGTGGTGGCGGTGGTGTAGCCATTGGCGTGGACCCCGGTGGCGGCGAAGCGGGCCGCGTCGCTGTCCTGGCGGGCCAGATCGCCCAGCGCGGTGCTGGTAGCGGGACTGGTGGTGGCGGTGTAGGTCTGGGCGAGCGAGCCGAACCGGGTTCCGGTGAACGCGGAGGCGGTGGTCGCGAGGAGGTCGGTGGCGATGGGGACGACTCCTGACAGCGTGAGCAGGGCGGCGAGGGGGTCACCGGCGGCGAGTTTCTGTAGGGCGGTCCAGGCGATTTCCTGTGCTTGGCCGATATCGGTGGCGATCCGCACGATGTCGAGGTTCGCCAGGATGCCGACGATTTGAGCGGCCACCGCGACCCAGCCGGAGGTGTCCAGCGGCGCGGCCAGTGTCAGCGCGCGGGCCACCAGGTGCAGGTCGATTCCGGCGGCCATGCGAACGAGGGGGTTGAACTGGTTGTTCAGGTCCCCGGCGACCCGGTGCAGGCCGGGGATGTCGCCGGTGGCGATGAGCGCGGGTAGCTGGGCGAGGTCATTGATGATGGCGGGCACGTTCGCGGCGAACCCGGAAAGCCCACCCAGCACGGTGACCACCTGCGCGAGCACCTGGGAGGGGTCCAGTCCTCCGGTCGAGTCCGGGCTCGTGGCCGGTGCCGTCGTGCCCGTGCCCGTGCTGGGCACCGTTGCCGACGTCGAGTCCGGGACCGGGGTGGAGGTCACGGCGCGGCCTACCGCGGCGAGGGCCGGTGATGTCTGGGGTGAAGTCGAGCAGTAGAGGTCACCCTCGGCACACAAGCTGCGGACACGGTCGGTGAGATCACCGAAGTCCTGGGAGCGGGGACCGGCGATGCCCTGGCCGGACACGGGATCCCCGAGCTGGGCGGTGGTGGGGTCGCGGCGCGGGTCGGAGACGAGTCCGACCGCGACTACTCGGGAGGCGGGTATCGGGCCGTGGTTGTTCCCGATCGCGGTGGCGAGGTCACCGACGATGTCGGCGCCTTGGGAGTAGCCGGCGAGCACCACTCGCGTGCCCGAGCACAATCGGGCGAGGGTGGCGGTGAGTGCTTGTGCGCCTTGGGTTTGCGAGGTCGCGTAGGGGGCGGCATCGGCGGTGTAGGCGAGAGTGCGCACATCGATGTCGCTGCCGTAGCGGGCGGTGAGTCCTTCGGCGATGGGGGCCAGCATCCCCACCGGCCGCGCCGGGTCGGCGGTCGGGGTGGTCTCGGATGTGCCCGGTACCAGCAGCGCGGTCCAGCGTGGGCAGGGCGCTGCGGCGGGGGCTGGTGTTGGGTCTGCGGCGGCGACACCGGCCCCGACGACGGTCGCGGCGGTGACGGTGGCACACAGCAGCGCACGAACGGAGCGGCGGGCGTGGTCGAGCCGGTGGTGGGTGTGCATGGTGGTGGGTCTCCTGTCAGGTTCGTGCCTCGGTGCCCGGGATTCGCGGTCGCCGAGACGTTTTCGCAGAAGCAGGCGTAGGGTTCGGTAGTCGTGGAACAGCGAGCCCTCGGGGTCGGGCTACGGTGAGGCGCGGAAATCGCTCTGTGCCGCAGGGGGAATGGCTGCGGGGCGGGTAGCGGCGTAGTAGTCGTCGCCGGGATAGCGGTAGTCACTGACTTGGACGGGTGCTCCCACATCCGGTGCGTGGACCATCCGCCCGGCTCCCAGGAACAGGCCGACGTGGTGGACGTTGTTGTCGGCAGTCCCGTAGAACACGAGATCACCTGGGGCGAGCTGGTTTTCGGGGATGCGGGGGCCGGTGTGGATTTGGTCGTAGGTGGTGCGGGGCAGGGTGATTCCGGAGGTCCGGTAGGCGGCTTGGGTGAGTCCGGAACAGTCCCAGCCGCCGTTGACCTCGGGGCCGTTGCCGCCCCACACGTAGGGCTGGCCGAGCTGGCCGCACGCGAAGGAGATCGCTTGTGCGACAGCGGGGCTGGCGGCTTGGATAGTTCGGCAGTCGCCGCTGCCCGGTGGTGGGTCGAGCCGGTAACGGCTGGCTTGGGCCAGGATTTGGTCCACATACCAGTCGGCGTGGTTGTAGGCGAAGATCGCCGCGCGCAGATCAGTCTGTGCGCCGGAGTCGCACAGGTAGTGGGCTGCGGCGTGGATGGCGTCGCTGGGGTTGTAGCGCGAGGGTGGGCTCGCCCCGCCCGCAGGCAGCCGGTGTCGGGCCACCACAGCATCGAAGGTCGGTGCCAAGAACTGCATGAGGCCCCCGGCTCCGGCCGAGTTCTCCCCGTTGCGCACGCCCGGCAGAGGTGAGCGGCCGTGGTCGGTCTCGATCTTGCCGATCGCGGCGAGCACCGACCAGTCCAGACCGGGACAATCACTCGCCGCGTTCTGGTAGAGAACCAGCAGCTGCGGCGGGATGTCTTCTCGCGCTTGCGGACTCGGTGCACTGGCTGCCCCCGCCGACGAGCCGTGGGCGGGCAGTGGCTGGTCGTAGACGATGACGGTGGTGACTACGGCGGCGATGACGACGATGCAGAACACGAGGGCCGCACTGCCCGCGGCGAGTGCCTTGGCCAGCATCGGCTGCTCACCAGTACTCGAGTGTGGGCGGGCGTAGTGGTGGTGGTGGTGCGGCGAGCATGATCTGTCCGCCGAGGGTGGCCGCGCTCTGCTCGGTGTCGAATTCTGGGTCGGGTGGGGTGCGGCGTGGCCACACGTCGGCCAGTTCGTGCAGGCGCAGACGGCTTGTGCTGGTGGTGTCGAGGGGTAGCCACACTCGGTCGGCGGGGCTCGGGTGGTCGAAGGGGGCCAGGAGTTCGGCGGCGGCGGTGGCGACCGGCACCGTCTCGGGGTCGGGCAGCCGCTCCCAGGTCTGGCGGACGGCGTGGCGGGTGTTGGTCTCGCGCAGGGCGGTCGGTACCCAGAACAGGACGGGGGTGATGAGGCTGGTGGTGCGTGCCAGTTCGCTGTAGCCGTTGAGTTTGGCGGCGACTCGGGGCAGGGCGGTGCTGGCGAGGTCGTATTCGAGGAAGAAGTCCAACACCACCTTGGTGTGGGTGTAGCGGCCGAAGGCGTCGGGGCGGGCGAGGTCGCCCCACAGCCGCTGACAGCGGGTCTGGGACCACCATGCTGTGACTCGCCCGTCGCCGTCTTCCTGGTAGTGGTGGCGGTAGTGGCTGGTGAGGGTGGTGAACCAGTCGTTGACGCCGAGGGTGTGGGTCAGGTGCAGGCTGTGGGCGACGGCGAGGGTGCGTTGGTGGTTGTAGCCGAGGTCGCGCACGCTGGTCCCGGCTTCGGCGGCGAGCACCGCGGCTCCGGCGGGGGCCAGGACCCAGTGGAAGGGGGCGCTGCCTCGGGTGCGTAACGGCCGGAACCGATCCAGGACACCGTAGGTGTGCAGGCACGACAGACGGCGCAGGGCGATCTTGGGGGTGGGGAAGGCCAGTTCCGCGAGGTGGTTGGTCGTCAGGACGCGGTGCTCGTGCAGCATCCGCAGGATCCAGCGGTCACGCTCGGTCAGCCGCGCCACGAGTTCGACGGTGTCGCCCGAGCGGGGCCGGTCGGGGCGTGGTGCGCGGAGATCGGCTTGCCGATCGGGGTGGGCGATCATCAGTACGGGGAGCCTTTCTCGACGGCCTCGAGCCGGTAGCGGCTTAGGGGTGGCGGGGGTCGCGCCGGGTGGATGCCGCGCCGCTGGCGACGGCGGGTTTGCCGCCGGGCGCGGGGTTGGCGGGTGTGGTGAGTCGGGCGCGGGCGGCAGCGGCGATCTCGCGGGCGCGACCCTGAGTCGGCGCAGGGAGCGGTCGCGTGGTGAGGGTGAACGGGCGGGCGTTCTGTCCGTTGACCAGTAGGCGGGCGGCGGCGTGGAAGGCGTCGAGGTGGGTTAGGTCGTGCTCGGAGAGCCAGGGGTTGGTGTGGCGGGCCAGGTCACGGGCGTCGTCGGGAGAGACGGCGAAGATGATCTTGTTGCGGGCGTTGGCGGAGATGCCGTCGCGCAGTTCGCGGGAGAGCTGGCCGAGGTTCTGGTGGGCCAGGGACAGCGACAGGCGCAGTCCGCGGGCTTCGGCGAGCATGTCCTCGACCGGGGTGGACAGGTTCAGGAAGTTCTGTGCCTCGTCCAGCACCAAACTTGCGTCGGGGCGGTCGGAGGCGGGGATGCGGGCACGAGCGGTCACGGCTTGCCAGGTCCGCGCGACCAGCAGCGAGCCGACCAGGCGGCTGGTCTCCTCCCCGAGGGATCCTTTCGGCAACCGCGCCAGGCAGATCCCGCCGTGGTCGAGGATGTCGGCGAACTCGACCGTGGAGGGTCCGCCCGCGATCGCCGCGCGCACGAACGGCCGCAGCAGGAACGCACGCAGTTTGTTCAACAGTGGGCCGATCAACTGGGCACGGCCGGTGTCGGTGAGTTGTTCGTAGCTGTCCCAGAATCCGCGCAGCAGCGGGTCGGCGGTGGTGCGGGTGACGCGGTGGCGGAAGGCGGGTTCGGTGAGCAGGCGAGGCAGATCGGCGAGAGTGGCGGTGCCCGGTTGGGCGCACAGGGTGAGCAGGCTCGCGCGCATGATGTCGTCGGTGCGCGGCCCCCACCACTGGGAGAAGATCCGGTGGAACACGGTGACGAGGTTGTCCACCGCCAAATCCAGCCTCGCGCGCCCAATCCGGCCGATATCGAGAGGGTTCACACACGGTGGCGGGGCCGGGGAGTCGGCGTCGAACAACACCACCCGGTCACCGAGGCGGCGCGGCAGCCGGGACAGGACGTCGGTGACGAGGTCGCCTTTCGGATCGATGACGATCGTCCCGCGCCCGGCGTCGGCGTCCTCGAGGATCAACCGCGCCAGCAGCGTCGATTTCCCGACGCCTGTGGGGCCGAGGATGTGCAGGTGATGGCGGGCGTCGGAGACCTTGACCGCGACCGGGCGGCGAGCGCCGGTGTCGGCGACACCGAGGGGTTTGGTGTGGGGACCACTGGTGGGGATCTGCGGTGCCGGGGACAGGGCGCGGGCTCCGGCGCGTTGCAGCCCGGGTAGCCCGTCGTCGGTGGGCAGGTGCGCGATCGAGGCCAACTCCGGCACCGACAGCACGTCCCCGCGCCCGAGCCGCCGCTCGCCCATCAGCCGGGCGAGTCGGATGCTGCGGCGTCGCCGGTAGTAGTTGTGGTCGGTGCAGGCCCCGAACACCGTCGCCAAAGCATCCGCGCGACCGCGTGCCACCGACCGCGCTTGGGAGACCGCAGCCCGGTCGGGATCGTCGGGGACCGGGATCGAGACCGCGTAGCGCACGACGGTCTCCCAGTGCGGGCCGCGCGCTTTCACCGCTGCCGCTCGTGCGGCGGCGGTGTATTCCATCGTGGTTTGACGGTCGCCCGCCGCCGCGCCCGTCGCGCCACTGGGGCGTGTGGATCGGGTGAGGGGTCCTGGCGTGATCAGGTTCAACACGTCGCGCAGTAGCGCTCTCACGAACCCAGTGCTTGCCCCAGCGGCCCCGGCGGTGCGAGTGGCATGGGCGACGCGGCGGCCGGTGACCGGACGGGCCAGGATCTGCACGCACGCGGCCTGGCCGGGGGCGAGGTCGTCGGCGGCGGTGATCAGATCCCGCACCAGATCACCGCTGTAGTCGGTGCGCAACGGCAGCCCCTCGCGGCGGCCCAGCCGCAACTCACCTCCCGTCAGGATCCGCCGGGTGCCGTCGCTGTGGTCGGGCAGCGGGGGTCGGGTGGTCTTGCTGGTGTCGGTGTGCGCGCCGGGCCACGCCGAGGCGACCGCGCGTTCGATCAATCCCGGTGGGATGGCACCGGGGACCCAGAGCCGGATCGCGGCCCCGTCCTCTGGGGTCACGGTGTACTCGAACCCGAGGTGCGGCTGCCCCAACAGCAGCCGCGCCCAGGCCGGGCGTAGTTGCCCGATCAGGTGCGACCAGAACGCGAGCGCGCCTTTCGCGTCGACCTCGGGCGGAGTGAGCACAGTGATCTGGCGAGCACGGGCACTTAGCCGGCGGCGCCGCAGCCTCGCCACCGCCCTCGCCGCGGCGAGCACCCCGGCCACCAGGAGCGCAACCACGATTGCGGCAGGCGAGAACATGGTGTGCCCGATGGTGTCGGCGAGATCACGCAGTACCGCGCCAGGTGTGAGAATGAACCGGCCCAGCCACCCGTGCTCAGGACCTGCGGGGGCGCTCACGCGGCCACCGCCCCGGACGCGCCAGCGGTCGCACTCGTGCCCCAGAACGGGGCTGAGCCATACTGGAGTTCCGCACGAGAACTCCGGGATTCCCTTGTCGCCGAGCAATTTTCAGGCTTGCGCAGGACGACGACGTCCTCATGCGCGATCAGGTGCATGGGTAGCCCGGCGGCGCGCTGTTTGACGATGAAGTCACGCTGGAAGAAGCTGCTGCGCGCGACGAGGTCCCCGTCGGTGAGTCGCCCCAGTAGCGCGACGCAGCGCTCGACCGGAACGAGTCCGGCCAGGGTGCCGCAGGTGATCAGATGCGCGGGCAAATTCACCAACTCCGCGTGCTGCCGCCACGGCCGCGCGGTGATCACCACATGCCCACCCGGTGCAACGAACTCGGCGGCACCGGTCAGGATGCGGGTGAACCCCGACAGCAGGCGGCCGAGCCCGACGTTGGCGAGGTTGCCGCGATCCAGGACCGCGCCGTACCGGTGGTTGGACTTGCGCACGCCCTGCCCGGCGCGCACCCGGACATGGCCGTGGACGGAGTCGCCGTAGGGCGGGGAGGTGATCACCAGATCCACCCGCCCCCGCAACTCCTCCGGCAACAGGATGGGGAGTTTGCGGGCGTCACCGGTGTAGACGGCGGCGTCGAGATCGACACCCGCCTCACGAGCGAGCTCGATATTGGCGCGCGCCAACTCCGCCCACTGCGCCTCGTATTCGACACCGACCGCGCGGCGGCCGGTGTGGAGGGCTTCGACGAGGGTGGTGCCGATCCCGCACATCGGATCCAGCACGAGGTCACCGGGACGGGTGTAGGTCGCGACGGCGTGTTGCACGATCGCCGGGAACATCTTCGCCGGGTGCTTGACGCTGTCGGGGTGATACCGGCCCCGCCGCTGCATCGCGGGCGCGGTCTGGGCGGTCGCCCACACCGACACCGGCACAGCGGCGGGGCCGGTCCCTGTGCCAGTGCTGGAGTCGGTGGTGGCGGTGGTGGAGTCGAGAGTCATCGAGATTCCTTCACAAGAGCGAGCGGTCGGTCGGCGGCGGGGCGGCCCGGCCTTCCCTGGCGGCGACGGCGGGGTGCGGGCCGGGGTGGGAGGAGTCAGTCCTGGGCGGAGGGCTGGAGGAACACGAACACGTCGGCGTGCGCGACCACGTGCCGTCCAGCGCTGGGTGCCAGCGCGTCGGCCGCTGCGGTGGCTGTGATGGTGTGGCCGGTGACGGGGACAGCGATGATGTGCTGGAGGTACAGCAGATCGGCGGCCTGGGCGGCGGCCACCACCGCACCGGCCGGATCGACCAACACCCCCTCGCCGCTGTGGCGGCAGCGACCGAGCACCACCAACAGTCCGCCCATCGCCAACCGCTCCACCCCGAGCCCGGCGACCCGGTCGGCGGCGCCCACCGGATCGAAGTGATCGGCCAACAGACTCACCACGACCAGATCCACCGGCTCACCGGCGCCGGGATCGGGTTCGCTAACGCCGTGGCGGCCCAGGGCCGCCACCGTCACCAGCGCCGCCGCCGTGTCGGGCTCGGCCACATGTAGACCACCCCGGGTGGTGGGGGTAGGCCAGCCGATCAACAGCGCCCGCCCGCCCGGTACGCAGAACTCGCGCACCGCGCGAGACAGGATCGGTTCGGGCCAGCGGTCGTCGGGGTCGAAGGGCTTGCTCCCGGCGGCCCACAGAGTCGAGGGAACCGCCACCATGCCCGTCGCGGGCGAGGTGGGGCCGGTGGCGGACCGGGATGGACGCTGCGGAGTTTTCGCGGTCATACGAGGACGCTCCTGACGGTGAGAGAACGATGTGTACTCGTCTACTTCCGCCGAAAACGCTTTTTCGGGACATCGCCCACCAAAATTTATTTGATAATTTTTTGCGGATGGAATCGGTAGTCCGAGGACCGCCTTTCTGACACAGGAGTGCCGATATCGAACCGGGTCGGAACGAAGAATTTTTTAGATTTTTCTGGAGGGTTTGCCGATGGCGGTGGGGGTGATATCCGAAGCGCACCCGAACCATATCCGTGTGTATATCCGCCCAGATGGTTTGCGCTATCGCCCGGCGTCTGACCGGCGCGGAGCCGTGGATGCCTGATGATTGCTGTGTCCTCTTGGATATGGCTCGGATATGTTTCGGATGCGGTTCGGGTGTTGTTCGGGTGTGTTTTGGATATGGGTCTGCGGTGTCCTTGTGAGGTCGGAATCTTTGTTGTTTCCACCGAGCAGGGAGTTGATGGTGACGAATTCAGGGTTCGTGAATTCCTCGGGACCGCGCGGTAAGGCGCGCTCGCCGCTGGGGGTGGTGTTCTCGACGTTCGCCCCGATCGCCGGGCAGCCGGTGCCCGTCGACCCGCGACCGGCACCGGGGCTCTCCGATGGCGAGGTCGAGTCGTGGGACGGGTTACGCGAGCGGCTGTGGGATCCCGGCTTGCCGATCGCTGTGGTCGACGCGATCTGGGTGTGGCTGATCGAGCGATCCCGCGCACACGGCCACGATGCGACGCTGGTGTGCGCGAGTCTGGCGGTGCCGATGCTGGCGGGGGTGGCCGGTTTGTTCGCCGCGCCCGGCAGCCATCATCGCGACGACTTCGAGTCCGAGGTACTGACCGGGTTCCTCACCCATCTCGGATGCGTCGAGCTGGATCGGCCGGGCGTGTGGCATCGGCTGCGGTGGGCGGCTTACCGCTCCGCGATCACAGCGGTCCGGCGGCAGTGGTCGGTCGTGGCGTCGATCGCCGACCTCGACCGCGATCTAGGCCCGATGGACCACAAGAGGCTGCTGATGGTCACCCAGCCCGGCCATCCCGAGACCGTACTCGCCGAAGCCGTAGCCGCCGCAGTGATCACCACCGAGGCGGCGGAGTTGATCGCGGTCACACGATGGGAATATCGCACGCTGACCTCGCTGGCCGCCCAACGCGGGCAGTCACTGTGGAAGCTACGCAAACAACGCCGACGCGCCGAAGCCCGACTCGAGACCTGGCTGACCGAACGCGCCCTCTACGCCGGTGGCACCAGCATCGTCGAAGCCCACGCCATGAACGCGCTCTCACTCGCCGAGGGCAGCGGGCCGTCGCAAACCCGAGTTCGCCAGCCACGACAGCACTCGCCTGCACCGGCACACTCGACCACCGGGCACAGGGAGGTGCGCGCATGCGCGTGACCCGACTTTCCGACACGGTTGCAACACTCGCGGGCCGGGTGCGGCGCGGCAGTGTCCGGCGATGGTGGACGATCCCCGTGGCGGCCTGCGCGGTAGCGGTCATCCTGGTGCTGGCGGCCGGTTCGGCGGCGGCCACGCCACCAGAGCAAGTGCTGGCGATCGCGTCCTCGCTGGATCAGGTGCTCACCAACCTGCGCAACTGGCTGATCGGCATCCTCGCCGCCCTGGCGACGGTCTGCCTGACCGTCGCGGGCGCACGCTATGTGATCGGGGCGGGTGATCCGGCCGAGATGGAGAAGGCCAAAAGCGCCTTCCGTGCGGCGTGCCTGGGGTACGCGCTGGCGATGCTGGCACCGCTGATCGTCGCGGTCCTCCAATCGATCGTGGGGGCCTGACAGTGAGCGCCCCGAGTCCCGCCCGGCCCACCCTCGCTTCGCTGCGGCGGGCACAACGCACCCTGCAGGCCGCCGCGGCCACGGTGGCGGTGGTGCTCGCCGCGGTACTGATCACCCTCACCGGTGTGATGAGTGCCGCCGCGCAACCACCACCATCGATGCCGCCCGTGCCGGTGCCGTCGGCTCCGGCGACACCCGCACCCACCACCACGACACCGGCTCCGACCTCGGCGATGCCGCCGTCGCGCTGGATCACGCCGCCACCCACCACCAGCCCGGCCTCGCCCACCCCGGGTGTTCCCGATTCGACGGTCCCCGCCCCGGGCTCGCCGGGGTCGGGGCCGGGGGCCACCGAGTGCGGGGTGAGCAACATCTCCGGGTGTGTGGCGAAAGCGATCGACGGGTTCTTCCAGCGGCTTGTCGACTCCGCGCTCAACCCGCTGCTCAAATTGGTGTCGTACACCCTGCTCACCACGCCCGAACCGGGCGACCTACCCCAGGTCGGCGCGTTGTGGACTCAGTCGTGGCAGCTGGTCCTCGCAATGTACGGGCTGGTGGTGACCGCGGCCGGGGTGCTGCTGATGGTGCGCGAAACCCTGCAGACACGGTGGTCGTGGCGGGAGCTGACGGCACGGCTGGTGGTCGGGTTCATCGCCGGGGCGATGAGCATGGTGATCGCCACCTTGGCGATCGGGTTCGCCAACGCCCTCGCCCAATCCCTCGCCGGTGATGGTGTCGACTCCGACTCCGCCGCCGCCGCGTTGACCCAGCTGGCGCCGACCGGCGGCACCGCTCCCGGGACCTTCACGATCCTGCTGCTGGTCGCGCTGGTGGTGATGCTGGTCGTGCTGCTGATCTCCTACGTGGTGCGCGTCGCGGTCACCGTCATCCTGATGGTCTGCGCGCCGCTGGCGTTGATGTGTCACGCCCTGCCCGGCCTTGAGGCGGTGGCGCGCTGGTGGTGGCGATCGTTCGCCGCGTGCCTGGCGATTCAGGTGGTGCAGTCACTGGTACTGGTGACGGTGCTGCGGGTGTTTCTCACCCCGGGCGGGTGGAACTTCTTCGGCCCTAACGCGAACGGGATCGTGGATCTGATCGTGGCGCTCGCGTTGATGGGTGTGTTGATCAAGACGCCGTTCTGGCTGCTGTCGGTGATGCGGATCGGCCAGGGCCGCACCCTCGTCGGCTCGATGGTGCGCAGCTACGTCGTCTACAAAACCTTCGGCCTACTCAAAGGCGCCAACACCGGGCGCGCCGGTTCGGCCACACCCGCCCAACTACGGCAGCGCGGGCCGCGCACCGCCGCGACCGGGCCGCCCGACCCGTACGCGCGGGTGCGCGCCACCCGCGACGGGCAGCTGATGCTGCCACTGGAGGGCGTGCACCGAGTCCGGCGGCACCCTTCCCCAGCAGCCGGACAACCCACTACCGCGACACCCAACCCCGCGCCGAGGCGCTCCTCGCGTGGTCGGCAACTCGCGTTCGACTTCGATCCGCCGGACCCCTACCGGGGGATCCGTCCCGGACGCGGCGGCCAGTACCCGCTGCCGATCCCGGTGACCAGGGTCCGGCCCACCGCAGCGGCCGAACCTCCACGACCACCAGCGCACGCCACGGCACCGCGAGGCCGCCGACCCCAACAGCTCGCGTTCGATTTCGAGACGCCCGCACGGGCGGATCCCTACGACCGGATCCGGCCGTTGCGCGGCGGCCAGTACCCGCTGCCGATCCCGGTGACCCGCATCCGGCCCGCGCCACCACCGCCCACACCACCCCAACCACCCCCACCCGCGCCGACGCCGTCGCCGGGACGGCAGCTGCATCTGCCGCTCCCAGATCTCCCCGTCCGCCGCCGCAGGTCCCGCGCTCCCCGAGGAGGCAAACTTCTATGACGACAATCGTGCGCATCCCCGCCGATGTCGAACGCAGCGACAGGTTGATCGGACCGTTCATCGCCCGACAACTCGCCATCCTCGCCACCACCGCACTCGGGCTGTACTCGGTGTGGATCGCGACCCGGGCGGTGATCGCGCCGCTGGTGTTCCTCGCCGCCGCCGCACCGATCGCCGCCGTGGTCACCGTCGCGATCCTCACCCGACGCGACGGGCTCCCGGCCGACCTGCTGCTGTTAGCCGCGATCCGGCACCGGTTTCGTTCGCGGCACCTCGTGACCTCACCCGAGGGGGCTGTGCTCGCGGCGCCGACGTGGATCACTGACCGCGCTATGCCAGTCCGGCCTCGCCCGCCGGTTGCGGCGGCGTTGTCACCCGAGGAGTTGCGGTTACCGGCGTCGGTCACACCGGGCGGCGGTGGTGTCGGGGTCATCGACCTCGGGGCCGATGGGCTGGCCGTAGTCGCGGTCGCGGGCACCCTGAACCTCGCGTTACGCACCCCGGCCGAGCAGGACAGCCTCGTCGGGCAACTCGCGGGCTGGCTGCACACCCTGCGCCAACCCGTGCAGATCCTCATCCGCTCGGCACGCCTTGACCTGTCCGCACACCTCGCGGGCCTGCACACCGCCGCATTCGACACGTCTCCGGACCTGGCTGCCGCCGCCCACGACCACGCCGCGCATCTGAGCGAGTTGGCGGCCGGGGAGCACCTGACCGGTCGCCAGGTCCTGTTGATCTGGAGAGAATCCCTCGACAATCCCGCCGCCGCGACCTCACCCGGACGGCGGCTGCTGGGGCGGGGCCGGGCTCGCCGCGGCTTGTCGGCCGCCGCGTGCCGTGGCGCCGAGTCGCGGCTCCTGCGCCGCATGAGCGAGGCCGCCGACACCCTCGCCCCGCTGGGGATTACGATCACCGCCCTCGATGACATGCAAGCCACCGCCGTCCTGAGCGCCTGCTGCAATCCCGAGGGACTGGTGTCAGCCGCCGCCGATGCCGCATCCCGTGAGGCCATCATCACCGCCGCCGGATCCACCGACACCGACTCTGGCCGCGCCGACCCGTTTGCGCTCGACACCGGGTTCGCGCCGGAGTCGCTGACGATCGGCACCCGCCACCTCGAGATCGGGTCCGATTGGGCGGCGACTGTCGCGGTCACCGGATATCCGCGAGAAGTCACCGCCGGATGGCTCGCGCCGCTGTTGACCCATCCTGGACGGGTCGAGGTCGCCGTGCATATCGATCCCGTCGACCCGGTCACCGCCGCCACCCGGCTACGCCACCAACTCGCGCGACTGGAATCCTCCCGGATGCACGACGCGAGCCGAGGCCGACTCTCCGACCCGCAGATCGACGTCGCGGTCGAAGACGCCGCCGAGTTGTCGGCGCGCGTCGCGCGGGCCGAGGCACGGCTGTTCCGTGCCGGGGTGTATCTCACCGTGCACGCCGACACCGAAGCTGAGCTGGCCGACGAGGTCGCCGCTGTGCGGGCGTTGGCGGCGAGCCTGCTCATCGACACCTGCACCCTCGCCTACCGCGCCGCCCAAGCCTGGGCCACCACCCTGCCCCTCGGACTGGACCTGATCCGGGTGCGGCGCACCTTCGACACCGCCGCCCTCGCCGCCGCGTTCCCGTTCGACTCCCCACAACTGCCCCCCGCCGCCGACCCGGTCCAAGCCGCACGCCCCGAGGGGGTGCTCTACGGCCGCGACGCCGCCTCCGGGCTGCTGTTCGTGGACCGGTTCGCCCCCGAAGCACACAACCACAACATGGTCGTTCTCGGCCGCAGCGGTGCCGGGAAGTCGTATCTGGTCAAGACTGAGATCCTGCGCTCGCTCTATCGCGGTATCGAGCAGGTCGTCATCGACCCCGAGGACGAATACCGGCGCCTGGCCGAAGCGGTCGGCGGCACCCACATCCGCCTCGGCGCCCCGGGCGAGCGACTCAACCCGTTCGATCTGGAAATCCACACCCGCCGCGATGGCCGCCGCAGCGCTCCCGCCGATGCCCTGACACGACGGAAACTGTTCCTGCACACCCTCATCCAGGTCCTGCTCGGTGAGCAGACACCCGCACAGCGAGCCGCACTCGACACCGCCCTGGCAGGCACCTACGCTGCCGCCGGTATCACCGACGACTCCGCCACCTGGACCCGGCCAGCACCGACACTGAGCGGATTACGCGAACAACTCACCCGCCTCGCCACACCCGCAGCCGGGGAACTGGCCGCCGGACTGCATCCCTTCGTCGACGGCGGAGCCTACGCCGGGTTGTTGGACGGGCCGACCACCACCGACCCCGATGGCGGGCTGGTGGTGTTCTCGCTACGGGAACTGCCCGAGGAGCTCAAGACGATCGGCACCCTGCTGGTGTTGGATGCGACATGGCGGCGGGTGTCGAGTCCGGCGAACCGGCGGCCCCGGATGGTCACGGTGGATGAGGCGTGGCTGATCATGCGCCAAC
This sequence comes from Nocardia nepalensis, assembly GCF_048910785.1. Lineage (NCBI taxonomy): Bacteria > Bacillati > Actinomycetota > Actinomycetes > Mycobacteriales > Nocardiaceae > Nocardia > Nocardia nepalensis. Next base: position 87,706 of record NZ_JBKBET010000036.1, on the reverse strand, counting down.
CCGCCGGAGCGCAGTTCTTATTCCTGGCCGCGAAGAGTTTCCGCAAACACTGGGCCGGTCTCACCGTCGCCACCCAGGACTGCACCGATGTGCTCTCCACGGAGCTGGGGCGCGCGATCGTTTCCAACGCCGCGACACAGATCCTGCTGCGTCAGGCACCCCAGGCCATCGACGAGGTCGCCGCCGCCTTCCACCTCTCCGACGGCGAACAACAGTTCCTGCTCTCCGCGGCGCGTGGCAGCGGTCTGCTCGCCGTCGGGGGCACCGACCGCGCCGTCTTCGGATCGCTGGCCTCACCCACCGAAAACGCTCTGATCACCACTTCTCCGGAGTTACTCGCTTCTGTCGAGAATCCCGACGAGAACTTCGACGTGGTCGAGGTGCAGTGATGGTTACTGAATCCTGGAGTTCGCGAACTCCGACTGGTGCAGCACAGCGCCGTTCAGCTGGCACAGCAGCCTTGAACCGAGCACGGTACTGGACTTTTGGAGCATCCTGCCGGTTTGTGTCCCTGCCAGACGGCATCCATGTCGAGGGTCGCGATCGCCTCCCGCATCGTGTTGAAGGCGTTGTCGGAGTACCGCCGTTGCTTCATCGACCCCAGTTCGAAGGGGTGGCTGTAGGGCCCGTCCTCGTCGAGCCCGAGGTGTCGGCGCAGGGCCGTGCTGAGCGGCAGGCTGAGTCCGACCGCCGCCGCGAGCTCGGCCGGGGCGCGATGGTACTTCTTCAGAAGGTCCACTTCGCGAATAGCTGCGGCGGGCACCGAGTCGTCAGCGACGTATCGAACTGGGGCACCCTGCTTCTTGGTGAAGTGCACGGTGAGCATCAGACCTTCACCGTCGATGGTCGTCGAGATATCGGTAAGCCGCGGAAACACGTGTTCGCGGGAATCGCCGCCGCGGACGCCGGCCTCGACCCGGTCGACGTCCTTACTGGACACGGCTGTGTCGGGTTCGACGTGGGCTTCCATCGCCAGCAATGTCCTGATGCGGGCTCTCGCTTCGTGGCCTGCCCGGCGCCGTGGCTGCAGAAGGGCTTTGATCTGGCTGTACTCCTCGTCGAGCACGACGGCCAGGTCACGAGGAGGGGCGACCGACACCGGCAGCACCCGGGTGGGCAGATAGGTAGCCAGCCGCTCGGAAAACACTCGATAGAGGATGTCGTCGAACAGCGTCACTCCCGCGCGCGCATGCAGGTAGAGGATCTGTTCCGCAACGATGTTGAACCAGTGCTGTTCGTCGTCGCGCATTGCATCTATCGCCCGGAGTGTGCCTGCGTCGGTCTCCTCCAGTTTGATGGTGCTGTCTGGGCCAATCGGACGCACTTCTCGAACCCGATCGAGCGGCCGGTTTCTCGGTCGAAGACGTTCTTCTCGCGGGTCTGGACGAGTGCCGCCTTGAGCAGCATCTCGAAGCCATGTTGCAGGTGCAGCAGTACACGAGTCGCCCGGCCGACATTGTGTGGCGAGTTGAATGCTTCGGCCGCACAGGTCAGCGAAGCAATTGCTTTCCCCTTCAACACTCGACTTTCCTGCTTGAGCATTGTCGCCCCTCTTCTCCCGCGTACTGCGTCTTTCGTAAAGCGAGTCGGGTTGAGGGAGATGGACGTTTCAAGCCGAGATCATTTCGGTGTCGATTGATAGTCCGCGATGGCCGGGTGATCGACCGCCTTGGTGTAGCGGTAGGCGCCGTCGCCGATCACGGGGACCGGATTCCACGCACCCCGGTGGTGGGCTACACGCACACCCGACGCCGGGACCGGAACAGGTGTCGCGCCGCCCGGAAAGCGCGTTTGCCGCCATTTCGCGACGCGCGGCCGGATCCCACAGTGCCCGCGGAATCAGCGGCACCACGGCCCGACACGAGTCGCGCCGAACATCCCGCAGGAACCCCGCACGGTGGCGCGCGCAATCCGGGGTTCGCCTTGACGACGGCCGGTGTAGGGAGCGTTCATGGACCCGCATTTGGGCACCGCCGACACGAAATTGACACAGGTGAAAGGAGATGAAATGACCCACACACCAGAAGAACTCGACTTCTCGAAGCGTTCACGAAGTCGCCGTCGTCGCGTCGGAATGCGACCGCGCCGGGGCATGGGCTGCAGGAATTCCGGAGGCGGACATCGAGATTCGGATCGCCGAGGGCGCGGACGGTGAGAGGCTCACCGATCAGTAAGCCCCGATATCGCTTGAGGTCACCAAATGGCAATTGGGCCAGAACAATTCAGAGAATGGGCAGCAGAACGCAGCCTGACACTCGCATCCCATCGAGCGGACACCAGCGATGCAAATCTGCTCAAGGTCAGGAGCCCTGTATGGCTTATGTCGATCGTCAGCCTTCGGAGGTGCGCGAATCTGAGCCGCCGGGTCCGCTTGTCGGACCGTTTGCCGTGGAAATCGGCCCACCGTTTCCGATGGGGGGTTGACGACTCCGTGTGTACCGAGCGTGGATGGACCGTGTGTTCGGTGAATGTGTCGATGGTCCCCGCCCCTCATCGACTTCGAAGGAGTAGCCGATGAGTGATGCGTTGCAGGACGGCGATACCTGCCGAGCTGCTGGGCGGTGGGTATCGGCGGCCGCGTTGGTGATCAGTAGGGGGATTACGTCATGAGCGGACGACGACGTGGCGATGACTCGGATTGTGTCGAGGGGCTGGTTGTGCAAACTCCATTGGATCCGCCGATGTTGGGACCGGCAGCGGCTGATGCGGTGCTGCGTCTGCTGTACAACGCCGCGCAGCGGCAGGCGCGGGACAAGTCTCAGGAACCAGCTCAGCGACAGGGCGAGTTCCGCGGTGAACCGAGGGCGGCGTAGTGGTGAGGTTCGCGTTCTACGGGCGAGTGTCGACCGAGGATCAGCAGGATCCGGAGGCGTCCCGGAATTGGCAGCGGGCGCGGGCGCGGGCGTTGACCGATCGGCATGGCGAGATTGTGGCCGAGTTCTTCGATGTCGGTCAGTCCCGGTCGATTCCATGGAAACGTCGACCGCAAGCGACGCGGCTGCTGGAGGCGATGCGTGACCCGGATCGTGGTTTCGACGCGGTGGTGATCGGCGAGCCGCAGCGAGCGTTCTACGGCAACCAGTACGGCCTGACTTTCCCGGTCCTCACCCACTATGGACTGCAGTTATGGGTACCCGAGGTCGGCGGTGCCATCGATCCGGACTCCGAGGCGCACGACTTGGTGATGTCGGTGTTCGGGGGTATGAGCAAGGGCGAACGAAACCGGATCAAGATACGGGTTCGTGCGGCGATGGCCGCCCAAACCAGTGTCGAGGGCCGCTTCCTGGGCGGGCGGCCTCCGTTCGGGTACCGGTTGGCCGACGCGGGACCGCATCCGAATCCGGCCAAGGCCGCCGACGGGAAGCGGTTGCATCGGTTGGAAACCGATCCGGTGACCGCACCTGTCGTGCAACGGATCTTTGCCGAATATCTCGGTGGCCGAGGGATCTTCGCGATCGCGGAGGCGCTGACCCGCGACGATGTCCCCTCGCCGTCGGCCTACGACCCCGGACGAAACCGACACCGCCCCGGGGTGGCCTGGTCCAAGGGCGCGATTCGGGTGATCCTGTCCAACCCTCGCTACACCGGGCGGCAGGTGTGGAACAAACAACGCAAAGACGAAATCCTCATCGATGTCGAGGACATCGCTTTGGGACATGAGACCCGGATGCGATGGAACGACCGTGACCAGTGGGTCTTCTCCGATCACCTGGTGCACGAGCCGATCATCGACACCGACACATTCGAACGCACCCAGCAGGTCTTGGCCGCGAAGGGAGCAGGCCGCGGGATGCGGGAACGGCACCGCACCCATCACACCTATATGTTTCGCGGTCGGCTGCGGTGTGGCCTGTGCCAGCGGCGGATGCAAGGCCAACGAAGCCGGGAAATGCTGCTCTATCGATGCCGGTACCCCAACGAGTACGCCCTGGCAAACAAAGTCGTCCATCCCCGCAACGTGTATCTGGCCGAACGGGATCTACTCGGCCCGCTCGATGATTGGCTGGGCACATGCTTCGCCCCAGACCGAGTCGCCGAGACCATCGATACTCTCTACCGGTCCCAACCCGACCATGACCTCGACCCGTCGGCGGCGGCCGTCGCACAGGCGATCGAAGACTGTGACCGGATACTGGCACGACACCGGGCAGCCCTGGAGGCCGGTGCAGACCCGCATCTGGTGGCGCAATGGATGGCCGAGGTCCAAGCCCGCCGTGCCGAAGCCCTGGCCCGTTCACGGCCGATCACAAGGCGACGGCGAATGACCAGCGAGGAGATCCGCGGTCTCATCAAGGAACTAGGAGATATCCGCCACGCGCTGTCCGGGGCGGATCCAGTGGACAAAGCCGAGGTCTACCGGCACCTCAACCTGCAGATGACCTACCATCCCGCAAAACGACTCGTGCGGGTCGAGACATCTCTCGACCCGCACGGTTGGGGTTATGGTACGTGTCCGGAGGGGGACCAGGACACTCGAAATGTGGTATTTATGCACACTTTTCGTGTACATGGCATTACCATACCCCTTTTTCGTGTCCCTTCTCTTGGTGGGCCTGCAGCGCTGTCGAAGTGCGTTCGCTACGGGCAAGTGGATGCGGTTGCCCGGTGACTGCGACCAACGCCTGCGCGCATTCGACCAGGGATGCCTTCGTGTAGATCGGTGTCGCAGTCGTGCCCGGGTCTCGGTGGGCCGCGTACCGGCGTGCAACCGCTTCCCCGAACTCTCGCTCGACGAAAGTCAAGGTGGTATGCCGGAGCCAGTGCACGGTCACACCTTTCGCGTCAGCCCAGGGCAGATACCGGCGGAACCGGCCGTGGAGGTTGTCGTAGCGTCGACCGGTGATCGGGTTCCCACTGCGGGTTCGCAGCACTCGGTGCTTGGCTTTCGCGGAAGTTCCGCCCCGGTTCTCGACATGTTCGACGAGTCTGCGCATGAGCAGGGGAGTCACAGGATGCCACGCGTCCACGCCGCCTTTGTGATGCAGCAGGACGGTGCAATCGCCTGCGCTCAACTCGTCCAGACGCAGTTTGAGCGCGGCTTCACGGCGGCATGCCGTCTCGATGTGCAGGCGCACGATCAGAGCGTCCAACTCGACGTCGTTGCCCGTTTCAGAGGCAACGCGCCCCAGATCGGAAACCTGCTCTGGAGTCAAAGCGTGACGGCTGCTTTCCAGCTTCGGTGGCATCGGGACCTTGGCCGCGGGGTTGTCCGCCGGAGCGATCAAGCTATCCATCTCGGCGAAGCGGTACAAACACCGCACCGCGTGCAGGAAGTTCCTGGCCGCGCCTGTACCTCCACGCCAATTCGACCTGACCACGGCGTTGGCCTTGTGCTGATTCATCAGATGAAGGATTTCGGTGGGCGTCGGCTCGCTCAAACGCCGGTGCCCCCACTCGACCACGAGAATTCGCCAGTAAGTTGTGTAGCTCTCCCGCTGCAACACTGACGCAGCGCACGACACTCGAGGAACGAACTCACCGATTGTCGGCACCTCGACACCCGCCGCTGTGAGATTCTTTCCCACGACCGTCAAGCCCAGCCGCGAGATCACCTGCAGCAGTTCGGCCACCTCGGCGTCTTTCATCGCCCTTGCTGCCACGGGTCCGGGAAGTATGCCCATAGCGCCGCCGTCAACATCCGGGGCGGATATACCACGAGTACCTCATCGGCGAGGGACACCGCTATCAACACCCGATCACCCGCATACAGCCGACATTGGTTGCGGATATCGGATGGAAGTATCAGAAACGCCCGTTGTTGAAGCGGCTTGCCACCGCGCGACCGCCGAACCTTTACCACGCCGCGCTCTACGTCCATCGAAAGCGGTTGCCCTGGAGCCCAACCCAGCACTCTTACTGCAGATCTGGCAGCGAGTCGGCCTCGGTTGTTGATGGTCGTGACCGAACAGTAGAGGGTTGGGATCGGTGCCTCGTCCAGGGCCGCCGGGAACGCGAAGTCCGCCAGTGCTTTCGACGGTGCTGGACGGGCAGCGACGGTTTGGTACAACCCTTCGAACAACCCGGTGATCGGCTCGCGTTGCAGATCGCTTGGGGACCGGCTTGGACCCGGCATGTCTTGCGGGCCATCGTCACTCGCACACGGCCGCTCAGTCACTGATCGGCTCCAGCCATGACCGCGGTGATCACACCGCTGAAGATGGAGAGTTTCAACCTTTGCCCAGGCTGCGAACCCACCTGCGGGAAGCTGTGAGGACTCGGTACTCGCGGTCTGCCGTTTCTCGCTGAATCCGCAGCACGTCGTCCCGTAATCGGCGGGGTTTGGCTGTAACGGAGCAGAGGACTTACCCGCAATCCGCACCTGGGTTGAATCTCTGGGAGGACGGCGGCGAAAAGCCAGAAGTCCAACATCGAAGACATGGGGCACTTCTTTCGCACCCTGTCCACTGATTCTCCCAACATCCATAAAAGCCGATCCTGGCCGTTTGCGCCACAACTGCGGGTGTGCGCGGTCCCTGCCAGCGTCGGTTGTGCGACACTGCCACCGACGATCGGGAAATGGTGATCCAGCCACGAGTACTGCGACGAAACCGTCGCTGCGGAAGTGTTCCTACCGGTCGTTCGGAGGACGCATCGGCCGCTACCTTCCGGCGTGTCTTAGCGTGACACGCCAAGAACCTCCTACTACCAGCTACTTTTGGCAACTTTGAGTGGGTGTTGTCGACAGAACGTGAATACTGGCTCTGGCGCACTTTCGATGATGTTGGGCGTGTCGATCCCGTTGGGACACAGCGGGTTCCGCCATAGACCCTCTTCGTGGTCGTGCGTGGGGTGCTGGAGTCGCTGTTGCCGCATCTGTCGGGTGTCCGCGTCGACGGAGTTGATCGAGCGGCCGGACGATCCGGCTGGAGGTACACGGCGAGGCCGAATCGGCTGCCTGTCCCGACTGCGGCAAGGTGTCAGATCGAGTGCACAGCCGTTATATGCGGCGGCTGACTGACCTGAGCATTGGTGGCGGGGAGTGTGTATCCGTTTGCAGGCCAGAAGGTTTCGATTCTCAATGATGATGTCAAGTCTTCAGCGTCGTTGTGGGTGTCCGGTGTCAGGCAGCGGTAGCGGCCGGTTGTGGTGGTGCCGGTGTGTAGCAGCGGTTGTCGCGCAGCAGTGCCCACAAGACGTTGACTCTTCGGCGGGCCAGGGCGAGGACGGCCTGGTTGTGATGCTTTCCTTCGGATCTCTTGCGGTCATAGAAGATTCGCGATTGTTCGTTGTATCGGATGCTGATCAGCGCCGAGGTGTAGAGCATGTGTTGCAGTCCTCGGTGGTAGCGCCGCGGCCGGTGCAGGTTGCCCGATATTCGTCCGGAGTCCCGGGGTGCGGGTGCGACACCGCCATAGCCGGCCAAGTGGTCGGCGGAGGCGAACGCGGTCATGTCCCCGCCGGTGGCGGCGAGGAACGTGGCGCCCATGAGTGGCCCGATACCGGGCATGCTCAGCAGGACTTCGGCGTTATGGTGGCGGCGAAATCGGCCCTCGATGAGCCTGTCGATGTGTTTGAGCTGCTCGTCGAGGGTGATCACCCCCTTCGCCATGTCGGCAACCAGTTCGGCGGCCAACCGTTGTCCGGGCAGGGTGGTGTGCTGGGCGGTGGCGGCGGTGACAGCCTTGATCGCCAGTGCGGCAGCGCTTTTGACCTTCTGCGAACGCAGCCAGGTCTCGATCGCGGCGATTCCGGCGTGGCGCAGCGCCTCGGGAGTCTGGTAGCCGGTGAGCAGTACCAGCGGCCCCTTGTTGGTCAGGTCCAGAGCACGTTCGAGGGCGGGGCTGATACCGAGCAGCTGCTGATGCAGCCGGTTGACCAGCCGGACACGGTCACCGGCGAGATCGCGGCGGCGCGCGACGAGCATGCCCAGCTCCACGATGAGTTCGTCGTCGATGCGCATCGGGGTCAGATCGCGTCGGATGCGGACCTGGTCGGCGATGATCGCCGCGTCTTTCGCGTCGGTCTTTCCTGCGCCACGGTAGCCGTCGGCGGCTCGGTTGACCTGGGCGCCGGAGATGTAGAAGACCTGCTGTTGGTGGGCCGCGAGCAGCGTCAGCAGCAGCGCCGATTCACCGGTGATGATGTCCACCGCCCACTCCAGTTGCTCGGCGAGACCAGCGACATCACTGATCAGCTCGAGCAGGTCGGTCTCGTCGTTCTTCACTCGCCGCGACAGCAGCCGGTTGCCGTCGGTGTCGATCACCACCGCGTGATGATGCTCCTTGCCGATGTCCACTCCGGCCCATGCACGTTCCAACGTCGTCGTCTCCCTCGGTCACCAAATATGTTGCACCACAGACGACCTCGCTGTCCTATCCCTACACAGCGACTGGTTCGCAATTCTCAATCAGCAGCCGAGTCGTCATGGGGGCGCCGGGCGGCCAATCAAATTGAGCCACAACAACGGCAGATGCCTGAGAGCCACACCCGGCACCCCTGGGCACCAGGACCCTACGACTGGCCCGAGCAACCCAAGAAAGAAGGTAGGGATGCCTGACACTGGATTGTCCGCGCAAAGATTTTCGCCGAGCAGATCACAGGCCTGGCCGGACGGTATCAGCGTCGCAGCAGCCTGCTGACCGAGCTGCTAACCAAGGTGACACTCGCGCTGGGCGGCCGGGCCGGGCAGCGTATGACCGGCCATCTCGCTGCCGATGTGTCACGCTCGACGCTGTTGCGGCTGATCCGGGCCCTGCCACTGCCGGCAACAGGCCCGTTGCCGGCCGTCGGCGTGCAGGCACTGGTGATTTCGTGGCATCTGTCAGGGTGGTCGACGGTCGGAGCGGCCGAAAGTCGCCGAACTGCATGGCCATTGCTGGCCTGTTCGAGGCAGGGTGGGCGCGACCAGGCCGGGAGAGTATGCGCCGGTAATAGACGCCGTGCGCGCCGACATGAACATGGGTGCCGCGTGGCCTGGCTCCGAACCGGAATCCGGGAACTCCTACGCTGCCGCCGACGCCGGATTTCGAGAAGTTGATCCGAAACGGCCCAGCGTTCACCGACTTCCGTACATAGAACCCCATCGGCAGCCCACTCGCTGTTGTCGGTGCCGGAGCTCCTTGATGAGCGCGGTAGTGGCCTGGCTGTCGTCGGACCCTGGTATGACGGTCGGCATGGATGGGGATGTTCCACGGTTGAGGGCAACGCCGGACGAGCTCAGGACGTTGTTCGAGTCGACGATCAGGGGCCTGCGACCGGCGAACCGGCACCATGAGTTCGAGCGGCTGTGCGTTCAGCATGCACGACGGCGGTTCGATCCGACGCTGGTCGTGTCAGGCGGACCTGTCAGTGCTGGCGGAGACGTGGGAATGGATGGCTACAGTAGCTGGGTAGCCCTAGACGATGCGGCGAATTCAGTGGCGTTCTGGTTCGTTCCGTCTGGCTGGATGACAACGGTGGTCGCTTGCACGACAACGATTTCCGAAAAACTGTCGCGGAAGTTGCGATCAGATGTAGGCAAGATCATTGCGGGTGATCTGCCCTGCGGCCGGATCCTGTTCTACTCGGCCGAGTCGCTGTCAGAGGGCCAGTGGAAGAAGGCCTGCGACAAAATCGAGATTCCTGGTGTCGAGCTCTACTACCGCAGGCCCGAAAGCTTCGCCACCACAATGTGTCAGCCGCAGCCGAGTTCATCGAACCGTGCAGTCGAACTGGTCATTATCGACGGGATGAAGCTAGCCGATGACCTCGGCCGCTCCGTCTTCGCGGCATTAGCTGTCGATTGCTTGCGGCTTCCGCGCGCGTTGCTTCCAATGCAGCGAGATCTGAGCCAGATCCACGCTGTCGTCCGTTCTCGAGCGTGTACTGCCATGGGAGGCTTGTTTCGGAACGATGTGGCAGACCTGAGCCTTCTGGAGTTCACGTCTGAGCTTGATACCGTCCTGGGACAAGCGTTGTCACGTGAGGGTCTGGCCGAACAGTTCGATGAACTGAGAGCGCTCGTCGAGGATGTTGGGTATGGCTGGCCGAAGCTGTTGCCGGTAGACATTCGCGACCCGGAGCATTACGCCGCCCAGCGACAAACGGACTCAGCGATTCGAGGCGCCTGGAGCGACGCTGCTCACGCGTTCGACGATCAGTTCGGCGACCTCGCAACTTTCGTCAGCACGGGCAGGAAGCCAGCGCGGCAGCCAGATTGGGCACGAGAGTGTTCGAATGTGATCGCGAGTCTGCTCGGCGCTTGCGCCGTCGCAGAGAGCGCACTCCGCGGTGCCGCCGAGACGAGTGGTCTCAGTTCCCGCCGAATAGCTTTGGCGCATGCCCGTCGACGCTTGTATGCGGTCGAGGACGCAGCTCGCGTCGTGGAGCGCCGCCTTAAGGTTGAGGCGTCGGGGGTACTGCTGATCGAAGGTGGATGGGGCACGGGCAAGAGCTACCACGCCGCCCGTGCCGCTGTTGCGCGTATTGATTGCGGTGCCCCGACGATGTTCGTCGACGGCAGCAACTGGCCTGTATCCGATGGACCATGGTTGACCGAACTCGCGAAGTCGATCGACTCAGGAATCAGCGGTGAGGAGTTTCTCGATGCGTGGCGACTGCATGCCGACGTGACCGGACAACAGGCAGTCATCATCGTCGACGCGGTGAACGAAGCTTCAAGCGCGCACTGGGAGTTCAGGCTGAACGAACTCGCCGGCCGAGTGTCGCCATATCCAGAGATCACACTAATCGCTACCCGAAGGAACGATCACGAATCCGGCCCCGTTGTCGCTGCCCAACCCCACCAGTGGGGCTTCTATCACCACAACGGAGTCGATCCTGCGCACGCTTGGGAGGTCTTGCGGCGCTATTTTGCGCTACCTCCTGTGATTGCGCCCTGGACACTCCCGGACTATCGAAAACCGCTCGTGCTGAGGATGTTCGCGCGAGTCTGCTTGAACGAATCCGACCAGAGCGCGACTCCGATGGCGGTCGGTGAGCTGTTTGATGCATGGATCAGGGTCCTGTCGACCGACTTCGCCCACCAACGAGATCGTTCAGCGCCGCAACCCTACGACCATGGTGAACTGCGCGCAGTGCTCGCCCATCTCGATGACAACCTCGGACATGGCGTAACTCGTGAAGCGATTCGTCGAGACGCAGCCAGCCTTTCGAGCCCTGAGATCAACAGGGCCATCGATTTCCTGTGCTACGAAGGCGTCCTCACTGAATCCCAGGGCCGATTGCGGTACGGGTTGCAGCGGATCGAGGAGTTCCGTCAAGCACAGCGACTCCTCGACGCCGGGCACCGATGGACACCGACGACAGCCCGCACCCGCTATCGACAAAAGAAGTGGATCAACCCGGACGAGATCACCATCGCGATAGCAGAGATCGCCCCGACTCACCTCGGACACGACGCCCTCTCCGTCAATACCCGCACCTGGCGAGCAGGGATGCCGGAAGCGTTCATCCTATCGTTGCAGAACCGATCACCAAGCACAGTCGGGGAATCGACGATCAAGACGACCCGCAGGCTACTCCAGCGGCGTGTCTGGACTATTGCGATCTGGGTTGTCGCGTTCCAGAACTCTGTCATCCCAGGCCACCCGATCGGTGCAGGATTCATCGATCGCGAAGTGGCATCGATGACCCGAGCAGATCGTGCACAACACTGGGCACAGCCTCTGCAGGCCATTATGGCCCTGGGAGCTGAAGAAGACGACAGCGAAATGGCGGAGCTCCTGCTTTGGATCGATAGCCAGGCCCGCCGAAAGGCGCTGAGTCCCGGCCATCTCGACGAACTTGCGCGAATGCTCATGTGGTGCCTGACCTTGCCGCCGGGCAATGCGTCTGCCTCGGTCGCACGTACCTTGACCGCAGTCCTGCTCGCACGACCCCAGGCAGCCGTCGACATCTTGAGCCTCGCGTATGCCCAGCACGACCTCGACATCTACTGCGGTGTCTGGAACGCCCTATACGGGGCGATCGCTCGCGCTGGTTCGACATCAGCATCGATCGAGTTGGCCAACGCCGCGAGAGAGCACTTTCACAATCACCACGGCAGCACGCAGGGCCTGCCTACACACCTGCGACTCCACACGGCGGTGTATCGCGCACTTAAAGTCGCTGACAAGGCCCACGGCCAGCACTCGCCGCGACCCGCGCTGCATGAGTTCCTCTTTCAGCATGCCGCGCCGTTCAAGGTGCGGTGGATTCATCGTGCCCGACTCCGCGTACGCGCGATCCCCACCGCCGCCGGTGAAGGGATGTTTCGCACGTACCAGGGAGACCTCGCACACGCATACATGTGTTTCAACGCATTGCAGGGATCCGGGCTCGATGTGAGTTTGCGCAGGGCGGTCCAAGTGATGGGTGAGGTTGCCGCCCGCTATGGCGTTTGTGGTTTCGGCCGCCAGCTCATACGACAGCGATCGAAATTGTTGCAGAGCAAGATCTTGGACCAGGCCAAGCAGATCTGGCTGGCCGAGCTGGCGTTGACCAACCCGTATGCTGACGAATTTTATGGGGAGCGAGGTGGTTACGTTCCGCATGCATCGGGCTCCGGCCGATGGATCCTGCCCAGCGATAGCCTCGATGAACTCTGCGACACCACCGTGAGCCTCGATGCTCCGTTGTGCGTTGAGCCAATTGATCGGACTGACGCGGCCTCTATTCCTGTCGAACTCAAGGTGCTGAAAGGTTACGACAGCGACCTGGGCATCCCTTGTATCGAGAGCACCAACTTTTGTTTCGCGGAGTCGGACGGCACCCAGTGGTGGGTTCTGGCCGGTGACTTCGAGATCGAACATCGCCGCGACCTGCCTCTGAGTCTTGGTCGACTACTTGGCGAGTCGCCGCAGATGGGGCCGGACCTTTTACTCGGCCGGGGTGCACGGCACAGATTTTTGATCCGCATCCGTACGTGGCTCGTCCACACCGATGCCGATATTCCCGATGTCTTTCCACTCAGCAGCGACGACTTCGCTGCTGCTGAGTGGGGTAGCCTCGCAGAGGTATTGACTTGCGCAGCCCCCGGCAACGACCCCGCCGTGGTGCCCACCTCGTACGTCTACCAGAACCCACCACCGCAGAAAGATCACTTCATCTGCCTGGTGCCCACCGCGCAATTCCGGGCGGCGCTGGACCTCGAATGGACAGGTCGAGATGTCACGTGCGTCGACAAGCACGGCAACGTCCTGAAAGGTGTGGCCACGCCCGGCTCATACCAGTTGCCATACATCGTTGCCAGCGACGGACTCCGACAACGGGCCGGTGCGCTGGGCTACCGTCTCGTGTGGGAGCTGACCGTGATTGACCACCACGACGCGCCCGACGCGGATAGCAAACGCCGATGCCACCTCAACCCTGACGAGTAAAAACGGCATCGATATCGAAGGGGAGTGTCATACAGGAGGACGGGGACCGCGAAAGCGGAGCGGATGGGCAGCGGGCAGGATCACCAGATGCGCGCCAGCCGCGCGGGATGTCACTGGCCGGGAATACTGTTGCTGTATGAGGATTTTGCCTCGGGTGCCGGCTTCGCGACTGGGATGCCTGGCCTGAGTTAGGACATTTGGCTTAGTGTGTCGTTCCGGTTCGGAGGCGGGTGAGGATTTCTGTCTGGGCTTGGGGGGATTTCGGGTGGGAAGGTTTGGGGGGGTGGTGCCGTTGATGGGTGATGGTGGCGCTGCGGAGTGGGCGGAGTTGTTTGACGATGCTCCCGATTGCCTGGCCGGTGAGGGTAGAACGCCCCTGCGCAGACAGGAACCTGTGTGCGTCAGGGGGCATTGGTAGTACCTTCTTTACCATTACAAGGGCGTCGCGCGTTCCATTGGAAAGCCCAATCCATGATCCTCTCATCAGCAAATTCCTTGGGCGACGATTCCGAAGCCGATGCTTCTTTGTAGTTGTGGCCTCGGTGTGACATGCCCCTCATCGACACTGCAGCGTTGCTGGACCGGTGGTTCCATGGCATTGAGAGCTAGCAGTGAGCGCAGTGGAAAGATCATCGGCAGCAGATGGATTCGCGAGGTTGGATACTCGGATACGGCGTGTCGCTCTAGCGTGTCTGACTGCAGCATGGCGACTAGGGACGTGGGGGTCCGGAGTACGGTTTGCCGATTGCGGTGACGAGGTAGACATCCAGTGCCTCGGTATGCGGAGCGATGCTGATCCGGTAGGAGCGGAGCTCGCCGGTCGTGATATCGCGGTGATGCAGGAGGTGGTCGGTGTCGCGGCCGTAGGTCACCGACAGGCTCGCTGCCCACAGGCGGCGGCATTGCTTGTTGGGCCCGAGCTGGCGGATGAGGTCGCGGGCTTGTTGGGAGTCGCGGTAGATGCCGAGGATGGCCTTGTTGTAGGCGACCGAGTGAGCGGCCTCGCGGTTCCAGTCGACAAAGACCTGTTGGGCGATGGGGCTGAAAATCCAGGTTGGGATCGAGTCGGTCTTCTCGATGCCGGGTAGTGCTGAGTGAAACAAGTCGTTGCAGGCCAGGACGTTCCATATCGGATCCACGTATGCTGCGAACATGCCCCGTCGTTCGAGGTCATCGAGGTGACTTATCCAATCGAGGTTGGCGGCCACGGACCCGCGAAGCTTGTCCACCGGTGCCAGATCCTCAGCCGGAGCACGTAGTTCGTGCAGGTGACGTGCTAGCAGTGAGTCGACCTTGTAGCCAGCGATGATCGCCTCGAGCGTCTCGAGTTTCGGTACATACCTGTCGGTTTCGATCTCGAACAGGTATGAGTCGCTGATGCCGTGGCGGTCGCGAGCTGTGGAGCGTGCCAGCCCCAGGTCCTCTCTGATCAGTCGCAACGTGGTCCCCAGCGTCGGGATGGACGGTTGCGGCTTGAGCCTGCTGTTGTTCGAACGGTGTGTGGGACTCACGGAGTCCCCCCCTTCTGGTGTCTTCCGCTGTCAGATGTGCGGCGATACGATGATCGGTTGCCCCCAAGCACCAGCTCTTTGTCTACCAGAACAGGTAGGCCCCGGCAACATCTTCCATCTCAGAGAAACCGACGATCGTACTGGATCGCGGGACCGTTGGGGTCGCGCGCCCATCGAATGATGCTGCCGCAGAGGGAATCCCCGAAAAAATCTTTTTTGCCAATCAGATCATGAAGTGGGTAGCAAACACCCTGCATGATCGCACTTTAGCAACTTGACGATCCATTCCTCACCTAAAAATAGGTGAACGTAAAGCCTAGCTTTTCGGGTGGTTTCGCGGTTTGGATGTGAAGTGCAAGTCCAAACTGATTGAAAGGAAACCACATTGGACCCACTTACTATCCTGGGATGGGCGAACGCCGCTCTGTCACTGCTGTCGAATGGCTTGTACATAGCAGGACAGGCACTGGCACTCATCGCCCCCTTCATCTGACTGGTAAGACCTGAGAAGCGGCCTCCCAGAAGCGTATTCGCTGCTGGGAGGCACCTCGAAAAGCGCCCGCCCCCGCGCATCCAGGCCATAAAACACTATTTCCCGCCTTCACGATGAAGGGTTATTTGGCATGCCCGAATCCAACAGAATTGCTTGCCGCCGCATACCTGATCAGCGAATTGAAACAGGTGCCGCGCAAGGGCGAAATCGTCTGTCCAGCAGTATCACCCGAGGCAGCCGTGCCATCCTCGCGGGTGCGATACCCGTGGCATTGGTGTTGGCCGCCTCCGCAGGAACAGCCACCGCGGTCGACAGACCCGCCGCCATCGCCGACCAACCCGGTGTCACCAGCCCCGACCAGCCCGGCGCCACCACCCCGCCACCGCCCTCGCCCGAGCCGCAACCAGCACCGACGCCAGCGCCGTTGGTGTACTACTCGCAGCCGCCGGAGATCCGCAATGACGCGACCTCGCGTCCGGCTCCGCCGCCGGAAGAGCCGGTGGAACCGATCAGGATCGAGGACCTACATCTGCCTGAGCCCGTAGCCCCGGTCGCTCCGATCGAGGCGCCGGAGAACACGATTCGTGTCGGGCAGTGGCAGACCCCGCGCCCGGACTGGCTGCCTACTGAATGGGCGGACGCCATCAACGACGCTGCCGCTGGTGCTGAGGCTCAGGTCGCGACCGCGCTGGACTCGGTCGGTATCCCCGCCGGACGCTCGGACCGGGTCTCCGGCGCCACCCTGGGCGGTGCCGGAATCGGTGGCGCCGCAGGCGCTGTGGTTGCCGGGGTGCCGGTAGCTGCCGCCGGGGCGGTCGTCGGTGGTCTGATCGGCGGCACTATCGGCGGCATCGCCGGAGCTGCGCTCGGCACGGTTGTGCCGGTGCCGATCATCGGCACGGTGACCTCCGGCGTTGCCGGAACAGCGCTCGGTGCCGTAGTCGGTGCCGCCGTGGGGGGCGCCGTCCTCGGTGTCCCCGCCGCCGTCGTCGGTGCCGTCGCTGCGGGCACGGTTGGTGCGGGTTTCGGCGCTGGAGTCGGAGTCGGGCAGCCATGAGCACAGAGGCGAACAACCGCGCACGTGTCGTCGCTGCGGCGGTAGCCACCGCTACCGCGCTGAGCCTGGCCGGGGCCACCACTGTCGCCGGACCGGCTGAGGCAGTGCCGATCGGTCCTGGGTGCCCCGCGCTGTATGTGCTCGGTGTCCAGGGCACTGGTCAATCCTCGCCAACCGCGGACCCGGTCGCAGACACAGGAGTCGTTGGCGCGCTTATCGCACCGGTCCTGTCTGCGGCTCCCGGTCTGGTGCAGCGCAGCTACATTCCATATGGCGCTGGGTTCGGTGGCGCGGTCCCCGGCGGCGGGTCCGACCCGTATGTGGTGTCGGTGACCGATGCCCGAAACCAGCTCGATGCCGCTGCTGCGCAGATCACCGAAACGTGCCCTGGCACGATGATCGCCGGGATCGGTTATTCCCAAGGCGCGCAGGCGATGTCGTCTTTCGCCCGCGATATCGGTGCGGGCGCTGGACCGGTCGCGCCCGATCGTATCGCCGGCATCGCACTGTATGCCCATCCCGACCGCGCGCCGGACGCGCCGATCTTCCCCGGCCGCCCTGGACAGACCGTGCCGGATCCCGCACCCGGCACCAGCGGCGCCGCGGTGTCGACGGTGCAGATTTCCAACCCGCCTGCCGGTGGTGGCGGCATCGCCGACGGCGCGACCAGCTACGGCGCACTGACCGGCCGCGTTGCCGATATCTGCACTGACGGCGACCTGGCTTGCTCTGCACCGGACCGGGCAGCGCTGCTGCGTGTCGGTGCCGAGATCGCCGCCCAAGCCGACCTGCGCAACCCCGTTGCGGCCATCGGATCACTGAATACCTTGCTCACTGCCGCTTTGGGCGATGCGTGGACGAGGGTGGTGCTCAACGACTTTCAGGTCGGCGCGGGCAACGTGGACTACGCCCCGCAGTTGGGTTTGGCAGCCAGGTTGATCGACGCCGCCGACCCTCGCACTCCCGCACCGAGCTCCGAGGAGATCGGTGCGGCGGGCGCGCGGTGGAACGAGATCACCGCCACCGTCGCGGCGAACCCGATCGGCCTACTGCCCAAGCTCGCCGGCCAACTCGCCGCGGCATGGGGACAGCTGGTCGCCGATAACGCTGATCTGCTCAATCCCGCGATCTGGGTGCGCTACGCCGACACCGTTGCCCGTCACAACAACTACGCCATCAACGGCCAACTCAATTCGGGCATTGCCTGGATGGTCGCCCTCGCCCACGATATCGCCGGGAGCCGATAATGACCGATCCCACCAGCACCGATGACTTCTACAGCATCCCCGATGACTTCTACAGCATCCCCGAAATCGACTTCACCCCCCAACCAGGGGAGATCCAGCGCCGCCGCAGCGTAAACACCCCGGGGCTACCCGGCGCGAAGCGTGCGTGGCAGCTCGTCTACGCCACCCGCACCGCGTCCAACGCCCCCATCCCGGCGTCGGGGATCGTGATCACACCGGACCGGCCAGACACCGTCGGACCGAGCCCAATCCTGGTGTACTGCACGGAATTCCACGGCCTCGGCGGCCGGTGTGCTCCTTCGCAGTTGCTCGCGGGGGAGGGGACCGAACCCGCAGCCTCGTTCATCGCCACCGCGCTCGAGCGCGGCTGGACGGTGGCGGTGCCCGACGGTCAGTGCTTGGGCATCACCGGGTTGGGACCGCACATGTTCCTGGCCGGTCGCGCCGCCGCGCACACGGTGCTCGACCTCGCCCGCGCTGTCCGCGCCGTGCCGGAACTGGACTCCGCGAACGCGCCGTGCGCGGTGTGGGGATACGCCGACGGTGGACGCGCCGCGATATGGGCAGCCGAACAGCATCCCCGGTACGCGCCGGACCTGGATCTGCGTGGAGTCGCTGCCGGGGCAGTCGTGGCCGATCCCGGGGCGCTGATCGCAGAGATCGACGGCGGGCCGTGGTCAGGGCTGGCGTTGGCCGGACTGATCGGCCTTACGCGAGCGTATTCCCATCTGCCGGTGGGACACCTGCTCACCGACGAAGGACACCTCACCGTCGAGCAGGCACAAGAACTCGACGCGGCGACTCTACTGATCACCTATCGCAACCAGCCGCTGGGGCACTGGTGCGAACGCGACGACCCCTGGAACGACCCCATCTGGCAGTACGTGCTGGCCAATGAGGCCAACGGCTACGCGACCCCAGCGGTACCCGTGCACCTCTACCACGGCACCGAAGACGCCCTCGTGCCGGTAGCGATGGGACGGCACCTGTTCGCCGAATACCGCTCTCTCGGAGTCGATTTGAACTGGCGCGAATACCCGAACAGCCACAGCGGCACCGCCACCGACGGCGCCCCAGAAGCCATCGCGCAGCTGGCCAACTACCTCGCCCGCCCACCCGACCACAGCAGGAACCCGGCACCACTACGCCCGCAGACCACCTGAATCGCCTGCCCGCACCCACGAACCCCTCGCCAGGGTGCGGGCAGGCCCCACAACGAGCACAGATCGAGGTGAAATCCCATGCATCCCCGCACCATCAGGACTCGGACGTTGCGGTGCGCCGCCGCGACGGCACTGATGTCGGTCGTCGTGTCGGTGGCCGGTCTCAGAACGGTGCACGCCGATGACAGTGTCCCGCTCGGCACGAAGTGCCCCAGCCTGTATGCGCTGGGGGTGCAGGGCAATGAGGAAGCATCCCCAGACGCCGGGATCGTCAGCGACTCCGGGGCGTTGGGCCAGGTCTTCGGTCCGCTAGCCGCTGCCGCAGGGGATCTCGTGCAGCGCACCTACGTCCCCTACGGCCAAGCAGCCGACGGGAAGGCCCTGCCGTATGACGCCGCGGTCACCGCCGCCGCGGAGCGCCTGGAACACATGGCCGCCGAGGTCGTCACACGGTGTCCCAACACCAAGATCGCCGCAGCCGGCTACGCCCAGGGCGCAGCCGCGGTCTCCACCTTCGCCCAACGAGTCGGAACCGGCAACGCTCAGGTCGCTGCGGACCGAGTCGCTGGAATCGCGTTGCTGGCCAACCCGACTCGCGTCGCCAATACGCCTGTATTACCCGGTCTGCCCCAGGCGAGCACACCCACGGCGGCGCCAGGTACGACGGGGGAGAAGGTCGCCGCGATCACACTGAGCAATCCAGCGTTGACCGGTATCGGGATCGGCCCGTCGGCGGGGTCCAGCGGGTATGGAGCATTAGTCGGGCGAGTCGCGGATCTGTGTGTAGCCGGTGACGCTACCTGCGACGCACCGGCTGGAAGCCCGCTGGTCACCACGGTGGCCAACATCGCCGCACGGTCGGATCTGCGAGACCCGATCGCCGCGATTTCCACTGTCGCACAAGCATTGTCGGCGACGGTCTACACGACAGCGGTGAATGTGGTCAACGAGGACCTCAGCGGCACGAGCCTCGATCAGCTGTCCTACGACCCCAGCAAATCTCTTGGCCAACGCTTGGCCGAAGCGTCCAGTCCGACCGCCACACCACCAGCACCTGCCGACGCCCTCTCGGCATTGATGAAACTCGGCACGATCGGGCTCGGGGCTGTCGTGTCGGTGGCGCAGAAGGTGTTCACACCAGCGACGGTCGCCGAGCTGGCGACTGTCGGCATGTCCAATCCGTGGGCGGCGATCGCCGCGTTGGGCACCAAGCTCGCCGCAGCGGTTGTGGAATTGATACCGCCGCAGACCGCCAGTCGCTGGATCAATCAAGCCTTCGACGCGATCACCAGCACCATCACCGACCACAGCGAGCTCTACACCCTGGCCAGCTCCGCCCAATACAGCGACACCACCGGCCGCCACGCCTCCTACCAAACCGTGCCCGCCACACAAACCGGGCACTCAGCGCTGCGCGCCACTGCCGACTGGTTCACCGCCCTTGCCCGCGACCTCTCCGCCACCGAAAGCACCTCAGCCCCACCACAATCCACCACCCGCTCGACGACCACACCACCCACCCCCAGCAGCACCACTGCCGTGACACCAGCGGCCCCGACGTCGAGCACCGGCCCCTAGACCCCTTCGGGCGGAGCCCGAATCCGCCCGACGTACCCACACCTTGTCGGCTGATTCTCCCCTGGCCGCCCGCCCGAAGGGCCCGCCCTGCCCGCCAACCACACGAAGGAGGTGAGAACCGAGATGCCCAACACCGGAACCGATATCGACACCGATCATGGTGAGGGATGGCTGCATCACGGCGAACCTGTTGCCCTGCAAACCATCTCGCCCACCACCGGTGACGCAAACCCTGAGCGCGGCACCGAATGGCAGTGGATCAGCCAGCCACCCCCGCAACCCGCCAGCGGCAGAACTCACGCGGGCATACCGCGGCGGGTATGGATCGGGCTTACCGGCGCACTCGGTGTGGCCGCCGCGCTGATCGCTGTGGGAATCAGCTCGATCGCTGACCATCCGGACACGACAGCGGTGATCCCCGCGGCGACCGCGAGCCCCCCGAGAACGACCCCGCCAACCGGTGGCGCATGCACCGGACTGTCGGGGCAGACCGTCACCGACACCGCTGGGGACACCCACAGCTTGGCAGGGGTGATCGTGGCTTTCGAGCATGCCTACTACCGACAGCGCAGCGCCGAAGCCGCCTTGGGGCTGGTCGCCCCCGAGGCTGGTCTCACCCTCGAGGGGCTGGCAGCCGGCATCGCCTCGACCCCGACCGGCACCACCCACTGTGTCGCGATCACCCCGATCGCCGAAGGCACCGCCGAAGTACATCTGGTCGCACAGCATCCCGATGGGCAGCGCATCGACTACCTGCAGTTGATCAACGTCGGCTCTGCTCCGGACGGCGTGGTCATCACCAACATTCAGAAGCGGGGCTGAACGATGGCCGCACCGCTGCACCTACACCGAGACCACCGCGACCGAGGGCACCGCGACCGAGGGCACCGGCTTGACCCGGGCACCATCACCGCGCCAGAACAATTGGCGCCGGTGCGGGAGACACCGCTGCCGACCACCGGCGCGCATCCACCGTTGTTCGCTGTGCTCGGCGCGCACGGCGGTGCCGCAACCTCGACGCTGGCGCGGTGGTGGGCACCGGCGGCCGATACCGGTCTGGCCTGGCCCGCGTCACAGCGCACCACCCAGCACGTCATCATCGCCGCCCGGCTGTGCATGCCCGGACTCACCGCAGCCGCCGAACGTCTCCGCGAATGGCACGCCGCACTGACACCCGACGGCGTCGATGTGATCGGGCTGGTACTCACCGCGGCTCGCCCAGGAAAGGTACCCGCTGTGGTGCGCCGGTATCGCGCTGTGGTCGCCGAGCTGGTCGCACACATCTACGAGATCGGCTGGCACGACGAACTCGTCGTCTGTGAACTGACCGAACTCGCCCAGTATGTGCCATTCGACCCACCGCCACCGCGCCGATCAGGGCTGCGCGATGCGGTCCCCGCCGACGTGCACCACGCCGGAACCCAGATCATCACCCACCTCGCAGCCACCCGTTCGACTGCTGCACAACCCGATTCGGAGACACCGCCATGACCACCGCCTACGCGGTCGGCGAGGCGATCACCATGCTCGCCCAAGAAATCAAACCCACCCCGAAGCCACCTCCGGGCGCGGACAAGCTGATCAACCTCGTCAACTACCTGTCCTGGATCGTCATGCTCGCCGGGATCGCGTCGCTGATCTACGCCGGCGGAAAATTCGGATGGGAGCGATTCCACGGCGGCGCGGTCGAATCACCCAAGATCATCCTCGGCGCCCTCGTCGGCGGCATCATCGCCACCAGCGCCGGAACCATCATGAACGCCGTCGTCACCGGAGGCGCATAACCCATGCGCCACTTCCCGATTCATCCCCAACCGTCGGCAACCCTGCCCGGCAGCTGGAGAGCCGACACCCGGTTCCCGCCCGCGGCGCACAACACGGTCCATCATCGCGACGCGAACCCGTTCACCATCGCGGCCCCCGACGGGCTGCGGCTCTCGGCCGCACGCCTCGGCCCGGCGCATCCTCCGGCGAGCGTGGTCTACGTCCACGCCATGCTCACCGACTCCACCTACTGGACGCCGCTGACCGAGTGCCTGCACCAACGACTCGACGGCGCCATCGCCCAGATCGTCTACGACCAGCGCGCATACAGCACATCCGAGCATCCAGCCCCCGGGGCCGGAACCATATTGCCGACGCTGGTCGATGACCTCGACACGGTCCTCGCCCACGCTCACGGGGCGGTCGTGCTGGTCGCGCACTCGATGGCATCACTGCTGGTGCAGGCATGGGCCGAGCAGTACCCACGCCGTGCCCGCGCCTTGGCAGGGATCGTGCTGTTCAACGGCTGCCCCGAATTCCCCTGGCACCCAACCCGTGACGTCCACGCCGAGGGAGGACGCTCCCGACGCGCAGCATGTCAGCTGCTCGAGGAACTGACCACCTATCTGTTCGAGCCGCCGCTTCGCTACCGGGCGCCGCGCCGCAGCCTGTTCGACGCCATCGGCGGCGCGACGCGCCGCGAGAACCCCGACGCGATGCTCGCCGACCTCGCCGTCTACAGCGGCGCCACCCTGACCGCGGAGGCAGCCAGCGTCTTACGGGCCGTCCCATCCTGGGTACTGACCGGGCAACTCGACCCCGTCGTCGCACCGGCCAGATCCCAGCACCTGGCCGAACGAATCTGGGGCGACTACGACAGCGTCCCCGACGCCGGACATTCCCTGCCCTACGCCGAGCCCGGCAGAGCCTGCGAGCCGATCCTGGCCGCACTCGAGGTCGGCTACCGCACCCACCAACAGGACGGTGACTCGTTGTGATCGCCAAATCACTTCCCGCGCACGTGCTTTCGCCGCTGACTCAATTGCTGGGCTACCTGATGTGGTTCGTGCTGCTGCTGTGCATCGCCCGCGCGGTGTGGGTCGGCGGGCTACTCGCGATCCGCATGTACCGCGAAGAGGCCGTCGAAGGTCTCCTCGGCGCCCTGCTGGGCGCGGCCCTGCTCGGGTCTGCCAGTTCGATCGCCATCGCCGTCCTGCCCACCTAGTCCCCGAAGGAGACCCGCCCGTGAATCGCCCTCCCGCACAGCGCATCAGCGTCGTGGCACTGCTCGTGTTCACCGGCCCGCTCGCCGGGGCGGGCCTGCTCGCTTGCAGCGGCCACGACGCCAGCGAATCCACATCGCAGCGCGACACCGTAACCGTCACCGTGCCAACCGGATTGCGCTGGCAGAGCTTTCAAGGCGTGGACCTGCCCGTCGCCGACCAAGGCCCGAACCGCACCGAAGTACCGGTAGCCAGCGGATTCGACCGCTCACCCGCAGGTGCCGCGCTAGCCGCGATCCACTCGACGGTTCGGATGTCGATCGCCACCGACAGTCAATGGCCCACGGTCGGCCAGCGCATGCTCGCCGAGGGACCGGGCCGCGACAGCTGGGCCACCGCCCGCGCCCAGATTTCGATCACTGCACCGATCACCAACGGCGCACCGAAAGTCGCGGGCTACGTGATCACCTACTACACCCTCGACGCCACCGACGTCGACATCTACACCATCCACCCCGACAACTCCATCACCCGCAACAACGCCCACGTCCTGTGGCAAGGCGGGGACTGGCGGCTGCACCTACCCGAGGACGCGACTTCACCCCCGGTCACCACCGCTGCGGTGCTCCCCGCCGATCTCGTCTCGTTCACCCCGCGCTGAGGAGCCCAACTCATGAGATCCCCTCGCCTGCTGATCATCCTGCTCGCCAGTATCACCGCCGTGGTGATCGCGGTGTTCGTACTGACCATCACCAACACCAGCCCGCGCGACATCCCCGCCGACCCCGGCACCACCCCCGCACCGACAGAGCGAACGTTCCCAGACCTGCCACCAACCACAATTCCACTGCCGCCGACCACAGACCTGTTCGGCAACCGCCTCGAAGTGCCCAACGACGAATCCGGTGTCGCACTCGCGCAAGATCCGAGCACCCGCACCGACCCCGCCAGCCCGGACTACCTGACCACCCCACCGGCCCGGATGCAGTGGCAGCGCGGCTGGGGCGGTGCGGCACTACCGGCATCGGGCAGCGACGGACCGGCCCGCATATCCGACGGCATCGCAACAGGATTCGCCCACACCCCGCAAGGCGCGGCCCTGGCCGCCGCCGACGCGCTCGCCCGCGCCCTAGCCGCACCCGACCGAGTCTGGCAGCAAATCGTGCGCGAACGCTACTACGGCGGAGGCCACGCGCTACTCGACCGGTTCGCCCGCTCCCGCGAACGCACCCGCGACGCCGCGCGTTACGTCGTGGTCCCAGACGGCGTCCGGATCCAGCCCGGCTACCGCGACGACCTCGCCTTGGTGCAGTTCGCCACGCACAACGACATCGGCTACACGATCTCGACTTGGCCGATGGCATGGATCGACGGCGACTGGCACGTGCGAGTACCAGAGAACATCGAAACACTCTGGGGCCCAGGCACTTCCGCATTCTCTCTGGCCGGTTTCGGAGTATGGAAGGCCGTGTCGTGACCGATATTGCCCTCGCCGGTACTCCGGTCACCGCGATCACGACATGGCGAACCCGGCTGCCCATCCCCGATGTCTGCGACATGCCGCTGGGGCCTCAACAGGCATGCGAACAACTCGGACAGGCCGCCTCCGACGCGGCGGGCTCGGCCCTCGACGACATAGTCGCGCAATTCGCGGAGAGCTTCAGCAGCATCCTGCGGTTCGTCATGACCTGGTGGACAGCGCTGCCCTCACCGCAACTGACCGATAACCAAGGAGGACTCGGACCGACGCTGTCGGGCATCCGGGAATACACCAGCGGCCTGCAGGTGCTGCTGCTCACCTGCGGAATCATGTTCGCGGCGGCACGGCTCGCATTGGCCAAGCGCGGTGGGGTCGCTGGTGAGGCACAGGAAAGCCTGCTGATGTTGAGCCGGGCGGTGTTCGCCTCCATGGCCTTCGCCGCGGTCATCGCCGCCGGAACCCGTGCCGGTGACGCCTTTGCCGAGTGGGTGATCTTCGACTCATCCCGAGGCGACGCCCACAACATCGTCGCTGAGCTGACCCAGTTCGATCTCAAGACGAACAACTCCGGATTGGGAACTGGTGTTTTGTTCGTGCTGTTCCTCCTCGGGATCATCAGCATGCTCATACAGCTCGTGATGCTGGTACTGCGGCAAGCCTTGCTGATCCTGGTCGTCGCCGTGATCCCGATCGCGGCGGCTGCTTCGGGGACGGGGCCAGGTTCCCAGGCATACAAGCGTCTGCTGAGTTGGTCGCTGGCGTTCGTGTTATGGAAACCGGTCGGGGCCTTGATCTATGCGATGGCGTTCACCGTGGCTGGGCGCGATCAGAAGGATCCACAGCTGGTGCTCCTAGGTCTGATCTTGCTGGTCATGACGGTGATCGTTTTGCCTGCGCTGATCCGGCTGGTCGCACCCGCGGTGGCGACTCTCGGCGGCGGTGGCGGCGCGGCGGCCGTGTTGGCGGGCGGTGCCGCAGGTATAGCGATGGCTTCGCTGGGCGATCGCTCGCGAGGACGCAAGGTCAGCGAAGGCGAGAACGATCCAGGCGGCGCATCACCACCACCCAGGGAACCGCCTGGACCAGGCGGTGGTGGAGGAGGCCGCCCGATGCCGGATGGCAGTGGTGGCAACGGTGCCGCCCACTCTGGGGCGGGCAGCTCAGGTGTCAGCTACAGCGGTTCAGGTGGAGGTTCGAACGGTGGTGGTGCACCGCCTCCCGCAGACGCGGCGGCGAAGCCATCGAACGGGTCCGGTGCAGGCAGCGGCGGGGAAGCCGCCGGTGGTGCTGGAGCCGGTGCCGGGGTCGCCGCGGCGGTCATGGCCGGTGTGCAACTAGGGGAGCAGGGGGTTTCGGCCATCGAGACTCGGACACGAGACGCCGCGGAGGGTGGTTTGGATCCGGATGTGTTGGGGCCGGGGGAGGTTCAGCGATGACGACACGGATGTACGGCCGCTGGGAACGCCCTCGCTCGGCTGGGTTCTTCGGCTTGACCTGGGGTGTGTCCATGCTCGGGCTGGGCTTGATCATCACGGTGATGGTCGGGTTCATGATCACCCGGTCCCTGTCGGTGGCCGCCGCCTTGGTCGCGGCCTCGGCACTGGTATTCACGCCACTGGCGATCACCCGTAACGGCCGCACTGGCTGGGAGATCGCCTTGCTGCGTGTCCAGTTCGCTGCTGCCGCGGCCCGTGGTGAGCACGTCTACCAGGCTGGCCGGTTCTCCAGGATCCCTGGTATCGCGAAACTGCCTGGGTTGCTGGCGGATTCGCGGCTTTCGGAGTACGAGACGGCGGGCGGGAAACGCTTCGCCATGATCCACATCCGCCGCAGTGACCACTACACGGTGGTGCTGCGGGTGATCCCGCGCGGGAAAGAACTCGTCGACCAAGCCCAGATCGATGCCTGGGTCGAGGGTTACGGCCAGTTCCTGGCTACGCAGAGTCGCGGCGGTGAAGTCGTCGCGGTGACCGCGGTGCTGGACAACGTGGTCGAGACCCGCCTCAAGCAAGCCCGGGAGGTCGCGCGCCTGGTTCGCCCTGATGCCCCCGCGTATGCGAAGGCGGTGATGCGGGAAGCCGCCTCCGATATCGGCGGGGTCGGGGTGCGGATCGAGGCGCGTATCGCGATCACCTACCGCGCGATCGGAAAGGGCCGTATCCGCCGTGATGAGGCCGAGCAGGCCCGCGAGATCGGGCAACGCCTGCAAGGAGTTCTGTCCCAGCTGGCCCGTGCGGGGCTCCCAGCGACACCGCTGCAGGCGTGGGAGGTCCTCGGGTTGGTGCGCACCCGCTACGACCTCGCTTCCCAACGCGATATCGAATCCGCCGGCGCCGAGATCATCCGCACACAGTCATGGGATTCGGTCGGCCCACTGGCGCACAGGGACCGCTGGGATCACTACCTGCACGACGGCGCCCGCTCGATCACCTGGGAGATGGACACCGCCCCACGTGGCGCGGTGATGGAGACGGTGCTCGAGGAGTTGCTGCGCCCGCGCGCGGACGTGCCGCGCAAGCGGGTGGCGATCGTCTACCGGTTGCATTCGGCCGCTGAAGCGACCACGTTGGTGGACTCCGACTTTCGTGACGCGGTCGCGGCCGAGCAGACCGAACGCGGAATCGCCTCGGCGTCGGCGCGGATCCGGGTCGGTAATACCCAAGCTGCCCGGGAGGAGCAGGCGCGCGGGGCGGGCTTGACCCGGTTCGGGGCGCTGGTGACGGTCACCGATCACCTCGAAGGGGACCTGCCCGGGATCGAGGCATCGGTGAAAGCGATGGCCGCTGCCTCCCGGTTAGGGGTGCGCCGCTGCTACGGCAGCCAAGCCGCCGCGTTCGCCGCCAGCCTCGGGATCGGGTTGATCCTGCCCGAGCACACCTCCATCTCCAAGCGGGTGTCCATGTGAACACCCGCCGCCCCAAGGAATCTCGCCCCGCCCGCACCGAAACGATCGCCGGTGTCCGGGTTCTCACACCGCGGGCGCGCGCCGCGATCGAGACGGCCGCTGCCAAGTCTGGGTTGCGGGGTTGGCGGGCACGGCTGGCGATATCCAGCGATGATCATCGCCGGGCCACCGTGGCTCGCCGCGCGGGGAAAACTGGCCGCGAGGGCTTCGACCGATCGCTGCTGCCGCTGACCGATCGCGGCTATCTCGGGCTCGGCGGTGGCCGCGCCGCGGTGGTGCCCGGCATGCCGGAGTGGCGTGCGACGACCGTGCAAGTGGGCGGGCTGTGGCCGTTCACCGTCGGTGCCAGCGCCCCCACAGTCGGCACGCCGGTCGGTGCGCACTACATCACCGGCGCGCCCGTGCATTTCGACCCGATGAGCTGGTTCCTGCGGGGCTTCATCACCGCCCCGATCGCGTTCGTTCTGGCGCTCAATGGTTTCGGCAAATCCAGCCTGATCCGGCGCATGGTGACCGGCGCGGTCGCGGCCGGGGAAACCGTGCTGTGCATGGGCGACACCAAACCCGACTACCGCGACCTCGTGGTGGAACTCGGCGGGCAGGTGGTCGACGTCGGCTATGGGCACGGCACCATCAACCCGCTCGATGTCGGCGCGCTCGGTGCCGTCGTGCAGAGACTCACCGACCCCGACCAGCGGCGCCAGGTCACCGCGCGGGTCGAAGCCGGGCAGGTCAACATCGTCGCCGGCCTCATCGAGCTCGTACGCGGATCCCGCGTCGCCGACTACGAAGAAGTGCTCCTCGCGGCCGGGCTGCGCGAACTCTACAGCCCGACAGGTGGTTTCAGCTACGAGAATCCGCCGCTGCTGTCGAACCTGCTCGAGGTCATCTCCGGCGGTGGCGATCAACTGCGCCAGTTCGCCGAGGAAGACGACGAACCCGCCTACCGTGCCAGCACCAAAACCCTGCGCCGGTCCCTGCGCGCGCTGGTCGAAGGACCTTTCGGCGCGATCTTCAACGGACCGACCACCACCAGCCTGGACCTGGCAAGCCCCGCAGTGTGTGTGGATGTGTCTCGCATTCCTGAAGGCGATAACAAGCTCTTGGCGGCGGTGCTGATGGTCTGCTGGAGCGAGGGTTTCGGCGCGGTCGCCGCCGCGCACGCACTCGCTGATGCCGGGCTCGCGCCGCCGCGCACGTTCGAAGTCGTCATGGACGAGATGTGGCGTGTGCTCGGCGTGGGGGAGTTCATGGTCGACCGCGTCGACGCCCTCACCCGCCTCAACCGCAAGTTCGGCACCGGGCTGATCATGTGTTCGCACACGATCAAAGACCTCGCAAGTTTCGACTCCGCTGCCGCACAAGCCAAAGCCCTTGGGTTCTTCGAACGCGCCCGCGCGAAACTCATCGGTCCGGTGGGGCCGGAGGAGATCAACCGCATCCGCAACGCGGTCGGCATCACCGACACCGAGAAGCGTTTGATCACCTCGTGGGCGGCTCCGCGCCCACCCTCCGATGACGACCTGGACCCCTCACGCCGCGAAACCCCGCCCGGCACAGGCTGTTTCCTGCTCAAAACCGGCGAAGCCAACGAACCCGGCATCCCGTTCCGGCTGGTGTTCACCCCCACCGAGCGCGCCGCCGACATCCACAACACCAACCGGCGCTTCGACAACCTGCCCGCAGCAGGGGAAGCGAGCAGGTGATGGATACCTCGAAAACCGTAATCGCGATAGCGATCTCGCTACCGATCGCGCTGATCTTGCTACTGCTGATGGTTGTCGGCGTCGACTCGGCCCGTTCGTGTGCGGCCCCACTGGCCAACAGTGCCGCCGGGGTCAGCGGTGCCACCGGCCAATCGGTGGCGGGGCTGTCGGAGCAGCAGCTACAACTGGCCCGCAACGGTGTCGCGATCGGCAAACAACGCGGCATGTCACAGAACACGATCATCGCCGAGTTGGCCGCCGCCGCCACCGAATCCACCTTCCGCAACCTGGCCAACCCCGCGGTGCCGGAATCGCTGAACTACAGCAACGATGGCCTGGGCTACGACCACGACTCGGTCGGCCCGCACCAGATGCGGGCCAGCGTCTGGGGATCAGTCGGTATCGCCACCTTGATGAGCCCGATCTACCAGATCAACTGGTTCTACGACCACGCCACCCAACTCGGGCCCGCCGCCGCACACATGTCACCGGCTGACCTGGCGCAAGCGATAGAACAATCCGCGCCGAATGCCTATGGGGCGCAACTGGATTTGGCGCGACGGCTCTATGCGATGTTCGCCGACATCGACACCGCCTCGATGCCCGCCCCACAGGACGGGCCCTCACCCGCCGGGTGCGGGCCGAACGGATCCGGGACGCCACTACCCGCGCACGCGGGTGCGTTCGGTCGCGCGGTCATCAAGGCGGCAATGAAATGGATCGGCACCCCGTATGTATGGGGCGGCGGCGACACCAGTGGTCCGACCAGCGGTGGGTTCGACTGCTCGGGGCTGACGCTGTATGCGATCTATCACGCCTCGCGCGGGCGAATCCGGTTGCCGCACTATACCCAAGCCCAGCAAGACGACCCCAGCGCGCAACCGGTGCCGTATGCCGAGCGCGCCCCGGGGGATCTGATCTTTTTCACCGCGCCGGGCAAGACGGATTCCCATCACGTCGGCATCTACTACGGCCGCGACTCTCAAGGCCGCGACCTGCTGTTACACAGCCCGCAAACCGGCCAAAACGTCACTCTCACCGCGCTATCGGCGTGGGACGGAGAACGGATGGCCGTGCGCCGCTACAGCAACCCCACCCCTTCACCCCTCGACACCACCCCGGGAGGACGAGAATGAAAACCACACCGACAGTAGCGTCCCCGCACTCCGGCGTCACACCGGAGATGGTCGTGCGTGTGCGTGCGGCCGAGTTGCACGGGTTCACCAGTACCCGCCAATTCGATCGGGTCGCGGTTGAGCACAAGTTCACCGACGGCTGCGCCTTCGAGCGATATCTGACCGCACTGCTGGTCGAAGCCGGAATCGACTACGAAGGATTGCGTCAGATCGAAGCCGCCCGCCGCACCGCCGATCAGCGGCTCGCGGCGATGGCGGCGCGGGGGCCGCGGCTGATGCTGTGGTCAGCCGCCACCATGGACGCCTTCACCGTGTGCCGCGCAGACGGACACGTCATCTGGCACGACCGATTTCCGAGCGACACCATCATCGACACCGGTGCCGCGGCTGCGGAAACCTCAGCGCGACAAGCGATCTGGCTGGCCGGGCAAGCCCGCACCCAATGGGGTGCCCAGGCGGCCACCCTGCAGCTGACCCTGGCCCGCACCCGCGGCATCGACATCGAGAACCTGCACCACGCCGCCCGCGTCGCCGCGCTGGTACTGGACGTGGTGAGCGAACTAGTGCACAACCCGGCCGCCGAACAATGCACCCGCCACGCAGCCGTCGGCTGGTCCACCACCGACCTCGGCGGCCTCCTACACCCACACCGGGAATGAGCATGACCCCACCAAAAGTCCTGACCGCAGCCATCTCCCTCGCTGCCGTAACCGCAGCCTGCGCCGCGAACACACCCCAACGTGCCGCCGACGACGAACAACAGTGCAGGATAATGAGTTTCGCCCGGCCCTTCGACACCGTGGACCCGTGTTCGGCCGAGGCTGTCCTGACCGCGGCGGTGAGCACCATATTCGGCTACCGCCCGAGCGAGCACACCGATGCGCGGGTGGCGTTTCGGGCCGCGCGGACGTTGATGGATCCCGAGTTCGCTGAGCGCGCGGAATCCGCGGCCCTGGTGTGGGCGCCGGTGAGCCCGACGCAATGGCAGCAGTGGCGCGGTGCCGCCACCGCGATCACCACGTCGGCTCATGTCACCAGTGACGACCATCCCACCGACACCGCGACTACGGCCAGCCGCGTGCTGGGTGTGGACCTGCAACCGGGTGACCAGCCGCCGATCAGGTTGGCGGTGTACGCCCACGCCACCCGCACCACGGCGGTATCGGCGTGGGTGTTATCCGGATTGGGGGTTCTGCCATGAGTGGAGATCCCGTCGAAGAATCCGGTCAGGCGATGCGCCAGGGTTTCGTTCAAGCGTTGCAAACCGCGCACACCACCGCTGCCCTGATGCGGGGACGTGGTGGGGAATCACGATCGAGGGCGGAGTCCGATCAGCGGATACGTCTGGCCGACAACAAAGAGTTGCGGTCCGTCATCGAACACCACCAGCGCGTGTTCAACGCCGGACAGGCCGCGGGCCTGGCGCGGGAACTGAACACCGCCAAAGTCGATGAAGTGCGTGCCCGCATCGAGCGCGGCGGGGAGATGCACGAGATGGAGCAGTGGATCAAGGAGGGGCAGGCCGAACGCGCCGACGCCGACCTGGACCGCCGCAACGCAGCGGGCGAACTCGAACGTGAGCAGAACAGCGAACTCCACGAGTGGAAGATCGACGCCTACGCCAACCGGGAGACCCGCGCCGCCGAGTTGCACGAACTCGATGTCGAATACAAGGAACTGCTCATCGAGAGCCGTCGCCGCGCAGCCGGTTTCAGCGACACCCTCAGCGCGCACGGAGAATCCGGCGAAGCGATGGCATCGGCCGCGGCGTTCGCCGCAGCCAAGAGCGCCGAGGGGTTGTCCGAGGAACTCGACGACGAGTTCGATGCCTACGCCGAGCGGTTCGTCGAGGACACCGGCAGCGACTACACCGACATCATCGACGCCGACATCGTCGAAGATTTCGACGACCGAGACGTGACGGTGGAACCGCAGAGCAAGGCACCGGAAGTAGCGATCGAGAACATCATCGACGCCGAGGTCATCGAAGATTTCGACGATCTCGATGCGACGGCGCATGCGCGGAGCAGGTCGTCGTCAGTCGCGGTCGAGGACATCGCGGGGCTGACCGAGGAGCTGAGTTTCGCCACCCACATCACCCACGAGTTCGCTGATCTGGGTGGCGATCCGGACCCCGACCCCGATGCGGGATCAGTTATCGCAGATGCGGTCGACGCCGCCGGACTCACCAGCGAAACCCTCGCTGAGGATATGGATTTCGGCCCCGAAGAAGATCCGCCCACGACGCACGTGTCGCCGATCCCTGATCTGGGGATGCAGCGGTGACAACGACAACAACAGTGATGGCGTCTGCTGCAGGTGGGGGCCGGTGAGATGGACACACCGACTCCGCTGCAGGCGCATCTGCTCAAAGCCGTGCAGAACCTGGCCTACGACAACCAGCAGCGCCTCGAGCACGCTCGTCACGCCGGACACGCAAGTCCACCGCCAGAGGTGGTGCAGCAGTTGCGTATCGGCGAGCTCTCGCGCGAACAGCTCGAGGATGTGGCGTTGGCGGTCGGTGTGCCGAAGGCATGGATCGACTATGTTCGCGCTGCGGGCGAGCGTGGCGGTCAGTGGCAGCCGGGGCAAGTACTGCTCGGGTCGGGACAGGTCGATCGGGCCGTACTGACCGAGGCGTTGGGCGTCGAGGTGCGGGGTTTGCAGGACATGGCGGGTGTGGCCGCCATCTACACCCGCCGTGGCGAGCTGAACCTCGATGCGGTGGCGCGGTTTCGGCGGGTGATGGGGATGACCTGGCAGCGCCTCGGCGCGGTTTCCCACGCCTTGACCTTGAGTGAAGAAGAACGCCACCAAATCTGGCAGCGCGGCACCCAGCACTGGTCGACCGCGGTAGCCGCAAAGTTCGCCGCCCACAGTGACCGGCAGCTCGCGGCGCGATGGAACCAGGTGGCAGGCACCGACTTCACCGCCATCACAATGCCGGTGATCGTGCTGCAAACCGCCGGAATCACCCACGACGACATCACCGCCCAGATGCCGATATCCCCGGACCACATGGTCGAACTCACCGCCGAAGCCCTCACCACGCTGGACCGGCATCCCAGGGAACTGGCGGTCACCGACCCGGACCGCGAGCCCGATGCCGCGGGCATCAATGCCGCGATCGAGGCCGCCGGACTAACCGGAGACCCGCCCGCAGCGCTCGAACCCGCCGACACCACGACCGACCCGACGCCAGCGTCGGCAGTGGCCGAGGCCGACCACGGACACGACCCATGACCGTGGATCCCTTGCCACCGCCGGAAGCCGGAAACGACTGAACACCAATCTCTTTCAGAAAAGAGGCAACAACCATGAGTGAACCGATCCCCGGGATGGAGGACCTGCCCAGCTGGAAGCTGCGGCTGCTCGAACGCATCCAGAACGCCTCCGCCGACCACGTACAGCTCCTGTTGCGGGGGCACCCGAGCTACGAACCCCATTACGGCAGCGGCGAAATCCCGCTGCAGACCTGGCGCACCCACCTTCGGGCGCTGGCCGCCGATCGTCACGAGATCGAGATCCACGCCAGCGCCGTCGGCGTTCCGCCCGCAGCGATCGCTCAAGCACGGGAGCTGGGAGAGCACGGACTGCGATGGGGCGACAGCGTGCATTCCCCACCCACCACGCGCCACGGCGAGGACCCCGTACGCGCCCACATGGTCGAAGGCATCGCCGACGACATGTTTCAGCTCGAGCACATGGCCGCGATCAACGTCGCCCACCGACTCCGCGGCGCCGACGGACGCTTCCCACCCGACCCGCAGGCACAAGAACAGTTCGACCGGAACATGGTCGCCTTGTGGTCCCGCGCGTACGACACCGGCCATGTCATCGGTTTGACCAGCGACGAGGGGGCCCAGCTGTGGGGCCGCGACCAAGTGGGGTGGACGCACTTGGTGGCAGCGACTGTGCACCGCTACGGCGACGCCGCGCTACACGAACGATGGCGTGCCTATGCCTGGCGTGGGATAGAACACGAAGCCTGGCGCAGCGTCGACACCCTCGCCGCCGACCGGATCCATGAACCGAATGTGGCGCCGCCCCCGACTCCGCACGAGCTCATCGATCGCGCCACCCAAGCCCTCACCGGCACACCGAGTCGGGCGGGCGCCGACCCGAGCATCGACCAAGCCGTCGACGCCGCGCTGCCTGTAGAGCTGGCGGCGGAATGGGACAGTGAGCCGGCGTCGGAACCCGATATCCGTCCTCCCGAACCGGGCGCGTCGGTCGGATTCGAGCGGTGAGGCACGATGACATTGACGAGTCCCGACCCCGAGTCCTCGCCGCCGCAGACGGTGGTCCAATGGCAGGCCCAGCTGCTGCTACGGATCCGGCTGCTGGCCGGCGAACACACCCGCATCCTGGATGCTGGGTGGGAGAACTTCGAAACCCTTACCGCCGAGGACGAGCCACGCACGGCCTGGCAAACCCATCTGGACGGGCTGGAAGCCCAACGGGAGCGTGCCGAACAGACCGCGCTCACCGCCGGGATCGAACCGGCCTGGATCGAAGACGCCCGCGAACTCGGCATCCAGAGCACCCGTCCCCGTGTGGAAGCCGGAGTGCGGCAGAACCCGGCTCGCGACAACGCCGCGCAGGACTTGTGCATAGGCATGCTGTCGCTGGACTTGTGGCATCTGGAACGGATGGCCGGCCTGTCTGCGGCCCGCGCGGACCGCATCGCGACCGGACGGTGGAGCTTCGCCACCAATCCCATCGCCGCGGCACAGTTCGCACAGAACATGCACCTCTACCACGAACGAGTGACCGCTCTGGCGCACGCCGCGCAGATCACCGCCACCGAAGCCGACGAACTGTGGGGACCGGTCGCCGAAGGCGTCCGGCGCCAGCTCGCGGTCAATCTCGCAACCTATGACGAATTGACGCTGGTCAACGAATGGAACTCCTACGCGACCGTCCGCACCGACCTAGCCATCCCACCTTATGTTCCTACCGACCCCGATACCGGCATCCCCATCGCTGGCGCCGAGGCCATCCCACCGACACCGCAACAGATGATCGACGCCGCTACCGCGTCGCTGCGCGCGGAATTCGTCGACGCGGCCATCAACAACGCCGCCAGCGAATCCGATCGCGACGTCGAGCCCACCGCCATCACCGAGGCCATCGACGCCGCCCTCCCCGAAGGCTCCCACAGCTGGGACAGCGAAACCGACCACGCCGACCAGATCACCAACCCACACCGCTCGACCGAGTTGGGCACCGACCCCTACTAGCCGAACATCGCCACCAACACCTGACCGCCTACTGATCGGTCAGAGGTATTCGCAGCACACGCTTTTCGTCGACGCACCGGTCACGGGTACTGACCGGGACGCCGAAACCGCACTGCCAGGGGACATCCGAACACCGCCGCACCGCCAGATGACGGTTCGCGGTACACGCCTTCCTTACTGGAGGTCGACGATGTCCACCACATCCGAATGGGCTGCGCGATGAGCTGGCCCGATCCACGACACGCAGCCACCGATCCGGCCTACTACCACGACGCAGCCGATTTGACCGAAGCCGAGATCCGGGCCGATTTCACCCGCTACTACCAGCTGCGGCTGTTCGCGCCGTTCGCCGAAACACCCGAGCAGAAGCAGGAATTCACCACCCAGGCCGATGAGCTGGCCGCACGGTGGGGCCGCCACTCATCCATCGAGAACCGCACCCAGTGGGAGCAACTACAGGCCGCGGTCGCCGGGTGGGAACACCGCCCGGAAGCCACCCGCGCCGCCTACGACCAGATCGATCGAGCCAGAACCGCAGGAGATATCGGTGTCGATGCGGTGGTGTGGCGCAACCTGCGCCAGGCCGCCGAAGTCACCGGCCATCTCGAAACCACCATCAACGGCTCCGATCAAGACGGCGTCCGCTGGCGCCCGCCGCAGCACTCCGCTGGACGCGACGCCGAGCGCACCACCCTGCTGGAGCGAGCGCTCGGTGGCCGCGGCCCGGAACTGGCCGGTCTGGCCGAGATCGACGCGATCATCGCCGAAACCGATGATCTGCTGGCGGCCGAGGAAGAACTCGGGGACCTCGACACCGGCGCTGACGAACGCGCCGCCCGCCAACGCGCCGCCTTGCGTCAACTCCAGGACCTCACCGCTGAGCACGCTTGGCTGGCCGAGCGATGGGATGGCTCACCAGAGCAGGACCAGGCCCACATAGCACGCCTGGAATCCCTGCTCGCAGAAGCCCGCCGCGCCCGCGTCGACGCCGCAGACGCCGGTGTCCCGTCCGCCGATATCGAGGCCGCCTACCGGGCAGGACGCGACGGCACCTACCGGCACGCACACACCGACGCCCCGCAGTTCGAGCCCAACACACCGCCGGTCGAGGAACGCGACTTCGCCGTCTCCGAGACCGTGGCCGAGGGGATCGAGAACGACACCCGCGACGGGCTAGCGCGCACCGGCCAAGGCGGCGGCGCGGCCATCGACGACGCCACCGCCGCTGCTCTGCCCGCCGCGCAGTTCGCCGATTGGCGCAGCGGCGACGGCGTCGAGGAGAACCCCACGACCACACACCGCACCCACGGCGTCGACGCCGACGTCGCGCTGTGAAAACCGGTTCACCCCAATCCTTTACACGCCTTGGAGGACTTTGACCATGATCTCGACACGAGAGACCCGTCGCCGCACCAAACGCGGCCTGGGTGAGGAAACCACGCTGCTGCTGGCATTTCTGGCGTTGGTGGCCTTCGCGCTGACGTTGTGGGCGGCGTTGAGCCTGGGCAGCTGGTGGGCCGGGCTACCGGTCACCCGCCATCCGGTGACCGCGCTGCTCGAAGTCGTCGCCGGACAACACCGCTGGCCATGGCAAGCCAGCGTCCTGGCCGTCGCCTTCACCGCCGCAGGAGCCGCCCTCGTCGTCGCAGGCTGGCGGATGTTGAGCGCCCGCAGTGAGATCGACGCGGCAGCGCGCACGATGCAACGCCCGGCTGCGATTCGGTTGGCCCGTGCCCGCGACAACGCGGTCGCCAACCAGCGGCTGCTGCACGACGCCGCCCCGGAGATCCAAGCCAGCAAAGGCCCGCCACTGGGCAAGACGGTGATCGGTGGGGTGGAGTTGTTCGTGCCCGCCGAGCTCGGGGTGACAATCGCGGCGGGCACCCGCACCGGCAAGACAATGGCGTGGGCTATCCCCGCAGTCATGGCGGCATGGGGACCGTGCCTGGCCACGAGCAACAAACCCGACCTCTACCGGCACACCGTCTACGGGCGCGAACAGCGCGGCAGGATCTGGCTGTGTGATCTGCAAGCGGTCACCGGCACGATCGAGTGCGGGTTCTGGGTCGACCTGCTCACCCAGGTCACGAACTTGCCAGCGGCACGTAAGTTGGCCGGGTTCTTCGTCTCGGCCGCTTCAGGGTCAGCTGTGCAGGCCGCCAACGCCCGGGTCGATTCCTATTTCGACGGTGGCGCCCAAGAACTGTTGAG
Source organism: Nocardia nepalensis (assembly GCF_048910785.1). NCBI lineage: Bacteria > Bacillati > Actinomycetota > Actinomycetes > Mycobacteriales > Nocardiaceae > Nocardia > Nocardia nepalensis. The sequence goes on along the minus strand of NZ_JBKBET010000036.1, from coordinate 49,691 downwards.
CCTGTATACGTATGCCGCGGCGTGTGCGGGTGGGGATTTGCTGCACGTGGCCGAATGGCTTGGCAGAGATCAGGACCAAACCCCGGTGTTGATCCTGCGTCACTACGGCCACCATCGGCCCGCCGAACGCATCCTCGAATCCCAAGCCCTCTACGCCCGCCAACGCGATGGCCTATACGACATGGCCAGAAGGTATTTGAACGTCCTGTCCGACGAGGGCTACGCCCGCATGGTCACCCCGCCACGACGCCAGCTCCTGGCGGTACGGGAGGAAGCCGACAACAAGAGCCGCAAAACCCGCGTCGTCATCGACAAGACCGAACAAGAGCCGACTCATGATCTGCCGCAGTTCATTCCGGCCGAGTTCGTGACCTCCACCGACACTCTGTATGCGCTGTCGATGGCCGGTCCCGACGGAGCCACGCCGTTGACCTCGGCGTTGGTCGGCCAGATACTCGAGGCCGGGCTCGAGGCAGCGCGGGCACGCCCGGATGGGCGGCTGGCGGTGCCGCTGCTGGGGGTGCTCGACGAGGCCGCCAACTGCGCCCGCATCTCGGAGTTGCCTTCCTATTACACCTACGCCGGTGGCTGCGGGATCATCCTCATCACGATCCTGCAGGTCCTCGAACAAGGCGAAGACCTGTGGGGCGCAAACGGTCTCAAAACGATGCGCGCCCAATCCATCGAAGTCTACGGCGGTGGGATCGCCGCGGTCGACTACCTCGAACACTGGTCGGCGATGACCGGCCCCCACGATGTGGCCGACCGCTCCCGCAGCCACGGCGCCGGGGGAGTCAACCGCACCCTGACCTGGCGTCCCGAACCCATCCTCGATGTCGCCCTGCTGGCCGCACTACCCAAAGACCGTGCCCTGGTTCGACTCCCGAACCACGGACCGGTCGTCGTGCACAAGATCTGGTGGTCCGACACCGAATACGCACCCTTGATCCGGAAATCGTTGGAGCGCTTCGAGAAAGCGGCCCACCTGATCTATGGGGCAGCTGAGGTCATCAACGGCGATCCGGCAGACGGTGGTGAGCGGTCATGAACGCACCGACCGCGGCGGCGGGCAAGAAGCCGCCGATGCCACCGGCTTACCGGCATTTCACCCAGTTCACCGAAAAGTGGCTGCTGCCCACGATCAACGTCCGGTTGGCCGAAGCGAACCGGGAGAACACCTACACCTGGTGCAGCAAGTGGTGGGCCCACCGCGGCGTCGCCGTGCGAATCGCGCACCTACACACCGCATTCGAAGCGCAACGGCGCGCACAGAACGCCAACAGCCTCAGCACGTTCCTGCTATCACACCTCGACGCCCACTTCCGAGTCATCCTCGACGCCGCCAACGGTCCGCTGTACCGCTGCACCCGCACCACCCACCTGCCCACACCCTCGTTGCCGTTCGACCCGGTCCCAGTGGGTTGGTTCACTTCCGCGAACCGCTCACCCGATACCGCACCCGAGGGCGAGGAGCAGGACCCGAAGAAGCCACCGCCGCGGTTCGCTCATTACAGCGAGTTCGTGCAGGACTGGTTGCTGCCGGTTACCGCGGTGCGGATCGCGGGCTCGAATCGGGAAGGCCAATACAGCTGGTGTCGGCAGTGGTGGCGCCACCAGGCGGTCGCGGTCCGCTTCGCCGGCCTGCACGCGGTCTTTGAAGCAGCGCGCCTGGCTGAGGACAAGTCCGCGATGAGCGGGCTGTTCGTGCGCCACATCGACCCCCACATGCGCTACATCCTCGACGCCGCCAATGGCCCGCTTCACCGCTGCACCCCCGACCAGCACCTCGACATCCCCGGACTGCCAACCGAACCCATCCCCACAGCGTGGTTCGGCGTCCCCGGTGCGAAAACCGCGATCGAGCACCTGGGATTCGGCCCCGACTTCCGAGCCTTCGCAAACGGTTCGGCGGGAGGGCTGGGGTTGTGATCACGCCGACACGCCCGCAGGCGCAGGTGCTGCGGTCCCTGCAGAACCAATCGGTGACAGTCACCACCATGCTGGCCGAGGCGACCCGGCACGAGCAACACAGCGGGCAACGCCCACCGCCGTCCTGGTACGAGGTCTTCCACCATCACGCGACCCTGCGGGAAGCATTGACCGATGTCGCACTCGCTGGTGGGGTACCGCGCGCGTGGGTCGATCACGTCCGCGAGCGCGGCGACCGAGCAGTGGCGTGGAACCCCGACCTCTACCTGCGTACCCCCGAACCGCTCAACTGGGACGAAATCCTCGGCGGCCTCGACGCACACGTGCAGCGGCTGCGCGAATGGACCGCCCTCGCCGCCGCCTACAGCCCGCTCGCAGCACCAGCCGAGGACGCGGCGAGCGCACGATTCGACGACAACCTGCGGGTACTACGGGCCAGGACCACGGGCGTGGCGAACCTGCTCGGCGTCGATGCGCAGCAGGCCCACCAGTTGTGGGGCACCGAAGGCGACTGGGTCGCCGCAGGGGTGGCGATGCTCGACGGTGTCCCGGTCGATGGTCTTGCCCAGCGCTGGCATCACGTGGCACGCACCGACACCCGTACCGACGCACTACAAGCCCGTGCGCTGGCCGAAGCCGGGATCGCGATCGACACCGCAGTGGCACTGCCCTCCCACGAGACGCTCGAGCCCGCGATCAGTGCCGCACTCACGCCCCCGACACCACTGTTCCTGTCGGCAGCGACACCGGGCGCGGACATCGACGCCGCGGTCGACGCCGCGAACCCCACCTATAGCGCCGATGCCGAAACAATCATGGATGCACCGATATTCAGTGACTCAGCGGGCACCGAACCCTGGAGCATCGACCCCACACAGATCGACGTAGCCGCGGCGGCACCGACGTGGCGAGAGGCCGAGCCATGACCGGCCCGACCCCGCCGCTGCGGATCCGCGATATCCCGCCCGAGCAGGCAGCGCTTCTACGCCAGATCCACCGGCTCGCCGCCGTCGGCGAGCGGTTGCGCCAAGCCCTACCGGAGACTAGCCCGGACTCGGCGCAGGGCATCGAGTTGCTCGACCATATCGCTGAAGTCGACCGTGATCGGGACCTGACCGAGATCCGCGCCCGCGCAGGCGGTATGCCCGCGGGCTGGGTCGACCAAGCCCGCGCGGCCGGGCGATCCGGCCGTGCCTGGACCGACGAACTACTGCTGCCCCCAACGCGATCGCCGACACGGCGCCGAAACCTTGAACGGGTTGCCCAGGACACCCGACAGCTCGCCGACATGGCCGCGATAACGGTCGCCCGCCAGCACCGACTCGCTACTGACGGAGTCACTACCGACCCGGAACCCGCGGCCGCCGACCAGCTTCGACGCAACATGACAGCGCTGTGGACACGCGCCGCGGCCACCGCCACCTCGCTCGGCATCGACGGCACAGAGCGCGCCCGCGTATTCAACGCCGCCACTAGATACCTCGATCGACGCGTCCAGACCTACCAGCACTACAGCCTCGACGACATCAACGCTGCCTGGCGCACCTACACCACCCCCGCCATCGCCGCCACAGTGCGGCGCTCACTGAAGAGCCTGCGCAGGACAAATCGCGACACCGACACTCCGGCAGCCGACGCAGAACAACCCCCGACACCACAGGCGCTGATCGACCGCGCTCGCCACAGCCTCGACACCGCAGCCACGAACGACACCGACTCCGACACCGGAACCGACATCGAGTCAGTGATCACCGTCGCGATACCAGGCACCACCTCCGAATGGGACGCCTCGGCTGAGCTCGACAGCGGTGATTCCGCCGCCGTCGACGCGTATCCGGACGCCGGACCAGATCCGTAACGGTCGGTAGTCGTTGTCCACCAACAAGTTTCAAGCGAGGCGACATGCATTCATCGAATGTCGGCACCACCACTGGCGGCGTCGTCGCAGCCGAGCAGACGACGACACCCTGCCCGTTCACGCCATGACACGGCCACCGGGCCGTCGTGACCAGCGTCGTCCCAGAGCCCACACACGCCACGTTCGCCCTGATGACGCACACCGCCTCCTGCGTCCGTCCCACACCCACACGACAGGAGCCCCCGCCATGACCGTGAGCTTGGACCACTTCACCCGCCCCGCAATAAGCCATCACCGCCAACTCGGCGATCACCGCATCACCTACCTACCTGACGGGGTCGCTCTGCTCGATCCCCGCGTCTGGCTGCCCGGCGCCGATGACCGGATCTTGGCCGAGCACGCGCATCTGGTCAATCCCGACGGATACCTGGTCGCAAGCATCGGCGCGTTGCTGATCGAATACCGCAACCGGACCATGCTCATCGACGCAGGCGTCGGACCACTGGCCGTGCCCACGCCCTACGGGCTCATGCGCGGCGGGCAGCTACTCACCAGCCTCGCCGCCACGGGCAAAGCCCCAACCGACATCGAACTGATCGCCATCACCCACCTACATCTGGACCACATCGGTTGGCTCTGGCAATCCACGCCCGCGACCACCGCCAGTCCCTTCGCCGATACCCCGGTCCTGGTCGGAGACACCGAATGGGACCACCGCGATCTCACGCTCACCGCGGGGATCAGCCCAGAAATGCTCGACACATTCACCGCCCACGTCAACACCATCGCTGACGGCGAGGAGATCTTCCCAGGCGTATACGCCCTGGCCACCCCCGGCCACAGCCGCGGCCACCTCGCCTACACCATCACCTCACCCGGCCACCGGCTGATCGCGTTCGGCGACGCCATGCAAACCCCACTCCAGATCACCCACCCCGAACTATGCGCCGCTGTCGACGACGACCCCGCCGAATCAGAGACGACCAGCCGCCGCCTGATCGACGAACTCACCACGCCCGACACCCTCGGCTTCGGGATGCACTTCTCCGACGTCCAACTCGGCCGCGTCAGCACCGACACCTGCGGCGAACAGATGTGGCTACCCGAATAGCCACCCTTCCAGCACTATTCGGCACCCGCCCACCTCGCACGACGAACCGATACTCTGCTCCACTGAATAGGAGAAACCTATGCCTGCCTTCGCCCGGTCCATCGGGATCACCGTTCAAATACGCCCTGCCCGTTGCCGCGCCGAATTACGCGAGTTCACCCGATGGCACCATCTCGCCGGAGTGGCCCACGCACGCCGGGCCGGACGCAACCTCGTCCAGATCAGCGACGCAGGAATTCTGTCCACCGGGCTCTCGCGAGAATACGCACTGTCAGTGCACAACACCGCAAGCGCAGCGACCAACGTGCCGACAGTGCTGGCCGCGCGGACGATGGCTCTAGTCGCCGTCGCCGATGGCCGCCCTATCGGGGGGCTGTCGGCGGGGCCGTCGTTTCTCCTGTGCGCTCAACTCGCCACCTTCGGACGCACCGCGGTCCTACAGGCAGCGCTGACGACGATGAGAATCCACGCCATGGCCGTGCTCCCCGGCTACACCCAGCACGGCGTAGGAACAGCGCTGCTACATCAAGCGATCACCCTCGCACGCCAAGCGGGTGTAGGCATCGTCTACGGCCAATTCGACACCAGCACAACAGGACTGGCACAGTTCTTCCGACACAACGGCATGAACCTCGCCGACCCCAGCGCAGTACTGGACCTACGCACCCACCTCGACCTACCCGCCGTTGTCGCGCCCGCCCCTAATGAGACCCTGTTCCATCACGTGGTGAACCAGTGAGCGCCGCAGAAGGCCGACAACAGCCCCGCGAAACGACAACTATGTCCACCTCCGCACGCCCCGGTTGGAGATCCTGATCGCTATCAATAGGACCACAGGTCCTTCTGGTGCCTAGGGTGCGCCGCGCGGAAATCCGTTGGCCCTGAGAGGTTTTCGATAAGTGACAGTCACGTTAGGTACGTTCGACCGGGCGGGCGCGTGTTACCGCAGCGATAAGGCCCCGAGGAGTGAGCCGCTGAGTCACCGGTCGCTCGCGGAAGGTCCAGCCGACCGGCAGCGGGGCACTATGGCCGATCGCCTGCCAACGGGATCGGTGCCGGGACGGCGGCTCCGTGCGACTGTTGCAGCGGCTGGAGGCGGTGTGGATCAGCTGGTGATGTGAGTGTGAGTCCGGACCGTGTCGGCGTGCAGCAGACCGGCCGAGACCAGGACATCGGGCACACCCACGTGCCAGGTCGGCATGCGCCCGCTGGCCGGATGACTGGCCAGGCGGTCCACTTCTCGCCGCACCTCGTCTTCTGCGACCTGAATGGTCGTCCCGAGTTCGATGAGCCGGGCCATTAGCTCGTCGTGGTCTCCAGCGGCGAGAGTGGCGGGATGAGACCCGACCAGATGCAGGTAGAGGGTCAGCGCTGCAGATGGGTTGTGCACCAACTGATTCCTTCCTCCTGCAGGCGTTGTCCGTGGATTGTCGGTGTGGCTGGCTAAGTTGGGGCGGTGGTTCTGTGGGCGCATAGTCGCAGTGATCGTTCGGGGGTTCGTCACGAGTTGGGTGAGCATTGTCGGTCGACGGCGGAGTGGGCGTCGCGTTTCGCGTCGGTGTTCGGTGCGGGGGAGTTGGCGTATGCACTGGGTTTGTTTCATGACGCGGGGAAGGCGTCGTGCGGGTGGCAGCAGCGGTTGCTCGAGGTGGAAGGCACGGGGAACCGGGTCGGGTTGCCGCACAAGCAGTTGGGGGCGCGGCTGGCGTTCGATGCCGCAGGGTTGGCCGCTCTGGCGGTGCTGGGCCATCATGGCGGTTTGACGAATCCGCAAGCGCTGCAGGTTGTTCTGACCGATCCACCGACCGTCGATGATCACGAGGCGGCGGCCAGGTTCTGTTCGGCGGTGCCGGAAGCGGCGGGAGCGCGGTTGCGGCGCGGGTTGTTTCCGATCCGGTGGTCGCGGGTGGCGGACAAGCTGGCGGGGGAGATGCGGTTGCGGCTGGTGTTCTCGGCGTTGGTCGATGCTGATCACCTCGATACCGCCGCGCACCGGAACGGACTGGCTGGCCCGCAGGTAGCGCCACCGGCGGACATGGGCGTGCTGGTTGAGCGTTTCGAACGTCGTCGCGCCGAGATGATCGGCGAGAGTGTGAGTGCGATTTCGCGGTTGCGCTCGCAGGTGTACGACGCGGCGGTGGTGGCTGCGGCGGGGGAGCCGGGGTTGTTCCGGTTGGCGGCGCCGACCGGGTTGGGTAAGACGTTTGCGCAGGCAGCGTTCGGGTTACATCACGCGGCCCGGTGGGGGAAGTCGCGGGTGATCGTGGCGGTACCGTTCATCACGATCACCGAGCAGAACGCCGATGTGTACCGCCGCTTGCTCGACACCGAGGATCAGCCGGTGGTGCTGGAACACCACTCCAGCGTCCGTTTCGACGAAACCGACACCGAGGAAACGACATCGGGATCCGATGGTGTGCGCGATCGGTGGTCGCGGCTGGCAGCCGAGAACTGGGACGCCCCGTTCGTGGTGACGACCACCGTGCAGTTGTTCGACTCGTTGTTCGGACGCAAACCATCCCAGGTCCGCAAGCTGCATCGGCTGGCGAACGCGGTGGTGATCCTCGACGAGGTCCAAGCCCTGCCAACCCGACTGCTGCTGCCGATCCTGAGCGGATTACGCACCCTGGCAGAGGATTTCGGCACTACCGTGTTGTTGACATCGGCGACACAGCCCCATTTCCAGGCACTGTCGGTGTGGCAGGGCTCCGACACCCGCGAGCGGGTGCGGATCACCGAGATCATCGGCGACCCGCAGCCGTTGTTCGATCAGGCCCGGCGCGTCAAGTATCGGTGGCTGCTCGACCCCAAGCCGACCTGGCCGCAGATCGCCGAGGAGATCGGCGCGCAGCCGCAGGCCCTGGTGATCGTGAACTCGGTCGCCGACGCGCGAACCCTGTACCGGCTGGTGTCCCAACACCGCGACGACGTGTGGCATCTGTCGACACGGATGTGCCCGCAGCATCGCCGCGCGGTCCTGGCCACCGTGGCCGAGCGGCTACGGGGCGGGCTGCCCACCGTCGTGGTGTCGACACAGCTGGTCGAAGCGGGTGTGGACCTCTCGTTCCCTGTGGTGTGGCGGGCGCTGGCACCGGCGGATTCGTTGCAGCAGGCTGCCGGCCGCGCCAACCGCCACGGCGAACACACCCTCGGCGGCCTGGTGGTGTTCGACCCCGCCGACGGTCGCCGACCCGCGGAGTACGAGCTGGCGTGCCAGCTGGCCGTGCGCCACTTCGGGCCCGACGGGCCCGAACTCGACAACCAGCAGACCCTGGCCCGCTACTACGAAGAGCTCTACACCGACCTCCAACTCGACCAGCAACGAATCAACACATCGAACGCGCCAGTGGGCCAGATCATCCAGCACCACCGCGAGGGCCTGGACTTCCACGCCGTCGCCGACGGCCCACTGATCAACACCGGCACCAGCCGAAAACGCGACCCGCGCAAGGCATTCCGGATGATCACCGACGAATCCGTCCCGCTGGTCGTCCTCGACCACGACCACCCCGACCATGTACAGACCATCCTCGCTGACCTCGCCGACCTCGCCGACCTCGCCGCAGGCACCATGAACAGCCGCGCAGCCCTGCGGCAGCTGCAACCGTGGATCGTCCAGCTACGCACCACGACCGCTGAACGCCCCGACGTTGCGGCCTTGATAGACAACGTCATCGGCGATCTCGGCATATGGAAAGGCACCTACGACTGGGATCCCCACACACGCCGCGGAGTCGGGCTCGATGAAGCAAGCATCGAGACCATATTCTGACGAGTAACACCGCCGAACCACCGACGCCACCGTGACCAATTTCCAGCGTGCCAGACGACAGCGATGTGTCCTGGATTGGTTTGGAACCCCAAGCGCGACCAACGATCCAGGAACGTTCCCAACCAGCCACCAGCACAAACGATCACAGAATTACGACATTCCATCGCACATTTCACGAGAGGACGGCAAAACCGTAGATCATCCAGGGCAGCGCCGGGCGTCCGCGCTCGGCGAGAATCTCAACTGCTTGACCAGGTTCGACATGGTCTCAGCGTCGGGCAGCGCCGGGCGTCCGCGCTCGGCGAGAATCTCAACCTCCAGTGCGGCGAGGACCGTCGCCCGGTCGATAGGGCAGCGCCGGGCGTCCGCGCTCGGCGAGAATCTCAACATCGACGGTCTCGGCCCCGGCCTGCAGCAAGCGACCCGCAGCGCCGGGCGTCCGGCTCGGCGAGAATCTCAACGGGACAACCTGTCCGGAAACGGGTGGGTGGATCGAGCAGCGCCGGGCGTCCGCGCTCGGCGAGAATCTCAACCGAGGCATCCGATTCGCCCTGTGGGCGGCGAACGCAGCGCCGGGCGTCCGCGCTCGGCGAGAATCTCAACAACCGAGGCAAGACATGGTCGTACCGACGCGGCGGTGGCAGCGCCGGGCGTTCGCGCTCGGCGAGAATCTCAACGACCACGTCCACTGGGCCAACGCAACCCCGCTCGGGCAGCGCCGGGCGTCCGCGCTCGGCGAGAATCTCAACGAGTGCGTGGGTGCCGATCCGGTGCGGGTCCTCGGTGGCAGCGCCGGGTGTCCGCGCTCGGCGAGAATCTCAACATCCGGAGGGCAGGACCCATACGACGGCTCCAGCACCGACAGCGCCAGGTGTCTGCGCTCGGTGAGAATCTCAACACTGTGTCCGGGAGACCGCGACAAGTGGATATGTTGGCAGCGCCGGGCATTCCGCGCTCGGCGGGAATCTCAACACCTTGTGCTGGTGCACGGCCATGGCGAGCTCGACCGCAGCGCCGGGCCTCCGCGCCCGGCGAGAATCTCAACGATGACGTCGGTGACGAGTTCGATTGGCTTGACGAGCAGCGCCGGGCGCCCGCGCCCGGCGAGAATCTCAACTACCTGCCGCGCACGTACCGGTGGGAATGGTCGGGTTGCAGCGCCGGGCGTCCGCGCCCGGCGAGAATCTCAACTGACGCGCCCGCTTGAGCACATCGATGGCTCGTGGTTGCAGCGCCGGGCGTCCGCGCTCGGCGAGAATCTCAACTTCGCAGTAGGTGCGGGCCGGTCGTGAGGATTCGCAGGCAGCGCCGGGCGTTCGCGCTCGGCGAGAATCTCAACGGTGACTGGCTTGGATGCATGGTGGGGGTGCGGATTGCAGCGCCGGGCGTCCATGCTCGGCGAGAATCTCAACCTCGTCCAGTACGGCGGCAGGGAGCGCATCGGATGAGGCAGCGCCGGGCGTCCGCGCTCGGCGAGAATCTCAATTACTTGTCGGTGCTGTGGGGCATGATGCGGCTCAACGTTTTTGGCTGTCCGAGCGATGTGTTCGCAGTAGCCTGTTCAGGCGTTTCGGAAGGAGGGTGGGGTATATGGGGTTGGTGGTTCAGGTTGGTGGTTCTGGTGCGTTGTTTACGCGGCCGGGGTTGTCGGCGGAGCGGTTGACGTATTCGGTGATGACGCCGACGGCGGCGGTCGGGGTGTTGACCGCGATTTATTGGAAGCCCGAGTTTGTGTATCGGATCGACAGGATCGAAGTGTTGAAACCGATCCGTACGTTCTCGTTGCGGCGCAACGAGACAACCGATTTGGCGCCGCTGATGGACGCGGTCTCGGTGGGGCGGCGGGTGGACACTGTGGCGCATCGTGTGCAGCGGAATGCGTTGTGTTTGAAGGAGGTCGAGTACCGGATTCACGCGCAGATCGATCTGCTGCCGGGTGCGAACAAGCCGGAGGCTGCCTACCGTGATCAGCTGCGCCGTCGGGTGAGTCGCGGCCAGTGTTTCAGCCAGCCGTTCCTCGGAACGCGGGAATTCCCAGCATATTTCGGTGATCCGGACGACGCCGAACCGATCCCGGTGTCGGCGGATCTGGGAGTGATGCTGCACAGCATCGACTATTCGACCAATCCGCGCCGGTCGAGTTGGTTCCGGGCGGAACTGGTGGACGGTGTTCTGCGTGTTCCCCGGTACGGGATCAGCGACGAGCAGGCAGGGGTGGGCTGAATGTTGTTGGAACGCTTGATGTTCTACGGTCGCGAGCACCGCAATGCGGTGCCGGCGTTTCACCGGGACCGGGAGTTCCGGTGGAAACTCGACCTCCGCACCGCCGACGGTACCGCGCGTCTGCAACCGTTGCGTGATCCGGACAAACCGACCCGCGGCATCGTGCACACGGTGCCGGTATCCACACGGACAGTGGGGATTTCACCGAACCTCGCCGCCGACGATATCCAGTACGTGCTCGGATGGGGCGACGACACGACCGACGGCGTGCGCGTCGCCGATTGTCATCGGGCTTTCGTGGCGCTGGTCGAGGATTGGGCGGCGGCGGTGCCCGCCGAGGTGGACCCGATCCCGCACGTGCTGGCCAGGGCGTATCGGTCCGGGATGTTGGCGGCGCTCGCCCGCGAGGACGGTGTCCGAGCGAAGGATGGCGTGGTCATCGCTGTCGATGGCCGCTACGTCTACCGTAGTCCCACCGTCGCGCAGTTCTGGCGTGCTCGGGTCGAGGCGATGAAAGGCAGTGGCCGCACCGATATCTGCATGGTGTGCGTGCGAAAGAGCCCATTGGCCAACACGATCCCGGGGAAGGTAGCGGCTGCGCTGGTGCCCGGCGCATCCAATGATGCGGCGCTGGTGAGTATCAACGAGCGGGTGTTCGGCTACGACCTGGCCGCGCAACTGACCCATACACCGATCTGCCTGTCGTGTGCTGATGATCTGACGGTCGGACTGACCGGTGTGCTGTCCTCGCAGCACACGCTCACCTTCGCCGGGCAGGACACCCGGCTGGCCTGGTGGGTCAGTGAGACCGACGAACCCGACCACATGGATCTGATCCTGGATCCCGACCCTGCCGAGGTCGACCGGCTGTTCGAGGCGGTACACGCTGGGCAGGAACGCACGCAGCGGCTCAAGGGCCGGTTTTGCTGGCTGGCCGTGGGCGGCAACATCTCCCGCATCATGATCCGCGAATGGGTCGACATCGCACTGACCAGCCGCACACACGACGTGGTTAATCACGACAGCAACGTGCTGGCCTGGTTTCGCGATCACAAGAACACCCCGCGGCGCACCACGCCGCTGCGGCTGGCGGACGGAACCGAAATCCCCGCCGGGCGCTGGATACACAGCCCTGTCGCGCTGGCCGCGTGTTTGGGTCGCTGGGACGAAGCAACCTCGCGCTACCGGTCCTTCGGTGCGAAGAACGCCGACCGTCCCGACCAGGCCCTGCACATGGTGTTGCGGGCCGCGGTGCTCGCCGAATCGGTGCCCGCCGCGACGCGGGCGCATCTGATCCACCGTATCCGCAACGACGGACACCTCGACAACCAACGCGCCGCGCTGATCCGGCTCGCTCTGACCCGCTGCCCCCGCCAATCGAAAGACACCCTGGTACCGATGTCTCTGGACGAAACCTGCACCGACTCTTCGTATCTCGCTGGCCGTCTGTTCGCAGTCCTCGAACAGACTCAACGCGCGGCCCACCGCAAGAAGACTGGTCCCACCGGTGATGGCGGTGGCGGGGACAGCGACGGCGCCTCAGACGAAGCCCAGCGGTCGGACGTGAACAGCACCTTCGGAGACCGGTTCTTCCGGCGCGCTGTGGAGACACCGCGCCCGGTACTGGCGCAGGGGCGCAAGGAGTCCGGGGCGTGGCTGACAAAGATCCGGCGTCGCGACGGCGGCGGTCTCGCCGACTGGCACAAGAACCGGTTGAACCAGCTGTATGACCTGGTCGAGCAGTCCGAAGGGTTTCCCGTGCGCTCCAGTCTGCGCCAGCAGGAACAGTTCATCCTCGGCTACCACCACCAACTCGCCCACCACACCCCCAAGAAAACCGACGCCGAGCAGGCGTGACCCCACACCACAACCCCCTTTTTTTGACCGAAAGGACCGAAACTCCTGTGACCACAGTTGCTGCCGCGCACCTGAATCCTGCGGTGCGCCACGACATGGTGTTGTTGTTCGATGTCACCGACGGCAACCCCAACGGTGACCCCGACGCAGGTAACCAGCCCCGCGTCGACCTTCAGTCGGGCCACGGCCTGGTGACCGATGTGTGTCTCAAACGCAAGATCCGCGACACCCTCGCACTCGCCGCCGCAGGAAACCCGCGCTACGGGATCTTCGTCGAAGCCGGGCACGCCCTCAACACCCGGCTCGTGGAATCACTGACTGCCACCGGTGTCCAGCCCGCGGAGAAGACGGGTAGACAGAAGAACGGTAGAGACAAAACGAAACTGACCACTGAGCAGGCCGCCGCAGCGCGGGCATGGCTGTGTGAGCGCTACGCCGACATCCGGTTGTTCGGGGCCGTGCTGTCCACCGGCGACACCAACGCCCTCGGCAGCATCCGCGGGCCGCTGCAGTTCGGGATGGCCCGCTCAGTCGACCCCGTCGTGGCCACCGAACACGCCATCACCCGCGTCACCCAAACCCGCCAGCAAGACATCGACGACGGCGAATCCACCGAAATGGGGTCGAAATGGACGATCCCGTACGCACTGTACCGAGCCGAGATCAGCTACTCCGCCGCCCGCGGCACCCAAACCGGCGTCGACGTCAAGGATTTCGAACTGCTCTACCAGGTGATGGAGATGATGTTCGACCACGACGCCTCCGCCACCCGCGGCCGCATGACCGCTCGCGGACTGCACGTGTTCAGCCACGACAACACCTTCGGCAACGCGCCCGCCCACAAACTCCTCGAACGCATCCACACCACCGCCCCGACCACACCACACTCCGATGACTGGAGCCCCCGCCGCTTCGCCGACTACACCATTACCGCCGACACCGACTCACTCCCTGCCGGAGTCACCTACACCCAGGTCTTCGATTAACCCGTCATGCCGGACCCGTCTGCGGCAGGGGACCGGTGGAGCGTGCCGATCTCGGCGCTCGAACACTACGCCTACTGCCCACGCCAAGCCGTGCTGATCTGGCAGGAAGCGTATTTCGAGTCCAACGTCGACACCGTGCGCGGCGACCTAGCCCACGAGGCTGTCGACCGAGGCGGCACGCTCACCGGCCGCGTCGGCGCCCGGATATGGCGGTCACTACCTGTACACAGTGACGACCTCGCGGTCCACGGGATCTGCGACACTGTTGTCCGGACCGTGCGCGGGCTGATCCCGGTCGAACACAAATCCGGCACCTACAAACCTGGTGGACCCGCCGACCTGCAGGTAGCCGCGCAAGTGCTCTGCCTGCGGGAAATGTTCGACCGGCCCGCCCTAGCCCTGGACCCGATGGAAGAGTTCCGGCCACTGCTGGTCGGCCGGCTTGTCCTCACCCTGGCCAACCGCGAACAAATCAAACCCACCCATACCGAGACACTGCCTGGCGGACAGGTCCAGCTCACCGACGAAGGCCGCAAGTTCTTCCTCGAACAATGGTCCATCGGGCGCGAACGTTCGTGGACGCACACCTACCTCGACCGCAAGATCCCCGCCGCACTGCTGCCACTCGTCCAGGCCCGGCTGCTGGCACGGCACCTGCGCGGTGACACCGACACCTACATTCCCTGGGCGGTCGCGTAGTCGAACTGCTCATCACCTACGACGTGGAAACTGCCACCCCGCAGGGAGCCCGCCGACTACGCCAAGTCGCCAAAATCTGCGAAGGCTACGGGCACCGAGTCCAGAAATCGGTCTTCGAAATCACCTGCACCCCAACAACTCGACTACATCTCGAAGCGGCACTCGCCAAAGCCATAGACCCCGCGCACGACAGCATTCGCATCTACCAACTCGACCGCGGCACCTTCGCCACGGCCCACCACCTCGGCGCCGCACCCAAACCACCGCACACCGAACCCCTCGTCTTGTAACAACCAGATTCGGAACCCCAAACGCATCCATAAGTGCAGGAACGTTCCGAACCAGCCACCAGCAACAACACACGTCGGCCAACAAGACCCGACCGACACACCCGACCCCCGACAAGAGCAACCCCAGTTCATCCAGGGCAGCGCCGAACCGCAGCGTTCGGCGAGAATTTCAACTTCTCCTTCGACAGCGGAAACAGGATGTCGCGGCTGGCAACGCCGAACCGCAGCGTTCGGCGAGAATCTCAACCTCTACAAGGAGGACACCTTGCGGCAGCGCGCCGCGCAGCGCCGAACCGCAGCGTTCGGCGAGAATCTCAACGACGTCGTCGACATGGCAGATCGGCAGATGCAGGCAGCGCCGAACCGCAGCGTTCGGCGAGAATCTCAACTTTGAGCAGCGTCGGGTCATCGGGGTTGAGTCCGAGCAGCGCCGAACCGCAGCATTCGGCGAGAATCTCAACTGCCAGGCTCGCACCACGGCTCGCAAGGCCGTGGTTGCAGCGCCGAACTGCAGCGTTCGGCGAGAATCTCAACACGCGCACCGCCCGCAACCGCACATAGCCAGGGGCAGCGCCGAACCGCAGCGTTCGGCGAGAATCTCAACGGGATCTCACCCGACTTGATTTCCGCGGCAACGTGACCGGTAGCGCCGAACCGCAGCGTTCGGCGAGAATCTCAACCGCCTGGTCAACATCGAACCGGTCATGCGGCTGCGTAGCGCCGAACGGCAGCGTTCGGCGAGAATCTCAACATGCGGATGCTGATGCAGTACATGCTCGCCGCCGCGCGGTAGCGCCGAACCGCAGCGTTCGGCGAGATCTCAACTGTCACGCGGAGCGAAGTTCCGGGCGCCTGTGATGCAGCGCCGAACCGCAGCGTTCGGCGAGAATCTCAACAGCTCGGTGACCAGCTCGCGCGTCGGTGCCAGCAGGCAGCGCCGTACCGTAGCGTTCGGCGAGAATCTCAACATCGACGAGAACTCCAACTACACCCACGACAAGAACAGCGCCTTGCATCGACAACCGGTAGGCGATTTCGCGGCGGCGCGCTATTGGGGGCTACGCCCCAAGCCTTCGGACGATGACTGCGGACTGCTCATCAGAAGTTGGGACACCGCTCGCCAGCGACTCCCCGGTCGCCGCTCCGGATGCGCGGTTCTTCTCCATCACGTTGGATCACCGACGTGATCACCGCATGGAGGGTGCGGCATACTGACCGCCGTGTCGATGACATTGGCCGAAGTGGCCGAGCACGTTCACCGCAGCGGAAATGACACCGTGACCCTCGGTGGGCCGACGGTGCGCTACCGCAGCATGAATATCAGCGAATACGACGCGTGTATGGATTGGTGCGCGCAGGCGTGGATGAGCGTCGAGGATCTCGACGGCTACGAAGATGAGTGGGTGTGTGTCGGCTGCGCCGATTTCCTGACCATCCGGTTGGGCCGTGAGCTGGTCGCCGACAACCTACTGGACTCGTATTCGCAGACTGCGGTGGAGTTTTCGCCCCTGTTCGATGGTGATTGGCTCGATACCGCGGTGCAGGACCAATTCGACGCGACACCGATCAACGATGTCGTGGTGGTGCTATCGGCTGAACTGGCGCCCCCGGTGCGCGGACATCAGTTCGGCGCGTGGATGATCAGCGAGATCAGTGACCGTATGCTGTCTTCCCACGACGGCTTGGTCGTGCTCACACCCGTCCCCGAACACAACAATCCTGTCGGACCCCCGGATCAGCTGGCGACTGCGAGGCTTTCCTGCTACTGGCGCACATGCGGACTCGTCCCCGTCACCGCCCACCCCGAATTCCTCGCCCAATCCAGCGCCTACACCCACCTCGAGGACGCGCGCACCGCCCTTACTGACGTCGCCCGACGCGACATCACCGTCACGGTCACAGACCTGGCCCGCTGGTCGGAGCGGTACGGCTGCCACGACGAATGGACCTGATGACCTTGCCCCAGCCGCGCCGCCCAGCGAATGCCAAAGGCAGAGGTGAGTGGGGAGATTGCCTGCGAGATCGGTCAGCTGCGGCGGGAGTCCTGCTCACGTTTGTTGCCCATCAGCCGAACCTAGTCGGCCACACTCCGAACGACACGCCGTGTTTGCTGATAGGACCGCGGACAACGCGTTCGCGACGTTCGGGCGGCTCGGCGTGTCATCGGCAGAAGATCTGCCTAACCTCACGTTCGTGTTCGGCGTTGGCGCGTGCACCATTGTGGCGCGCAGCAAACAGATGACCATTTCGGCCATTCAGGGCGTATTTACGCAAAACACCGGTCGGTATCGCGGTCCCCGACGCCCGGAGTAGATAAGGATCGCCATCTCACCCGATGCACGCATCCACGCACCTATCTACAGGCCCCGGTAGCGTGACTGGAGTGGGGACGAAAGCCGAACGGCGGGCTGCCCGGGAGCAGGTCGCCGCTTACCATGAGGAACGGTTGGGCGAGCTGATCGAGCACGTCGGGCAGGCGTTAGACCGGTTCCGGATGGGCGAATTGGACGCGTTCGAGGTCGACGCGTTGGTTCACCAATATCACCGGGCCGCACAGCAACTTTGGGGGTTCTGCGGCCAGTCCGGGGCGTATGCGGAAACCACCGCATATCTCATCCAGCGCATGGCCGACGAGGGCAAGGCTATCGACTGGTGGCAACGCGGCAAGTCGGCGCGCGAGTAGCTTTCGCCGGGTTGTCAACGAATTTCGGACGCATCTGGCGTAGAGTCCGGCCAGCAGGTCGGGGGCGGTGTGAATACGGTCGGCCACTGTGTCTTGTCGTCGTAGATCAGACCGACGTTCGGGTCCGGCTGGAATCAGGTAGCTGCTGGGTTCCTATCGATCAAACAGTCGATGTGATACCAGCATTCGTACCGACCTGCCCGCTCGGTCACCCTGACGGGGCGCACGGTCAGCCGAACGCACGCGCACGCCGAATTGAGAGCGCACTCAGCAGACCGACGGCCGGGCGCGGCCAGTGGTCCGGCATGTTAGCGGGCTGACGTGCCAGCGTCTTCCACCACTACCCGCTCGCCTCGGATTCATCGACAACCACGAGATCGGATGCGCGGGTGGGAAACTCGTAACCTCGGTCGCCAACCGGTTTGACGAGCACACGGCCCGGGTCGCCGTCGACCGCAACGTCGACAACCCGGAACCGCGACACACCGTTCTTGCCGAGTTTGACCAGGTCGCCTAGGTTGATCTCCATTTGCCGCAGCCTAGCTCGGACGTCCGACCGGTTGGTACCGTCTGCGCCGTGGCCGAGTATCGCGAGTACCCCGACGATCAGCTGATGAGTCCGCAGCAGCGTGCCCTACTTCTCGCGGTGATCACCGCACTCGACGCGGGCGAGACCGACATCTACCGCGCGGTTGCGACTCGAATGAGCCCACCTCCGCCGCGGGAAGATGTCGATTCCGTGCTGCGAATCCTCGATATCGAGTCAATCCGATACCGGCCGGGCGAGCCGGGCGCGGTGGTTCTCTCCCGCATCCTCGACGCCCTGGAAGCCGCGGCGAACGGCGTCGAGTTCAAGCTCCCGCCGGACGACGACACCGACTAGACCAGACGGTATTGTTCGAACATGGGTTCGAACAACTTCGATGGGTGGTCGCCGCAGTACGAACTCGACCGCGTCCCGGTGGACCCGGACCGGCTCTATGAAGTCCGTGGCGGGTGCGCGGCACCGAGCCCCGTAGCGTGCCCGCGCGGTCACCGGCTCGGGCCGTGGCGCGTGCTAGTCGGCTGGCAATCGTGCCGGGCCGTCGGCGGGCATTGCACGCACACCTGTGTCGAGTGTGACTACACGATCTATACGCCCCCCATTCGGCCTGACTGCCGGCACCACGCATTCGACGAGCGGCTTATCCACGAGCCCGAAACAGACGGAACCGCAGCACAAGCTGGGCCGTCCAACCCAACAGGGACCTCTGAGCCGACTCACCCACCCCGATACGAGCCACCACTGCAGACCCACGCGCCGCGCAGAATCCGCGCCACCGAGGAGGACCCGCACGCCTGGATCGAATACCTCCGGCGAACGCAAGTCCTGGAACCCGACCAACCGTAGGTCCGCCAGCGAGAAAGCCGCCTCCGGAACGGATCCGGAGGGCAGCTTGCGCAAGTGCATGCGGACACTGATGAATTCGCGGTGCCGCATACGGCGCGGACCGAACCTGGTCGACGTGTTAGTCCCAGGACGGGCGCTGCGCCAGCAGATCAGGGAATTCGGTTTGCAGCACGCAGAATTCATTGTCCCAGGGATCTCGCAGAACCCAGAAGTCGTAGCCGCGCTCCTGCTGGTGATCCCACCTGGCTGCGCCGAGCGCCTCGAGGCGACGAACCTCGGCCTCCACATCGTCGGTTTCGATGTCGATGTGTACCCGTTCCTTGGACACCTTGTCGTCGGGAGTCGCTTGCAGCAAGATCCGAATGTCGGAATCGGGCAGACTGAGACGCCGGTAGACGCGGCGGCTGGCGGGGTTTAGCGGTTCCTCGTTCGCGTCGAGGGCGCGTCCCCAGAACGCGACCGCTTGATCGAGATCGGTCACGTCGATGACGATGTGGCACAGTCGACTTCGATGGCTCACGGCCCGAAGCGTAGCGGGGTCCTGCGGTACCCGTCGAGCAGGACTGCGCTGCTAGCCCGGGTTGGAGTGGGCACCCCCTCGCTGGCTTACGGCGCTGTCAGGACCAGCGAATTGGCGGCCGGAGGAACGCGCCATGATGTCGATTAAGGACATTTGGGCGTTGGTCGGTCGTAGCCTGCATCATGGCCGTTGTTCTGGTTGCCATGGCGATCGCACTGTTGGCTGTTCGGGGTGTCGGACCAGTTCGAGTAACGCCCAGACCTGCTCGAAGGTGAATGTTGGGCCTTCGACAACGAACTCGCGATTGCTGCCGCCGTACCGGGCGCCCATCAACTGGAGAAGATCGAAGACATTATCGAAATCCTCCACGTCGGAAGCTTGGATATCGAAACGCTGTGCGCCTCGCGGCGCGGAACGTCTCGGCGTACCGTTTCCGGTCGGCGGGCCCAGCGGTGATACCGCCGATCCCTGCCATTGGACGTGGATATCGCGCCCGAGCACCGCTTGGATGGCCGCGCGTAGGGTTTCGGCGTATTTCGGTATCGTCAGGCGCAGCGCCAACACTGCGTGCTGATGGGCCAATACGACAGTATCGGCTTCCAGCCGAACCACCGACACCCCCGACAGCAGCGCATCCACAACACCGCCACCGAACTCACGCGCCTTCGCCCGGATCACCGGCCACGCAGCCTCGATCCCGTCAACCTCGTCACCGGACGAGATGTGTGTGACCGACGGTGGTTCCGATACGGCGGGCCGCGAATGTAGTGGGGTGCGTGCGTTCTCGGCGTCCTGGAGCCGTCGCCTTTCCGAGTCCAGTTGTGCACTCAGTTGCTTGCGCAGCTCAACGGGGACCGTAATGCCGTGTGGTGTCAACACCAGGTCGGACAGCAAGAATTCGTAGGGGACGAGGCTGTCTCCGATACACGGTGGCAGGTGCTGTACACGATGATTGATGTCATCGACCATCGCGGTCGACCGGTGCTGATGCGGTGCGCCGACCATCAGCGTGACAGCGGCCTTCCACGGATCGAGCATCCAAACATGCTGCCCGCGCTCGGTGTCGTGGAGGATCACCCACGGGGTCGGGCTGTCGGGATGCCAGAGCCATACATCGACAACACCACTGACCTGGTAGTCGCGGTGGCGGTCGCCCCAGTCGGCATCGGTCAGCCGAGAGCTCTGTGCCTCGAGCACCACCTCACCGCCGTCGGCGAACACGACACGAACATCGCAGCGCCGAGCACCCTCCGGCAGCCACACCTCGTTGCCGACCTCAACCACACCCGGCTGTGTCCGTGCCCAGGCAGCGAGAGTCTCCTTGCTGGCCAGATGCCATACCGATTCCGGCTCATGTTGTCCCCCAACGGGTCCTCGGCCTGGTGGGTGCGCAAAATGGGGACGCCGAACACCGCCGATACGACCTTTCACGACCAGCGGAACCCTGATGCCCGGTGCTGCGTCGACACCCGCGTAGCACAGAGCGCACACCAGTGTCTGGTCACCGCGATAGCTACCTGCGCGAAGCTCGTCCATCGCTGGATCAGCAGGATCGGTTGGCGCGCAAACATATTGGTGGCCCACCGTATCCAGCGCGACCGTGAGGTTGTAGTCACTCACGAACATCCTCCTCGGAATAGGCGAAGGCATCCCGGCAGAGGCCAGGAAGCCGTTACGAGACCGCGCTATTCGAAGTGGATATACATATTGAGGTCCGGCTCAAAATTTGGTTGTGGGAGCGTGTGGCTCGGGTGATGGTGTCAATTCAGTTGCGTCGCCGGAGGTTTGAGGTTCGCGAGTTGTGTTCTTGATGACGTGCGGCCTTCGTCGATCGTACGACGGCTGAGCCTGCGTGTCGACGACGAAAAGACTGCCCCGCCGCACTCACTGCCGCCTCGGTGGTTTGCCAGCGCGAGCCGACAGCTGCAGGACGACACCGGAAACGAGGGTGTCCACCGACCTACGGGCGCAGTCATTCACGGGCAGAATCGGCCTGAAGCGCGTGCGCGGCACCGTGATGAGCACGAGCAGCATCGACGGCTGCGGCGGCATCCCCGCGGGAGTGCCGGAATGCACGACACGCTGACGCTGGGCGGTCGGCGAAGAGTGTGGCAGCCGCGAGGGTTCGGTCTCTGCCGGTTATTCACTGCCGTTGTTGGTGTGCAGGATGAAGTGACCCTGGAGCGTTCACGCATGGACTCGCGAAACGCAACAGCCGAACGCGCGGGCTGCCACCATGGACTGTCACGGGCGGAAAAGCTGCCGACGAATCGTGGGGGCACTGATGCTGCAGACGAGCGCGACTGCTACCGGGACGCAAGCGGATGATGCGGAACCGGTGGACTACCGATGGACCACCATCGTGACCGACGCGGCCGGACATCAACGGCCGATCTTGCGCGGCCGGGGTTGGTTCGACGCCGAGGACTCCTACACCGCACGCGCCCACGACAGCCACACCGGCGTGGCCGTGGCGGTGTTCGCCGAGGTGTGCGGCGAGATGGTCGAATACCACCGAGACGCGGTGCTCGATGCCCGCATCGACGGCCAACCCGACCCGATCCCGCCCATCACGGTCACCACCACAGTCCACGATGCCCGCGACACTACCGTGGCGATCCTGACCGGCCGTCTGATCCATCGGCCGGTCACCGAGGACGAGGTCGCCGACACCGTGGTCGCGTTGGGCCAGACAGCCGTCGCCGACGCACGCCTGCGCATCGACCACCTTCGCGACCCCGGCGGCGCCAGCCACCACGACTTGGTTCCGCCGGTCCTTGACCTCGATGTCGAGGTGTGCCCGGACACCGACACCGCCAGTGCCAGTGCGGTTGCATCTGTCGACGACGACCGGCGACAACGGTTGCGTGCGCTGCGGGCGGCCGCCGCAGACCTGCGGGCCGAGGTGGACAACCCCGAGTACTGCCGGCAACAACTCGCCACCATGGAAGACGCCCTCGCCGCCAGCCACACCCCCGAAACCTCACCCCTGACCCCACCGCCCGGCGACGAGGACCGAACCGCCCTCGCCCCGATCGATTGGCAGGCCCGCGTCGATCGGTGGCGGCGGCTGCTGGAGATCTCCACCGAGGCATACCTCGACGCCGCCAGGCTCGACACCGCCGCCGAACACCTGCGCCGGGGACGCAAACATCGCGACTCTGTCGATCGCCGCGACACGCAGGGCGACTATGTCGACACACGAACACCACAAGGGTCCAGAGCCGAGCATGACCGCAGCTAGGCGGAACGGCAGGACCACGCGGTAAAAGACAACGTGGATAGCCACGAGCACTGCATCGCGGGATGCATCCTGACCACGCCACAAGCCACTCTGGCGAAGCGCGCGTCGAAATACCGGCTCGACCCCCGCCAACTCGATCAATTGCTGCGGTCACACCGAAGAGCACTGGTCCTGCGGAATCATCCGCTACTGGCGCCAGCCCCTCAGCGCCTGGTGCGCCGAGTTCACCGACGCAGGCTTCACCATCGAAACGATCCGCGAGCACCGGCCTACCCCCGAGATGGCGTACCGACATCCTGACGAACACGCCACGCTCACACGGCAACTCGGATTCATCGCCTTCCAGCTGCGCAAAGACCGGCCGACCCGACCGGATTGGGGGTGAACGAGATGCAGAATGCGGCATGCCCCGTGCCTTCGCGATCATCGTTTCCGGGCCGCCCGGCTCCGGCAAGACCTCCCTGGCCCGCGCTCTGAGCCGACAGCTGGGCGTCCCCGTCGTGATCCGCGACGAGATCAAACAAGGCATGGTCGTGGCCGTTGGCGGCGGCCGAGCCGGCGACGAACACGACGCGCTGAACATTCCGGCGTTGAACGCCTTTTTCGGCACGTTGGAGCTGCTCTCTCGTGCCGGGGTCGCCTACGTTGCGGAGGCGGCGTTCCAGGACAAACTGTGGCGCCCGAATCTGCTGCCGCTCACCGAGATCGCCGACATCCGCATCATTCGCTGCACCGCGCCGGGCGCGGTGCTGCGCGACCGCATCGTGCACCGCGCCGACGCCGACCCCCACCGGCGGGCACACGACGACAGCGGGCTGATCGCCGCGATCGACCACGGCGAGCACACCTTCGTCCCGGTGACCATGGACGTGCCCACCTTGACCGTCGACACCAGCAACGGCTACAGCCCCGACCTAGACGCTATCGCCAGGTTTGCGATCCACCACCGCGGCTGATCGTTGCGACCGCGGTACCCCGATAGGGTGCACAGGTGAGCGATCGCGACAACGAGATCCAGCCGACGTTCCCCGTCGACGGCGACGGCCCGATCCGTCGCCGTCGCCGTCGCCGACGCCAAAGCTGCCATCGCCTGCCATGTGGGCGACAACGTCGCCACTGACCCGGCCGCGCTGAGGTTGATCCTCGCCTCCCCTGAACAACTCCTCGCCCTCGTCGATGAATGGATGTCGCTGCCCGACGAGCTGTTCGTGCACTACCTCCTCTGGATCCACGAGTGCTACCCCTGCGAGGGAGCATGCGCGCATGCCGGCAACGACAACGCCGTCGAGATGGCGCAGTGGCTGACCGACACCCAGGTCGTCACAGCCACCATCGACGGCCCACCCGAAGACTTCCGCATCCTGGCTCAGCCCCCGAGCGGGGACCGTGAACGGATCTGGATGCCGCACATCATCCTGTAGCCCCGCAGATCCTCGCTGATCGCTGCGTAACCTCAACTCAAGGGACGGACGGTGGCCGAGCGTCCGTCGTTAGCGAGGGGCGACCGCACCGCGCGAGTTCGCTCACCTCATTGCCACACTCGTCGATCTGCTCGAGGATCGAACGCCCGGATACACGGGACCATCGATCATGGTTGCCGACCAACAACTTCCGACCCGATGACGTTCCACGGGCGGCTCTGACCCACGACAACACCGCCGTCGAAATTTCCTGGCGGGCTGCTGTCCAGGCGTGCGATGTAGGCGTGGGCGCGCGGCCAGGGGTCGTGGAGGAATTCTGCGCGGGTGCGGTGCCAGTGTCTGGCGCAGAGCTCATCGAGCCCCATTCGGATGGCGCGAGACTGATAGTTCGCCGCGGGTTCAACCGCACGGGAGACCGCGAGCAGTTCGCGTTCGAGGGTCCAGCCGCAGTGGTCGAACGCCCGGGTCCCGTCGCTGACATAGACGTGACCGGGGTCGGCGGCATCGGCCGGCCACAGGCCTTTCGCGGTGAATCGGTGTGAGTGGGTTTCGAGGAAGGCGTAGGCCAGGATGTGGCAGGCACCGGCCGCGAAGAACCATTGGTCATCCCGGTGCCAGGCAAGATCCTGGTCCGCTCGCTCGAGCGGAGTGCGGCGAAATACTGCACACGGAATGTACACACCAGTAGCGTATTTGATCCTGAGGCACCGGACAGGCGAGGTTGCCGCCGGGTCTGCGTGAGTCGCAGGGAAGAACCGCTGGCAGGGGCCGCATTCGTCCGACGGCGCGTCAGTCGGACTGCGATCCGGCCAGCGACAGCGGCCCGGAATTCCACTGGTGGAGAGAGTCTTCACCGCGAGCCTCGACGTGCGGGCCTGCTGTCGTAGGTTCGTGCCGGATGCGATTTCTGGCACTTGTAGTAATCGCCGATCCCGCACCGTGGTCACCGATGTTGGTTGTCGTCGACGAATTTTTCACGGTTTGGCGACAACAGTTCCGTATCTATCGTCCGGGCATCGCGATTCGCTTGGTCAGCCATGCTCGAGAGACGCGGGTCTTTTCGGCTTGGTGGACGCGCAGATTCGGTGACCGCGGCGGTGCAGGTAGTCGACTGTTGCGGGCCCAGTAGCCGGACATCGCGCACACGAACGCGGTGAGGTTCTGGCTTGTAGGAGCAGAAGATTCGCGCTGTCACCGGCAGCCGGTCCAGGTTAGATGGCTCGCAGCTGATTGGAGATGTCGAACCGGTTCGACGTGTGGGGCAGCTTTGCTGTCGCGGGAATGGTGTGGATGGGCTTGTTTATCCTGTCGCGGCAGGATGTGTTTCGGCGGGTGAACGGTCGGGTTCACATGGTGAGTTCAGGCGGGGCCGCCCGATGTGGACGCTGAGGCGGGCGCGTGCGGGTGATGGGCCGCGGTTGCGTGCGTTGCGGATGCGGGCGCTGCGCACTGACGGTGCCGTGTTCCTCGAAACTCTGTGCGAGGCAGCGGCATTGGATGCTGCTGCTTGGGAAGCCCGCATAGCCCGCTACAGCCGTCGTGGGCACCAGGTCCTGGTGGTCGCCGAGGACTTGGGCAACTCTTCGTGGGTGGGCATGGCGGGCGCTTTCCTGGATTCCGAGCGTGACAGCGATGAGTTCGATCTCCCGGATCCGCCTGTTGGTGCTGGTGATCGCTGGGCAATGGTCTGGGGTACCTATGTTGATCCGTTCCACCGGGGCCAAGGCGTCGCTGATGGCTTGTGCGCGGAGCTATACAAGTGGGCCGCTGAGGAAGCCGGCGTCGACTGGCTCGGCCTGCATGTACGCGATTCCAACACCCAAGCGATCCATTTGTATGACCGCCAGGGGTTTCGCGTTGTTTCGCGCAGCCACCATCCAGAACTGGGCGTGACCTCATTGGTTATGGTCCAACCGATTACCTAGGCCGACCGCAGGCAACCTAGATCGGATGTGTCCGTTACTGCTGACCGAACCACCTCAGTCGAGTCGACTCGCCCACCACCGAATCAACCTGCTCTCAACGGTAGCCGGACGAAGGATCGCTACCACCCGAATCCACCGACACGATGACCACTGGCAACCTTCTGCGCACCACCTTCGGCGGCGCGGTGCGCATCGGTTCCGACTGCGATCGCATGAGGATCCGGCCGTGATCATCGATGACAGGGATTGGAGTAGTCATCAGAGACCGAGTGAGGATCCGCTGCGGAGCCACTCTGCTTGCATCGAAATCGGCGAAGATGCAGCGATCAGGGAGAACGTCGTGAGCTCGGCGATGGCATACATCCGGATCGGCCGCACCGGGATGGCATCCGACGTCGAGCTGATTTGCCTGCCATGCGCCTATTCTCACCGGCACAATTGATGTCCGTCGTACTAGGGGAGGAGCGTGTGTCGATGCCGACGACTGTGCTGTTGATGATCGATCTGCAGAACAGCTACCTGGTTCAGGATGTGCGGGACGCTCTCGGGTGGCCGCCGATCTGGCGCCTCGATGAGGTCGTCACCGAATGCCGATCACTTTTGACCGCAGCCAGAGCGGCATCGATACCCGTGATTTACTCGCGCCAAATACCCAGCCCAGCAGGGCAATTGGCCTTCAATCCCCGAGCCGCACGACATCGCCGATACCGCGCAGCGCGAGTGCCGAAGCTTACGCCGCCGGACAAGGCGTGGCGATCTGAGCTGATGGGTGCGATCGCTCCCGAACCCGGCGATCTGGTATTGGAGAAGACCCGGCACAGCTTCTTCGCGTATACCGAGCTGGCCCCGATCTTGCGTAGCCTCGGCGCCGAACGGCTCATCGTCGCCGGGCTGCAGACCAATGTGTGCGTCGAGGCCACCGTACGGGCGGGCCTGGAACACAACTTCGAGGTTGCCGTCCCTGAGGATGCTGTCAGCACCGACGGGCCCGCACTGCATTACGCCGCGCTGAATTCGATGCGCGTGCTCTACGTCGAAGTCGCGCCGTGGCGAGATCTCATTGATCCCGACGCAAAGTGGGAGACCGCGTTCACAACTCCGAACTACGGCCGCGATACCGCCTATTGGATCGACCCCGTGACCACCTCCCGCGACGACGATTCCGGCGCCGATTTACCCGCCGGTGCGCGTCCATAGGAGACCCCTGTGCGTGAATCCACCACCCTGACCCATGTCGACATACTGCTGCTTCCAGTGAATAAGCCCTTCCATTTTCGCTAAACGTGTGGAAGCGATCGCACTTCGCGACCGGCCTCGAACAGCACAGCCACGACACCAGCTGGCGCACCTTCGGTGTGGGCGAACACCTCACTGCGAACGTGGTCGCCGCGAAGAGGGGCGTGAACGACGGGCGAGGAGGGAATCGGGAACCCGATCGGTGCGCGTGATGTCGGTCGGCTGTGATGAACTGGTCTCTGTGCCAGCCGAATCCGAGTCCCGCCCGCGCACATCACTCCTGACAGCCACGACGCCGCCACTTGTTGTGCCGCAAGATATCCGGTCTGCCATACAGCAGTGCGCGGCGCGGCTCGACGGTCACGACGCTGTGGCGTTATGCGGTTTCCCAGCTTCTGGAAAGTCCACGGCCGCCGCCTATTTGGCCTCTCTCGTGGGTGCGACCGTGCTGGACAAGGACACCCTGGCCCCGGGGCTTGAGCAAGCCTTGATGCGGGAACTGACCGGTGATCCGCACGACCGTGACAGCGAAACCTACCGACGATTGATCGCCCCGCACATCTACGACGCCCTGCTTCGCATCGCCTTGACCGTCGCAGCCGAACACCCCGTCGTGCTCGACGCACCGTTCCTCGAAGTCATCCGCCAAGCAGCCCACGCCAGTCTGCCGCTCTCGGTGCAGATGTTGGCGCGCTCCGGTATCAATTGCGCGCCATCGCTTTTCACGGTGTGGCTCGAATGTCCGGCAGAACAGATCCGATCCCGGATGATCGCCCCCGGCGCTGAACGCGACATCCCGAAGCTTGCCGATTGGCCTGCCTACCAGGCCGACGTACTCACCAGTGGTGTGCGCGAGCTCGCTCATTCCGTTGTCGACGTGGTCATCGGCAACTGATGATCCCTGTACCGCTCGCGCCCGCCCCGACAACCAACGAGGGACAGTGACGTTCGCTGAGAAGTTTACCGATGATTCGAGCCTCGACGGCGCAGCGGCCTGGGAGGGGAGTTGCGCTCCCCGCTGCGCGGGAAGAGGCCGACGTGTGTCTAAACAATGCTCGACCAGTTCGGGACGCGGGCTGGCTGGTTGCAGTGGCCAGACTTACCTTTCCTTGCAAGCGTTTCGGTCGGTGATCGTCGGTATGCTGCGATCACTGACCTGGTGGGTGGCGGATGAATCGCGGGGGGCACACAATGTCTGACGCCGACACATCTGATGCCTTGCGGTCGGAAATCGCTGCCTTCTATGCGGGTTTCGGGCAGCCGGAGGTGTTGCGAGAAGCGTTCCGGCAGGCGTCGCTGCTGGTGCCGTTGATTGACGAGGATCGCCTGTACACCTCCCGACTCGGGGGTGTCGATTGGATTTGCGCGTTCACCAGCGTCGAGGAGTACGCCCACTATATGGCTGCTCGTGGTGTCGACCCTGATCAGGAGTACCGGTATCAGAGACTGTTCGGGTGGCGGTTGGCCGAGTACGCCGACACACGGTCGGAGCCCACGGGTGTGACGGTCGATATCACTGGTTCGGCGCCGATGGCGTTTCCGCCCGAGGTGACCGAGGAGCCTGCGGGGGAGCGGGGGTAGCGGTGGGTGAGCAGCTGAATGTCGATCCGGCGGTGTTGCAGCAGGCCGCGGATGGGATCACCGGTGTCATTAGTGAACTGTCCGATCTGGGTGTTGGTGAGACCGGGGCGATGGGGCGCGGGTTCTCTTTGCTGACGTTGTCGCCGATGCAGGCGGGTAAGTCCTCGGTGCAGAACGCGTTTGAGACGTTCACCGAGCGGTGGTCGTGGGGTGTGCGGGCGTTGGTGCAGGCGGGTAACGCGATCGCGCAAACGTTGGGGTTGGCGGCGGGGCGCTATCACATCATGGATGAGAAGTTCTCTGACACGTTCAAGGAGATCACCAGCCATCTGATCGGCAACCCGCATCTGTCGAACGAGGAGATCGACAAACGGTCGTGGGGAGAGACTTTGGCCGATAACCAGTACAACCAGATCCGCAACCGCGACTACAGCGCTGAGTCGTTCCAGAACGCGTTCACCCAGATCGGCACCAACATCGAGGTCATCCAGGCGGTGGGCCCGGACGCGCTCGCTGGCGCCGTGCCCGGGGTTCACTGGAATACCGGGGCGGCGGAGAGGGCGGCGGAGATTCGTAACGGGCAAGGGGGGCAATAGCTTTGGGGATCGGGGATTTCGTCAACTCGGTCGGTGACGCGATCGAGCACGGTGTCGAATCGGTCACTCAGAAAGCGGGCGAGCTCGCCGATTCCGGGTTGGACGCCGCCGCCACGCTGGCCCGCAAGGTTGGTGCGGACGGGGTCGCCGAAGGGCTGGACGATCTCGGTGACAAGATCGCCGACCTGGCCGGCGGTGAAATCCACGAGCGTGAACTCGGGCAAACCAAGGATCCGAAAGAACTGATCCGGGGGGACCCCTCGGCGATCCACGATGCCGCCGAAGCGTTGCAGAAGATGGGGGATTCGATCGGGCAGACTGGCGATGCCCTGCGCACCGTGAACACCGCGGACTGGACCGGGACCGCCGCGGAGGAGTTCCACACCGAGTTCGCCAAACAGCCCAAGCTGTGCTGGGAGGGTTCGGACGCGATGCACAAGGCGTCGGGTGTACTCAACAGTTGGTATTACGAGGTCGCCGCCGCTCAAACCAAAGCCGCCGACGCGATCGCGCGATGGGATGCCGCCGATACCGAGGAAACCAGCAAGAAGACCCAGTGGAACGCGCTGTCCGATGAGCAGAAACGCAAAACCCCACTCCTCGACACGTGGACGTCGATACGCAACGAGGCCCGCGAGATCCTGCGCGGCGCCCGCGCCCAACGCGACAACGCCGCAGCCTCGGCCGCGGCAGCGCTGGCGGCGGCGACGGAGTCCGCGCCGACCGAGCCGCCGTTCACCGAACGCTGGTCCGACAACGTCTCGGACCTATCGGGGGCATTCGATGAGGCGAAGCTGAACTTCACCTCCGGGTTTTTGACCAGTTTCTCCGGGATCGTGCAGTTCGTGCGCCAGGTCAGCCCGCTCGACGCCTACAACCTCACTCATCCGGCCCAATACTTCTCCAGCATGTCGGATCTGGGCACCGGGCTCGTGGTGGCCGCCGCCGATCCCGGGGCGACGACCTCGGCGATCCTGTCCGGTGCCCGCAAGAACCCCTCGGAATTTTTGGGCTCGCTCACCGGAGACCTGATCACCACCGTCGGGACCGGCGGTGCGGGCGCGGCCAAACCCGCACTGTCGGCGTTGGACAAGGTCGGCGACGTCTCCAAAGTCACCAAAGCCACCCACACCGTGGCCAGCGCGGCAGAACACGCCCCACACCCCTCGCCGTCCGCCCCACACACCCCCAGCACCACCCACACCCCCACCTCGGCCCCGCACGAAACTGGCACACCCGCGAGCACGCACCCGACGACCGAATCGCCGTCTGCGACCCCGACCGGGCACGAGCCAACAACGCCGACCGGAACCCAGCCGAGTGCGACCGAGCCCGGCGCGCACCCGAACGCGACCACGGAGTCTGCACCACAACCGGGAACGACCACTTCCCCTGAAACCCCCACGCACACAAACGAACCCGCCGCTGCTCGACCGGATGACGCAACGCCGGGCCACACACAGCCCGACGCGCCTGGATCCACTCATCCCGAACAGCCTGGGTCGCAACCTCCTCCCAGCGGGGAGCATCCTGGTGACGCGCCACAGGCACCCTCACAGCACAATCCCGAGACGCCATCGGGGCGACCGGATTCGGATCCACCCGCAGCGCCACACGCCAGCACCGAGACTCCCGCGCATTCGGGTCCCGAGCCGGGTCAACCCACCCAGCATCCGGATACGCCAGACACCCCTACCGAGCACGGCGGCGAGAGCCCGCACCAAACGCACGACCCCGAATCTCCACATACGGAGGATGGCACGAACCCCGGCGGCCACGACGGTGCATCCCCGGAACATCAATCACCGCACCAGGATTCGCCATCACAGCATCCCACGCCGCAGGAACGCGCCGACGCCGATCACGGTGCAGGCGATACCGCACGGGAGAACGGCGCGGACAACGACCGCACCCCCGGCGACAAGACCTGCTCCGAGGACCCGGTCGATATCGCGACCGGTGAATTCCTGCTCCCCGAAACCGATGTCGACCTACCCGGCGTCCTCGCACTCGCACTGCGGCGCACGCACCGCTCGAACTACCGATACGGGCGCTGGTTCGGTCCCTCCTGGTCGGCGACCCTGGACATGCGCCTGGTCGTCGAACACGACGGCGTCACCTTCCTCGGCGAGGACGGCATCATGCTGGCCTACCCCCACGCCGAAGTCGGTATCGCCACCGAACCGGTCACCGGCGGACAGCAGTGGACACTGACCCGCACCGAGGTCGGCGGCTACCGGATCTGGGACCAACAACGGGAAATACTGTGGCATTTCGCTCCCGAACCCGGCCTCGACAGCATCGAATCCCGCCTGGGCAACTACGCCATCTCCGCGATCACCGACCGCCACCGCAACCGGATCCGCTTCCACTACGACACCAACGGCGTCCCGACCGAAGTGTCACACTCCGGCGGATACCGTGTCCGCATCAACACCACGGCCGGTCGAGTGACCCGACTATCACTGATCGGTGTCGACCCCAATGGTGCCGAAATCCGTACCCGACTACGGGAATTCGCATACGCGCATGGAGCGCTGTCGGCGGTCGTGAATGCCGTCGGTGCAACCACGACCTACACCTACGATGACGAGCATCGGTTGACGTCCTGGACCGATTCCAACGGCAACCAGATGGTCAACACCTACGACGAAGCCGGTCGTGTCATCCAGCAACGAGGCACCGCAGGCGTTCTCGACACCGACTTCGACTATCTCGAATTCCCTGACGGCACAGGGCGTCTCACCAGCGTCACCGACTCGCTAGGCGCGAGCACCACCCACGGCTTCGATCGTGACTTGCGCCTTCGCGATCTCGTCGAGCCCGGTGGCGGCCGAACCCATATCGACTACAACGCCGACCGCAAACCGCTGAGAGTTATCGCACCCGACGGTGCGGTGACCCAATACCGGTACACGCGCGACGGCGATATCGCCGAAGTAACCCGCCCAGACGGACGCAGCATTGAGATCGAGTACATGTGGCGCAACCGTCCTACCCGAGTCGTCGACGCGGACGCCACCGTGCGGCAACAGGAATGGGATAAGAACGGCAATCTTGTCGGCAGCGTCGATGCCGCGGGGACACGGACGTCCTACAGCTACCACCCGAACGGCGCGGTCGCCGAGACAATCGGCGCGGGTGGCGCGCGGACCGGCGTCGAAGTCGATGCCGCCGGGCTGCCTGTTCAGATCACTGATCCATCCGGGGCGGTTACCCGCATCGACCGTGACCACTTCGGCCGCCCCGTTCGAATCACCGACCCCATGGGCGGCCGGACCCACTACGAGTGGGCTCCCGATGGAAAGCTATTGCGGCGCATCGACTCCGACGGGCACGAGGAGGTTTGGACCTACGACGGCGAAGGCAACCTTCTCACGCATACCGACCGGGCAGGCAACCTCACACGATTGACCTACGGCGCGTTCGACCTGGTCAGCTCCCGCGTTGACCCAGATGGCTCCACGACCCACTACAGCTGGGATAGCCAACGCCGCCTTACCGCCATCACCAATCCCCTCGGTCAATCCTGGACCTATGAATACGACCAGGCTGGACGTCTGATCGCCGAAACCGACTACGGCGGCGCCACAATCCGATACGCACACGACCGGTGTGGGCGAGTCGCGAGCGTTACTCCAGCGACCGGCGACACACGCCACCACACCTACGACGTTCTAGGTCATCTGACGGCCATCGCCACCGACACTGGCGATTGGGTCCGCTACACCCACGATCCGATGGGGCGAGTACTGACCGCCCTCACCGGCACGGCCGACCAGACCATCAGCGCCCTCGAATTCACCTTCACCGCAACCGGAAACCTGGCGACGCAACGCCTCGACGATCAACGGGTGATGCGCTACGAATACGACGAGCACAACCGTCGAACCCACCGTCAGTCACCAAAAGGCGCCACCACCGCCTGGCACTATGACTCCGGTGGCCGCGTGCGCGCGATGGGCGCCGATGGGCACCACATCGACTTCGCTCATGACCCGCTCGGTCGTCTCACCGGTTGGCGACTCGGCGAAATCACGGTGAACCGTCAACTCACCGACATCGGCTACGTCGCTGGCCAACAGGTCACCGCCTACCCGGGCACCTCGCTCGACCTCGACCTCGGCCCGTCGTCCCGACCGGCACCTCGACAGATCCGTTCCGACGAATATCGTTACCGCCCCGATGGATATCTCACCTGCCACGTCCTGACCCGCCCGGACACTGAACCGTCGCGCCGGGACTACACACTCGACCGGGCCGGTCGCGTCACCGCCATCGCACGCAACGGAATCCTCGCGGAGAAATACGCCTATGACTCGCTGAGCAACATCATCAATGCACTCGCGATACCGGAATCCCGTGTAGCGCATGATATTCACGCCCCGATCTCCACAGGGCCGGGCACCCCTGGACAGGCTGCGCCACCGGCCGCGGATCGCAACGCGGGTGACCGGGAATATCGAAACAATCAGCTGATCCGCGACGGCCGCACGCGTTACCGGTACGACGAATCCGGGCGCCTCATCCGCAAAACAACAACGCGCCCCTCCCGCAAGCCCGACATCTGGCACTACCGCTACAACGGCTTCGACCAACTCACCGACGTCTGGACACCCGATCATCAGTGGTGGCATTACACCTATGACGGCCTCGGGCGGCGAATCAGCAAACAACGCCTCGACACCGACAGGGCCGTCCTCGAACGCATCGACTACACCTGGGACGGCACCCGGCTCATCGAGCAATCAACCGACGACTCCACCACGCGCTGGCAGTACCACCCCGGCTCATACTCACCGATCACTCAGACCACCGACCAGGACACCGTCGACCGCGAGTTCTACGCGATCATCACCGATCTCGTCGGCACCCCAAGCGAACTCGTCGAACCCAGCACAGCCACCACAGTGGCCACAGCAACAACCGACCTATGGGGCAACACAACATGGCAAGGGCAAACCAGCACACCGCTGCGCTACCCCGGCCAGATCCGTGACCCCGAAACTGGGCTGCACTACAACCTCCACCGCAGCTACGACCCCACCACCGGCCGGTACCTGACACCAGACCCACTCGGCCTCGCCGCTGCACCCAACCCGAACACCTACCCCCACAACCCCACAACCTGGTCAGACCCCCTCGGCCTCATACCCAACGAATGCTCAACCGGCCCCGGCGGCAATCCACAGAACCAAGCACCGGGCCAACCAACACCTGAAACCCTTTACCACTACACAAACCAAGAAGGGCATGACGGAATCCTGGAAAGCCAAGAACTGCACCCTTCCCTACGCGAGCAGAACCCCAAAGACGCTCGCTACGGCGACGGCCAGTACTTGACCGACATCGAGCCCGGAACCCGAACGCTTGGCCAGTTATCAGCCGCTTTTCTACGCGTACCCTGGGCAGGCCAGAAGTTCACCCACTTCATCGAGATCGACGTCACCGGCCTCACAGTTGTACAGGGGCGACCTGGAGTATTCGTGATACCGAACACTGGACCCCTAGATCTTGCAGGACGAATCATTCGGTCAGGAAGGAACTGAACATGCGATACGTGAAAGTCGCCTGGCACCATGATTTCGAGGACGAGCCCGTCGAATACTTCCACGAAGTCGGCGACGACAACTGGGAAACACGCAGAGTTCAGGTTTACCGCGATGGGCATCTCGAGTGGGCCGACGAAACCCACGAAACCGCTACCGCCGGAGTCGCGGAAATACCGATCGCGCCAATCGAAGAAATAGCAGAGCAACCCGAATTCGACGCAGAAGAAATATCCCAAGACCAATTCGAGCGCCAGTGGTCGCAAGCGCGCACAGAGCTGTAACACTTTACCCCGCAGGGCCGCTCGGCGATCTGTGGCCACTGGGTGCCGTCGTCACGGTCGCAGTTGGAGATGCCTGCCGGGGCAAAGTTCGTCGACTCGGCTAATGTGCGAGCGAGCGGCGGGCCGCCTGCGTCGATGTCCTGCGTGACAATGTGATTCGACGATGCCGTGTCACGTGCGGCGCATCCCGTCCTCCACAACTTGAATCCCGCGGCTTGGAGTCGTTTGAGTTGTGCGCCGAGTTTGGCGCTGCGGCGGACGACTTCGACGATCCGGTCGTCGGTGCGGTGGTCGCGGGCGACAGCCAGGGTGTCAGCGACAGAGACGTCGGATTCGGCGAGGATGGCAGTGGCGTTTCGCGCGATGTTGTCGGTGAGCAGTCCGACGATTCGTTCGAACCCGATCGAGAATCCGCAGGCGGGCACTTCTTTGCCGAGAGAACGGCCGATGAGTTTGTCGTATCGGCCGCCACCGGCGACGGAGCTGGACACCTCGGGGTGGGTAATTTCGAAGATCTGGCCGGTGTAGTAGCCCATGCCGCGCACGAGTGTGGGGTCGAACTCCACTGCAGCGGTCGCTGCTGGGCCAGTCGATCGAGGCTGGCGGAGGTGGCCGCAAGATCCTCGATCACGGTTGCGGGCAGGCTCGGCACGGCAGTGGTGAGGGTGTCGGCGAGTTTCTCGGCGGGAACTTCGCGGAGACTGCTGATCTTGTCCAAAGCCGCTGTGATCGACTCGATCGGCAGGCCGATGTCGGTGAGTTCAGCGCGGACACCGTCCCAGCCGATTTTGTCGAGCTTGTCGAGGGTGATGAAGAAGCGGTCCCAGGAGTCGGCTGGCAGTCCGGCGTCGGTGGCCAGGGCGCTGACGAAGCGGCGGTCGGACAGCCGCACCGTGACGGTGTGGAGGCCGACGGCGGCCAGGGCGGCGGTGGTCGCTTCGATGAGTTCGGCTTCGGCCAGGACGGGTGGGTTCGCCGATCATGTCGATGTTTATCCGTGCTACAGCGACCCCGCGGGTACCGCCGTCCGCCCACTCGCCCGCGCACTGAACGAACAGGCGCCGAATCGCGGAGACAGGGCCTGGCTGGCCGGATCGCTGGCGCTCAGCTCGGCTAGCGCACGCGACGAGTACCTTGCGTGCGCAGATCCAGCGGAGGTCGGGGGAGCGCCCGCTTCCGACTGAAATTCGGTGACGGCGCTCACTGAACTTGGTGAGCGGTGTCATCGGCGGGTTCTGGACCTTGCTCTTTCGATAAACAAGTCGTGATCGCTATGCCAGGGCGGCTCAGGTGATGATCCGGGAGCGAGGTGGCATGTGGAGCGAGGACTGTTTGCCTGGTAGCAGAATCCGCGTCAGTCCTCAGCGTTTCCCAAGAAACCCACTGGTCAAACGATCGTTGTCGTCGGGCGTATCTCAGATCTGGCTGTGTGGATCGAGGTGTCACCGATCGGGAAGCAAGGTCGGAGTCGAGAGAGTGTTGATCAATGACTCAAGTCGTGCCGCAACGTCAGAAAGTGGCATTGCCTCTTGCTCGATTCGCCGGAAAGGCGCGGGTCCTGCGGTGGCGACGGAGTCGTAGGCGTCCGCTTCGGACTGGGTGAGGTGGGTGAGCCGCGCCGGCGAAGGCTTGATCGGGCGACCGGCCTTGTCGTGGTTCACGCCGTGACGGGCGTACCGGTGCAGGTCGGCAGCGTCCATGAGGATGGAGTGGACGGTCTTGACAGGCAAGCTGTCGGTCATAGGTGTGCCCATCGCGGCGCGAAGCCGATCGAGGATCGCATAGCCGTCGGCGTCGATATCACCCCAGTAGACAACGTGTTCGGCCTCGCGTATCCAGGCGATGCTGGCAAGCAGAGACGCGGCGGCCTTGCCGCCTCCTTCGACGATGATCGTGTCCTGAGCAGGTGGGAACCAGAGGCGGCAGTCACGGTTTTCGACGATGAGGACGACCCGGGGCTCGTACGCGAGATTGTGTACGTCGCCGGTGGTCCACGAGTCGTGCCTGCGTCTGCCCGAAGCGGCGTAGTCGTGGTCGACGTAGGTCAGGTGAACGACGGCGAGTCGTGGCCTGACTTCGGCGCGCACGTCGCGGCCTGCGACCATCGCCAGGAGCGCACCGTGGGTTTCGAGCCACTTCGAGTGCATACCGGGGACCGGGAGCTGGCGGGCGGTCCAGCCGCCCACGTCGGGGTGGTCGCGTAACCAGGACACAGCCTCGAACAGAACTGCTGTGTCGGAGTCGGCGAGCCGGTAGGTGCCCTTCAAGGTTGCTGGAGTCAGACTCGCGCCGACGGCGGCGAGTGCCGCGGCGAGGGAGCGGGCCCGATCGATGTCGACGGCCAGGGGGCTCGCTTGGGCTCGGGCCACGAGTTCGATAGCGGCGGCGGGAGTTTCGGCTACGAGCATCGCCGGGAACTCATCAGCTACACCGCGGATCGTCACCGGTTTGCGGATGATCTGGACCCGTTCGATTCCACTGATGACTTTTGTCTCGAACAGGCGCCAGGCCACATGCCATTCGTGCCAGCGGTCGTACCCGATCTGCCCGACTCTTTTCCCCGTCGACAGGCCGGGGCGAAGCGGCACCGAAAAGGTCACGGGGGCATCGATACCGTGCTCGGCGCACACAGCGTCGGCCCACTTCTGGTCGATTCTGCGGCAAACCGAGTCAACGGCCTCCTGCACTGTCACCAGACGGGCGGTCACTCCTGCTCCTCGGGCACGCCGATAATGGGTTTGGCCCACGAGCGGCTCTGGGTGTCCTTGAGCACCAGATACTCGGCATCGACATGCGGTTCGATGGCGCTGTTCTTGTCGTTGGGGGCGCCGATAATGAGCTGGAATCCGAGACCACGCCAGGCACCGATGGCGCGACCGGTGTAGCGGGCGTCGGCCTTGATGAGCGCTTCGTCGAGAAAGACTGGAGCGTAGCGGGGCCGTTCAGCACCCGCATCGCCCAGCTGATAGCGCAGGGCCGAGCCGACGATGAAGGCCACCAGTTCCTGGGACTCGCCGCCGGATTTCTCTCCGATGTGGTCGTAGAGCGCGACGTGTTCGTTTGCGGCGTTGCGCTTTTCGGCGCTGATGCGGATGTGGTTGCGCACGTCGATCAGGTCGGCGAAGTCCGGGGCCGTGCGTCGGATGCGGTCGATCACCTTGGCCATCCGGCCGTAGGCACGCTCGCGTTCGGTGTCGGTGCCGGCCTGGTCGATCAGGCGGCGGACATCACGCAGCTCCTTGCGGAAGCGAGCGCGAACGGTCGAGTGGCTTTCCTGTGGGTCGATCTGCAGTCGATGGTCATCATCGGAGAAAGCCAGGTCGGCGAGGATGCGGTTGACCGGTTCGATCCGGTCGCGGATCTCCCGGATGGCCGTGGCGAGTTCGCTGTCGAGGCTGGTGAGGTCGTTGCCCGACAGTTTCAGCAGGCTGTCGCGCCATTGGCTTTCCAGCTCGTGCAGTCGGCTGGTCTCCAGGTCGGTGAGCAGGCGTTCGAAATCATCGTAGGAGGCATCAGGATCGGTACCGAGGTTCGGGTTCGGCCAGCGTTCGACGAATGTCGAAAACGTTTCGGACAGTGCGTTTCTGGCCCGGGCGATCGCGTTCGTCGCCGTCAGTCGATCGGTGGCGAGCCGATCGGTCACACGGTGGGTGGCGGCATCGAATCGCTTGAGGGCCTCGTCGGCTGGGACATCGCCAGTGATTCCCGTACCGAACAATGCGGTGAGATAGTCGCGATGCTCCGCGCTGATCTCGCGACCGGACTGGCGGGCGGTGTCGAGTTCCTGTTGGGCGTCGGCTGCGTCGGCGGTGGTTATTTTCCAAGCGTCGTCGAGGCCTTCCTTTTTCAGCTTGGCCCGGACCGCTTTCTCGGCGAGGTCCTTCACCTTGGCCTCCAGCGCATTCAATCGCGCTTGCAGCCGGTCGATTTCGGGGTTGTTCGAGTGAACCTCGTCGATGATTTTTGTCCATCGGTCCCGTTCGGCCGAGACGGAGTCGACATCGACTTGATCCCAGGACAGTTCGGTTACAGCACGGTAGGCGCTGCGGCGGTCTTCGAAGGAGTCGAGGGCGTCCTGCGCGTCTTTCAATCGCTTGTCCGCGGTGGTCTCGTGTTTCTCGGCGTCGCGAATCTGTTCATCGAGGCCCTTCAGCAGCCGGTCGTTGGTGAAGCCGAGGACGTTGGCCCGTCCCTGGCCGCCGTGCGCACCGCGTGTGCCGTCCGAGATCTGACCGGTGATCGTGAGTGCCTTGGGATGCTGTGGCAGCAGACGGGGGTTTTCGACGCAGACATAGTCGAACCGGTTGACGAGTTCGCTTTTGAGCCAGGCCGTGAACGGCGAGGGACGATAGTCGAGGCGGCCGGGCAGCTTGCGATCGTCGAGCCCGATCTCGTCCCGCAATCCGGTCCGCACGCCCTCGAACTGGATGCGCCTAACGGTGCGCACGGTGTTGATCTTTTCGCGAAACGTGTTCAGGTGTGCGATGTCGATCAGCATCTTGGTGGCGAACCCGCCCAGGGCGAGGTTGAATGCTTCGCGCCACGGCTCGAATACGGTATGCACCTCGATCAGTTCACCGACGAACGGCAGATCATCCAGCGTGAGACCAGCGGCCTCCGCGAGCGCCGCGCGCGCTCGATGCAACTCGGTGGGGATATTGCCCCGACGAGCCGCGACGGCCTTGCGCTCGGCACGTAACTCCACCAGTCCGTGCTTCAAGGTCGTCTGGTGCGCCTTAGCTTCGGCGAAGTTGTTCTGAGCGGTTTGCCTGGATATCTTGTCATCGAGCAATCGGCGTGCGGTTATGACCAACGCAGCGAAATCCTCTTCACCGGCTACCTCGGCGTCCAGGACATGCAACACTTTGTCGAGTCGCGTGCGCGCCCGTCTGACCTCGTCGAGTCGCTTGTCCACCTCGCGAAGCGCGCCATGGGCTCTGTCCAACCTGTCGCCGCCGGAAGCACGCAGAGTCTCTGCTACTCCTTCCAGTTCGGATTTGGCCGCATCGGCGAGAGCCGACTGCGCATCGACTTCTCGGTCGGCTCCCTCGCGACGTTGCCGTAGGTCTTCCTTGGTAGCGCGCAGCAACTCGACTCGTCGTTCGTGCCGCCACAACCACGCTGGCGACGAGGAGTCGGTGAACGATCCGATGACCTCGATCATGCGCACGCGCTCGCGCGCGTCGTGGATTGTGCTGCAATGCTCCCGGATCGGGGTCAGAGCCCTGACCTGCTGGCGCGCCGTGGTCATCTGTTTGCGCGTGCTGGACAGTTCGTCGAACTGCTTGACCACCTCATCAGCCGTGGACAGGGTGGAGGGTTCCTCGAGAACCATTGTTTTGTACAACGCATCGACGGTAGTGATCTGCTGTCCTGCCTGAATCCGGCCCAGCAGCGCGACTGCTTTGTTTCCGTCACCGGCGGCGCCGATCCCGAGGGCAGTGTGCAGCCGCGCGGTGTACTCCAGATCTGTGGGGTGGCAGGTAAGTCCGAGTGCTTTCACTGCGGGCTCGGCGAGCCGCTTGTTCGCCGGTCCCGCCAGCATGCGTAGGTCGAAGGGTCCGTCGCAGGTGGCTCGTACCTTGACGAGGTCGTCGAGGGAGCGGGCCGACGACGGCACATACCATGCCCGCACGGCAGTGAACTGCGCACTGGACTGATCCACCCATGTCATCGCGATCGCCGACCAGGTGTCCCGGCCGTCGCCGCGCAGAACCCGGGCCTTCGTCTCGCCGCCAGTACGGGATTCATCGAGTTTCCCCCGCGCATACGACAGGATGTTGCGCTGATCCTTGCCACGCGGCCGACCGACGACACCACCATTGGAGGCTCCGTTGAACGGCATCGTGTGCGGCATGATCAACGCGATATAGGAGTCCATCAGAGTCGATTTGCCCGATCCGGACTCACCGCACAGCAGGGTCGCGCCGGGCGCGAACCGCACACGATGATGCCCGTCGTACCCGCCCCAGTTGACAAGCTGCAGATCCCGCGCCACCCACTGCTCGCCGCGGGACGCCTCGGGGATCA
Organism: Nocardia nepalensis; assembly: GCF_048910785.1. Lineage (NCBI taxonomy): Bacteria > Bacillati > Actinomycetota > Actinomycetes > Mycobacteriales > Nocardiaceae > Nocardia > Nocardia nepalensis. Next base: position 8,507 of record NZ_JBKBET010000036.1, on the reverse strand, counting down.
GCCCGAACAGCGTGTCGATCATATTCATGACGCGGTGTCTCCCGTGGCGTCGTCGATGTGGCCTGGGCCGTCGTTGCGTTCACGCAACCACTGACTCAGCTCACTGAGTTTCTCCGTGCTCATCACGACCTCCACCAGCGGCGTGATCCGGTACCGGCCCGAGGTTTCCTCCTCGATCAACCCCTCCTTGGCCAACCGCGTCACCGCGCTGCGGATCTCTTGCTGCCCTCGTGCCAGGTTGGTGTCATCAGGATCGAAGTAGGTCAGCACCGTTTGCTCAAGCTCTTCGATATCGACGCGCGCCGACATCTCACCGGCGACCCGTTCCTGCTGGAATACCGTGCGCAGGTGGACCAGTACCAGCGTCTCGGCGCGGTTGTAGGGGTCGTCTCTCAACAGGATCGGCACATCGAGTTCCGCTGATCGCACCTGCTGCTTGTGGGCGATGCCGCGCTCGTGATCGATCACGAGCCGGACGAACATGTCGTGTAGCCGCGACTCGATGAGTTGCTGGTTCTCTAGTAGCGTTCGCCACTGCGTCGGATTCTTGTCGGCCAGCAGGAACCGGCGCTGCAGCAGTCTCACCAGCACCCGCCGCACCTGCGCGTCCAGCGTGCCCGTGTCGCCGGCGAACAACTCGGTCGGGTCTTCCTCCATCGACACCGGGTCGATGAACCCAGTGATCTCCATCTCCGACCACGAGCTGTCGTCGGCATTCGTCTCACTCATCCGCCGCCCCCTCCCTCGTCGCCGCGACCACGCCACCGAACGCGAATCGCCGCCGAATTTGATCCGGTCGGACCGCCTCGACGGTCACAACCTCTCCAGTTTCGGTCATACCGGCGCGATGCGCGAGCTCGAGCAGACCGAGCAAATCGACTGGGCGGCGGATCTTTTCGGGTGCCGCACCGAACGCAGCCGCGATTTCGATGGTGTCCGTGTCGGCGGCGAACCGTGCTAGATGCTCATCCAGCGCCGCGTAATTCGGGCCGCCCCATGCCCGGGTATCGGTGTCCAGCACCATGTCCGGGTTCCACTCGGCCAGCGGTGCGGGCGCCTGGAATGGGCGTAGATCGCTCACCGATTGACGCAGATGCTCGACGCTGGCGGTTGGTAGGCGGCGCAGGGGCTCGATTGGCTCACCGCGCCGGGAGCCGGGCATCCATCGTTGAAAGCCGGTCATCACCTCACGGAGCAACTCGTCCACTTGCCGGTCCCGCATCGGATCATGGTTGCGCACCTGGGTCGTGATCACGTGCGACGCTTGCCGCTGCGCTGTCAGCACCTCCTTGACGCCTCGTTCGATCCGGCGTGCGATATCGGTGAACTCCCGCCGCTGCGGTTCGGTCAACTGTGCGGTGAACCGATGCCGCAGCACCGTGCGCAACCTACTCGACAAATCATCGATCTGCTCTGGATCGCCGATCAACCGCAACGCCCCTGCGAACGCGCGCCCTTCGGGCGTTGCGTCCATGATCTGCTGTCCTTGTTCGAGGTATTCACGCAACACCTCCCCCGTCGGCCGGACATCCTGCCGAAGATCAGCAACCACGTCCCGCTGCATGGCCTTGATCGACTCCGCCACGCGGGCAAAGTCTGCTGGCAGCTCCCGCGCCAAATGCAGAACGTTTTCCGTCTCCTCCACCAGCCGCTCATCATCGATCGACTCGACAGGGCCACCGGCCTCGAGCCGCCGCAACTCATGTTGCCGTTCCTGGATCTCCCCTCTCAGACGGGCGATCCGCGCCGTCACATCCGGGTCGGCGTCCTGCGCCAGCCGCTCAACTGCTTCCAACAGCGTCCGGACCCGCGACTCCGACACCCGTGTCCGCGAACCTCCCACCCGGCCCGCAACTTCCAACGCGCCCACGCCGTGCGCAGATAGCCGATACACCTCGACCTCGTTGTCCAGCACCTGGCGCACGAGCCACCCAGCGTTCACCCACTGACGGCACAGATCACGCGCGCTGCCCACCGGCAATGGCAACTGGTCTTCCTCGCCGTATCCCACTGCGCGCAACTGGTTCAACGCATCGCTGATCTCCGCATGCGCGTCCGCCACGGCCACCGCGGAACGCTCGACCGTGAACACTGTCGCCAACATGGTCACCACAAACGGCGCATACGTCTGATGGAGCAAATCGAGCATCGGGGTCTTGAACGCCCGAAGAGCCCCCTGATACGCACCCTCTACGCCTGCAATACTCATCGGCGCCAGAGTACGTCGGGTGACCGACACACAAGCCGGAAAGATAAGGTGCTCAGTACCTCTGAGTCACGGGATCCATAGCGGCTCCGCGCCCACCACCTCACGCAACGCTGAGTCCGTAGAGGGCGTCATGCCAGTAGACACAGATATCGGTCGCGGAGTCGACTCGCCTTGCCGGGGGCTGGTCAGACACGGACCGGTCAACCGCACCGCCGATCACTGGCCGAAGGCTTCACCATCCTGCCTGCAAATCCGGCATCCACGACACATCGATCGAGTGTGTTCGGCCATAGCGACGGCACTGGCCTTCTTCCCGGGGGTCGATCGAACAGTTGGCGGGTACGAAGGTCTCGTCCAGGCTCAGTCCGCGATCGCGGACGATGACACCAAAGACGCGTTCGGCCGGGCTTACAGCATCGTCTCCCAGTTGTGGGAGGCACTGAGCCCCGATCCGATCCTTACTTCCTTCCGCGACGATTACCGTTGGCTCACAGATGTTTACGAGTCGGTGCGGCCGTCCGACGTCACCGGCCGTCTGGTGTGGCATGCGCTCGGGGCCAAAACCATCGTTCTAATCAACGAGCATGTACAGGTCGAGATTCCGCAGAGCTCCGAGGAGATCGTGCTCGACGCGGCGACCATCGAAGATCTGATGCAGGGCAAAGGGCCCGATGTGTCGAGGGAGGAGATAGAGAAGCAGGTCACCGCACGTATCGCTCGTCATCTCAACAACCCGGTCTTCGTCGAACTTGGTCAGCGTCTCAACGCGCTGCGCGAAAAATACGCCGGGATCCAGCAATCGGGCCTCAAGTTTTTGCGTGATCTGCTGGAGTTGGCTCGCGACACGGTGGCGGAAAAGGCTGCGGAGCAGGTCCCGCGCGAGGAGCAGGGGCAGGCAGCGCTGACCGAACTGTTCGAGGCGCTGGAAACCGACGAGACACCCATCATTGTCGGCAATGTGGTGAGCCGGATCGACGAAGTGGTGCGGGGTGTCCGCTTCGACGGCTGGCAGGACACGATCCAAGGCGACAAGCAGGTTCGTCAGGTACTGCGCCAAACCCTCTACATACAGTTCAAGATTCGGGACAGCGATGTGTTCGAGAAGGCACTCGGTTACGTGCGCGAATACTACTGACGGTGTGGTCGAGCGTATTGGATAAACATGGAGGAGAGCAGGTACACCCGGCGACCCGTTCCCAATGTAAATGAATGGGAATAATCTGACTTCGTGCCGTGTGGGATCATTTTGTGCCGCATTCTGCAGGGTGAAGGTGAAGTCACCCTGCGCAGTCCGCGCGGCACCCGAGTCACGTCAGCACCCGAGCCGGTGGGAATGGTGATGGCAGTCATGCTCCTATCCGGTTCTGGGCGAGGTGAGCCATGACCACCTGGTTCGCTTGCCAGCCGTCAGGGAATTTCGCCGGCACCGAGAGGTGGATCGGCTCGGTTGACGGGTGGCTGTCCAGTAGGTCGGTGATCCCTGCTCGGCCAACGACGATGCAGGCCTGGCGATGCCGAGAGGTCAAAACGCACAATCGGCCGGACTCGAGGTGGAATGAGGTCGCATCACGTCTGCCTGACAGCGGGTGCATCACGATGACGACCTCGTACTCGCGCCCCTGAAGCCGGTTGGCGTTGTCGACGGTGATCTCTCGGGCAGCGGGGTTGTTGGATCGACTCAGCGCGGCTCGGATGAGGTCGGCTTGGTCGCGGTGCGCCACTCCGATCGCGATGTCGGTGGCCTGGAGCTCGCGACCGTCAGGGTCGCGTTCGCAGTATCCGGTGGCGCCACGGTCGAGCAATCTGGTGGCGAGGTCTGCCGCGGATTGGACGGTCTCACCGTCTGTTCGGGGAACATGGCGGCGGGGAAGTTCATGGTAGGCCCAGCCGGTTGCCGCAGCCATCTCGAGTGTCTCGTCGAGTGCGGAGGAGCCGAAGCTCCTGGTTCGGAACTGTAGGGATCGTGTGCCTTCTGTCGTGCCGGAGGTGAATTCGACCAGTGGATAGAATGCTTCCTGGATAATGGGCGAAGCGGACACTGGGAGGCGCCACGACACCGGCAGCTTGTGCACGGGAGTGTGTGGATTGTGCTGCAGCATGACGCTGACACCGTTCTTGGTCGGGTCGTGCGGCAGGCCCGTCCACCGTTCGGTTTCCGCGATAGTGAAGGGATCGAGCTGGCCGGGGTCGCCGACGAACAGTCCCCGATCGAACCGTTCGACAATCTGCAGGAGCTTGTCGGAGCGCATCTGGTACGCCTCATCCAGGATGGCCCAACCGAACTGGCTGTCGCGAACCACCGCCCACTTGGCGGACGTGCCGACGACGATTCGGCACGCGGACAGGGCAGCGAGGCTCGTATCGCTGGTGCAGGCACCGGCGATCTCGGGCGATGGCCGGTACTCGCCGCCGCTGAGTCTGCCGATCGGAATTCCTGGGTGTGCTCGAGCCAGCCCAAGGATGAGGTCGTCGACCTGGTTGTTGGTCTGTGCCACGATCATCGGACGTTCGTTTCCGGCAACGAGCTCGCCCGCAGCGCGTACGACGAGCGTGCTCTTGCCAGCTCCGGGCGGTGAGTCGACCACGACCGCCCGGTGATCAGAGTCGGCTAGATCGGTCATGATTCGTTCCGTGACCGCTGCAGCCCGTGTAGCAGGATCGGCGTCGATCAGGTTCTCAGTCGTCATCGCCCCACTCCTCGGTGTTCGCTGTGATGGAATTCGAGATGTCGAGATCGGGAGCCGTCGTGTCGGTGTGTGTCCACAGCGCTGTCTCAGCAGGTGGGAATTGAGGTATGGGTCGCCAGCCTGGATCCGGCAGGTAGGCGACGGTTTGGCCGACCTCGGGGACCGACCCGAATTTCGGTTTGGCAGGCGTGCCCATGCCGCCGACGACTTCGACGGTGACGAGACTGGAGTCGGCGGCGAGTTCTGTTGTGACGATCTTGGCCTTGTGGCCGTCCGGCATGGTAGGGCTGATCAACTGGGTTTCATCTGTGAGTCGGGTGGGATCGAGAGTCCGGATGACGAAGCGAGGCCGCAAAATCCGACGATTGTTGTCGCTGATGACGACTCGGTCAGGTTCTGCAGCTTCAACGATTCCGGCGAACGCTTCGCCGATGCTTCGTCGGTCGGCGAGTACGAAGGGGTCGTCGAAGGCCATGTCAGCTTCGAACTCTTCGATGGCCCGTTCATGTCGGCTGAGTCGTCTTGCGGCTCCTACTGCGTTGTCTCGTGCACGTTGGGGCAGCGCAGTGCCAGAGTCTTGGTAGTCGGAAAACGCGGTGAACGTTGCGCAGTCCGATTCGAAACGTTTTGCCGCGCTTGGCGCCTCGGGGACACTGCTCAGTTGAGCGACGGCGTCCCACATCGTTCGCCACGTTGGTTTGATCTGTTCGCCGATGAGGTCGTGAAGTTCCTGCCGCGCGGCGTTGATGGCATCCACATTTCCGGACTGCCGCGCGGCATCGAAGTTCCGGATGGCCGACTGCAGCTGTCGATTATCGAATTCCGGAGACGTCGACGGTCCGGCGGGTGGGCAGATGACCGGGTTTTCGGCGTCGAGAAGGGCCTGCTCGACACTGACGTTCTGAGGTGGGGCGATCCAAGCCATGACGGAAGCCAGGTTTTGGTCCTCGAAGGTGCTCTGACCAGTAGCCCAGTGTTCAGTAAGAAGATCGGTGACGGCCAGTAGCATCGAGGTTCCGGCCTGCTCCGCGGAGTCGGTCAGGGCTGTAAGCCATGTGCCCAGCTCAGGCACGACAGCGGGTACTGGATAGTCGCCGGTTGTCTTGCGGAAGCGGCAGGTACGTCCCAGATCCTTCAGTGCCTGGATCCCACCACGGTTGGGCACCAGAATCTGCGGGGCGGCAACGAACTGAGATCGCGATCCGCCGCCTTTGGTGCGAATCTCGCGGCGGTTTGTGCGGAACTCATTAATGTACTTCATCACGACGCTGCCGAATTCAGCAGCGAAGATGAAACGCTGATCAGGATTGCGGGGCTGACCGACGATGATCAGTCGTGCCGACCGCTTCGCGGATCCGACCATCACCGCGAGCGGTGACCCAGCCTCGCCGGCCATAACTAGCGGGATGACCACCAGTGGTTTGGCTGAAAGTCGTCGGTGGCGAAATTTCGTGATGGGCACTGCCCTCATCGATTCCATCGCTTCGAGGCGCGCAAGGGCCGAGACCTTGCTCATCGCCCGCCCCTCGTCGAGGTACCGCCGATGTCGACCAGTTCGGCGCGCAGCCGCGCCGCGTGTCGCAGCGCGACAGCTATCTCGACCTGTTCTTGGTTCGGCTCGAGTTCGCCGCGCGCGAGCCCCAATGCCATGGTTATGGTGTCGATACCGCCCAAAGGCTCGGTGACCGCTGGTCCGAGGACATCGAGACTTCCGCAGGCCCGCGCCCGCGACCGGCAGAAGAAGGCCATTTCGCAATGGCTGAGGCAGTCCGGCCGATACGCAGCCGGCACGGAGTCGAGCGCTTCCAACAGTTCGGACTGCGGACGCTGAGGATGTCCATCTTTGTCTTTGTCCAGGTCGAATGTCGTGCCTTGGGGCAGCAGGTCGAGCTGGTTGCCGATGCGTTCGATTCGGTCCAGCTGCCGGGCGAGGTTCTTTACCTGGTTCCGCGCGTCGACAAATGCTCCAGTCGGTCGGTTGGTGAAGTTCTTCGGCCCGATGAGGACGATCTTGTCGGACACGACGTCTGGGTTGATGCCGGCATCCGCGAGCATCGTGCGGAGCGCGAGAATGTAGGCGCATGCCTGGGTGGTCGCGGACTTCACAAGTGCGGGGTCAGCCTGTCCGTCGACGACCGGAAAGCTCTTGATCTCCACGACGTAGAACTTGTCGCCGAACTTGAACGCGACCAGGTCCGGCTCGAGGAATACGAGCTGGCCGCCGACCTCCAAACGCAGTAGCGGATGGTCGTACAGGGGACCATCTCCATCGCCTCGGGCAGCCGCGACCAGCGCTTTTTCGGTCTCGCTGTGACGGACTGACGGTGTGCTGACCCCGCCGATGTCATTGAGATCCCGGTACCCGACTTGCGGAATGGGGAGGTCGAGGACGTCTCGGAGTACGCGCAGCAGTTCGGCGCATCCGTTGGCCTTCACCATCTTCTCGAAGTTGTTGCCACGGGTGATGGCGAAGGTGGACTGGCCGAACTGAGTTCGGTATCCAGCATGTTCCGCGATGTCCTTCTTGTTGGAGCCGGAGGCGTCCAGGACCGATCGCAGGGTGCAGCGCGGATTGTTCTCGAGCGCGGCCAGTGACCGAGCGTTGAAGTTCAGACGGGTCGCGGACCCACGCAACGCGTCCAAACGGCTGTCAGGAGCTACCTTCACGGCAGTGTGATTCCTTGAGGAGAAGGGGCAGAAGGGTCTATCAGGGTTGTTCCTGTGTCAGGAGTCGGCTTGCTCAAGCCGGGCCTGTCGCAGCGGTGCGCCGAACAGTTGCTGTTCGTCGTTCAGTTGCTTTCGTGCGCGTCGCGCGGACGCGGTTCTGGCCGCGTGATCGGCGTCTGAGTGAACTTCCAATTCGGTGAGGGCCGCGTCGATCACCTGGTCCAGGTCCTTGACGACGAGGCTCGCCTCCGGCGGCATCGCGTCGGGGATGTTGGTCGCGAACCGCCACAGCAAGCGCATCGCGGCCGGCGTGGGTTCCGAACCAGCTGTTCGCATCCCACGAATTGCCTCGGCGATTCGAATCGCGCCGGTAAGAAAGTTCACCCGCGGCGAGAGTGGGCCGACGATGCGTTGCTCGAGCGACCAGGTGCTGATCGTGAGCAATGCTCTGGCCGGCGACAGAAGCTCGTGGTTGAGTGCCGGGCACAGGTAGTAGGGGCGAGCGCCGGGAGCAGCACGGTATGACCGCTCTTCGTCGCGGCGAAGACTCGACAGTTTGGCTGTCGTCAGGTCTCCAGGGAAGAACGCGTCGTGGACGTCGACGATGAGCTTCGGCGCGGCGGGTGTCTGGAGGAGCACCAACGCTCGCTGTACGTGCTCGCGAGCAGGTAGCGCCGTCGATGGGGGTTCGGCCGATGTCGGCTGGCCCGGCATGTTGGCCGACTGGGTCGGTTCGTCGGTCTCCAGCAGTGCATCCCACGCACGTTCTGTTCGGCGAAGTTGCACCCGGAGTTCGCCGACCCGCTCCGTGTCGCCGGCGGCGGATGCATCGCGGATCGCGCGCCGCAGCTCGGCGATGCTCTTGTCCAACTCGTCCAGCAGGTTGCTCATAGGTTTGGAGGCTACCAGAGTTCCAGATTTTTTCCCGACATTCTCCCGAGTGT
>NZ_JBKBET010000035.1:0-250249 GCF_048910785.1 Nocardia nepalensis | reverse complement strand
AACAAAGAAGCTACGCGTCCACTGTGCGGTATCTGAAACAACACACAGATACAGATGCACCACACAAACCCCCTGGGGTGGGTGTGGGTTGCTCTCTGTGACAGTTTCATAGAGTTACGGCGGCTATAGCGGTGGGGAAACGCCCGGTCCCATTCCGAACCCGGAAGCTAAGGCCACCAGCGCCGATGGTACTGCACTCGACAGGGTGTGGGAGAGTAGGACACCGCCGGAACATCCTTCACGATAGGGGACCCAAACTTGGGTCCCCTATCGTCGTTTGTGCACCTGTATCTAAGCCGTGTTCGGGCCCGACCGCCGACACGTGATTGAATTCAGAGGTTCGACAACCTCTGGCGGAACCTAGAAAGGGGCCACCGTGTCGGAACAGAACGATGGCCGGAAGCCCTTCCGGCGAGGCGGCCCCGAGCGCGACTTCGGCCAGCGCGACGAGGGTCCCGATCGCGATCGCGGCGACTCCACCGACCGAGGTAACTCCGGCGCACGCAGTGGCTTCAGGCGCAGCGACTCCAACCGCCGCGACGATTCGAACGATCAGAGCAGCTCGGCAGACCGTGGCGGTTTCAATCGCGGCGACTCCGGTGACCGGGGTGGCTTCAAACGCGGCGGCGATGCCGGGCGGCGCGGCGACTCCAGTGATCGTGGTGGCTACAGCCGCGGCGGCACCGGTGGTCGCGGCGGCTTCAGTCGCGGTGACTCCGACCAGCGTGGCGAATCGGGTGACCGCGGCTTTGCGCGCGGTGGCTCGGGTGAGCGCGGGGGATTCAAACGTTCCGGCGATTCAGGTGATCGCGGTGGCTTCGACCGTGGCGGCTCCAGTGATCGCGGTGGCTACCGAGGTGGCTCCAGTGACCGCGGTGGCTTCAAACGTACTGGCGATTCTGGTGAGCGTGGCGGGTTCGGCCGCGGTGATTCTGGTGACCGTTCCCAGGACCGTGGCGGCTTCAACCGTCGTGAAGACACGAGTCAGCGTGGCGGTTATAGCCGCGGTGGTGATTCGGAACGCGGCTTCAAACGTGGCGGCGATGCCGGTCAGCGGAGTGATTCCGGTGACCGTGGCTACAGCCGCGGCGGTTCCGGGGGGCGTGGCGGTTCCGGCCGTGGTGACTTCGCGGATCGCGGCGGTCGTGGTGATGCTGGTGATCGTGGTGGCTACAGCCGCAGTGGCTCTGGTGATCGTGGCGCTTCGGGTCGTGGTGATTCCGGCGAACGTGGTGGCTATGGCCGGGGAGGCTCCGGCGAGCGTGGTGGATTCAAGCGCGGCGGCGACTCGAGCCAGCGCGGCGGCACCGGTGAGCGTGGCGGTTTCAAGCGGCGTGATGATGCTGGTCAGCGGGGCGGTTTCGGCCGTGGCGGTGACGCCGGTCGGGGCGAATCGGGCCAGCGCGGCGGCTGGAGTCAGCGCGGGGACGACTCGCAGGACCGTCGTCGGGGCGGCGAAGGTGCGCGCGCCGGGGGTGGCTCGGCGGATCGTCGTGCGCCGCGCCCGGAAGAGCCGGATCTGCCCGATGACATTCAGGCGACCGATCTCGAACTAGAGGTGCGCCGGGATCTGCTGAGTCTGGACAAGAGCAATGCCGAAGCGGTCGCCCGCCATCTCGTAATGGCGGCTCGACTGATCGATGACGATCCGCGTCTCGCGCTGGCACACGCACGGGCGGCTCGCCAACGCGCCGGCCGCATCGCCGTGGTCCGCGAAACCGCGGGTGTCACCGCGTATCACGCGGGTGAATGGGCCGAGGCCCTTTCCGAACTGCGCACGGCTCGCCGGATGTCCGGCGGTTCCGGTCTGCTCGCCGTGATGGCCGACTGTGAACGCGGCCTCGGCCGCCCCGAACGCGCTATCGAATTGGGTCGTAGCGACGAGGCCCGCGCCCTGAGCGGTGACGAGGCCACCGAACTCCGCATAGTGGTCGCGGGCGCCCGCATGGACCTCGGTCAATACGACCAGGCCGTGGTCACCTTGCAAACCTCGGAGTTGGACCCGTCCCGCACGGGCTCCGCCGCCGCCCGCCTGTTCTACGCCTATGCCGACGCGCTGGTCGCCGCAGGCCGCACCGCCGAGGGCCTCACCTGGTTCCTCAACGCCGCCTCCGCCGACCTCGACGGCGAAACCGACGCCGAGGAACGCGCCGAAGAACTCACCGGCGACACCGACGTCTAGCGCCACCGCGCGCCGAACCCACTCACAAGCGATCCGCCGAGTGGACTCATATGGTGGCTCACCGGGTCGGATGCCGCCCAAAGCCGGGACACGACCGCTGTGCGCGGGCGACGGCGAGTTGCTCGGACACAGTGGGCGGTGTCGTGCAACACGCTGGCAAGCTGGGCCGGTGTTCGGAAAGCGCTTGGGGTGCACGGTCGGTCGACGCCGTCACCTTCCTGTCGGCGGGCTGGCGTAGGGTTCGAATGTCTCGGTCTCTGCCGAGAAACTGTGGGCCGAGCAATCGATAGCGCCACGGGAACAACGGCAAGACGCCGGTCGGTGACATGGAGCGAGAGTGGTGTGAAGCGGCTACGAGATCGGTATGAGGCGCTGCTGCTGGATCTGGATGGCACGCTGTATCGCGGGTCCGAGGTGATCGAGGGCGCGCCGGAGGCATTGGCGGATTCCGCTGTGCCGCATCGGCTTGTGTATGTCACGAATAACGCGAGTCGTGGTCCGGAGGTGGTCGCCCGGCATCTGGCCGAACTGGGATTCGTGGCGAAGACCGATGACGTCGTGACGAGCGCGCAGGCGGCGGCGAGGTTGTTGGCGGAGCGCCTCGATCCCGGTGCGACCGTGTTGATCGTCGGCACCGATGACCTGGCCAAGGAAGTGGACGCGGTCGGACTGCGTTCGATCCGTCGTTTCAACGGCGCCGCGCCTGACGCTGTCGTACAAGGACATTCACCCCAAACCGCATGGCCGGATCTGGCCGAGGCGGCCTACGCGCTCAGCGCGGACGCACTGTGGGTCGCGGCCAATACCGATAAGACGTTGCCGAACGAGCGCGGACTCGCACCCGGCAACGGTGCGATGGTCGCGGCGTTGCGTGCCGCCTCCGGCCGCGAGCCGCTGGTGGCGGGCAAGCCCTATGCGCCACTGCTCGAGGATGCCCTGGTGCGCGCCGGGACGCGCAGCGCGCTGGTGGTGGGCGATCGCTTGGATACCGATATCGAGGGTGCCAATCGCGTCGGCCTCGAATCCCTGCTGGTCCTGACCGGCGTGAGCACGCTCGGCGAGCTGCGCGATGCCCCCGCGGACCGGATTCCGACCTACATCTCGGAGTCACTGGACGCACTGAATTACCCGCCGGTCGACGCCGCCGCGGATCCGGATGCGACCGACTTGGCGGAACGCTTACGGCGTAACCCGGGACGAGCCGTGACGGTGCGCGCGTCCGGTTCGGAAATCCGATAGCGTTGACCCCACGATGACTACTCCGATGCCCCGCCCGAACGGACCCGGTACGCCCCAGCCGTACGGCCCCGGCTCGAACGGACCCCGTCCGAGTGCTCCGCTGCCCGGCCAGCATCTGCCGGGCGCTCAGGGACGCCCGGAGCCCGCCGATCCGGCGAAGATCCGCGCCGAAATCGACGCCCTGCTGGCCGAACTCGACGCGCGGCCGGCCTGGACCGGGGTGGCGGCGACCCCGCCGACAACCGACGCCGAATCCGGCGCCGATATCACCCGGCGCGCCCGCATCCTGGAGCAGGCACATGAGGTGCTCGTCCAGGCCCTGGCCACGGTGGACAAGATCTGAGGTGGCCAGGCGCGCGCGGGTGGACGCCGAATTGGTTCGCCGCGGATTGGCACGATCGCGAGAGCACGCGGTCGAGCTGATCGGTGCGGGCCGCGTCCTGATTGCTGGAACGGTCGCCGTGAAACCGGCGACCGCTGTTGAGGCGGGTACGCCGTTGATCGTGCGCGAGGAGCCGGACGAGGTTTCGTGGGCATCGCGCGGTGCGCACAAGTTGCTCGGGGCGTTGGCGGCTTTCGAACCGCAGGGCTTGACCGTCGCGGGGAAGCGCTGTCTCGATGCCGGTGCCTCGACCGGCGGCTTCACCGATGTGCTGCTGTCGAAACAGGCGCGTGAGGTCGTGGCCGTCGATGTCGGCTACGGCCAACTGATCTGGCGCCTGCAGAACGACGACCGGGTGCGGGTATTCGACCGCACCAATGTCCGTGCCATTACCCCTGAATCCATCGGCGGCACCGTCGAACTGGTGGTCGGGGATCTGTCGTTCATCTCGCTGAATCTGGTGCTGCCCGCGCTCGCGGCCTGTTCGGCGCCGGGCGCGGATCTGTTGCCGATGGTGAAGCCGCAGTTCGAGGTGGGTAAGGAGCGGGTAGGCTCCGGCGGTGTGGTGCGAGATCCCACATTGCGGGCGGAAGTGGTATGCGATGTCGCGGCCGCCGCCGCCGAGTTGGGGTTGCGCACCGCCGGGGTGGTGGCCAGCCCGCTGCCCGGTCCATCGGGCAATGTCGAATACTTTCTGTGGCTGCGTAAGGACGGGCAGTTCGAGTACGACGGCGAGCAGGTCGCGGCCCTCGTCGAGCGTGCGGTTGAGGAGGGTCCACAGTGAACGCGCTGACACCGGCCGAATCCAGGGAGATTCTGCTGGTTTCGCATCCGGGCCGGGCGGAGATCATCGAAACCGCCCATCGCGTGGCGAAGATCTTCGCGGACGCGGGCATCGGGTTGCGCGTGCTCGCGGACGAGGCGGACAGCACCCGATTCGACTGTGAGCCCGATACCCCGAGCGGGACGGCCGTCGCGGAACCGGGCGGATACCCCGCGCGCGTGGTCGAACACTGCCCGGACGCGGCGGTCGGTTGCGAGATGGTGTTGTCGCTCGGTGGTGACGGCACATTTCTGCGTGCGGCCGAATTGGCCAGGCCCGCGGGGGTGCCGGTGCTGGGAATCAACTTGGGCCGCATCGGATTTCTCACCGAGGCCGAGGCCGAACACCTCGATGAGGCGTTGGCGAGTGTGGTCCGCGGCGACTACCGCCTCGAACACCGGATGACCATCGATGTCACCGTCCGGATAGACGACGAGATCGTCGAAACCGGTTGGGCGCTCAACGAAGCCAGCATCGAGAACGCGTCGCGGATGGGCGTGCTCGAGGTGGTGCTCGAGGTCGACGGGCGTCCGGTCTCACAGTTCGGTTGCGACGGAATTCTCATATCGACGCCGACCGGTTCGACCGCCTACGCGTTCTCCGCCGGCGGCCCGGTGGTCTGGCCGGAACTCGAAGCGCTGCTGGTGATTCCGAGCAATGCGCATGCCCTGTTCGCGCGGCCACTGGTCACCAGCCCGGATTCCAGGATCGCCGTCGAATCCGTTGCGGCGGGCCATGATGCGATAGTTTTCCTGGACGGCAGGCGGACCCTCGCCTTGCCGAAGGGCGGGCGGCTCGAGGCGGTCCGCGGTGTCGAACCGGTGCGCTGGGTGCGGTTGGACTCCGCGCCGTTCGCGGACCGGATGGTGCGCAAGTTCCAATTGCCTGTGACCGGCTGGCGTGGCCGACGGCGGACGGAGAGCAGCCGGGGGACGGCAGCCGGCGGGGTGGGTGAAGACCAGTGCTGACAGAGATCAGGATTGACGGGCTTGGCGTCATATCCACGGCTACCGCGCAATTCCATGAGGGTCTGACAGTTCTCACCGGTGAGACCGGCGCCGGTAAGACCATGGTGGTGACCAGCCTGCACCTGCTCAGCGGGGCGCGGGCCGATGCCGGGCGCGTCCGGTTGGGTGCGGCACGCGCCGTGGTCGAGGGCCGGTTCACCGTCGACGAGGTGAATACGACCGCGCAGAAGCAAGTCAGGGAAGTACTGGAATCGGCTGCGGCCGAACGCGATGACGACGGCAGCATCATCGCGATCCGCACCGTCGGCAGTGACGGACGCTCCCGCGCACATCTCGGTGGGCGCGGTGTACCCGCCGCTGTCCTCGCCGATTTCACCGCTCCGCTGCTGACTGTGCACGGCCAGAACGACCAACTGCGGCTGCAGCGTCCGGATCAGCAGTTGTCGGCATTGGACCAGTTCGCGGCCGATGCGGTCGGCCCGCTGCTGCGCAAGTACCAGGTGCGGCGGCGATCCTGGCTCGATGCCCGCACCGAATTGCTCGAACGTACCGCGCGCAGTAGGGAACTCGCGCTGGAGGCCGATCGGCTGAAGCATTCGCTGTCCGAAATCGATGCCATCGCACCGGAGCCCGGTGAGGATGCGCGCATTGTCGACGAGGTGCGCAGGCTCAGCGATCTGGATTCCCTGCGCGAGGCCGCCGCGGTCGCGCACGATGCCTTGGCCGGTCCCGCCGATTCGCCCGAAGATGGTTCCGGCGCACTGGAATTGCTCGGCGCGGCGCGTGCCCGCATCGAATCGGCCGATGATCCGGCGCTGACCGCGCTCGGGCCGCGACTCGGCGAAGCGATCGCGGTCGTCGTGGATCTGACCACCGAGCTCAGCGGTTATCTCGCGGATTTGCCTTCGGACCCTGGGGCTTTGGATTCGCTGCTCACCCGGCAGGCCGAATTGAAATCGCTGACCCGCAAGTACGCACCGGATATCGATGGGGTGATCGCGTGGGCGGATGAGGCCCGCACGCGTCTCGGCTCGCTCGATGTCTCCGAAGAGGCGTTGGCCGCGTTGGCGGCGGAGGTCGATATCGCCGCGGAACGCGTCCGCGAGGCCGCGGGCAAATTGACCGCGGCGCGCAGGAAGTCGGCGGGCAAGCTCGCCTCGGCGGTGAGCGCCGAACTCGGTGGTCTGGCGATGGGCAAGGCGAAACTCGAGGTTGTGGTGCGGCCGGTGCCGGCGAGCCCGCAGGACTCGGCGCCGCTGACGGTGGACGGGACCGAACTGCACGCGGGTTCGACCGGTGTCGACGAAGTGGAGTTCCGGCTCTCGGCGCATTCCGGAGCGCAGTCATTGCCGTTGAGCAAGAGCGCATCCGGCGGTGAGCTGTCCCGCGTGATGCTGGCCCTCGAGGTGGTGCTCGCGAGTTCGGATCACGGCGCCACCATGGTGTTCGACGAGGTAGATGCCGGTGTCGGCGGCCGGGCCGCGGTCGAGATCGGCCGCAGGCTGGCTCGGCTGGCCCGCACCCATCAGGTGATCGTGGTGACCCACCTACCGCAGGTCGCCGCCTTCGCCGACACCCACTTGGTGGTGGACAAGTCCGACGATGGCAAGGGCAAGGTCAATAGTGGCGTCCGCGCGTTGACCAAGGATGAGCGCGTCATCGAACTGGCGCGCATGCTGGCCGGTCTCGATGACACCGAAACCGGCCGAGCACATGCGGAAGAACTTTTGGAAACGGCCCGCGCCGAACGCGCCCTGACCTAACGGCGGCCGTTCAGCGCAGGGCCTTTTGGGCGCCCTTGATGAACTGGTTGATGAGGTTCTTGAGGCCGATTTCGACGAGCTTGGCCGGGACGGGGAGGCTGGGCTCGGACTCCATGGTGTAAGAGACCAGGGTGCCGTTGTCGGCGTCGGTGAAGGTGATGGTGCCGACGTGGCGCTTCACTGGCGCGCCCTTGATGATCTTGTACTCCATCAGCTCGCCGGGAACCAGCTTGGTGGTCTCCTCGACGATGCCGACGCCACCCTTACCGATCAGGTATTGCGCGCCGACGCCCGCCGGGGTCGGTGTGCCGGGCGTCTTCAGGGTGAAGTCCACGGGGATGTAGGGGTTGATGCCGTCCCGCTCGGTGAAGAACTTGTAGACGACATCGCGCGGTGCCGCGATCACGACGTCGACAGTGCTGCTGGCCATGGGGTCTCCTCTTCGAGATATCTGTGACCGGCAGCATACGGGTACTGTCTGGGTTCGTCGTGATCCCTGTCACTGGGATCACACTGTGCCCGAGTCTTGTCGACCTCGAATCTCGACAGCCGCTCGGAGTTTGCTGACCGGGGCGCGCCGCCTGTTATCACAGTGACGAATGTGGTAGGTGATTACGGCGCGCCTCCACCAATGGTTGAGGGTTTACGGCCAAGATCGGGCCATGAAGATGTTGGCGTTGTTGTCGAAGAACACCGAAGCGCTACCCGGAGCAACCGGGATAGCCCGGGTTGACCGCAACACCAGGCGTTTGCTGAAGCGGGTCGGGCCCGGTGATGTCGTAATACTCGATGAGATGGATCTGGATCGGCTCACCGCCGATCGGCTGGTCGAGGCGGGTGTGCTCGCAGTGGTGAATACCTCGCCATCGATCTCGGGCCGCTACCCCAATCTGGGACCGGAAGTACTGGTCGCCAATGGAATTCTGCTGCTGGACACGGTGAGTTCGGATGCGTTCAAGATCAAGGACGGCACCAAGGTCCGCATCGACGAGGGCGTCGTCTACGCCGACAAGCTGGTCAAGAAGGAGCCCGAGGTCCTGGTCACGGGCATCGAGCTGACCGAATCCGATATCGCCGAGCGGATGATCGAGGCGCGCAATGGTCTCGCCGATCATCTGGAGGCGTTCGCAGGCAATACGATCGAATTCATCCGCACCGAGAGCGCGCTGCTCATCGACGGTATCGGGGTGCCGGAACTCGAGCTCGGCATGAAGCACCGGCATGTGGTCGTGGTGGCCGACGGCCCGGACCACGCGGACGATCTCAGGCGACTGAAGCCGTTCATCAAGGAGTACGCGCCGATCATGGTCGGCGTCGGCCGCGGGGCGGATACCTTGATGAAACAGGGCTACCGCCCCGACCTGATCGTCGGCGATCCGGACGAAATCACAACCGCCACTTTGAAATCCGGCGCCGAGGTGATCCTGCCCGCCGATACCGACGGCGACGCCAAGGGGCTGGAACGCATCCAGGATCTCGGCATCGGCGCGACGACGTTCCCGTCGTCCGGCGCACCCTCGGATCTGGCCCTGCTGCTGGCCCACCACCACGGCGCATCGCTGATCGTGACCGCGGGCGCGGCCGCCTCGCTGGACGACTTCTTCGACCGCGGCCGTCGCGACAGCAATCCGGCGACCTTCCTGACCCGATTGAAGATCGGCACCAAACTCGTGGATGCCAAGGCCGTCGCCACCCTCTACCGAAACCGGGTCTCCGGTACCGCCATCGCGATGGTCGTGCTCGCCGCCCTCATCGCGGTGATCGTGGCCATGCTCGCCTCGAATATGGGTTCCGAGTCGCTGGACTGGGCCACCGATACCTGGAACCGATTCGCGCTGTGGGCCCATGGCCAGGTCGGCGCGGGAGGGGACCGATGATTTCGCCTCGGCAGCACGCGGTTTCGATCGTCGCGATCTTCCTGGCCCTCGCCGTCGGCGTGGTACTCGGCTCGCAGACCGTGGCGGCGGACCTGCTGTCGGGGCTGCGCGCGGATAAGTCGGATCTGCGCAAGCAACTCGATGTGGCCACCGATCAGAACCGGCGGCTCACCGATGAAATGAATGCCGCGGACCGGTTCATCGCCGGATCGGCGGACCGGATCCTCGGCGGCAGCCTCACCGACCGCAGCGTCGTCGTCTTCACGACCCCCGACGCCGAACCCGCCGATGTCGAGGCGGTGGCGAAGGGGCTGGAAACCTCCGGCGCGACCGTGACCGGTCGGATCGCACTCACCGAAGCCTTCCTAGACGCCGCCGAGGGCGATCGGATGCGCACCGCGGTCACCAATGTCATCCCGGCTGGCGCACAGCTGCGCACCGGACAGGTCGACCAGGGCAGCATGGCGGGCGATCTGCTCGGCCTGGTGCTGCTGCTCGACCCCGCGAACGCGCAACCGCGCAGCACCCCGCAGGAGCTGGGCCTGGTGCTGGAGACGTTGCGCGGCGGCGGTTTCCTCGCCTACGGCGACACCCCGGCGCACGCCGCCAATCTCGCGGTCGTCGTCACCGGCAACGGCGCGAAGTCCAGCGAAAACAGTCAGGGCAGCAGTATCGCCCGGTTCACCGGCGCCCTGCGCGGCCGCGGCGCTGGTGCGGTGCTCGCGGGCCGATCCGGTGCCGCGGACAACCCGGGCCCGATCGCGATCATCCGCTCCGACGCCGCGCTGGCCACCGCCGTCACCACCGTCGACAACCTCGACCGCGAGATCGGGCGTGTCACCACCGTCCTCGGTCTGAGCGAGCAGCTCAACGGCGGCGCGGGCCGATACGGAACCGGCACCAAGGCGACCTCCCTCACACTCATCGCCCTGCCCGCTCGCTGATCCATCGCACGCGCGATGCCCCGTGCAGCGAACATGCCGCGCGGGGCCGAGCCGGTCGATCGCAGCGACTGGGTGGCAAACGTGCGTGGCGGGTGATCGGACCAGCTTTTTCGTGTTACCGTGAAGACCCGTGGGTCATACACGGAATCAGGCGCGAACGGCCACGAAGCACATCTTCGTCAGCGGTGGTGTCGCCTCCTCATTGGGTAAGGGTCTTACCGCCTCCAGCCTCGGTCAGCTGCTGACCGCGCGCGGACTGCGGGTGACCATGCAGAAACTCGACCCGTACTTGAACGTCGATCCGGGCACCATGAATCCGTTCCAGCACGGAGAAGTGTTCGTCACCGAAGACGGCGCCGAGACCGATCTCGATGTCGGTCACTACGAGCGGTTCCTCGATCGGGACCTGTCCCGGGACGCGAATGTGACTACCGGGCAAATCTATTCGTCGGTGATCGCCAAGGAGCGGCGCGGTGAATACCTCGGTGACACGGTGCAGGTGATCCCGCACATCACCGATGAGATCAAGAGCCGCATACTCGCTATGCAAGGCCCGGATCTACAGGGGCAGGTGCCCGATGTGGTGATCACCGAAATCGGTGGCACCGTCGGCGATATCGAATCGCAGCCCTTCCTCGAGGCGGCACGTCAGATCCGCCACGACGTCGGCCGGGACAATGTGTTCTTCCTGCACGTGTCGCTCGTGCCCTACCTCGCGCCATCGGGTGAGCTCAAGACCAAGCCGACCCAGCACTCGGTGGCCGCGCTGCGCAATATCGGTATCCAGCCCGACGCGCTGATCCTGCGTTGCGATCGCGAGGTGCCGCAGGCGCTCAAGAGCAAGATCGCGCTGATGTGCGACGTCGATGTGGACGCCTGCATCTCCACGCCGGACGCGCCGTCGATCTACGACATTCCCAAGGTGCTGCACCGTGAGGGCCTGGACGCCTATGTGGTGCGCAGGCTCGGGCTGCCGTTCCGGGATGTGGACTGGACGGTATGGGGCGATCTGCTGGATCGGGTGCACCAGCCGCGGGAGACGGTCGAGGTCGCGCTGGTCGGCAAGTACGTCGACCTGCCCGATGCCTACCTGTCGGTGACCGAGGCGTTGCGCGCTGGCGGATTCGCCTCGCGGGCCAAGGTGAATATCCGCTGGGTGCAGTCCGACGAATGCGAGACCCCGGCCGGTGCGCAGGCGGCATTGCGTGACGTGGACGCGGTGCTGATCCCCGGTGGGTTCGGTATTCGCGGCATCGAGGGCAAGGTCGGCGCCATCAAATACGCGCGCACCCGCGGGCTTCCATTGCTCGGTCTCTGCCTCGGCTTGCAGTGCGTGGTCATCGAGGCCGCGCGTTCGGTCGGTCTCGCCGAAGCCAACTCGGCCGAATTCGAGCCGGACACACCGCATCCGGTGATCTCCACCATGGCGGACCAGAAGGAGATCGTCGCCGGTGAGGCCGATCTCGGCGGCACCATGCGCCTCGGTGCGTACCCGGCGACGCTGCAGAAGGGGTCGGTGGTCGCGCAGGCCTACGGCACCGATCAGGTCTCCGAGCGGCACCGGCATCGCTACGAGGTGAACAACGCCTACCGCGACAAGATCGCCACCAGCGGGCTGAAGTTCAGCGGCACCTCGCCCGACGGACACCTGGTCGAATTCGTCGAGCTGCCCGCGGACAAGCACCCGTTCTTCGTGGCCACCCAGGCGCATCCGGAGCTCAAGAGCCGTCCCACCCGGCCGCATCCGCTGTTCGCGGCGCTGATCTCGGCGGCGCTGAAATATAAACTGGCCGAGCGGCTTCCGGTCGATATCCCGGATGAAGAGTTCGCGAACGCAGATCAGGCGTCTTAGATGAGTGATAACGGGGGAGCCCCACCGGGCAGCCACGATTTCGAAACAGTGGCGAGCAAGACCGTGTACAGCGGTGCCATCCTCGCGCTGCGGCTCGACAAGGTGGCGATGCCGGGCGGTCGGGTGGTCGAGCGTGAGGTGATCGAGCACCACGCGGCGGTCGCGGTCGCGGCCATCGATGATGCCGACAATGTGGTGTTGATCAGGCAGTACCGGCACCCCATCGGCGAGCGGCTGCTCGAGTTGCCCGCCGGTCTGCTCGATGTGCCCGGCGAGGATCCGCTCGAAGCGGCCAAACGCGAGTTGGCCGAGGAGACCGGGCTGGCCGCCAGGGAATGGGCGGTGTTGGTGGATGTCGCGCTTTCGCCCGGCTTCACCGACGAGGCGCTGCGGGTGTACGTCGCGCGGGGCCTGTACGAAACCGACCGTCCGGAGCCGGAATTGGAGGAGGCGGACCTCGAGCTGGTCCGGATGCCGGTCGCCAAGGCCGTACGGGCCGCGCTCGCCGGTGAGATCGTCAATGCCACGGCGGTCGCCGGTGTGCTCGCCCTCGCGGCCGCCGGGGCGGGCGGGACCGAACTGCGTTCCGCCGACGCGCCGTGGCCGGGACAGTCGACCGCATTACTGCGCCGCAAGGCGCAACGGCAGTCCGAAGCCTGACGGGCCCGGGTGGTGCTCACGCGGGAGGTGGAGGCCTACCTCGATCATCTTGCGGTCGAGCGCGGCGCCGCGCGCAACACCCTCGGCGCGTATCGTCGCGACCTCGACCGGTATCGGGATTTCCTGACCGGGCGCGGCTTTACGGCGCTCGAGCAGGTCGGGGAGGCCGACGTCGCGGAATTCACGATGGTGCTGCGGGTGGGCGGGGCCACGCACCCGCCGCTGGCCGCCAGTTCGGTCGCCCGTGCGCTGATCGCGGTGCGCGGGCTGCATCGATTCGCGGCGGCCGAGGGGATGACGAGTACCGATGTCGCGCATGCGGTGAAACCGCCCGCCCCCGGGCGTCGATTGCCGAAAGCCCTGCCATACGACCAGGTGCTGCGGTTGCTGGAGGCCGCGGGGGGCGGGCCGATCGGTGATGCGAATGGGGCCGGAACCGACGGCGGGCCACGCGGATTGCGCGACCGCGCGCTGCTCGAGCTGCTGTATTCGACCGGGGCGCGGATCTCGGAGATGGTCGGACTCGATGTAGACGACCTCGACACCGACGAACGTGCCGTGGTGTTGCACGGCAAGGGCGGCAAGCAGCGCATGGTTCCGATCGGCCGGCCCGCGCTCGCCGCGGTCGACGCGTATCTGGTGCGCGGCAGGCCGGTGCTCGCGGCGAACGGGAAAGGCACTGCGGGAGCGCTGTTCCTGAACGCGCGCGGCGGACGGCTGTCGAGGCAGAGTGCCTGGCAGGTTTTGCAGACCGCCGCCGAACGCGCGGGCATCGGCGCCACCGTCTCCCCGCACACGCTGCGCCATTCCTTCGCGACACATCTGCTCGACGGCGGCGCCGATGTGCGGGTGGTCCAAGAACTTCTGGGCCACGCCTCGGTGACCACCACCCAGATCTACACCCTGGTCACCGTGAACACCCTGCGCGAGGTGTGGGCCACCGCCCACCCACGCGCACGCTAGCCACAGAGTCGGCGGGCGCATTTACTTCTGCCAGAGTCGGTAGGTCGGGGATTCGACGAACGGCCCGGCCCGCGACGTCGGTCGGTTGCTGACCGCACAATTCTTGACTGAAAATTCAGTCAGGATTATGGTTGGGTCGCCAGGTGGTCAGTCAGTACTCGACCACGCAATCAGCGGGCGTTCGATCCCGCGGCGCGCCGTGAGACCGTGAGCCGATGCGGCGGGGCGCGCAATTCATCAGGAGTGACAAGTGCAGAGACGTCGATTCGTGCAGGCGAGCGCGGCCCTGGGTGCCCTGCTTCTGGGCGGATGCAACGATTCCTCGTCGCCGGTTCCCAAGGTGCGCCATGACGACGCTGGGCGCCGCGGGCTGATGCCGGAAGAGGGCGACCCGCACAAGCGAACCTGGATGGCGTTCGGCGCGAGCGAACGGATCTGGGGTCGCGAACTCCTGGCGCAGGTGCAGCGCGATCTAGCCCGAATCGCCCAGACGATCGTGGAATTCGAGCCGGTGACGATGCTGGTGCGACCCGAGGAGATGGATCTGGCCCGCAATCTCGTCGGCGCGAATGTAGAACTCGTGCCAGCTCCGCTCGACGATCTGTGGATGCGCGACACCGGCCCGGTATTCGTGCGGGGCAACGGCGCCAAAGTCGGCGTCGACTTCAACTTCAACGGTTGGGGTAGGAAGCAGGAACACAAGCGGGATCGCGATGTGGCCGACTTCGTCACCCGCCGCGCGGGCGTCGAACGGTTGGAGACCGATCTGGTGCTGGAGGGCGGCGGCATCGAGGTCGATGGCGCGGGCACCGCGATCATTACCGAAAGCTGTGTGCTGAACAACAATCGGAATCCGGGCTGGAAGAAGAAGGATGTCGAGGAGGAACTCGCATACCTGCTCGGACTCGAGCGGATCATTTGGCTGCCCGGTATCGCGGGCCATGACATCACCGATGGTCACACTGACTTCTATGCCCGCTTCGCCCGTCCTGGTGTGGTCGTCGCCGGATTCGACACCGATCCGGATTCCTTCGATTACGACGTCACGCGACGGCATCTGGAGATCCTGCGGTCGGCGACCGATGTGCACGGCACTGCGCTGCAGGTCGAGGTGATCGAGGGACCGGCCACCGTGCGACCCCGATTCGAATCCGATGACTTCGCGGCGGGTTATATCAACTTCTACGTCTGCAACGGCGCTGTCATCGCACCCGAATTCGGTGATCCGGAAGGCGATGCGGCCGCGCGGGTCACCCTCGAGCGAGTGTTCCCGAATCGGCAGGTGGTGCAGATCAATATCGATGGCATTGCCGCGGGCGGTGGTGGCATTCACTGCACCACGCAGCAGGAACCCGCCGACTAGTGGCGGTGCTCGGCCGGTCCCGCTCAGGGTTGGCCGACCGCTGTGCAGACCTACGTAAAGTGAGGTTCCGTGTCCGACCGTCAGACCCAGATCCTGGAAGCAGCCATTCGCGTCATTGCCCAGGACGGCGTGCGCGGGCTGCGGATCGAGAAACTCGCCGCCGAAGCGGGTGTGTCCGTAGCGTTGATCTACTACCACTTCAAGGATCGTGCTGGCGTGCTGCGCCGCGCGCTCGAGCACATCAACGAGCGTGCCGAGCGCTACACCGCACCGGCGCTTTCCGGTACCGATCCACGCGCGCAACTCGAACAACTGCTGCTGCTCGAAATTCAGGACAACCCCGACGTTCGCAATAACAGCATCGCCTGGGGTGAGCTCCGGGCCACCGCGGTTTTCTCCGACGACCTGCGCGAACAGTTGCGTGCCAGCACGCGAACCTGGGACGACGATGTCCGCATGCTCGTCGAGGCGGCGGCCGACGCGGGACTCGGGCCCAATGTTCTGGACTCTGCCGCGACCGCCGAACGGCTCACGGCATTGGTCGAGGGCTTGAGCGAACGATGGTTGAGCGGATCGGTCTCCCTCGAGCGGGCTCGGGAGTTGCTCGCCGGTGCCGTGGCCGCTGAACTCGGACCGGCAAAATAGTCGCTGCCTGCGAAAAGGCCTCGGCGGTAGGTGAATTCGCGATTCCGGCGGAGGAATCGGGACTGCGGTCCGATTGCCTCTCGTTGTGGGTGCGAGCCCGCGTATTCCGGGATCGAGGTGAGGTGGGTTGCATGGCAAAGGCTTTACACCGGGTATCGTCCGGTTCGAATACTTCCGACAGCTCGGTCGCATCGCGCGGGGCGAGGTGGCGTGGGACAGGGACCGCAACGGCGTTGAGGGGAGTGGACGGCTGCGCAGGTAAACGTGGGTGTCGCGTGTCCGAGCGCGGGTCTTGCGCTGTCAAGCGGTAGCGTCTATCGAGAGCTGGACCGTACGAAAGCGAGGTCGGGCCTGATCGGCCTCGCTACGCTCGGGCAGATGATGCCGGAGTCGGGCGAAGGCAACGGGCAGGAACGTATAAGGAGCAGCGGATCGTGACGACAGCCGGCGCGGCGGAGCCGCCGATGAGTGCTGGGGCGCAGCCGCTTACGGGGCCCCGGATGGGTCCGTACTCGGAGGCCGCGGCGGAAACGCTGTGGGGCAACGGCGCCGAACCCGTCCCCGAGGACGCGGCGCTCGGTCCTACCGGGCGTCCGCTGCGTGTCGTGCCCGACCCGCCGCCGGTCGAGCGGCACGGCGATGCCCTGATCGTGGCCATGTGCAATCAGAAGGGCGGCGTCGGCAAGACCACTTCGACCATCAACCTGGGCGCGGCGCTCGCGGAGTTCGGCCGTCGGGTACTGCTGGTCGACCTGGATCCGCAGGGCGCCCTGTCCGCCGGATTGGGTGTGGCACACCACGATCTCGACCTGACCGTGCACAACCTGCTGATCGGGTCAAAGGTCTCCATCGACGATGTCCTCATGGAGACCCGCGTCGAGAATCTGGACCTGCTGCCGAGCAATATCGATCTGTCGGCCGCGGAGATCCAGCTGGTCAACGAGGTCGGCCGGGAGCAGACACTGGGCCGCGCGCTGGAACCGGTGCGCGACCGCTACGACTACATCCTCATCGACTGCCAGCCTTCGCTCGGCCTGCTGACGGTGAACGCGCTGGCCTGTTCCGATGGCGTCATCATTCCGATGGAATGCGAATACTTCTCGCTGCGCGGGCTCGCGCTGCTCAACGACACCGTGGAGAAGGTGCGCGACCGGCTGAATCCGCGCCTGAGCCTGTACGGCATCGTAGTGACCATGTTCGATGCGCGGCTACTACATTCGCGCCAGGTCATGGCGCGCGTCGTCGAGGTCTTCGGCGATCTGGTGTACGACACGGCGATCTCGCGGACCGTGCGCTTCCCCGACGCCAGCGTCGCGGGTGAACCGATCACCACATGGGCACCGAAATCCGGTGGGGCCGAAGCATATCGGGCGATGGCGCGGGAAGTCATCCACCGGTCCGGCCGGTGATCGGCGGTACTGAACCGGCGCCATCGACGAACACGGAAACGCTCGGCTCGGAGTCTGGTGAGTTCGCCGATCAGGGCTCCGGCGCCGGGCGTCATGTGTCTGCCGACCCCACGCCCGATTCGGATGATTCTGCCGATAGACGCGGTGGCGTCGATGCCGCGCAGGTGTCGGCGTCGAGTGATTCCGCGGCGACGCAGCGTGATTCCGGGGTGGCGCCGGTGGATGTGGCTGGACCAGACCATTCCGGTGGCGGGCCTGCCGGAACGCCGGACCCGGCTGTCGGCACGAGCGAGTCCGATTCCGCGGGGGTGCAGCAATCCGGGTTTCAGCTGCGGCTGAGCAACTTTCAAGGGCCGTTCGATCTGCTGTTGAATCTGATCAGCTCGCGCAAGCTCGATGTGACCGAGATCGCGCTGCATCAGGTGACCGACGAATTCATTGCCTATACCAAGGCTTTGACCGCGAGCATCGGGCAGCAGGACACGCTGCGCGCCGACAAGATCCTGGACCAGACCACCGAATTCCTGGTCGTCGCCGCCACCTTGCTCGATCTCAAGGCGGCGCGGCTGCTGCCCTCGGGCGAGGTGACCGACTCCGACGATCTCGAACTGCTCGAGGCGCGGGACCTGCTCTTCGCCCGGCTGTTGCAGTACCGCGCGTTCAAGCAGGTCGCCGAACTGCTCGGCGAATTGGAGGCGGTCGCGCTGCGCCGCTACCCGCGCGCGGTCGGGCTGGAGGAGCGCTTCGCCGACCTGCTGCCCGAGGTTACGCTGGGGGTGGACGCGCACGAATTCGCCGCGATCGCCGCCGCGGCCTTCCGGCCGAGACCGGCGCCCAAGGTCGGACTCGACCATCTGCACCAGCACGCCTTCTCGGTCGCCGAACAGGCCGCGCTCGTGCTCGAACAGCTCAAACTGCGCGGACCGGGCGGCTGGACGACCTTCGGCGAACTGGTCGCCGACTGCGAAGTGCCGATCCAGATCGTCGCCCGGTTTCTGGCCCTGCTCGAGCTGTACCGAGGTAAGACGATCGAGTTCGACCAACCCGACCCGCTCGGCCCGCTCTCGGTGAGCTGGACCGGCGACCCCAAGGACGAGACCGCCGACACCGTGACAATCGAGGAGGACTACGGGTGAGTGAGGAGCTCAGCAAGCGCGCCGACGATGCGGCACCCCTCGACCACAACGGCATCGAGCACGCATCGCCGAGCACTCACGACGGTCGAATCGAAGACGCTGCGGGTGGGTCGACCGGTCGTGGCGAGAGTGCGGAGGCCGTGGCGTCAACGGCCGCCACCATGCCCAGCGACGACGGCGCGGCCCGTTCCGCGGGCGGAGTGGCGGAGTTCACGCCGGAGCCGTTGGATGACGCTGAATTCCGGTCGGCGCTCGAGGCGATGTTGCTCATTGTGGACGCTCCGGCCCCGGTAGAGCTGCTGGCCGACGCTCTGCAGGACAACGCGGCGCGGGTGGAGCGGGCGCTGCACGAGATGTCGGCGGAACTGTCCGCGCGGGGCAGTGGCATCGACCTGCGTTTCGTCGGTGACGGCTGGCGCTTCTATACTCGCAGCGAGTACGCGCCGTATGTGGAACGGATGCTGCTCGACGGCGCCCGGTCGAAATTGACGCGGGCGGCATTGGAAACACTGGCGGTGGTGGCATACCGCCAACCGGTGACCCGGACCAGGGTCAGCGCGGTGCGCGGCGTGAACGTCGACGGCGTGATGCGAACCCTGCTGGCTCGCGGACTGATCGCCGAGGCCGGGGTCGACCCG
Source organism: Nocardia nepalensis (assembly GCF_048910785.1). Classification (NCBI taxonomy): domain Bacteria; kingdom Bacillati; phylum Actinomycetota; class Actinomycetes; order Mycobacteriales; family Nocardiaceae; genus Nocardia; species Nocardia nepalensis. The sequence goes on along the minus strand of NZ_JBKBET010000035.1, from coordinate 231,405 downwards.
GAGACGAACGGTACGCAGTACCGCACGACCGAGCTGTTCCTGGAACGGATCGGACTCGCATCGCTGACCGATCTGCCGCCGCTGGCGCCCCTACTGCCGGGCGTCGACCTGATCGATGAGATCAACGAGAGCCTGGAGACGGACCCCCGTTACACCAGGCTGAAGAAAACCGCCGAGACCGATTTGGATCTCGGTACCGGAGAAGACTGACAGGACAACATGAATACGCCCGCTCGCCGAGATGGCACACCGGATCGTAGGAACAGAAGCGACCAGCCCGGAAGGGGCGGCGCAGGCCGAAGCGCACGTGACGCGCGTTCGGCACAACGGGGAGGTACGCAGCGCGGGGCCTCATGGGGAGGTTCCGAGCGCGGCTCCGCGCAAGGCGGTTACCGGGGGAATTCGGACAGTAGTGGCGGATACCGCGGATCCGCGCAGGCAGATCGCGGTTACCGCGGTTCGTCGCGGGGCGAGGGAGGCTACGGCGCGTCGTCGCGTGGTTCGGACTACCGCGGCTCGTCCGATCAGCATGGCTCCTCGCGCGGCGGCTACCGCGGTTCCGCGCAGGGTGACAGCGGCTATCGCGGTTCGGCCGAGCGCGGCTCCGATCGACGTGGCGCGTCGCAGGGTGGCGGCTATCGCGGTTCGTCCCAGGGCGACGGCGGTCACCGCGGTTCCGCGCAGGGCGGCTCGGGTTACCGCGGCTCGTCGCAGGGCTCCGATCACCGGGGTTCGCGTAGCGACGCATATCGCGGTGCCGCACAAGGCGGTTCGGCCTCGCGTGCCACTGGCGCACGCGGTTACGCACCGGGAAGCTCCGCGCAGCAAGGCAATCCGTCGCGCCGCCCGGCTTCGGCAGCGATGTCGACGCCCGTCGGTAAGAAGGCCAAGACCCCGAAGCCGCAGAAGAAGGTCGTCTCGGCCCCGCTGCTGAGCAATGCCAAGCCCGCCAAGAAGCAGCATGTCGAGCAGCCCGCGGAGGGCGGCCACGAGAAGATGCCGTGGGGCGAGGGCGAGCGGCTGCAGAAGGTGCTGGCCAAGGCCGGTGTCGCCTCGCGCCGCGCGGCCGAGGAGATGATCGCCCAGGGCCGGGTCGAGGTCGACGGCGCGATCGTCACCGAGCAGGGCCTGCGGATCGATCCGCAGAACGCGGTGGTTCGTGTCGACGGCACTCGCGTGATGGTGCGTGAGGAACTGGTCCATATCGCGCTGAACAAGCCCAAGGGCTGGCAGTCCACCATGTCCGATGATCTCGGCCGCCCGTGCGTCGGCGATATTGTCGCCGAACGCATCGCCGCTGGTCAGCGCCTGTTCCACGTCGGCAGGCTGGACGCCGACACCGAGGGCCTGCTGCTGCTCACCAATGACGGCGACCTCGCCCACCGGCTCATGCACCCGTCCTTCGAGGTTCCCAAGACCTATCTGGCGACGGTGAACGGCGAGGTCAACAAGTCGATCGGCAAGCGACTCAGGGACGGCGTCGAACTCGACGACGGCCCGGCCAAGGTCGACAGGTTCCAGGTGCTCGAACTGGGCGAGGGACGTTCGCTGGTCAAGATCGTGTTGCATGAAGGGCGCAAGCACATCGTGCGCCGACTGCTGGACGCGGTCGGCCATCCGGTGACCCGGCTGGTGCGCACCAATATCGGTCCGGTCGCGCTCGGCGACCAACGGCCCGGCACGCTGCGCGTGATCGGCCGCGATGAAGTCGGCAAACTTTACGAGGCGGTGTCGTTGTGAACGGTGTAGAGATTCCCGTGGAGGTCCCCGCGATGGTTGAAGGCAGCACACCGCTGATCGTTGCCATGGACGGGCCGTCGGGCACCGGCAAATCCAGCGTCTCGCGGCGACTGGCCACCAGGCTCGGCGCCAGCTATCTGGATACCGGCGCGATGTACCGGGTGGCGACGTTGCGGGTGTTGCGTGCCGGTGTCGAGCTCACCGATGCGGCGGCGATCGGCGCCGCGGTCAAGGAGCTGCCGCTGACCATCGGCACCGATCCCAGCCGCGAGGTGATCCTGCTCGACGGTGAGGACGTCTGCGCCGAGATCCGCGGCAATGCGGTCACCAAGGCGGTCTCCGCGGTTTCCGCGGTGGCCGAGGTGCGCGATCTGCTGGTCGCCATGCAGCGCGAAATCGCTTCCGCCGCAGCGCGAATCGTGGTCGAGGGCCGCGATATCGGCACCGTCGTGCTGCCGGACGCGGACGCCAAGATCTACCTCACCGCCTCCGCCGAGGCCCGCGCCCATCGGCGCAATCAGCAGAACATCGCCGAAGGCCGCGGCGACGACTACGAGGCCGTGCTCGCCGACGTGCAGCGGCGCGACACCCTCGACTCCACCCGCACGGTGTCCCCACTGCGTCCGGCCGACGACGCGGTGCTGGTCGACACCAGCGAGCTGAATATGGATGAGGTCATCGACGAGCTGTATCGCGTTGTGGTGCGGCAGGTTTCGACAGGCCGGACAGGAAGTGCACAGTGAGTGAGGACGTGCTCGCGGGCGATGGCGTCTGGAGTGACGAATCCGATTGGGAGATGGTCGATCTCGAGGGTGAGTTCGGCGACGAGGAACATCTCGCCATGCCGACCGTCGCGGTGGTCGGTCGCCCGAATGTCGGCAAGTCGACCCTGGTGAACCGGATCCTCGGCCGCCGTGAGGCCGTCGTCGAGGACATCCCCGGTGTGACGCGCGACCGCATCTCCTATGAGGCGAGCTGGGCGGGGCGCCGCTTCCTCGTGCAGGACACCGGTGGTTGGGAGCCCGACGCCAAGGGGCTGCAGCAGTCGGTCGCCCGCCAGGCCGAACTGGCCATGGAGACCGCCGACGCGATCCTGCTCGTGGTCGACGCGGTAGTCGGCGCGACCGCCACCGACGAGGCCGCGGTCAAGAAGCTGCGCCGGTCCAAGATTCCGGTGATCCTGGTCGCCAATAAGGTCGACGACGAACGCGTCGAGGCCGAAGCCGCCGCCCTGTGGTCGCTGGGCCTCGGCGAGCCGCGCATGGTCAGCGCCTCGCATGGCCGCGGCACCGGTGACCTGCTCGACGATGTTCTGGAAATCCTCCCGGAGACCCCGCGTGAGGGCACCGGCGGCACCGGTCCGCGCCGGGTCTCGTTGGTCGGCAAGCCGAACGTCGGCAAGTCCAGCCTGCTCAACAAGCTCTCCGGCGACGAGCGTTCGGTCGTGCACGACGTCGCGGGCACGACCGTCGACCCGGTCGACTCGCTGGTCGAGCTGGGCGGCAAGATCTGGAAGTTCGTCGACACCGCGGGACTGCGCCGCAAGGTCTCCCATGCCAGCGGTATGGAGTTCTACGCGTCGCTGCGCACCAAGGCGGCGCTGGAGGCCTCCGAGGTCGCGATCATGCTGATCGACGCCTCCGAGCCGATCACCGAACAGGATCTGCGGGTGATCAGCATGGTCGCCGACTCCGGTCGCGCGCTCGTGCTGGCCTTCAACAAGTGGGATCTGGTCGACGAGGACCGTCGCCTGCAGTTGGACCGGGAAGTGGACCGCGACATGGTGCGGGTGCCGTGGGCACAGCGCGTCAACATCTCCGCGCATACCGGCCGCGCCGTCCAAAAGCTCGTCCCCGCGATGGAAACCGCATTGGAATCCTGGGACAAGCGCATCTCCACTGGTCGTCTGAACACCTGGCTCAAGGAAGTCGTCGCGGCGACACCGCCGCCGATGCGCGGCGGCCGCCTGCCCCGCGTCCTGTTCGCCACTCAGGCGACCACCCGCCCACCGACCTTCGTGCTCTTCACAACGGGCTTCCTGGAGGCCGGATATCGCCGCTTCCTGGAGCGCCGTCTGCGCGAGGAATTCGGCTTCGACGGTTCCCCGGTCCGCATCTCGGTGCGCGTCCGTGAGAAGCGCGACCGCAAGAAATAACCCGGCACCCAGCCAACCGAACGGACGCCGCTGCCCAGCAGCGGCGTCCGTTCTGGTCTGGCCCCTGCTTGCCAGCGGAATTCGGCAAACGCCCAGTGACCTTCTGTACACGGGGTTAGTTTGGATTTCTACCAATCCGGTTGGCGGTGCGGCGCGAACTCCAGTGAGCTCGGATGCCGCGGCCTGCCCTTGACCGCTCGACCGGCACGCCCATCTCCTATATGGTCCCGGCCTGGTCAGGAGTCGAGTTTTGCCATGTTGTCGCAGCCGATCCATCCGATATCCGCACAGCCACGCCAACTAGGTAGGAGGTGGCCATGAACCCTGATCCGGAGTTCATCGTCCTCCCCCTGCACACCGATGCCGCCGACGGCGATTCGCCCGCCGGTTACTGTTCATTGCACCGCAGTGCCGAACAAGCCGAGCACAATCGACAGTTGGTCGATCAACTCGTAGCCGTGGCGGCGGGGGATCGCGCCGCATTCACCGAGTTCTATCGCGCGACCAGTCACCGTGTCTTCGGCATGGTGGTGCGCGTCCTGCGCAGCCACGCCGAGGCCGAGGAGGTTGTGCAAGAGGTATATCTGCAGGTGTGGTCGCAGGCAGGGCGCTACGACTCCACCTTGTCCAGCCCGGTCGGGTGGCTGATGACGCTGACCCATCGGCGCGCGGTCGACCGAGTCCGTCGCGAACGCTCGGCGTCGACCCGCGACATCGTCTACGGGCATACGCATCTGGGACGTGATCACGATGTCGTTACCGAAACGGTCGACCAGCACCTCGATGCGCAGGCCGTCCTCGGCTGCCTGCAGACCTTGACCGACGTGCAGCGGGAGGCGGTGGCGCTGGCCTACTACAGCGGACGAACCTACCCCGAGGTTGCCGAAGAGCTTGATATCCCGCTGCCCACCGTCAAGAGCCGTATTCGGGACGGGCTCAAACGTCTCGCACACTGTCTGTCCGGAGGTGACAATTGATGAGCGACCACGACCGATCGGCCGCGGACTTGCTCGACCAGGCCTACCCGTACGCGCTGGATTCAGTCGACGAGATCGAGCGCTTTCGTATCGAACGCCGACTGGAGCATGTGGACGAGGCCATCGCGGCCGAGTTCACCGCCACGGTCTATGACCTGCGGGAAGTGCTGGCCTCACTCACCATTGTCGACGCCATCGCGCCGCCGCCGGAGGTCGAGAACTCATTGCTGCGGGCATTGGACGAGTCGCTCGCTGCCGAGCGCCGCCCCGTCCGCCATCGGTGGCGCGGGCGGTTGGGGTGGCTGGTGACGGCCGCCGCGGTGATCGTCGCGATCTGGGTGGGCGTCGCGGCGGTCACCTACCACGACGCGCCAGCCGCGTCGCGCGGTATGAGCGCCGATGCGGTGCTCGCGCAGCCCGATCTGCGGACGCGGTTGGTGCCGGTGTCCTCCGGCGGGTCGCTGATGGTGCGCAGCTCTGCCGAGATCGCCACCGCGCTGGTGAGTTTCAACGATGTACCCGCACCGCCGGATGGGCGCAGCTATCAGGTCTGGCTGGTGTCCGCGGACGGTGCACCGCGGTCGGTCGCGATCGTGGTGTCGGTTGCCGGATCGTCGGTGGTCACCCGCTTCGATACCGTCGATACCCTGGCCGTCACGGTCGAACCCGCGGGTGGCTCGGCCAAGCCGACCACCACACCGATCGCCAGCCTCTTGCTCGCCTGAATTCGCCTGTTCGGGTGCCGCGCAGTCGCCATCGCGATCAGCGGAAGTCGGCGCGGTGGTCGGATACCCATTCGGCCAGGGAACGCGCCGGGCGGCCGGTGAGGTCGGCGACGGTGGAGGTGGTCACCGGTCGTGGTGCGGCCATCATCTTGTCGTATCCGTCGAGCAGGACCTCGACGAACGAGTCGGGGAAGGATTCGTCCGCGAGCAGCCGCTGCCTGGCCTGGTCGCGTGTGAGTTCGGCCCAGCGCAAGGAGCGGCCGAGTACTTCGCCGATGATCCGCACCTGCTCGGCCCGGGTGAGCACTTCCGGTCCGGTCAACGTGTAAGTCGCTCCGGCGTGGCCGTTTTCGATGAGTGCGCGGGCGGCCACGGCCGCCATATCGGCCTCGTGGATCAGGCTCATCGGCAGCTCGCCGTGGATGCCGTGCACGATGTCGCCGATGCGAATTTCCTTTGCCCACCAGAGCGTGTTGACGGCGAAAGTACTCGGCCGGATCACCACCGATTCGATGCCACAGCCGTGTACCAGCTTTTCCTGCTCCTCGAAGCTCAGATCCGGGATGCCGCCGGTGCCGAGGAACACCACTCGGCGGGTGTGCTCGGCGATGATGTCGAGCGCCTTCGGTAGTTGTGCGCCGGTATGCAGCGGCCATAACAGGAAGACCCCATCGGTGCCTTCCAGGCCGTCGATGAGGGTTTCGGGTTGCGACAGTTCGGCGCGCACGACCTGCACGTCGGGCGGGAATTCGGCTGCCGCGGGGGTGCGTGTGCCCGCGCGCACGCTGTGGCCGGCTGTCCGGAGTTGGTGGACGAGTTGTTTGCCGATGTTTCCGGTGGCGGCGAGGACGAGGATCTTTTCGGTCATGCTCCGATCGTGGCGGCGCGGGAGCGGCATCTGCCAGCGTCACGGCTAATATTGTTGGAAACTGTCATGAATGGAGACCTGATGATGGATACCGTCGACCGAGGCATCATCCACGCGCTGCAGATCGACGGCCGGGCATCCTTCCGAACCATTGCCGAAATCCTGGACGTCTCCGAGAACACCGTCGCCCGCCGCTACCGTCAGCTTCGAAATGTCCACGCGCTCAGAGTGATCGGACTTGTCAATGGTCACCGCCTCGGCTACGTCCAATGGACGATCCGATTGCGCTGCACCCCGGACGCTGCCGGATCGGTCGCGAAAGCCCTTGCGGCCCGGACGGATACGTCGTTCGTCTATCTGCTCTCCGCGGGCACCGAGGTGTCCTGCACCGTGCAGACCCGCAGCACAGAGGAGCAGGAAACCCTACTGCTACACAAACTTCCGCGCACCAGCCGACTCGTGGCCATGTCCGCCCACCTCCTGCTGCGCGGCTTCGTATTGCCCGACGGTTGGCAGGGTCTGAATGCACTGACCCCCGACCAGGTCGACCACCTGCGCCCCGCCCCCGTCGACATCGAAGACGGAGCCTTGCATCTGGATGAAGGGGACAAATCCCTGCTGCGCGCCCTCAACCACGACGGCCGCACCCCCTACTCCGACCTCGCCACCGCCACCCAGTGGTCCGAAACCAAGGTCCGCCGCCGCATGGACACCATGCGGCGCAATGGAATCCTGCACTATCAACTCGATATCCCGCCCGCCGCACTCGATTTCGGCACCGAAGCCCGTCTCTGGATCGCCACCCAACCTGCCGCCACCGTCACGGTCGGCGAAGCCATGGCCAGCCACCCCGAGATTTCCTTCGCGGCGGTCACCACGGGTGCCACCAACCTGGTCGCGGCCGTGAACTGCCGCGACCCGCACGACCTCGGCCGCTACCTCACCGAACGCATCGCCGGGCTAGCGGGCATCACCACCGTCGAAACTGCTCCGGTGATCCGCACCGTCAAACGCGCGGGATCCCTGCTCCTCTGACGCCCAGCGTGCGCTGCGTCACGGTGCCGAGCCGCCGCGCACGGCGTAAGTTCGTTAATTAGCGAAATATCGAAGGGAGGTAGGTGTGCTCGACGAGTGCAAGGCGCTGGCGAACGAGACCCGGTTGCGCATCCTGGCCTGGCTCAAGGATCCGGACACGAACTTCCCGGAACGGGGACCCGACACCGCCGAACTCGGTGTATGCGTCGGTCTCATCCAGCAGAAGGCCGGGACCTCGGCTTCGACCATCTCGGCGCATCTGGCGATCCTGCAGCGCGCCGGATTCCTCAACGCCACCCGGCGCGGCCAGTGGACCTACTACCGCCGCGACGACGCCCGCATCCGGGCCTTCACCGAAGAACTCCACCGCGTTCTCTGATTTCGAAAGGCAACGTCCTTATGCCTACCGCACTGTCGATCCTCGACTTGGCGTCGATCGCCCCCGGCCGCACCGCGCGCGAAAGTTTCGATAACAGCGTCGCGCTGGCCCGGGTCGCCGAGCGCAGCGGCTACCGGCGGGTCTGGTACGCCGAACACCACAACATGCGCTCGATCGCGTCCAGCGCCACCAGCGTTCTGATCGGCCACGTCGCGGCGCATACCGACACGATTCGGCTCGGCGCGGGCGGCATCATGCTGCCCAACCATTCGCCCCTGGTGATCGCGGAGCAGTTCGGCACCCTGGAGACGTTGTATCCCGGACGCATCGACCTCGGACTCGGCCGCGCGCCGGGCAGTGACCAGAAAACCATGCTCGCGCTGCGCCGGGACCCGACATCGGCGGACTCCTTTCCCAAGGATGTGCTGGAGTTGCAGGGCTACCTGACGGGGAGAACGCGAGTGCCCGGCGTGCAGGCGGTGCCGCGGGCGGAAGGCGTTGTGCCGCTATACATTTTGGGTTCGTCACTGTTCGGTGCGCAGCTCGCCGCGCAGCTCGGTCTGCCGTATGCCTTCGCATCGCACTTCGCGCCCGACGCGCTGCACCAAGCGATCGCCGTCTACCGCGACAATTTCCGGCCGTCGGAGCAGCTGGCCGAACCGTATGTGATGGCCGGATTGAATGTGTTCGCCGCCGATGATCATGATGCGGCGGCCGAACAGAAGGCGATCGCCTACCGTGCGCGGGCACGAGCCATGCTCAGGCGGGGTGCGGCGGGTGCCGACTTCACCGACGAGGAGATCGACGCATTCCTCGCCTCGTCGAACGGCAGCCAGCTCGCCGCGATGACTCGATACACCGCGGTCGGCACACCCGCCGAAGTTCGCGCGTACCTGGAAGATTTCGCGGGCTCCATCGACGCGGACGAGCTCATCGTCGCCCATCACGCCACGGAGATCGACGACCGGCTCCGGTCGGTCGAACTCACGGGCGCGGTCATGGCCGCGGACGAGCCTGTGGTGCGTTAACCGCGGTTCAGAGCCCGCTGCCGACGATCAGGTTCGCGGTGATGGAGCCGTCGGCTTCCTTATCGCCGTGCACGACGACAGCGGCGCCGACCTTCACATTCGACACGCTGGTGCCGCTGAGGACGAGCACCTGGGTGTTGGCGTTGATGTGCACCTTGGTCGTCGCCCCCAATAGCCCTGCCACCGTCATTGTTTTGCCGTCGTTCGCGGTGACCTCGCCGATGGTCAGTCCGCGGTTGACCTGGACCGCGTTCGCTGGCACGGCGGCGGTGCTGGCGGCCGCCGATCCGCTGGTTGGTGTGGCGTCTCCGGATCGGCCCGTGAACAGGAAGCCGACCACCAACGCCAGTACGACAACGATGGTGGTTCCCACGAGCATGCCGAGATCGGGTTGGTTCGGCCGCAACCGATTCCGCGGAATTGTGATCGCGGTGAGTATTACTCGGTCGACTGCCAGCTCGGTGCCACTGGACTCCTTGGCGGGCAGGCCCTCGGGCTGGTTCGACCACGGGGTGGCCGGTGGACTCATACCTTCAACGTTAAGTAACCGAATGCGGCCGGCTATCACCACTGACGGGAGCATCGCGGCGCGCTGATCGCGTCGGCGGGTCGGCGTGCAGCCGGACGGCCGGTACCTGGCATTATCCGTTCATGGTCATTCCCAGCGTGCTGCCGGAACGCCCTGCCGTCGGAACCCCGTTCGAAACAGGTTGGCCGGTCCGGCTCGCCGACACCGACCGGGACCGACGCCTGCGCCTCGACGCCATCGCCCGCTACCTGCAGGACATCGGCTTCGAACACCTCGATGCCGTCGAGGACGGTGACGCCCACCGCGGCTGGGTGGTCCGCCGCACGGTCATCGACGTACTCAAGCCCATCGAATTCGGCGAACACGTCACGCTGCGCCGCTGGTGCTCGGCCCTGTCCAACCGCTGGTGCAATATGCGCGTCCAAATCTGCGGCAGCAAGGGGGGATTGGTGGAAACCGAGGGATTCCTGATCCATTTCGGCACCGAATCCGGCGTTCCGGCCCGCATGAGCGACCGCTTCATGGCCCCCATGCTCGCCAGCACCACCGAACACCGTCTGCGCTGGAAGGCCGCCCTCACCGACCCACTACCCGCCGGCCCCGGAGTCCAAGAGCTGCCCTTCCCGCTCCGCGTCGCCGATATCGACTGGCTCGACCACGTCAACAACGCCGTCTACCTCAGCGCACTGGAAGAAATCCTCGCCACCCACAGCGACCTCATGTCCGGCCCGCACCGCACCGTCATCGAATACACGAAACCGTTGCAGGCGGGCGAACAGGTCCGCCTCATCGGCCGCCGCGACGGCAGCGCCCTCGACGTCTGGTTCACCGTCGGCGACGAATCCCGAGCCGCCGCCCGAGTCACCCCCCGCTGACCCCTCACACCCCACCCGCCACACCGATAACCAGGCGATTCGGCGTCTCGCCCACCCCTGAGGTAATCTTTCCGAGCGCCCGAACAACAGGGCGCAACGGGCTGTGGCGCAGCTTGGTAGCGCACCTGACTGGGGGTCAGGTGGTCGCAGGTTCAAATCCTGTCAGCCCGACCAAGTCAGAGGGGGTTAGCGCTCTTCGGAGACTGTTTGGCACTTCGAATGTGCCAGCAGTGTGCCAACGCACGGAGAGCACTCACATCATCCGAAGAGCGCGGCCCCCGCCGCACGCAAGTCCTCGGGCTGCGCGTCGCTGTAGATGCTCAGCGAGACGGCAGGGTCGTGCCCGTGCCCGGCAACGCCGCCCGACTCGGTCAGAGAGAAATGCGGTGACTGACACTTTTCGGCGCGGTCGCGAGCGTGGTGTTGGGGTTTACCCCAAAAAACGACGTCCTTCACGACGATGCACCGTCATCAGCGCTGCGCAACCAGAACTTCCGCTTCTGGTTCTGCTGGTCTTCCCAATCGTCGAGCAGGATCCCGAGGATTGCCATTGCGTGGAGGTTCCCGGCGTCGGCGGCCTTCCGCAACAACGACTCTGCCGCCTTCTCGTCGCCCGGCTCGTAGAGCAGGGCTCTGAGGTTGTCCACCGCGCCGGAGTGCCCGGCGTCGGCGGCCTTGCGCAACCACGACTCTGCCCCCTTCCTGTCGCCTCGCTCGTAGAGCAGGACCCCGAGGTTGTCCATCGCGCCGGAGTGCCCGGTGTCGGCGGCTTTCCGCAACCACGACTCCGCCTCCACCCCGTCCCCTCGCTCAGCGAGTAGGACCCCGAGGTTCGACATCGCGTCGGGGTGTCCTGCGTCGGCGGCCTTCCGGTACCAGCCCTCCGCCTCTGCCCGGTCTTCCCGCTCGACGAGCAGAACCCCGAGGCTGTACATCCCGTCGGGGTACCCGGCGTCGGCGGACTTCCGCAACCACGACTCCGCCTCTGCCCGCTCTCCCCGCTTGACGAGCAGAACCCCGAGGTTCGACATCGCGCCGGAGTGCCCGACATAGGCGGCCTTCCGATACCATGCCTCCGCCTCTGCCCGCTCTCCCCGCTTGACGAGCAGGACCCCGAGGTTGTACATCGCGCCGAGGTGCCCGACGTCGGCGGCCTTCCGATACCATGCCTCCGCCCCCTCCCGGTCTCCCCGCTTGTTCAACCGGACCCCGAGGTTGTACATCGCGTCGGGGTTCCCGGCGTCGGCGGCCTTGCGGTACCAGTCCTCCGCCTCTGCCAGGTCTCCCTGCTGAGTGAGCAGGACCGCGAGGTTGTACATCGCGCCGGGAAACCCGGTGTCGGAGGCATTCCGCAACCACGACTCCGCCTCCACCCCGTCCCCCCGCTCGACGAGCAGGACCCCGAGGCTCATCATCGCGCCGGGGTGTCCGGCGTCGGCGGCCTTGCGGTACCAGTCCTCCGCCTCTGCCCGGTCTCCCTGCTCGGTGAGCAGGACCCCGAGGTTCCACATCGCGTCGAGGTGCCCGGCGTCGGCAGCCTTGCGCCACAGTGTGCCCGCGATGGAGGTGTTCGCACGGAAAAAGGCGACAGTCCCGACCGTCGTCAGAATCTCGGGGTCGGCGTCGTGGGTCGCTCGGTGCCAGAACGCATCCGGGATAGGTCGCCGGCTGTGGCCGTTTTGACCGCCGTCGGCGGCGACGAGGTAGTCGAACGGCCGGTACCCGCGCATTCCGCCGTCGAGGTAGCGGGTGTGCAACGCCGCCGCCCGGCCCGCCCCCTGCGGGGGTGTCCGCGCGGCCGTGATCGCAGCGCGCACCGTCTCATCAGTCGTATCCAGTTCCGGACGGGTCTCCCGCAACCATTGGATCGCGAAATCGGTGAGAGCGGCCTCGGGAATCGGCTCGGATCGCCCTATCCGTGCCCAGTCGACCGCTACCGCGATCACAGCATGCTCGATCGGGTCGGCCGCCCGCGCGTCGTCGTAACGTGCCAGCAACTCCGGCGCCCCCGCCAGCACCTCACCCAGCCCGTAACCGTCGAATGCCTGCCCGGGGTACGCGGCCGCGGCCGCGGCTGACTCGGCAGGATCGTCGCTGGTGGAGGCCAGATCGATCAGCAGCGCCTGTTCCAGCAGCATACGAGTCTCACGCCCCAGTTCGCCGTCACCGCGCAACTGGGCACGCATCTCCGACCGCAACGTCGCCACCACCAGCGTCCGGCCCCGGCGAGCGGTCAGCCGAGCCAGCTCGGCAGGAGTCAGGGAATTCGGGCCGGACAGATACTCGTGCAGGTCATCCAGCCACACCACGACCGTGTCTGCGCTTGCGGCCAGGCGAGGATCCACAGCCAGCTCACCGATCCCGCCGTGCACCGGCCACACCACCCGCGCACCCGGATCGAAGGCATGGACCGCCTCGAACAGGGTGCGGGTCTTGCCCGCCTTGGACGGCCCCACCACGATCACCATCCGGGAGCCGGTCAACGCCTCGGCCAGCCGGGTATCGACCCGGTTCGCCGTCCGCGCGACATACCGGTCACGCACGCCATGCTCGGCGGGTCCACCGAACGCCGAACTGGTCGCCCCCAACAGATACGGGTCCAGCTCACCGACCGTCGGCAGGTCCTCGCGACCGAATACACGGACCAGCTCCCGCAACGGCCGCCGCACCACCGCGCCGCCCGAGGTGGTGACCGTGACGTCACCGTAGAAGGTGCTCCCAGCAATGTCGACGTTCCCGCCGCCGGTGGGGGCAGATGGCGCGGAGCTGCTGCCAGGGATCAGTCCCGCGCCGTGGTGGGGTCCGGCAGCGCCTGGAAACCCGCACGGATTCCGCTGATCTCGGTCGCACCGGTGATCGTGCCACCGGTGACGCGAACCCCGTCACCGGTCGAGTCGATATCGGTGATCTTCAACGCCTCGGCGATGTGATCACGAACCTCCGCACCCACCACGACATGCGGAGCGTGCTGCTGCAGCGCCTCCAGCACCGCCACCGCCGCAGCAGCCAGCTCCGCATCCCCCGCAGCGCCGGCATCTTCGAGATCTTCGGCCAGGGAAGCCTTCTTCGACTCCGAGTCGGGTTTACGCTCCACCCCCGACATATCCACATCCTTGTACTTACGCGAGATCAGACTCTTCAACCCGGTATAGGCGTCCTTCACCGCCTGCGCCGCAGTGTCTTTCACCCCCGCTGCCGCGCCCGCGGCGATCGCCGCAACCACCGCTGCCGTCACAGGATCCACCACGGTAAACCTCCCACTCCCCGAATACCGGCCCGCCACCAACCCGGTGCACCCCCGCCAAGATAGCCGAAAAGCACCGTCCCCGTAGTCGTTCGAATCGATGACAGGCACAAAGGACCCGAAGCTTCTGTCCGGCTGGGGCCTACTCCAACCGGACGGCACCGGCAGCGTCGCCAAGACCGGACCATCACACCTGCCGCCCCAGCTGCGGGCCAAACCCGAACGAAACCCATCACCCCACCCGCTCGAGCGCCTTGGTGAAAACGGATGGCGCCGGCCGCCTTTTCGCCGAGAGTCACCGGATCGAGGCGTGGACGTTCCCGCAATGGATGCACCCACAGCCGCCGCGGGTCCACGGAAACGCGCTGCCGAGATCGGATGTGTGAGTGGGGAACTCGTAACCTCGTCGCCAACCGGTTTGACGAGCACGCGGCCCGGGTCACCGTCGACCGCCACATCGACAACCCGGAACCGTGACACACCCTTCTCGCCGAGTTCGGCCAGTCGCCTAGCTTGATCTCCATTTGTCGCAGCTGGATTAGGACCGGTTGCCGTAGAAGGCGGTCCAGTCGCGCGCGGGACCGCTGGTGTAGGCGGGGGTGCCGGGCATGCTTCTCTGTTGGCCCACGCGCGTCGGCGCGCTGCCTCACCATTCCGGAGCGCAAGGCGATGGGGCTCAGCGGCGATTACCTCGGAGCAACTAACTCGAGCGCAATGTTGTCGGGGTCGCGGAACTCCAAGATGTAACTGACGCCGATGTCTTTGATGTCCTCATGCGCGACCCCGCAGGCATCGAGGTGCGCGGCAGCGGCTTCCAGGTCAGCGAGTGAGTCGACCGAGAAAGCGAGATGGTCGAGGCCGACGCGGTTCTCGTCGAACCGATCGTTCCCAGCTGGGCGCAGTCCGATCAATCCATGTTCCATTCGGTAGATCACCCCGCCATGGAGAAAACTGAGCCGCTGCCGTGTTGCGTCGTCCGCATCGGCGGGGATCTCCAGTGCTACAGGCCATCCGAAGACCTTTTCGTAGAAGGCCCTCGACCGGCGGATATCGCACACCGTCAGTCGGATATGTGCAACGGATTCCGCAGAAATCGGCATACCACCGATGCTTACACAGCATGTTCCTACTCGCTGGTTGAATCCCCCGGCGAGTCCGGAGACTTGACGGTGCTCGCCGGCTTCGGACGTGCCGCAGTCCTGCAGGCAGCAAAAATCCGCGCCGTGGCCGTGCTGCCCGGCTACGAGCGCCACGGAGTTGAAACGGCACTACTGCGCCGAGCGGTCACTACTTGCCCGCGAGGCGGGTGCGAACATCGTGTACGGCCAATTCGACACCAGCACAGCAGGACTGGCCCAATTCAATGGGGGAACGATTGTGGCCACTGTTCTTTCGTGTCCGGCGTGGTGTGAGTGGCATCGCGATCTAGATGAGCCGGGTGATTGTGGTGTGCATTGCGGTCCGGACACACTCTGGTTCAGGACATGACATGCGCAAGAATTCGCCGTTGTCACTGGATGATGCGGCCGAACTCGAGCCGTTCACCGGGAGCCAGGGCCCAGTGCTACCGCCTGCCGTCGTCGGCTGAGATTCGGCGACTATGACTTTCGACGATCTAGGGGCCGCTGTGGATGAGTGCCGCCCAGAGGTCGGGACGGTCGGGGTACTGCGCACGCAGGCTGCGGGAGGTGCGGTGAAGTGCGACAGCGGCGTGGTCTGCGGTGGGAGTTGGGGGCAAGTGTTCGTAGAAGTCGGTGGCACTGATGGCGGCGATGTCGTCGGCGAGGGGCCAGAGGCTGGCGATGACATGTCGGAATCCAGCGAGGTGGAACGCTGATGCCGGGTGAAGGGATTCATCGGCATGCCCGATCCCGCGGTGCGCGGTGGAACAAGCGGACAGGTAGACCAGCTCGGCCTCGGCGAGTTGGAGTCGGCTGATCTCGGGTAGGGACAGCGTTCCGTTGTGCAGACGCAATCCGCCTCGCGAAGGAGCGGTGAAATCGACACTGGCGTGACAGGCGAAGTGTGCCCAACTGGCCCGCGGAAGGGCCGCAAGAACGTGATCGGTGGTCGCGGAATCGTCGAGAAGAAGCGGGATGTCGGGGTGGTGTGCGTGCAGGGAGGTGGCTTCGTCGACAGTTCCGGGCAGGTCCGGCAAGCCGGGCGTGTGATGCAGCGCGACTGTCAGTTGGCGGCGCACGGTGGCGGGCGCTCGCCCGCGGGCATGAACCAGGGCGCGCAAAGTGGGGACGTAGGAGGAGATCACGGTGTCGAGGGCCCCGGGATGTCCATCGTGACCGGCGGCATGCAGCGGGAAGAGGCCGAGCAGTCCGATGGGCAGCCACCACACCCGCGGCAGTGACGCATCGGTGCGGGCAGGCAACAGTCCGGTCCGGAGGACGGGGTGGACGACCGCATCCCAGAGCCAGCCGAGAATCTCCGGTATCACACGCCGGCGCCGCAGCATTGCCACGAGGCTGTCGCCCTCGCTGGCGTCCAGCAGCATCTGAGTGTGGGCAACGACGTCAGCGAACGCAAGGTCGGGCAACCGCACGGCGACCGGATCGGTGTCAGCGCCAATGACGATCGCGTCGCTGCGATTTCGCCCGGCATTGACCATGATCGCGGTGCCCTCGGCGAGGGCGGGGTGCAGGTCGCTCAGACGCGGCGGCAACAGGAATCGGTCGAAGCCGTCTCGCTGGCGGATCTGCTTCAGCAGCTCATCGTGTTCTGTCCACCAGCGACGGCGTTCTCCGATCCAATCGGTGGCTCGAGCGGTTGCTCCGCCGGGGGCATTGTCGGGCGTTCGGTCGGTGTTGAGCATCGCCCGAACTCGCCGGAAGCGTTCGGCCAGATCGTGGTGGGCTCGGTCGAGATCGGTGAGGTCGGTGCGCGAATCCAGTTGAGCGGCCAGCAATACGCCGCGTCCCAATTCGCTGACCTCGACCGCACCCACCGTGTCGTTGAGCGCACAATGGGCGGCGATGGCCTCACCGACCAGGCCAAGATGTCGGCCGAGACGGTGTTCCTGGTCGGCCCACTGCGATTCCCGCGACACTACCGAAGGCATCAGCGCCACAGCGCCATCCAGCACTGTCGCCGCGAGTCGGTGCTCGTTGACGGCGTGTGCCAGGAACCCCACTCCACTTCCTGCCCGAACCCGATGGACCGGCGGCGCGGTCACCGCAGCAGCAACCTGATCGGCAAGGGTGTGCAGGGTCTCCCGGTCCACGGCCTGGCCGCCCAGATTCAATCGGACCTGATAGGCGTACGCGAGGTTGGACAGCATCACCGCCCGTCCAGGGTGATCGGCCGACAGAGTGGACACCGCTTGCCGACCGGTCTCGATCGCGCGATCGATATCGGCGGGTGCCCGGTGCCGCTCGTAGCGCAGCAAGTAAGAGTTCCCGAGATTGGTGTACGCGATCGCTCGGTCGGGGTGGTCGGTGCGAGTGGCGGCCACCGCCTGTTCGCCTGCCTGGATGGCCTGATCCAGGTCATCGGGTATCCCGTGACGTTCATATCGCGTTCGGTAGGCGTTGCCGAGATTGGACAGATACTTCGCCCGATCGGGGTAGTCGTGGGATGCGGCGATCACCGCCTGCCTGCCGACCTCGATCGCCCGATCCAGATCGGCCGGTGCCCAACGCTGGTCGTGGCGCGCGAGATAGGCGTTGCCGAGGTTGGACAGGTACTGCGCGCGGTCGGGGTGGTCGTGCGGTGTGGCGGTCACCGCCTGCTCGCCGACCTCGATCGCGCGGTCCATATCGGCTAGTACTCCGCTGTGTGTGAATCGCGACTGGTAGGCGTTGCCGAGGTTGGACAGGTACTGCGCGCGGTTGGGGTGGTCGTGCGGTGTGGCGGTCACTGCCTGCTCGCAGATATCGACCGCGCGTTCCAGGTGGGCCAACACCCCACTGTGGGTGAATCGGGTGTGGAACACGGCTCCCAGTGATGCCAACATCCCCGCGCGCTCGGTGTGGCCCACGGGTGTGGCAGCCAGCGCCTGCTCGCCCAGTTCGACCGCTCGGTCGAGGTCATCGCGACCGCCGAGGCGCTCGAATCGCCGCAGGTGGGCATGGCTGAGACTGGTCAGCGTCACCGCGTGGGCGGGGTGGCCAACGGGTACAGCGGTCACTGCCTGACGTGACACCTCGATCGCTCGGTTCAAGTCGTCGTAGTCGCCGTAGCGCTCCAACCGCGTTTGGTAGGCATCGCCGAGGTTGGCCAGCATGGCCGACCGGTTGGCATCATCGGAGGGTAGCGCGAGTGCCGCTTGCTCGCCGATCTCGATCGCTCGGTCCAAGTCGTCTCGGCTCCCAAGGCTGCGGAATCGCATCCGATAGGCCAGACCCAGGTTGGACAGTGCCCCTGCCCGGCTGATGTGGTCTGGGTGCCCGACGGCCACCGCCTGCTCACCCACCGCGATGGCTCGGTCGACGTCGTCGCGACCACCGAAGCGCTCGTAGCGCACCTGGTAGGCCAGGCCCAGGTTGGACAATGCACCCATGCGCTCGGAGTGGCCCACAGGTGCGGCGGCCACCGCCTCTTCCCCGACCTGAACCGCCCGATCCAAGTCGTCGAGCCCCCCACGCTGCTCATAACGCATTCGGTAGGCGACACCGCAGGTCGACAGCATCCACGCCCGGTCGGGGTGTGCTGTATGGGTGGCGGCCAAGGCCGACGTGAGCAGGTTGAGCGCAACGTCGAGAAGAACTGGATCGGTCGTGGTTTCGGCGTACTGCCGTATCCGTGCGGCGAGGTCGGCTTGGGCGACCGGATCGGCGGCCTCACCGAGGATGTTGTGCAGCACTTCAGGGATCGCCTCGATACCGAGGTGGGCTATCGGCTCAACGAGGACGATGGCGCGAGCGAGTTCTTGAACGTCGGGTCCGTCGGGTAGCACCATGTACCGCAGGGTGTGCAGCGTTCCCAAGATGTTTCGGGCCACGACGAGTCGCTCGCTGTCCTCGAGCGAGGGGTGATCCGGGTCGGTGGGCTGAGCGGCCGACCACAGCTCGGCGGCGGCATCGTCCAGCGCCGTGTCATCGAGTATGGCGGTGTCGATCGTCTCGCCTCGGTTATGGGTGAGGATTCGCTCGAGTAGCTTCCTCAGTAGCTCGTTATACGACAAGGTCGAGCCCCCCTCGTGCGGTACTCCAGGCTGCAGTTCCCAGATCGGCCCCGTTAGTGCATTATGCACTTACCGAGGGTGTTTCAGGTGAACTAGCCCACCTCTGCGGCGCTAGTTGGAACGGGGGGTGACGTGGTGGAAAGTGCTGAGCGGCAGGCGTTGTCGATGCTGTGTAGGGAGCTGGGCGCGTTGCGCGCAGAGTGCGCCCGCCAGTCCGAGGACCGCCAACAGTTGCTGGCACGCATCGAAGACGAGGCTCGGGCACGCCGCCCCATCATGGTGCTGTTGAGCCAACTGTTGGGCACCAATGCGCGGCAGATGATCGCTGTGGGCTTGCCCGGACTAGGTTCCGGCCAGCCGGATGAGGAATCGTTCGGTTGCCCGGACGGCGCCTGCAATCGACAATCCAGCACGCTGCCGGCCGGGCCGGTGCCACGCTGTCTGCTCACCGACATCCCGATGAAACGGCGGTAGAACCGCGTGGGTACCTTCTTCCAGGAGCTGGCCAAGAAGCTTGCCGAACGGTGGGTGACCCTTCTGGTGATCCCCGGCGCGCTACTCCTCGCCACGGTACGGATCGGTATCCGATTGCGGCACCAGCACGCCTTGGACTGCACGCGCCTTGGCGCGATCGCATCCGAGACCGCTACTTGGATCACACGGCAGTCCACGGGCAGCCAGGCCGTCCTGCTTGTCGCGGTGTTGTTGAGCGCCGCCGGGGCTGGACTGGCAGTCCAAGCTCTCGCAGGCGCGATCCGGCGGATCTGGCTCGGTTCGTGGCCAGGATCGCAGACTCTGGTGCAACGCACGCTGGTGGACAATCGACGCCGACGCTGGCGCGACCGTGTGGCCGATCGCCGCCGGCTCGAACAAGCCACCCCACGGGCCTCCCGCACTCCCGAGCAGCAACTGGCAATCAACACTGCGGCAGCGAGAGTCAATCGCATCGCCTTGGCCGAACCTGGCCGGCCCACCTGGATGGGCGACCGCATCCATGCGCTGGAATACACAGCGGCCAACCGCTACGGCCTGGACCTGACCTTCGCCTGGTCGCGCTTGTGGCTCGTCATACCCGATGCGGCTCGCACTGAGATCACTACAGCCAACGCCGCGTTCGCTGCAGCGGTGGCCATCGGAACCTGGGCTTGGCCCTACCTACTACTGGGCACAGTGTGGTGGCCCGCCGCACTCATCGGCATCGGAATCGGGACCACCGGATGGGTCCGAGCACGCGCCGCGATCGCCGACTTGACCACCCTGTCCGAAGCCGCCCTCGATCTACACGGCCGCGACCTCGCCACCGCACTCGGGGCGGCCGAACCCGACCGTGTCGGCCCGCTCACCATCACCGAAGGAGAGAAAGTCACCGCACTCATCCGCAAGGGCCGTTGACCGACCGCAGCTGTCATACCTCTGACCGCAGGAAAAAGTATTGCGCTGCAGCTGAAGTCGACAAATTCTCACCCTGCGGGCAGTGTCGTCAGTGACTGCAGCGAGACCCCCGCGTTGACCAGTGCGGTGGCGAAGGAGTGCCTCGTCTCCGCAGAGGCCCTTGTGCAGGCAAGTCCGTGTCGTAACACACAGCGACTGACTCGGAGAGTGGCGGTATGGATTGGGTGAGGTTGGGTGCCGAATTGGATGCGGTGTCAAGGCAATACGCGCATCGGCACGGGTTTCGTCGGACCGGCGAATGGCTGATGCTGAAGGTCGCCGAGGAAGCTGGCGAGTTGGTGCAGTGGTTTCTGGCCGCGTCCGGGCAAGGCCGCCCCCGCGGCAAATCACCTGCCGAGCTCGAGGATGCGGTCGATGACGAGATCGCGGACGTGATCTGTCATGCCCTGCTGTTGGCGCACCACCGCGGCACCGATGTCCAGGCTGTGATCGACCGAAAATGGCTGCGTCGCACGGACAATCATCCACAAGCACCGGCAGCGACGATGCTGGGCGAAGATCCCGACCTCCCACGCGCCGAGGTGGGGGAGTCAGCGCGGATTGTTGAACGCGTGCCGACGGTGGTCGAGTACCGGGCGCTGCGGGCCTCGGTCGGCTGGAAGGCCCCGGCAGCCGCCGAGTGCGAATCCGCGTTGGCCGCTTCGCTGTACAGCGTGGTAGCCGAGATCGGCGGGACGGCGGTCGGGATGGCCCGGGTAATCGGCGATGGCATCTATGCGGTCGTTGTGGATGTTGTCGTCACCGATGGCTATCAGCGGTGCGGGATCGGCGGATCAATGATGGATTCGATTGTCGGCTGGGCGACTCGGAGCCGGATCGCGCACGTTGGTCTGGTCGCCGACGATGCGGTGGCCGGATTCTACGACCGATGGCCGATGCGCGCCACCGGGCAGTTCCTGCGGTTGGATGGAAATGAGCAGTTCGATAACAGCACTCAGTCGGAGAGTTGACGGCGTCGGTCAGCGCGGTGGCGGTGGTTTTGCCGCTGAGCCGCGGACTGTTGCCGTGGCGGGGAGGTCGATATAGAGGCGTCGGCAGCCTGGATGGGCGGCGAAGAGGGGTTCGAGCGGTGTGAGTCAGGCCGGACTCTGGAAGATCAGAATGTCGTGGCCGTGTCGATTCTAGGCCTCGGTGCGCTGCTGAATCATCGCAAGCCGGGTCGAGGCCGCGAGCCGAACCTGTTGCGCCATATGGGTTTCGGCGCCTTCGGCATCTCCGGCTTCGAGCAGGGCGAGCAGCCGGGCGTGCGATTCCACGGCCTGGCTGGCGACCTTCGGGTTCGACCAAACCGATTGGGCGAGGGGGATGGGGTGGCTTTCCCAGATCCACTGCAGATGGCGGGCGATGATGGAGCGGCCGCCGACGCGCGCGATCTGGGCGTGAAATTCACGGCTGGTAGCGGCCATTCGTGCGGCGTCGCCCACGTCCAGCGCGGCGCGCAGTTCCCGATGGATGTCGTGCAGTCGTGCCAGCTCAGTGGGGGAGATGGACTTGGCGGCAAGTCGGGCGGCCAGGCCCTCGACGGTGGCTCGGAGCAAGTAGAGTTCCTCCAACTCGCCGGCGGCCAGTTCGGCGACTTTGGCGCCGAAATTCGATTCGTAGACCACCAATCCGACTGATTCGAGATTGCGCAGCGCCTCGCGCACCGGGGTGATCGAGACACCGAGCCGCTCGGCAACCTTGTCCTGCAGGATCGGGGTGCCGGGAGGCATTGCGCCGCTGAGGATTTCCGATCGCAGCACGTCCTGAACATAGCTGGCTCGGCTGCCGGGGGGCTTGACGCTGGCGTAGGTCAGGTCTGGGCCGGTCAGCCTGGGCCGTGCCGCTCCAGTTGCGGCGGACGCACTGCGTCGTGCCATCGAAGGCTCCTGTTCTGGGTCGCTGTCTGTCCTGATCGTAATCCCTCCAACGACCTCTTGACGCCTCATCTTATAACTTATAAGTTAATGCCCATGATGTGCCCTGAGTCACTGAAAGTGGTGGATGCCGCGACGCTGTTCGCGGGTCCACTGGCGGCGACGATGCTGGCGGATTTCGGCGCCGACGTCGTCAAGATCGAACACCCGCGCCGTCCGGATCCCAGTCGTGGTCACGGCGCCAGCAAGGACGGGGTGGGATTGGTCTGGAAACAGTTGGGCCGCAATAAGCGCCCAGTCGGAATCGATCTGTCGAGGCAGGACGGACAGGCGATCGCCCGGGCACTGCTGGCCGAGGCCGATGTGTTGATCGAGAACTTCCGGCCCGGCACGCTCGAGCGCTGGAACCTCGGGCCGGACGTGCTGCACGAACTCAACCCGCGGCTGGTGATAGCCCGGGTCACCGCCTTCGGGCAGTTCGGGCCCCGCTCGCACGAGCCTGGTTTCGGCACCCTGGCCGAGGCCATGAGCGGATTCGCCGCTATGACCGGTCAGCCGGACGGGCCGCCGACTCTGCCGCCGCTGGCCCTTGCCGATGGAATCGCAGGGCTGGCTACGGCTTTCGCGATCATGGTGGCGCTGGCTCAGCGGGAGCGCACCGACCGTGGGCAAGTGGTCGACCTGGCCATCATCGAACCGATCCTCATGATGCTCGGCGCGCAGATCACCAGCTACGACGCGTTGGGCGCCGTGCCGCGCCGCACCGGAAACCGTTCGGACAACAATGCGCCCCGCAATATCTATCGCAGTCGGGATGGGCGTTGGCTGGCGGTCTCGACCAGTGCCCAGTCGATCGCAGAACGCGTGATGACCCTCGTCGGCCGTCCGGACCTGGTGGAGCAACCGTGGTTCAAGAGCGGCTACGGCAGGGTCCAGCACGTCGAGGAGGTGGATGGCGCGGTCGCGGATTGGATCGCCCAGCGTGACGCGGCCGAGGTCGTCGAGGCGTTCACCGATGCGCAGGCGGCTATCTCGCCGGTCTACGATATCGCCGACATCTTCGGGGATCCGCAGTACAAGGCGCTGGAAACCATTGTGCGACTACCGGATCCGGATCTCGGCACGGTCGCGATGCAGAACGTGCTGTTCCGCCTGTCGGACACCCCCGGCACCATTCGCTGGCCCGGCCGGGCGCCAGGAGCCGACACCGACGAGATACTCGGCTCGCTGGGCTTTTCCAGCGAACAGATTCGCCAGTGGCGCGCAACCGGAGCGGTGGCATGAGGTATCCGGGAACCTGGCTATACGTTCCCGGCGATCGGCCCGACCGGATGGACAAAGCCGTCGCGTCCGGCGCCGCGATCGTGGTCCTCGACCTACAGGACGCGGTGGCAGAAGACCGCAAGCAGCAGGCTCGCGACGCGGTCGCGGACTTCCTCGCACGAATCGAACCCGATACCTTCTCGACACGGATTCATGTGCGGGTCAACAATATTCGTTCCGAGGCGGGGCGGCGTGATCTCGACGCCATCGCTGGGCTGCGAGCCCTCGCCGGTATTCGCCTGCCCCGAATCGAGTCCATCGCGGACATCGAAGCCGCCACCCGTATCGTGCGTGCGGGGGGAGCGCAGGCCGAATTCCACTGTCTGATCGAGACCGCGTTGGGCATCGAGAACGCGTATCAGATCGCCTCGGCACCCGGCGTCGTCGCGATCTCCCTGGGGGAGGGTGACTTACGCGTTGAACTGGGTGCCCTGGACGAACAGGCATTGGTATGGGCGCGCAGCCGGATCGTCGTTGCGGCGGCTGCCGCCCAGTTGCCGCCGCCCGCGATGGCCGTTTTCGGGAATGTGAAAGATGTTGCGGGACTGCGTGAGTCCTGTTTGCGCGGTCGCCGTTTGGGTATGCGCGGCCGCTCGGCCATTCATCCCGCACAGTTGCCTGTCATCGCCGACGCGTTCCGTCCCACGGACACCGAGGTCGAGCAGGCGCGGCGCGTCGTCGCCGCGGCGGACGCCCATTCGGGCGGATTCGCTTTGGAAGATGGCACATTCGTTGATCAGCCGGTCGTCGCCGCGGCCCGGCTGACGCTCGAATGGGCCCAGCTCTACCCACCGCTCGAGTACACAAGGTCGTGACCATGAGTGCCCACCCCACACCGGACCGGTCGCCGGTATTGATCGAATTCTCCGACGTCGCAATGACGTTCCGTGACGCCAAGCGTTCTTTTCGTGCGATAGACCGGCTGTCGCTCGCGATCCCGCGCGGGCAGTTCTGCTGCATTGTCGGGCCGAGCGGATGCGGTAAGTCGACACTATTGAACCTGGTCGCCGGGCTGCTGGAGCCCAGCGGCGGCACGGTGCGCTACGACGGAAAACCCGTGGCGGGTGCGAACACTCGCGTCGGCTACGTCACCCAGAAGGACAATCTGCTGCCATGGCGTACGGTGCGCGCCAATGTGCGGCTGCCGCTGGAACTGCGCGGACTCGGCAAGAGCGAGATCGAACGCCGCACCGAGGAAGTACTCGAGCTGGTCGGCCTCAGCGGATTCGCCGAGGTGTATCCGCGGCAGTTGTCCGGTGGGATGCGCAAGCGGGTAACCCTGGCCCGCACCCTGGTCTACGAGCCGGAGGTAATCCTCGCCGACGAGCCGTTCGGCGCCCTCGACAGCCAACTGCGCACGGTGTTGCAGGGCGAACTGCTCGACATCCGGGCACGCACGAATGCCACCGTCCTGTTCATCACCCATGATCTGGGTGAGGCGATCGCTTTGGGGGACCGGGTGCTGGTGATGAGTGCGCGACCCAGCCGTGTCTTGCTCGACGAACCGGTCACGCTGCCCCAGCCGCGTGATGTTTTCACGGCGCGTTTCGATCCAGCGTTCTCGCGATTGCACGAAACACTGTGGGCGGCCCTGAGTCCCGAAGTCGAATCAGGGGTGCCCGCATGAGCGCCATCGCGGCTGCCCGCGCCACCGCTACAGTGACCACCGCCGTGGACGACGCCGATTTCGACGGTCGCTACCGCCGGAGAAAACGCAGGTATCGGCTGGTGGTATACACGGCCCGGATTCTGATCGTCGCCGCGTTGCTGGGTGCCTGGCAGGGATTGTCAGGGCCGGTGATCGATCCGTTCTGGGTGTCCTCGCCGCAGGCTATCTGGGAGCGGCTGTCGGAGTGGACTCGCGACGGTACTCTGGCCGCCAACGCACAGGCGACGCTGCTGGCCATGGCAATCGGCCTGATGCTGGGTTCGGCGGCCGGGATCGTCACCGGATTCCTGTTGGGCCGCGTCCGCTTCCTCGGCGATGTGCTCAATCCGTTCATCATCGCCATGAACAGCCTGCCCAAACTGGCGCTCGCGCCGCTGTTCATCCTGTGGTTCGGGATCGGGTTGCAGGCCAAGGTCGTGATGACGGCGCTGGTGTGCTTCTTCCTCGTCTTTTACAACACTTTCGCCGGAGCCCGCGACGCCGACGCCGAACTGCTCGGCGTGGTCACCGTGCTCGGCGCCAACGGCCGCCAGCGACTGATGAAAGTGATTCTGCCGCACACGATGTCGTGGATCCTGACCGGATTCCGGCTGGCCGTGCCGTACTCGCTGCTCGGCGCGGTGGTCTCCGAGATCACTGCATCCAATGAGGGATTGGGCCATCTGCTCAAGACCTCAGCCAACACCTTCGACACCGCCGGCACCTTCGCCGCCATCGCCGTTCTCGTGGTGGTCGCGCTGCTGCTCAATATCGCGGTGACTCGCGCCGAGAGCCTCAGCTCCCGGTGGAAGTGAAAGAAAACGCCATGTCACCCAGAATCCGAATGGCGGCCGTGCTGGCCGCGCTCGCCCTCACCGGGTCCGCTGTCGTCGGCTGCGCCGCGGGCGGACCCACCGTCACCAGCTGTTCCGGGGAGACGGTGAAGATCGGCCAGTCCACGGCGAACAACCTGCAGTACGCGGCGCTGTACGTCGCCCAGGAGCAGGGTTTCCTCCGAGATCACGGTCTGACGATCGAATCCCTGGAAATGGGTGGGGGTTCGGAAGCCATCCAAGCCTTGGCAGGCGGCAGCGTGGATGTCGCCCTGACCACCTTCGCGGCCATCCTCAGCGCCTCCGAGCGCGGCGCGCCGCTGGTGGCTTTCGCCGCGACAGCCAACCGCAACACCGCCGACATCGGCGTGAAGAACCGTTACGCCCCGCCCGCGGGCGCGGACCTGGACACCGCGGTCCGGGGCCTGCGCGGCCTCAAAGTGGCCGTGACCTCGGCCGGTTCGGGCGCTGACCAGACGCTGCGCTATTTGCTGCGGCATGCGGGCATGAATCCGGACACCGATGTGAACATCGTGTCGGCCGGCGGTGCGGCCGAAACCGTCGCCGCCTTCGCCAACGGCTCGGTCGACGGCTACATCATCGGCCCGCCGTCGTCACTGGTGGCCGCCGAACGCGGCGACGGGCGCGTCATGCTGCGCCTGGCCTCCGGAATCGCTCCCGACCTGGACAATCTGCTCTACGGCGTGGCCGCCACGAGCAAGGCCACCATGAGCAGGAAGGAGGTTGTGATGCACTGCTTCGCCAAGGCGTTGAGCCAAGCAGACGCGTTCATTCACGGTCAGCCCGAGCAGGCAGCGGCCCTGCTCCGGTCCCGCTTCCCGGACATGGACGACAAGCAGTTCGCGCAGAGCTGGGATCCGATCGTCAAGGCGACACCCGCTACCGCGGCCATCGATCCCGCAGAGGCCGCCAAAGCCGCCCAGTTCGTGAGCACCGTGCTCAACAAGTCCGGTATCGACGCCACCAAGGCGTACGACACCCGCTTCGCCGAGGACATGAAATGACCAACCACACAGTCGATTCCGGCGCAACCCTGCGATCCGTCATTGCCGCACTGGGTGGATGGCGCACCATCGAACTGGGCCAACCGCTCGAGAACGGCATGCCCTGCTCGCCCAGTCACCCCGGCTTTCGGATGGCCTTGCTGCGCCGCCATGGTGATCGGGTCAATGCCCAAGGTGGCTCGGGCGCAAACGAACTCATCGTCACTGGTGGGCATGTCGGCACCCATCTGGACGCCCTGTGCCACGCGTCCATCGACGGCCACATGTACGGCGGTGTCGACGCGCACGCCGCCAGCGTCGGCGGTGCGTTCACCGCCTACGGCGTGGACACGGTCACGCCGTTCCTGTGCCGGGGTGTACTGGCCGATATCCCGACGCTGCTCGGCGTGGCGCGGCTGGAGCCGGGATTCGGGATCACCGCTGAGCATTTGCGCGCGGCCTTCGGCGATACCGTTCCCGGTACCGGTGAGGTTGCGCTCATCCGGACCGGCTGGCCGCAGCTCTATCATGACCCGGTCGCCTACGTGGGTCATGAGACCGGCGTCCCAGGTATCACTGCCGAGGCGGCGAAGTACCTGGCCGACACCGGAATCCGGGCGGTGTGCAGCGACACCATCGCCACCGACCGGATTCTTCCCGGCGTCGGCCACGCCGCCCTGCCCGCCCACGGTGTGCTGCTCGTCGAGCGCGGCGTGCACATCATGGAGGTGCTGACCTTCGAGGAGCTGGCTGCGACGGGCGCACGCGAGATCCTGTATCTGGCCGTGCCGCTGCGGATCACGGGCGCCACCGGCTCGCCGATCCGGCCGCTCGCGTTGGTTCCGGAGGCGGTCGAGGATGCCTCCTGAACTGACGCGGGCAGTGGCCGAGTGGGCGCATGCGGTCTACTCGAAGTCCGAAGTGCCTGCTGCGGTCGTCCAAGCCGCGGGGGCGCATCTCGTCGACACCGTCGCCGTCACCATCGCCGGAATGCGGGAAGCGCCTGTCGAATCCGTCAGGCGCGCCACGCGGACCCGGGACGACAGCGGCAGGTTCGCTCTCGTGCTTGGCACCGCCGCGCACGCCCTCGACTACGACAACGCCCAGACACCGTCCCTGGTCCATCCGGGTTGCGTCATCGTGCCGACGGCTGTCGCCGCCTCGGTCGCGAGTCAGCGATCCGATGCTCTCGATCTGCTGCGCGCCATCGCGGTGGGGGAGGAGATCAGTCTCTGGCTCGGTGAGAACGCAGTGAGCGAGGGCAATTCCGTGCTGTTCGAGCGCGGGTTCCATCCGACCGCGGTATGCACGCCGATCGGCGCCGCGGTGACCGCTGGACTGCTGCGCGGCCTGACCCCGGGGCAGCTCATGCATGCCATCGGCACCGCGGCCTCGCTGTCCGGTGGAATTCTCGAAGGCAACCGGACCGGTGGCCAGACCAAACCCATGCACGCCGGATTCGCCGCGGCGGCAGGGCTGCTGGCCGTCGACCTTGCCGCAGTGGGCGCGACCGCGCCACCGACCGCCCTCGAAGGCCGATTCGGATTCCTGCACGCGTTCCTGGGTGTCGAGCCCGCCGCGGTCGACTGGCCGACCGGCGAGCTCTGGCGCGTCGAGTCGGTGACCACCAAACCCTATCCCACCAACGGGTTCACCCACTCCGCCATTGACGCCGCGTTGCTCCTGCGCGCACAGGGATTTCGTCTGGAGCAGGGGGCGAGACTTCGGATCGGCGTCGCGGAACAGGTGCTGCGCACCATCGCCTTCCCCGAAGACGCCAAGTATGCACCAGAGACTCCGTACGCGGCCCGCTTCTCCGGTCCGGTGGTCGTCGCGATTGCCCTGCTCCGCGGTTCGGGACTCGGTGTGGGGCTCGCGGACTTCGACCAAGGGAATCCCTTGCGGGCCACCGTGCTCGACGCGGCCCGACGCATCCGATTCGAGGCCGATCCGGTGGCCACGGCGGCGTTCCCTGCTCGGGTGGCCGCCGATGCGTTGGGTATCGACAGCGACGGCGGCACCCACCACGTCCACGTCGATACCGGTCGGGGCAGCCCAGGAAATCCGCTGTCCGCACCCGAACTGCGCACGAAATTCGATGACTGCGCCGCACCGCAGCTGGGTGCGAATGCCACCTCCACGCTGTGGGATGCGCTCCAAGCAGTCACTGCGGGCGACGACAAGGCCTGTGCCGCAGTGATTTCCACCCTCACCGAACATTTCGGCTGAGCGCCGCTCACCACTTCTACCCCGCCTGCCACGCCGGACGACTTCTCGTGTCGGCGTGACCAGGCGCGCCCAGAACTCGACCGGTCCGGTCCGAGAAGAAATAAGGAGTACCCGATGAAGAACACGACCATGGCATCAGCGCTGCTCGTCGCAGCCGTCAGCCTCGGCGCGGCGCACGCGAACGCCGGTCCGCTCGCTGACTCCGGCGCGGTCGCCTACACCGCGACAAGCACCGACAGATCCACCATCATCAGCACCGACGCAGGCTCGATGGTCGTGGACGACGGCGTATTCAAGATCAAATCAGGTAACGGGACCGTGCTGGCGGGAACCGAATTGTCGTTCCGGGTAGACGATTTCGTCTTCCCGATCGCTGCCCACATCTCGGGGCGGACCGCCACGCTCACGCCGCTGTTCGATCCGCAGCACGCCACCTACCAGCCCGTGGCCCTCCCGTTCGAGGATCAAGCGCCGTGGAAGAACTCCTACGACCGCGAGCAAGCCGCTTGGAGCCGGATGACGAGCACCATCACCATGGGTGCCACCATCGGCACCCTCGCCGGTGGACTCGGCGGCGCGGCGATCGGCTGCCTGCTCGGCGGAATCGCCGGTGCGACAGTCGCTTCCGCCGCCATTGTCGGGCTGTTCGGAGGCTTCCTGCCTGCCGCCGCGATCGGCTGCCTCGGCGGAATCCTGGCCATCGGCGCACTCGGCACGGTCGCAGGCCAACTGCTCGTCACCGCCCCGGTGGCGATCATGGCCGCGGTGCAGTATTTCACCACCATCAACCAGGCACCGCCGACGCCGGCCAAGTGAATCACTCCTCACCCGGGAGGCTGCCACCATAAAAAGACTCCATTGATCAGCCTGACGGGTGCGGTCAGCGTGACGGGTGGAAGAAGTTGTTGAACGCTTGTCTGTTCGGATGCTGGCGTCGGCGTATCTGGAAATCGATGCGAGGTATGTCCGGTGTGGGCGATCATGGATGGGCGATGGCGCCTCAGGTCACTGACGTCGCAGTTGATAGTTCTATGAACACCCGGAATGCAGCTCGTCTTGCTCGCTGAATGTTTGCAGTCAGCCACTACTTCGGGAGGTTTGTCATGAACGATGAGCGTGACCGGTTCGCTGAGCTGTCCGACGTCAGGATGTGCTACCGCGACGAGGGGGATCCGACGGGGGAACCGCTGGTGCTGATAATGGGGCTCAGCTCTCAGCTGATCCACTGGCCCCAGGAAATCGTCGACCACCTCGGCGCGCGCGGCTACCGGGTGATCCGTCCCGACAACCGCGACAGCGGTCTGACCGAGTGGAAAATCACGCCGAGCCAGTACTACCTGAGAGCAATCGCGCGTGACACTGTCGAGTTGCTCGACTATCTCGGTATCGACAAGGCCCACGTCGTCGGCGCCTCGATGGGCGGTATGGTCGCCCAACTCCTCGCTATCGAGTACCCCCAGCGGGTGCTTTCACTGTGCTCGATCATGAGCACACCGCACGTCAGCATCGGCATGGCCGATAACGAAATCCTCCAAGAGCTGACAAAACCGCTACCACCCGATCGTGACGCGGCGATCGAACAGATCGTCGCGCTGTACACGCTCATCGGCTCGAAGACCTACGCCGAGCACGAGCGTGAGCGCCGCTACGCACTCGCGGCCCAGGCCTATGACCGCGCGCGCCACCCCGAGGGCCCAGGACGCCAAGTCACCGCGGCCGTCATCGCTCCCAACCGCACGGAAAGACTCCAGCAACTGCAGTTGCCCGCGCTGGTCATTCACGGTGTCGAGGATTCGCTCATCAAGATCGCCGGCGGCGAGGCCACCCACGCGGCGATCCCCGGATCGAACTACCTGCCCTTGGCCGCGATGGGCCACGACATACCCGCGCCGCTGTTCGACGCAATCGTCGCGGCCATCGACGAAAACGCGGCCCGGCGCCCCGCGATCGTCTGACCCTCGCCACACCCCACGCTGTCACCGGGTGGCCCGCGCCAGACGCCACCCGGTGACGGGGCCGTGTCAGTTCTCGATTCGGCGAACGAGTGCTCGACTCGAGTCAGGCGGCGGGGATCGATGTGCTGGCCGTCCGCGCGCCGGGCCGACCCGTCCGACAAGGCGTTCGGCTCGACATGACCGAAGAGGCGAGCGTCCTGTGTCAGGGCGTGTCCAGCGCAGTGGCGGGGACGCCGTAGGGCAGGAACCGCACGCGACGGCGTTCATCGGTATTGTCCCGATGCGCACGCAAGGCCTCGAGCTCGCTCGGAAAAACCTGCTCGACCCTGGCCTCGCCAGCGTCGTCGACGCTGTAGATGACCCACACCCCACTGCCGGTCTCGCCGGTGGTCTCACCCTCCGGCTTCGGCGGCCGGGTCCGCCCCGGCTGAACGAACTGATCGAGCAGCGACGCCAGCGAAGTCGCGCTCGCACGATCGATATATTCGCTGGCCTTTCCGAGCAGGTCGCGGAATTCGATCCCCATCTCCCGCAACACGCGTTCGAATTCTTCCGGATCAATTCCGAAAGGCCTGTCGGGTGCCATCACATTGCTCCTTGACGACGAATTCGGCGCACGCCTTCAGTGTCCTCGCGCAACCCCGACTTCGCCACGCCCGCCGTGGTCATGGCGATTTCGGCGTGTCCGCCGGTAGGCCCGCACCTGAGCCTGGATGTGCAGAACCCGCATCGATCGCAATCGATGGCATTTCGATGGAGGCCATCATGGGTTGATGACGCGAAGCGACGATGAGTTGGGGTCAGCAGGAACGGGAGCGCTCGCAGCTGAGGCGGTGCTGTCCGCTGCCGCAATCGCGGTACGCGAGATCCGTGTGCTCGCATTGAACACGTGGCACAGCGGCAGCAAAGTCGCCAATGGTATTCAGCTGATCACCGATCTCATCATCTCGACGCAGGCCTCGATCGTGCTGCTCTCGGAGGCAACCGAAGCGACCACGGCCGTCGCGGCCGAACTGGCACGGCGGGGCCGCGAGTTCAACGCCGTCCCCTCGCACGACACAGGAATTCTGTCGGTGTTTCCGGTCGAGGACAGCGCCGATCGGCGATGGATGGTCAAGGCGCGGTTGAACATCGACGGTAAGCGCCTCACCGTCTACTCCGCGCATCTGGAATATCGCTGGTATGCCTGCAACCTGCCCCGAGGGTACGGCCCCGGGGTCCCGGCGCCGGGGGAGTTCGCCGAGCACGAGTGGAACCGGCTGCCGGCGGGCCCAGTGACCGACCCCGCCGTGATCCGGCGCATCAACGCGGCCTCGGGCCGCCCCGAGGTCATCAGCGACTTTCTCGCCGACGCGAAAGCCGAGATCGCCGAGGGGGCTTCGGTCATCATCGGTGGGGACCTGAACGAGCCGTCCCTGCTGGATTGGACGCCCGCGACAGCGAAGATGTTCGACCACAACGGTGTGGTGTCGGAGTGGGAGACCACTCGACGCCTGCAGCAAGCCGGTTTCGTCGATGCCTACCGATCGATGTACCCGGACCCGGCCACCCACCCCGGATCGACCTGGCCCTCGGACAACGTCGATGTGGATGTCTCCGAGCTCGCCTGGGCTCCCGCGGCCGACGAGCGCGACCGCGTCGACTACATCTTCGCTCGTGGTGCCGCGCTGCGGTTGTCTGCCGTCGGCATCATCGGCCCGCGCGGGTCCATCGCGCGCGGTACCCGACTCCAAGAACCAACCCAGGACAATTTCCTGGCGACGCCGACGCGGTGGGGCAGCGACCACAAAGGCATCTTCGCGACATACCAACTCGCCGACTGACACCGCCGTCGCGGTGCGGATCGTATAGTCGTACCGGTGCCGAGGATCCGCCGCACGTTGTTCGAGAATCTGCCGCTACCGATGAAGAAGGCGGCAGTCCAGACGATGCTCGGTCTTCCACGACCGATCCGGCGGATCATCGCGGGACCGGCCGCACGCATCGACGGTCAGGAACAAGACCTCGACGCCCAGCTCGTGACCCGCCTCATGAGGGTCAGCGGCATGGAGTTGTTCGGCGGTCCCATCGACCGGGCCCGCGCGCACACCGACGAGGGCGCGACCGTCATGGGCGGTACTCTCGCTGGCCCTGACATGGGCATCAGGGAAATCACCATCCCGGCAACCGGTTACGACATCCCGGCGACCCTGTACTCGCCCGCCGGTCTGCCCGACGAGGTCGGACTGCTCGTGTTCTATCACGGTGGCGGCTGGAGCGTCGGGTCGCGCCACAGCCACGAACCCGTCGCGCGTTTTCTCGCCGTCCACGCCGGTGTCCGAGTCCTGTCGATCGAGTACCGGCTCGCACCGGAGAATCCGTTCCCGGCCGCCGTCGACGATGCGGTGACAGCCTTCGGTTATGCCCACGCCCACGCGGGCGAAATCGGCGCCGACCCCGCGCGCATCGCTGTCGGTGGCGACAGTGCCGGTGGCAATCTCGCTGCCGTGGTCGCTCAGTGCACCACTGCCGGTGGCGGACCGTCTCCGGCGTTTCAGCTACTCCTCTATCCCGCAACGGATCTCGGTGCGCGAACCGCATCCCGGCGCCTGTTCGCCGCTGGGTTCCTGCTGACCGCGGACGACATTCGGTGGGCGAATACCAATTACCTGCCCGACGGCGCCGAGCTGACCGACCCCCGGCTCTCGCCCCTGCACGGCGACCCTGCGGGCGTCGCGCCGGCCTATATCGCCACCGCCGGATTCGACCCGCTTCGCGACGAGGGCGACAGCTACGCCGAGAAACTGGCGGCCGCGGGAGTCGCGGTCATTCATGATCGTTATCCCGACCTGCCCCATGGATACCTCAACTTCCTGGGCATCGGCGGGCGGGCACACCAAGCCGCACTCGCCGCTGCGCACGCACTCGAAACCGGCCTCGCTGAGGGGAATTAGCCCACACTGCGAAACGCGGCTACGGCGACTTTGTCAAGGCACGGACATGTGGCCATGCCTTGGCAAGTGCGAGTAGCTGGCGCAGCTCCGCGGTGAGGTCCCGTGCCCCCGGTTGGACTTGGTGCCGGGGCGTGAACCGGCTCGCGCTCGGGGGGTGCCCGGCAGCTTTGGTGGCAATGGCCTCGGCGATGCTGCGGGCATAGATATGTGGGTCACCGCCGGTGGCAGCCAGATCGCCGGGGATGTCGCTGTAGCGCTTGAGATGTAGCAGGCTGTCGCGGATCTCGACCGTCATGCGGTGCAGACGGATGGCCGGGTCTGTTCGGCCGTTGTGGTCGCGGCGCATCTCCAGGACGATTTCGGGTGCGGCTGCGGTGAGATCGGCCCACATCGGCCGCAGGCGGCGGCAGTACCGGCCGGTGCGGTCCCATCCGAGGTGGGTGAGCAGGGTGCTGATCAGCGGCACCGTGATCACGGCGGGAGCGCCGACCGCCGAGAGCAGGAAGCCGCTCCATGCTTTCCAGTGCATCTCGGGATCGAATGACGGTTGGCCTGTCATGACATTGACGGCGGTCTCGAGCGGGTACACCACGGCTATGGCACCCAGACCCACTATGGTGCCCAGGAGCGCTGTGTACAGTGCACGTTCCTGCCAGGTGGTGGCGCCGGCGGCGCGCATCTCGCGCACACTTACCCGACCGCCGAGCAGCGCTGTAGCGCCGAGCGGCAGGGAGAACGCGACCCAGACCACGACGGCCGGCCAGCCGAGGGCTTGGTCGATCAACTGGTCGGCGCGGCGGGCGGGCGTCCCCGCGATCAGAATGACGGCGGTGGCGGTGAAGGTGACGAGGTAATAGCGCCACTGCCTGCGCCACGTGTCGGCGGGATCGGCGCCTGCCCACAACTTGACTAGGCCATAGATGTTCGAGACGGCCAACACGGTTGCTCCCAGCGAGAGCTGTCGGGCGATGTTCACCACGTCGCGGTCGTCGCCGGGCAGCAGCCAGGCCAGTGACTGTTCGAACCATGCCTCCCGCAACAGGTATTCGCAGAGGCCGGCGGCGAGCGCGCGGTTGATGAGCCGGTCGACGAAGCTGTCCCGCAACAGCCACCACCGACCGGCGAGCACCAACGCCATACATATCAGGACGGGCCAGGTGATCAGGCCCGGGATCGGGGAGGTCATCTCATCGATGCCGGTTTCGGAAGAACGTCGAGCGGAACCGGCTCGCCGACCGCTTCGGCAGCATCGCTTCGACCAGCAGCAGGTCGGCGAAGGTTTCGGCGGCGCGCTCGCGCTCACTGCCGTAGTCCTGGCGGCGCAGTACGCTGCGGATGGTTTCCAGCGACAGCGAGGGCATCAATTCGTGCAACTGCAGATCGGCCGCGGCGCCACCGGGACCGCTCGCAGTCCCACCGTGGCCGAGCAGCATGTGACCGATCTCGTGGGCGATGATGTGATCGGCATGCCATTCGGTGTCGGCCCCGTACATGATCACGTCGTCGCCTTCCCGGGCGATCCACAGGCCACTTCCGGTACCGCATCCGTTCCCCGAGAGTGCGCCGACGTCGATCGGGCACAACGTGATCGGCCGTCCCCGGTACTCAGCCACGCGCGCGATGTATTCCGTTATGTCCCATGGGTGGGGAATCGGTACCAGGCGACCCAGCTCCTCGAATCGCGCGGCGAGATCCTCCATTACGCCTTCCCTCGTTGATCACCTGACCCATGCTGATATTGCGGTGAGCTTAGTCGCCCACGGAGCATTGCCGCTGACGTGGCCTGTCGCGCAAGCCTTCTCGCATCCCCTTCGGCGGATGACGTTGTGTGCCTGCCCTACCCGAGGATCGGGCTGTCGGCCCAGCGGAAGACATGGGCGATGGCGGGCTCGACGATTGCGTCGGGAATCTCCGGGTCGAACCAGCGATCGACGCAGGTCCAGTGATAGGGGTGCAGCAGGTATTCGCCGTTGAGACCGTCGGTGTCGGTGAACTCCTGCTCCCACGCGTGCGTCCAGCCCGCGGCGGCGTCGGTTCTGCTCAGTGCCCACGACTGAATGCTGTGGATGTGTCGGGGCATCGCGGTGAGGTCCGCTTCGAACCGTGCGACGGTGTGCTCGGGTGTGCCGGGGCGGACCCGCAGTAGCAGGGTCCGTTTGACTCGCGGCCCCGATAACGCAACCTGCTGCGACGCAACCGGTGTCAGCGCCACGATATCGGCTGATGCAGGCAGGCCGGGCACTGCTTGCCGGGGCTCGACATCGGCGGTCAGGTCCCACGTCATGCCCGATCCGCCGACGCTGCCGGGTAGATCGGGCCCAGCCGAACAGATACGCACCCCGGATGTCCCGGCTTCGGGTAGCACGACCGCGGTATCGACCGGCGTGCGAATGAACCAACGGGTCATCAGTTCACCTCCAGTGGTTGCAGCATGCGGCGGTCGCGGGAGATGGCGATGGCGTCGGACTCGACCCAGAATCGGATCACCTTCGGATCCGCACCGGCCGCGGCGCGCATACCGTAGAAGGCGTAGCCGCCGTCGAGTTCCCACAGAATGTGGATCGAGACGGTGTCGGGTGATGGGTAGGAGCGCCATACGCGCACGACGCGCATGCCACGCTGGTCGTGCGCGTCAGGTAAGTAATCGGTATGCCAGCGTTGCAGCCACGAATCGGCGTGCTCTGCCGGGAGGGTTACCTCATCGAGTACGTTGACGACGTCGCTCACGGGTTTCACAGTTTCTCCAGCGTGTCTTGATAGCGGGCGAGGTAGTCGCGCAGGCCGTTCAGGCCCCGTGGGCCGAGCATCGATTCCGGGCCGAACAGCGGCGGGTTGATCACCAGTCGGGAAGCGCCCGCTGTCACATACGGCCGGATGAAGTCCGGGTCGAACTCGCGTGTCATGTCACACGAGCCCGGCCAAGCGGTGAATTCGACGGCATCCGAGGCTCTTCCGACCGCGGCGGCGGTCTCCCGGATCAGGTCGGCTCGCAGCGCGAAGTCCTCGGGACCAATCGTGTAGGGGAACCAACCGTCCGCGAGTCGACCCGCTCGCCGCACCGCGGGTTCGCTGTTACCGCCCAGCACAATTGGAATCGCACCGCTGGCCGGTTGCGGCACACAATGCAGTCCGTTGAAGGATGCGTAGGCACCGTGGAAACTTGCCGGAGCGTCGGCCCACAGAGTCCGCATCGCGCCGATGCAGTCGTCCAGGCGAGCGCCCCGCGCACGATAGGGCACACCGACCGCGGCGTATTCCTCTTTCTGCCAGCCGATGCCCAATCCGAGCATCAGCCGACCGCCGGAGTGCAGGTCGATGGTCGCGGCCCGTTTGGCCAGCACGACCGGACTGTGTAGGGGCGCGACGACCATAGCGGTGCCGAACCGCAGCGTGGTCGTGGAACCCGCGGCGAAGGCGATGGTCTCGAGCGGATCGGTCATCGGGACAACTCCGGGTTCCGGACCGGGCATTCGTCCGTCGGCCGAATACGGATACAACGGTTCATAACTCTCCGCTACCGCCACATGCTCGACGGTCCACAATGATTCGACGCCGCAGTCCTCCAGCGTGCCGGCGAAGTCGCGGAGAAACCCGCCAGAGGTGATGAGACCCTCGACATAAGGCGCCAATACGCCGATTCGAACCATGGTCGCGGCTCCATTCGTTTTCCGAGCTATCCGCCGAACCCGCGGCTGCGGGCTGCCGAATCGAGCCTGACGTGTGACGGCCGTCGCATACTCGGCCGATCTCGCTGATCAAGACCCATGGGTCAAATGGCATGCGGAGCCGATATCGGGGGACTATGGCGCATGCGCCCGCGAATACGGGCTGCCTGTGGTCTGCGTCGAGCTCGTGAATCCGGGGCGACTTCCTCTGTGCTGAGCCAGATTTGGCCGTTACTGCCTTCGGCCGCTTTCGCTGCGTCGTTCTCGGCGCGGCTTGCGTCGGTCGATGGTGGCTATGTCTCGCAACGCCCTGAGTCGAGCTCGGATCCGCATGGCTGGCTCAGCTGTTGGTGAGCGCGCGGTCAGTGAGTGCGGCGATGACCGGTGCGAGTGTTCTGGCATAGCTGACGGTGATGTGATTGTCGTCGCGGTAGACCAGGTTGTCACCGATGATGAGGGGGCAGCGGGCGGTGGTGCAGAACAGCGAGGTCAGATCGGCGTACTGGCCGCCGCCGGCGATGGCTGCCGCCTGCTCGGCCGCGATACCCGCGTCGTTGACCGCGTCCGGGCGCGCTGGCGCGCATGCCGCGGCATTGTCGATATGTTCGGACAGGCAGGTCGGCACGGTGGTGTGCGGATCGGGGATGGACCCGAGGACGAGGACCGCTGCTCCGGTCGCGCGCAGCTGGCCGACCAGGAGGTTCAGGCTCTCGACCCAGGCCTGGTCGTAAGAGACGAAGCCGAAATCGGCGCCGTAGCGCCGGGACATGCTCACCACGATCAGGCGGGGGTGCTCGACCCGCAATCGGGTCAGGATCTGGCCGCGCCACTGCTCGCATTCGGTGTAGTTCCGGCCGAGATACGGGCTGGTGATGGGCAGTTCGAGCAACGGGCAGGTGACCTTGGCCATGGTTTCCAGCCGCCAGTGCCGCTGCGCGGCGATCGTCTCTAACGCCGGCTGCCACATCGCGGCGTGTGAATCGCCGACCAGGGCCACCGTCGTGGCCGAGTCCGGATCGCCGGAGGCGCACTCGGCCTGGCCCACCTCACGCCACGATCGCACGCAGCCGTCGACGAACACGCCCGCCTTGTCGCCGGGCGCGTCCGCCAGTGAGGGGGTGAGATTCGAAGGGACAGAACGGATTTCGGCCGAGGCAGCGACTGCGGTCTGCGTCTGTGCGGTCAGCTGCCGGACCGCCGCGTCGCGCGTGTCGGCGCTGGGAGCAGCCGGTGCGGCCGGCGTGGCGAGCGTAAGAGCCGCGGCCGCCGCGCCGCGGCCGACCGGGACGGGAATGAGCACCAGCAGCATCAGCGCCACACCACCGGCGACCGCGGTGATCGCGCCGCCACAGGCCAGGCTGCGTGCGCCCGACCCGCGCAACGGGGCGGCGAAGCGCACCGGATTCTCGACCAGCCACAACGTGAGCATGGCGAGTCCGCCTGCCATCATCACCGCGCCCATCGAGCCGACCCGTCCGAGCTGGTGACCGAGCACGCGCGGCGCCAGCAGCAATACCGGCCAGTGCCACAGATACCAGGAGTAGGACACGCGGCCGATCGCCCGCATTACCGGCAGCGCCAGTCCGCGACCGATCCCGAATCGTGTTTGCGCACAACCCGATCCGATCACCAGGGCGGTACCGAGAACGGGCAGCAGGGCCGCAGTGCCCGGATACGGTGTCTTCCCGTTCAGCTGGGTACACGCCGCGACTATCAGGGCGAGACCGATCCATCCGGCCGGGGCGACAACCGATTTCGGTAACCGGGACCACGCAGTGACCGACAGCGCGATCATGCCCCCGGCGCCCAGCTCCCAGGCCCGCGTCGGCAGCGAGAAGAAAGCCAACGGTGGCAGCGTGCGGGTCCAGATCAGCGAGATCACGAAGGAGAGCCCGGTGACGACGGCAAGAACGATCAGGTACGGGAACACGGTGGCCGATCCGATTCGGCGCCGTCGCGCGAACCAGGCCGTGACGGCGATCAGTACCGGCCACAGCAGATAGAACTGCTCCTCCACACCGAGCGACCAGAAGTGCTGAAACGGCGACGGAAGCGTGTCGCCGGCAAGGTAGTCGGTGCCGCGCAGCGCGAGCCGATAGTTCCCGGCGTACAAGGCGCTGGCGATCCCATCGCCGAGGACCTGCCGAGCCTGCAGTGGCGGCAGCAGTACGGCCGCACCGATCGCGGTGGCAACCAGCACGACCCCCGCCGCGGGCAGCAGACGGCGAGCCCGCGCGCCGTAGAACCGGACCAGCCCGACTGTGTCGGCGGTAGCCGCTGCCCGCCAGAGGATTCCGGTGACGAGGAAGCCAGAGATGACGAAAAAGACATCGACACCAACGAATCCGCCCCCGACCCCGGGCATGTTCGCATGGAAGAGCACAACGGCCAGTACGGCAACTGCTCGTAACCCCTCGATATCGGGCCGAAATCGCCCGCGCGGTGTCGCATCGTGCGCCTGATCAGCCCGCCGATCTATCAATCCGCC
The DNA here is from genome assembly GCF_048910785.1 of Nocardia nepalensis. Lineage (NCBI taxonomy): Bacteria > Bacillati > Actinomycetota > Actinomycetes > Mycobacteriales > Nocardiaceae > Nocardia > Nocardia nepalensis. The sequence continues at coordinate 191,330 of NZ_JBKBET010000035.1, read as the reverse complement.
GCTCGCCGCCACCGTCATGGGCGGCATTGTTATCGTTCTCGCCGGCTATGTCACGGCAACTCACCGCGTAGCAGATTTCCCCGATCCGCACCGTAGCCTCGAGGTGACCGAGCAGTTCTGAAGCTATGGCGTCAGCCGAACCTTACGGGATTCACGACGCGAACTTCATTTTGTGGGCCGACGATCAGGATCGCGTCGGCGCCCTTGATGCCACGAGGGATCTCGAGGTTCTGTTCGACACACTGCTTCGCTTCGCCCAGTTTCCATGTGCTCTCTGCCTGGAAGAGAACGGTGCGTTTGTCGTCGGCGATAAAGGCGATGACGAATGGCGTGGCATCGGGTATCCCGGTGACCTCGAATTTTGCGTAGATGACGTCGCCGACCGCAATCCCCGTCAACGTCTGGGGGTGGTCCTCGGTGCTGGCACCTTCGCATCCCTCCGAAGAGGATTTGCCCCAGCCCGCCGATCGCACCGTCGCCTTCGCATCGAGATGCGGCAGTTTATCGAGGTAGGGCGATACATACTTGGGGTCGCCGCCCTTGCGCGCGATCCGAATGATGTCGGCGCCGAGTGCGACCGGTCGGATGAGAGACGAACCCGATGTGAATTCGCCGAGCCTTCCCCCCGAGGTCTCGGCTGTCACGACCGCCGAGTTGATCCCGATCAATTCACCGGCGTTGTTGATCGAGGCACCTCCGGAGTTTCCCGAGGCCAATCGCTCGGTGCTGTCGATCCAGAAGCGGTCGGTGTGTGTCACCGGGTCGGACATGAAGCTCGAGACATCGCCGCTGGTAACGGTCAGCGGTCCGGTAACCGCGCGGCCGGAGGTCAACGAGGGGTAACCGAGGGCGGTGATGTGGTCGCCCGTGTGCAAGGCATCGCTGTTACCGATCGGCAGGGGTTCGGGCAATTCGAGTTGCCCGCCGTCGAGGGCGGACCCGTCGGCCTTGGCGTTGATCTTCATCACCGCCAGATCGAGATAGCCGTCGGAGACGATGGTGGTCGCGCGATACTTGGTTTCCGCCGGGCTGGCGTCGTCTTTCGTCAGCGCGATCAGGTACATCGGAGCCTCGTCGCTTTGTTCCGGGCTTCCCGGCGCGCTCGGATGCCCGACGTGCACGTTCGTCAAGATCAGCCCGTCGGAACTGATGAGGGTTCCCGATCCCCGCCACAGGGGCACACCGTCTTGCTCGGCCGCGATGATCTCGACGCTCGCCCGCTTGGCGCGGTCGAGTCGCGACGCGGTCAAGGTGGTCGGTTCTGGTGCTCTGCCCGAGAGCAGGAACACCGCAGCGACGCCGAGGGCCAAGACCAGGACGCCCAGGACGGCCGCCCCGCGCACAAGGATGCGGCGGCGACGCTTCGCGGCGAAAAGCTTCTGTGCCGCGGCGACATCGACCAGGGGCACCAGCGTCAACTCGTATCCGGCAGTCGGGTGACCCAGATACACCTGGGTGGGCGTGGTGATCTTCTTCTCGACGATTCGTTCACCGTCGATAAAGGACCCGGACGTGGAGCGGTCCAGCAACCACCACCCGTCCGGTCGTGCCTCGACCACGGCGTGCTGTCGCGAGACGGCTGGGTGGTCGGCGACGACGTCCAAATCGGGTTCGCGGCCGATCCGGACTGTGGAGCCCCACTCGATCTGCGTGTCGCCGTCCCGGGTGCGGATCAACATGCCCGGGCCGGGCTGTCCCGTGGCGGACTCTCCGGAGATGTAGACGCGGGTGGCCTCCAGGTATGGCGTTCGTTTTGTCGGCTCGTCCGCAGTCGGCAGGTCGATCGTGATCGTCGCCTCGACGCCATCGGCCCCCATACCGAAGCGCACCGCTGTCGACGGCCCCAGCGTGATGTGCTCGACGCGCTGTTCGTTCACCCATGTGCCCTGGCTGCTGGCGTTGTCGTGCAGGTCCCATCCGACGGCGGTTGGTCGCAGTTCGGCATGTATGCGCGAAACACCTGGTGCATCCAGCTGGATATCCGCATCCTGAGACCGCCCGATGCGCAGGACTCTGTCCTCGTCGAAGGTCCATGCGAGGCTTGCGGCCTGAAATTGGAGGCGATACATGTGTCTCTCCCAATCAGGGTGTTCCCATTGTCAGGATGACGCGGTGCAGGTGGCGGCTGAGCAGAATTGCATTGAGCAGCGTCAGCCGCGGGCAGACGACCGTGTGGTCGTACCCGCCCGCACGCCGTGGTCAAGCTTCTCACAAGATTCGGCGGGGTTCGGACGAATTGCGCTTCGCGTGCTGGATATCCGATGAGTGAATACGGTTGACGGCGTCGATCCGAGAAAGACAGGCAGGAAGTACGGCCAGAAGCTCGTAATTCAATGTCTGGGCGGCGAATTGCAGCGTGTGCATATCGGAGGTGCAAAGCTCCTCGAGGGCGGTCAGCAACGGATTCTCATCGGACGTTCGGCAATAGGCCCGCAATCGTCCAGCAACCCGCCCCGGTTCGTGAGAAACTTGACCATCATGCGCGGTCGTATGTATCTGCAACGGTCGTGGAGATCGGTTCGGTGACCGAAACGCCGCGATCTCCCGGTGCCGGCGCGTGGTTCGGGAAGTACCGACTGGACCGATTGATCGGTCGGGGCGGTATGGGCGAGGTGTACGAAGCCTACGACGCGACCAAAGACCGAACCGTCGCGATCAAGGTGCTGCCGGCGCAACTCGCCGATGACCCGCTCTACCGGGAACGGTTTCAACGCGAGTCGCACTCCGCGGCCCGTCTGCAGGAAGCGCATGTCATCCCCATCCACGACTACGGAGAGATCGACGGGCGTCTTTATATCGACATGCGGTTGGTCCAGGGTTCTAGCCTGCGGTCGCTGCTGAACTCGACGGGCCCGCTGCCTCCCGCCCGGGCTGTCGCACTGATCGCGCAGGTAGCCGCGGCATTGGACGCCGCACACGCACAAGGCCTGATTCATCGCGATGTCAAGCCGGACAACATCCTCGTCACGGCCGGTGACTTCGTGTATCTGGTGGATTTCGGGATCGCGCACGTGGCGACGGATGCCCGGCTCACCTCGGCCAGTGCCACGATCGGTTCCTTCCACTACATAGCCCCGGAACGGTTCGGAGCGGCCCCGGTGTCCGCAAGCGTCGACGTCTACTCGTTGGCGTGCGTGCTGTACGAATGCCTGACCGGTGTACGTCCATTCACCGCTGATACCGACGCCGCCCTCATCCACTCGCATCTGTACGAACCGCCACCCAAACCCAGCATGATGCGATCCGACATCCCACCCGGGTTCGACGCGGTCATCGCGCGCGGCTTGGCCAAGTCTCCCGAAGACCGGTACGCGAGCGCTGGTGAGTTGGCCAGGGCAGCCTCCGAGCAAGTGGGCGGCTCGTACTACGACTCACCAACCATCGGCCTGGTGCCGCCCGACGCCGTCGCGACCCGACTACCACCGAGTCCATTGCCAGCGGCATCCAGCGGTGAACCATTGCCAGCTGCATCCAGCGGTGAACCATTGCCAGCTGCATCCAGCGGTGAGCGTGGACCGGCATCGGTGGGACGGAAACGGCGTTGGGTAGTGGTCGGTGTCATCGCGGCGCTGGTGATCTTGGCCGCTGGTGGCCTTGGTATCTGGAAACTGGTGGGACACAGGTCCGTATCCGAATCCAAAGGCAACCCGGCACCCACGGCGGCGTCGCCGCCCGCAGCCCCGCCGACCGACCTGACCGCGGCGGATATCGGTCTGCTCAAGGTGATGCCCGTGTTCGGTTACAACCGCAGCAACTGCAAACACCAGAACCCGGCTTTCGGGGCCGACGCCGTTCTCAGGTGCGGCAACAATCCCTCCGTCGGTGCGCCAGGTGGGCTGTTCTACCACTTCCCGAATGCCGATGTCCTGACGGCGGCCTACCGTTCGTTCACAGCCTCATTGCATACCAGCAATTGCCCTGCGGACCCGCCCGGTATCGACGGGTCGTTGACCACCGAAGGCAAGGAGGTCGGGCGCCGTGCGTGCTACGCCGACAAGTCCGTCACGCCGCCCGCGCCGTCGACGATCATCACGAACAACAACCCCGCGGTCATGGAATTCTTCAATTGGACCGACCCGGGCGGACAAGACGCACTGGATTCTTTCGTGCACGACGGTAACGCAGCGGTGCAGAGCGAACCCGGGCACGACCCGGACTTCTATACTCCGGCCGACCTCGAGCTGTTCGACAAGTACATGGATACCAAGAGATACGGCAAGGCGAACTGTCGACACTCCGATCCACCGTCCCCGGCGAAGGCAATCCTGGTCTGCGACAGCAACCCGGCCGCCGGCGCGCCCAACGGCGTATTCTTCGCATATCCGGACAAGGAATCGACGCAGACCATGTACGACGCCATCTTGAAGATGCAGCAGGTGCACGGCTGCGGCGGATCGGTTGGGTCCGACGATGCGTGGTTCGTAAAGGGCAAACGTGTCGGCCGATACACCTGCATGATAGACCCGAGCGCCAAAAACGTTCCCGCGCTCGTGGCCAGCGCCGAAAATGCATTCCTGAATGTCGAATTCTTCGCCGACTCGCCGGATAGTCCTTACCAGGTTCCCAAGACCGAGACCGAGTTGGTCGATTGGTTCAAGAAGACATATCCTGCTTGAACCCTGGATTTGTAAGCGGCCGACCCGACCCGGGATCCCGGAACGAAGTCGAAGGGTTGACCTTCGTGCTCAGTGATGAATTGCCGCGAAGGCAATGAGGGAGACCACAACCACTGCTATGCAAATGCAGTAGACGCTGCCGATGACGCCGCAGATGTAACCAGCCTTAACTGCGCTCCGGCCGCCGATCGTGCCACCGGACCTGTCGATCTCGCGGAGTGCCCGTTTGCCCCGCCGCCAGGCGAAGGGGCCGATAAGCGCACAGATGGTCAAGCTGAGGATGCCCAGGACCAGAATGGTCGTCGCTTCAGGATGCTCTCGCGTCCCGTAATACCAACGCGGGGTTGGGGTTTCGGTCATCGGAGGCATGTCGCCCTGCCCGGGAGTCCGGCCCGTCCAGCTCGCCCCATCCCAGTAGCGCATCAACGCAGCGCCGCCGGGGTCGCGGTACCAGCCGGCGGGCAGCGTGTCGGCGGGAGTGCGCGCCATCGTCTTCCCGAGCCTGGCCAGCCCGATCACGGCCACGAGGAGGCCGAGCAGAATTATCCAGTGCCACGCACTCATCGCACTTCCCCCACCGCGATCAGCGTGGGCACTCGCGCCATCTGTCGACTACGCCAGGTCATCGTTTTCATTTGCGGATCGCTGGTGCATGGTGCTGTCGGATCCGCCGAGTCGGTCTTGTCCAGACGATCCGCTGTCCGATGATCTCGCGTGCCGCGCGCCGCTGATGCCGGCCATGAGCATGCCGGCGAGGGTAACTACGCCCCCGAGAATTAGCGCTGTTTTGTCCATGTGATTCCTTCATGGCGAAAGCCCGCCACGCCGATGGGTTTCGGTACAGACCCTGGTTCCGGATCCGCTCGTCGAGGCGACTTCCGCTGGATAATCGCTGCTGGGAAGTGGATTTATTCGCGTTCAGCATCGACCCGCGTCGGGGACGCCGATAGGCACCCCGGGGTTGGGTTCGACCACCCCCAGGGGTTTCGGCGGTGCGCCCACCGCGCGGGTCAAAGATCTAAACCCTGGGTTGGGTATTCGCATCGGTGGATCGGGCACAAGATGATGAATAACCCGACGGCGCGACTCGAGGCGCGGACCGGGTCCCCCCACCAGTACGAAGCCGAGAGGTGCACAAGCATGTCCGCATACCAACGACCGCTGGGATCGTCACCACCGCAAACACTGCCGGGGGCATGGATCCGGTTCGCGGCGTTGTTGATCGACATGGTCGCCTCGGCTGTCCTCCTCTTGCCCATCGCCTTCGCGGTTGGAGCTATCGGACTGACGCATGAACTGAGCGACCTCACCTCGCGTCTTATCGTCGCGGCCCTGATACTGCTCTACTTTGCGGGGTTCCAGGCTTGGGTGGGTTGGACCCCCGGCATGCGGTTGCTGGGTATGCGGGTACGGGGACCCGGGGATGCGAACAAACCGAGCTTCGCGGCGGCTCTGATCCGCAACTGCTACCTGCTACTGTTCCTCGCTACCCCCGACACGGACCTGTATGCGCTGATCGACTTCGCCTTATTAATAGCCATCGGTTACACGATCGCGAAAAGTCCTGCGCGCCAGGGAATTCACGACCAATTGGCCGGAGGAACCCGAGTTGTCGCCTACCGGCCCGAAGGGAGCACCGGTTTGCCATGAGTTCGGGACCGGATCGCGTCCGGTGGCGGGCCTGGCCACGGGTTGGCCGATGTATGACGCATGGCCGCGGACGAGGATCGTGGCCCGCCGACCGCGAGCTGTGCGGCGGGCGGTCGGCAGGCCGAGTAGTTACGCCAGGTCGGAGGCGATGATCTTTTCGATATTGCGTTCCGCGAGGCCGGTGATCGTCAGGAACGGGTTGACACCTGTGTTGCCCGGAATGAGTGACCCGTCGATGACGTACAGGCCGGAGTATCCGTTGAGGCGGCCGTAGTTGTCGGTGGCCTGTCCGAGCAAGCAGCCGCCGAGCGGGTGGTAGACGAAGTCGTCGCCCCAGACTTTGTAGACGCCGAACAGATCGGTCCGATAGATCGTGCCCGCCTTGGAATTAATGGCATCGAATACGCGTTTCGCGGCATCGATCGACGGCTGGGTGTACGACGCCTGCCAGGACAGATCTACCCCGCCGGTGGACGAGTTGTAGGTGAACTTGGCGCGGTTGGGGTTCTTGGTGATTGCCAGATAGAGATTCACGCCGTTCTCGGTACCTGTTGGGAACGGGGCGATTTCGGCGAATACCGGACCGTTGGCGTCGGCCCAGCTGTCGATGCCCATGCAGGGAATCGCGGATTGCAGCGCCCCGGTCAAATCCAGCCCGGCCCGGCCGACCATCACATTGCCGTTATTGCCCCAACCCGCGCCGACCGAATCGGCCAGGTTCGGCAGCTTGCCCAGCGCTTTCATGGTCACCAGCAGCTTGCTGGTGCCGACGCTGCCCGCCGCGAAGAAGACCTTGTCCGCGGTGACGGTTTTCGTCGCCACTGTATTGCCGAGCACGTCGATCTGGGTGATGACCACCGTGTAGCCGCTCGCCGCCGGTGCCACGCTGGTGACCTTGTGCAGCGGGGAGATGCTCAGGTTGCCGGTCGCGGCGGCCACCGCCAGATAGGTCTTGTCCAGCGAGCGTTTTCCGTAGTTGTTGCCGTAGATCACCTCACCGCCCAGTGCCGAGCGAGTGGCGGTATTCGCCTGCTCCTTCTGCATATAACCGAAGTCGTAGACATTGGGCACGAATGTTGTTGTGTAGCCTGCGTTGTTGGCGGTTTTGCGACTGACCCGCGCGTATTTGTAGCATTCGGCGGATTCGAACCAGGCCGAGTCGACATTGTTGACGCCGAGCGCGGCCTGCGCCCGGGGAAAGTAGGTGGAGTACATCGTCGTCGCGTCGACCGATGGCAGGATCTGTTGGAAGTAGTCCTGTTTCGGCAGGGGAGCCATACCGCCGTTGACCAGCGAGCCGCCGCCGACCCCGCGGCCCTGGTAAACCCGTGTCGCCGCGAAATGCTCCGAATCGAGCACACCGGCGTCGCTCGGGCTGATGTCTCGGTTGATATCCGCCCCGACGAAATAGCCGATCGGCTGCTCGGTCCTGGTTCGGAACCAATACGAGCGCTCGTCCGGATCGGTCATGGTGCAGAAGACTTTTCCGTCCGAGCCGGGTGTGGTCCAGTTCTGCCCCATCTCGATCATCGCCACCTGCTTGCCCGCCTGGCACAAGCGCAGCGCGGCGACCGCGCCGCCGTAGCCGCTTCCGATGATCAGATTCGGCACATGATCCCCGTTGCCGATGGGTGCCGCCGACGCCTTCGCGGTCCACGCGGCCGGGCTGAGCGCCATAGCTCCGGCCGCAATTGCGGTGCCCGCCAAGAATTTGCGGCGGGTCATCCCTTGGCGAACGCCGGTGTTGGCCGAGGGGCGTCGGTCGTACATGAGTGAAACCTTCCGATTTGAGGCGTAGGAAAGTGCCTCGAGTCGGCAGACTGTAACAGGTTCTAATTGGGCGTCGACGTAAATCGTATTGTTGACGTGCCAGAATCTTCGGCACGTTCGGCTGGCGAATGCTCGAACCGCGTCGGTGCTGATCAGCGCATGGCGGTTGCGAAAGGCGTTGCTACAGGGTCGGATTCGGCACGGCTGCCGTGTAGGTCCAGCATTCGGCACTGGCCCTCGGATTCGCTGCGGGCCAGGCTGGTTCGTACGCTTTGGATTTCGGCCGGGTCGAGGCCGGAGAACGGGCGATCGGCCATGGCCCATGCCTGTTCCGCGGTGTCGCGGGTGATCACTGGGCCGATCTTCGAGCGCATCGCGTGGTCGAGCGCGAGATCGATCGGCGCCGGAACATGCCCGGCAGAACCGGGCATGTCGTCGAGTGGGGGGTCGAAGCGCCCTGATATTAGGTGCGAACTGGGGTGAAATCGCCACCGATGTGTGCGTCGGCTAGGAAATCGGGCAGGGACAGCGACAGTCGCGTGCTGATCTCCCCTAGTCCGGACATCAATGCTTGCACCGGTTCCTTGCCGGTCGCTCGGATCATCATCGGTGCGGGCTGTAATCCCTCGATACGTAGTCGGCATACGTAGTTCGAATCAGTCGAGGAAAACAGCTGTGGGGTACCGACGGTCACCAACACCGATCGGCCGCTCCGCTGAATCATCCTGGTAACCAGCACTTTCCCAACCTCAACGGTCATAGCGAGATCGTATGGTCTGTATCGGTTTCAGCCTCAGCGCTGTCGGCGTGTTCGATTACCCGGCGTGTCCCGACAGCTCACCTCTTGTCGCAGGTGGCACCACGCGGAGCTGCCGGTGTGCTACTCGGTCAGGCGGTCGGCGACCTTGTCGTGGGAGCCGAACAGGCCGTCGCGCATCAGGCCGATGCCGGTCCACAGGTTCGGCGCGAGTTCGAGACGGTGCGGCATCGAGGGCCGTGATCCGATCGCACGGATTCAAACCCTCCTGTCGGTCGGCTTCCGGTGCTGGAGTGGAAGGGGCGCACTCAGCTGCACGGTGTGATCTGATCCGAGCGAGAAGAGGGTAGGGAAGTGACAGTTACGGTCGTCGTCGGCAATCCGAAGCCGGCCTCCCGCACGCTGACCGCGGCAACGCTGGTCGCCGAGGGGTTACGCCCGGACACGGCACCCGAGGTGATCGATCTGGTCTCCTTCGGTGCGGGCCTATTGTCCTGGGGTGACCCGGATGTCGCCGCTGCCGTGCGCACCGTGGCGACTTCGGACCTGGTGGTCTTCGCCAGTCCGACCTTCAAGGCCACCTACACCGGTCTGTTGAAGCTGTTCCTCGAACAGTTCGAAGGCGGCACCGGCCTGGCCGATGTCGTGGCCGTCCCACTCATGCTCGGTGCGGGCCCGGCGCACGCACTCGCGCCGGACCTGCTGCTCAAACCGGTGCTGGTCGAGCTCGGCGCGACCGCCGCGCTGCCCGGTCTCTACTTGTCGGACAGCACATTTCAGGAGGACGGCGCCATCGAGCGCTACACCACCCGCTGGCGACCCATCGCCGCGGCGCTGAGTTCGAAGGCGGCCGATCATGCATGAGCTCTTCGAATTTCCATCCGACGGCGCCGGCCTGCGCCGGGTATTCGCCGGCTTCCCCAGCGGTGTCGTCGCGGTGTGCGCCGAAATCGAAGGTACGCCACATGGTTTGGCGGTGAGCACCTTCGTTCCGGTCTCGCTGGATCCGCCGCTGGTGTCGTTCTGCGTGCAGAACAGCTCGGCCACCTGGCCCAAGCTGGACACCGCGACGCACCTCGGGCTGAGCCTGCTCGGCACCGACCAGGAGGACGCCGCGCGGGCGTTGAGCACCCGCAACGGCAACCGGTTCGACAATGTCGACGTCCACCGCGGCGCGGCCGACGCGATATTCATCGACGGTGCGACGGCGTGGATCGAAGGCGCGGTCCAGGCCCGCATTCCCGCGGGCGACCACACGGTGGTCATCCTGCGGATCAACCGGCTGGCCGCCCGTGCCGACGCCGAGCCGCTGATCTTCCACGGCAGCAGATTCCGCAGCCTGCATCCGCACCGCGAGATCCGCGGAATTGCCAGCTGACCAGTGTAATTCAGGTGCGGCTCGGGGCGGTTCCGCCGGGGAAGGCGGCCTGGCGGGCGGCGGCGTATTCGGCCTGGACCTTGTAGTAGCGGGTGTCCGGGCCGTAGGTGGCGTAGAAAACGAATCCTCGCGTGTCCGGGTCGGCGAACGGTGCGCCGTCGACGAAACGGTCCAGAACCGGGTCGAGGTAGGTCGGGAAGCTCGACGGCTCGCAGCGGACCGGGAAGCAGATGCGTTGCATGCGCGGTGCTGTCCAGGAGAAGGTGCGGTAGAGGTTGAATGTGCGTCCGAGCAGCGCCAGTTCGGCGTCCGCCGGGGTGAAGTCGAGTTCGGCCAGAATCCCGGCGATATCGGCGGGGGCAAGGGTTCCCGGCTCGAAGACGTTCGAGTAGAGATTCATTGTGCGGGCATCGAAATCGACTGCCAGTATGCCGATTTGGCCACCGTAGCGGGACAGGTGCTCGGCGTGGGCGCGTGCCGAGTCGGGGATACCGGCGAATTCGAGAATCCGCTCCACGCTGAGTAATTCGGGGAAGACCAGCCAGATCTTCTGCACACCGCCGGCAAGTGCGAGATCGACACCCGAGCGGACCGGTACGGCGGCCGAGATATCGGCAAGCAGCTGCTCCATCGGATGTCCGGTGTAGGTGAGAAGTCCTGCACCGCAGAGTCTTTCGATCAGGTCGGTGGGATCACCGGGATGCATCACCCGGGCATTGACTTCGCGCTCGGGCACCGGATGCGTGGTGGTGCGCACGCCGACCGCGGAGCTGGTCCACAGATCGGCGAGCGTATCCAGCACCGGATCCACGACCGCCGGGTCGTAGCGAGCCTCGGCTAGGCGCGCATACTCCCGCAAGTCCGTGCGGAGTCGATCGAGCGTGAGTGCGACGGATTCGGTCATGGCCTTCATCGTTGCGGAAGTGGCTGGCCGATTGCACCACTTCTCGAGATTCCGGTGCGTCCCGCTCACCTCTTGTTGGCATGTGGCGCCGGTCGTTCGCATGCTGTTCGCTCGGCACTGATCGGCCGTTTCGAACGGCGGTCCGCAGCCGCTTGACCCTGACGTTACGTGAGGCTCGACGATGTCGAGGTGAGCGAAAACTACCCCGCATTCGATATCAGTCCGGTGCCCGTACCCGCGCTCGACGCTGTCGCACCGGAGCCTTTCCGCGGCATCTACGGGATGCCGATGTTCGTCACGGTGCCGACGCCCGATCTGGCTGCGTCGGTGGACTTCTGGACTCGCGGGCTCGGCTTCTTCGACCTGTTCACGGTCCCCGGGCAGATCACGCACCTGCGGCGCTGGGCGTTTCAGGACGTCCTGCTCGTGCCGAACGAGCGCTCGGCCGAGTCCACCGCACTCAGCGTGAGTTTCGCGTGCGTGCTGAGCCAGATCGATGAGATCGCGGCGGCGTGTGCGCAGGTGCTGCCGGGTTGCACGACGGGGCCGCGGACGATGCCGTGGAACTCGGTGGAGCTGGAGATCCGCACGCCGGACAACACGCGGGTGATCATGACGGCGGCGCGGCCGTACGACCCGAGCAGCGCCGAGGCCGCGTATCTGCGGTCCATCGGAATCGAAGGGCCCGGCGAATGAGGATGTCGTCTGGCCCGGCTGTCAGACTGGACGGTGTGGATCTCGACGACGGCGCCGGTCTCACCGTCGGTGCTGCCGCGGCGCGGGTGGGCGTCACGATCCGGGCTCTGCATCATTGGGATGCGATCGGGCTGGTCCGCCCGTCCGAACGCACCGAGGCCGGATACCGGCTCTACACCGTCGCCGACATCGCCCGGATCCACCGGGTGCTCACCTACCGTGAGCTGGGCGTACCTCTCGACGGCATCAAGTCGTTGCTGGACGACCCGGCCACCGATGCGATGGCATCGCTGCGCGGGCAGCGCGACTCACTTCGCGAGCGCGCTGCCCGCCTGCACCGGATGGCCGACGCCATGGACCGCATGATCGAAGCCAGAGAGTCCGGGATCCTGCTTTCGGCCGAGGAGCAGATCGCGATCTTCGGCCAGCACTGGCAACCCGACTGGGCCGCGCAGGCACGCGACCGCTGGGGCGACACCCGCCAGTGGGCTCAGTACGCCGAACGCGCCGCAGGCAGAACGGCTGAACACTGGCAGCAGATCGCCGACAGCGTCGAGGTTCTGAACGCGGATCTGGCGGCGGCCCACCGCGCCGGAGTGATCCCCGGAAGCGACCGGGCCAACGCCCTGGCCGAGCGGCACCGCGCATCGATCGACACCTACTTCGACTGCACCCACTCGATGCAGGTCTGCATAGCCCGGAGGTACACCGCCGACCCAGAATTCTCCGCTTTCTACGATGCGCTCGAGCCCGGACTGACCACCTGGCTGCGCGAGATCATTGATGCCAATGCCCGCGCCCGCGGCATCACCCCGGAATCAGCGACCTGGGTCTGAGGTCGCCTCGGTGCGCAGAAGTTCGATCAGTGCCGGGAAACGCTGCGCCAGTTCGGCCCGTCGAAGTTGGGCCATATTGCTATTGCCGCGATTGACCTGACGGATCAGACCGGCCTGGCGCAGTACTCGAAAGTGGTGTGTGAGTGTGGCTTTCGACAATGGTAGGCCGAACGAGCTGCAGTGCCGTTCGGTTCCGTCGGGCTCGGCGAGCAAGGTGAGCACTATCCGGCGACGGTGCTTGTCCGCCAGAGCGGCGAATACCGTGCCCAGATCCATCTCCTCCGGGGTGGGCTCAGCACTGTCGGGCACCACGACATCTCCTCACACAAGGTATGACTTGCATCGTACCTGATCGGCGGATAGCGTCCGAGGTATGACAGATTTCGTACCTGACGCCGATATGCCCTATGCCTTGATCGGTTTCGCCCGCCCCAAACCGGAACGCGCAGCCGAACTCCAGGAACTGCTGCTGTCGTTCGTCGCACCGACCCGAGCCGAAGACGGTGCGCTCGAGTACCACTTCCACGAGGACAAGAACGACCCGGGCACATATGTCTTCTACGAGGTCTGGCGATCGAAGGAAGACCTGGACAGACACCTGGCGCTGCCGCATCTGAAAGCGTTCTGGGACAAGCGAATGGAGTACCTGGAGCAAGACCTCGACATCCGCTGGCTGACCATGCACAGCCCCTACCCCCGACCGATCGCGTCGTAGTTCCGGCGATTCCAGGTGCTGCTGTGCCACGATGAGGTGGCCCGGTCGGTGGCAAGGAGGTGACGAAGTTGTCGCAGCGATCCCTCGGTGACGATCCGTTCGCGGCCCGGCATCCGACCAGTCACGAACGCATGACCGGACTGCCCTGGGATGCGTCGTACCACGACGGCCCAGCACCTTGGGATACCGAGCAGCCGCAGCCGGCAATAGTGCGCGTGGCAGCCGAGGGCGGATTCACCGGCGCGGTGCTCGATGCGGGCTGCGGCACCGGAGAAAACGCTCTGCACATCGCCTCGCTCGGATTGCCGGTCCTGGGCGTCGACGTGGCCGAGACGGCACTGGCGATCGCCCGGGCGAAGGCCGACGACCGCGGGATCGAGGTCGAGTTCGCTGCGGCCGACGCGTTCCGGTTGCAGCGTTTGGGGCGCAGGTTCGACACGGTGCTGGACTGCGGACTGTTCCACACCTTGGACGGCGACGAGCGACCAGGATACGTGGCGAGTCTGGCGTCGGTGACCGAGCACGACGGAACCGTGTATGTGTTGTGCTTCAGCGACAATGGTCCTGATACCGGCCCGCACCCCATCGGTCGGGAAGAGCTGAGAGCGGCATTCAACCCCGAGGCCGGATGGAATATCGCCGCCATCGAACCGGACCGGATTCAGACGAGATTCCACGACGACGGCGCACCGGCCTGGTTCGCGACAATCAAGCGGATGTAGACCACGATCCGGTTCGACTCTTCGTCGAACCGGATCGCGTGGATGTTGCTGGAGCGGCCCCGTAGTGATCCAGCAAACCCTGACGAAACAGTCGGCGGCACCGATGCGATCTGCTGAATATGTCCACCGACACCATGAATCTGGCCGAGCGACGTCAAGCGATCCGAAGGCTCGTTGCGGTCTGTCACCAAGTGAATCGGCTGGTGGAGCTGGCCGAGATCGAGTCGTCCGAACCCCTTATCGCGCAGGCTTATACAACGCGCCGGGTGCTGCAGGATCTGGTGCTCGATATGGTCGACGTCAATCGGCGGACTCGGGCCTGAGCCGGAATCGTCAGTGCCGCAGTGGAAACCAGTGCGTCGGATGGGATCGCAACCGCGACCTCCTACCTGCTGAATCAATCCGATTTCTGAGGTGTGCCGGGACCGGGCACCGGGCAGGCATCGGCCGCCTCGGCGACGACCTGCGGTTCGGTGGCCGCCGCCGGACGCTCACCGCGCTCCCAGCCCGCACCGGTCACGGGCTCGATCGCGGCCAGAGCAACAAGCTCGGTGTCGTCGAAAACTCTTCCGCGACTGAGGAATCGAAATCCTTCCGGCGATTCCAAGCTGAATCCCGAACCGCGCCCGGGTACGACGTCCAGGACGAGTTGGGTGTGTTGCCAGGCGGCGAACTGCGGGCCCGAAATCCACACCGGCGCACTATCATCCGGCTCCGGTTCGGTCGCGGGAAGTTCGCCGACCCGCAATCGCAGATCGAGCAGTCCGAGCAGCACATCGCGATCGCCGACCACGAATTCGCCTGCGGGATAACACATCGGCGCCGAACCGTCGCAGCAGCCGCCGGACTGGTGCAGCATCAGCGGTCCGTGCCGCCCGCGGAGGCGACGGAGCAGATCCATCGCCGCCGCGGTGGCGCGCACGCGCCGGGGGACCATGGCCATCAGAAGAAGCCTTGCGCCTTCGACGCGTAGCCCACCAGCAGGTTCTTCGTCTGCTGGTAGTGATCGAGCATCATGCGGTGGTTCTCGCGGCCGATGCCAGACTGCTTGTAGCCGCCGAACGCGGCGTGCGCGGGGTACTGGTGGTAGGTGTTGGTCCACACCCGTCCGGCCTGGATGTCGCGTCCGGCCCGGTAGGCGACCGCGCCGTCGCGCGACCACACGCCGGCGCCGAGTCCGTAGAGGGTGTCGTTGGCGATCTTGATGGCATCGTCGTAGTCCGAGAACGAGGTCACCGAGACGACCGGCCCGAAGATCTCCTCCTGGAAGATCCGCATCGAGTTGCTGCCCGCGAAGACGGTCGGCTGCACGTAGTAGCCGCCGGACAGATCGCCGCCGAGGTCGGCGCGCTCGCCACCGGTGAGCAGCGTGGCGCCCTCGCCCTTGCCGATTTCGATGTAGGACAGGATCTTTTCGAACTGATCGTTGCTGGCCTGCGCACCGATCATGGTGTCGGTGTCGAGTGGATCGCCCTGCCGCACGGCCTTGGTGCGCACCACCGCCGCGGCCAGGAATTCGTCGTAGATATCGGACTGGATCAGCGCGCGCGACGGGCAGGTGCAGACCTCGCCCTGGTTGAGCGCGAACATGGTGAAGCCCTCCAGGGCCTTGTCCTGGTAGTCGTCGTTGGCGGCGAGGACGTCGGAGAAGAAGATATTGGGGCTCTTGCCGCCGAGTTCCAGGGTGACCGGAATCAGGTTCTGCGAGGCGTACTGCATGATCAGGCGGCCGGTGGTGGTCTCGCCGGTGAACGCGATCTTCTTGATCCGCGGGCTGGAGGCCAGCGGCTTACCCGCCTCGACACCGAAACCGTTGACGATATTGACCACACCGGGCGGCAGCAGATCGCCGATCAGACCGATCAGGAACAGGATCGAGGCGGGCGTCTGCTCGGCGGGCTTGAGCACCACGGCATTTCCGGCGGCGAGCGCGGGCGCGAGCTTCCAGGTGGCCATCAGAATCGGGAAGTTCCACGGAATGATCTGGCCGACCACGCCCAGCGGCTCGTGGAAGTGGTAGGCGACGGTGTCGACATCGATCTCCGACAGCGAACCCTCCTGGGCCCGGATGGCACCGGCGAAGTAGCGGAAATGATCGATGGCCAGCGGGATATCGGCGGCCAGGGTTTCGCGGATCGGCTTGCCGTTGTCCCAGGTTTCGGCGAGGGCGATCGCGTCGAGGTGTTCCTCCATCCGGTCGGCGATCCTGTTGAGGATGAGGGCGCGCTCGGCGACCGCGGTCCTACCCCAGGCTGGTGCGGCGGCGTGCGCGGCATCGAGGGCGAGTTCGATGTCCTCGGCGGTGCCGCGGGCGACCTCGCAGAACGTTTGCCCCGTCACCGGGGTCGGATTTTCGAAGTACTGCCCCTTGACGGGCGCAACCCATTCGCCGCCGATCCAGTTGTCGTAGCGGGCCTGGAACGACATGGCGGCGTCGGGTGTTCCGGGGCGGGCGAAGACGGTCATCGAATGCTCCTCGATCTGCGGACGATTGCTGTGTCAGATGTGATCCGGAACACTACGAGTATCCATGTTGCACGACGGTTGCAACAAACTGGTCAGATGCCCAACCTGCTATCGAGCAGCCGCAATTGCGTCTTGACCTGGGCATACATCGAGGACCGCCGGTCCAGCGAGGAGAGGTAGGCGGTCCAGGCCGCAACGTCGTCGCGTCCGTCGACCGAATCGGTCCAGCGGGCGAGCAAGCGGCGATCGCCCGCCGCGAGCAGGGCGGCGCGCAGGCGTCCGCGCAACTCGACGCGCAGCTCATCGATGCCGGGTGCGAGCGAACGGGGCAGGACCGGACCCGGGTACGCCCGCAACGCCCCCGACGTGTCGCCGCGCGCGAGTGCGCGTCTGACCTCGGCGACATCGGTGTCGAGATCCATCAGCAGCCGATACGGTCGCGAGCCGAGACCATTGGCGCCCAACATCTTTCGCACCCGCGACATTTCCGCGCGCACGGTCACCGGATCCAGTTCCGATTCGTCGAGCAGCATGGCGAGGTGGTCGGCGCTCAGGCCCTCGGGATGCTCGGCCAGCAGCAACAGGATCTCGGCATGTCGCTGCGACAGGCGGATCTGCTCGCCGCCGCGGGCCAGGATCGGCCGGTTCGAGCCGAGCACCCGCAGGCGGGCCGCCGGGGCGGCGAGCGGTTCGGTCGAATCGAGCATGAGCAGCCGCAGTTCGGATTCCGCGGCCAGCACCGTCGCGCGGATCAGGGACAATACCTCCGGCGCGGCGACTCTCGGGCCGCCGGTGATATCGATGGCCCCGATGATCCGGCCGCTGAGCGGATCGTGCACGGGGGCGGCCGAACAACTCCAGTCGTGCACCACGCGGCTGAAATGTTCGGCACCGAAGATCTGCACGTGATGATCGAGGGCGAGTGCGGTGCCCGGCGCGTTGGTGCCGACGCGGTCCTCGCTCCAATCGGCGCCCTCGACGAAATTCATTGCCAGCGCGCGGTCCTTGACCTTCGAATCGCCCTCGACCCAGAGCAGCCGGCCCTTGGCATCGCTGATCGCGACGAGCAGTCCGGCCTCGGCGGCGTCCTCTACCAACAACTTTCGCACCACCGGCCGGATCAGCGCGGTGGGATGCGCGGCCCGATACTGCTGCAGTTCCGGACCGTCGAGATCCACCGCATCGCCGAAGCCGTCCGGGTCGACGCCGCTACTTCGGCTGCGCCGCCAGGAATCCAGCACGACCGAACGCACCGAATCACCGTCGGGGCGCACGGTCGGCAGCAGGTCGACGCCTTCGACGAAGCAGCGGTGCGCCGATGACATCCGCAGCGCCAACTGCGTGAGGTCGTCATCGGGTCGGACGGCCACCCAGGGGTTGCCGTGCGCTGCTGTGCTCAATCGGTTTCCTTCGTGTCTGCCCATAACCACTGTAATGCCGGTCACATGTCGCATCACCAGGGGTGGCGATCGCGGCAGGCACGGAAGTGGTGGCCCACGTACCCTGACTGTTGCTCTGAGCGGGCGGCATTGAGGCGTGCCTGCTCACCGTTTCTGCTCATCGACTGGAGTTACGTCACTTGACCACGCCAGAGTCGGCAACCCACCTTCGCTCCTGCCCGATCGCACACGGATCGCCGATCGATACCGACGGCCCCCGAATCTCGCTGTACTCAGATGAATTCGCCGCGGATCCGCATACCGCGTACCGCGAGATGCGTGAGAGATACGGTGCATTGGTGCCGGTGGAACTGGCGCCCGGCGTGCCAGCCACTCTGGTGATCGGCTACTACACCGCGCTGCGAATCCTCAATGATCCCGACCATTTTCCGGCCGATTCGCGGACCTGGCAGCGGGACGTCCCCGAAGACTGCCCGATTCGGCCGATGCTCGAATGGCGTCCGGCCGCGGTTCGCAGTGATGGCCTGGAACACACCCGCTATCGGGAGGCGACCGTCGCCGGACTCGTCGAAATCGACCTGTTCGCTTTGCATTCCACCGTGGAACAGATCGCCATTCCGCTGATCAACTCGTTCTGCGAGAACGGCACGGCGGATCTGATCAGCCAGTACGCTTTTCCCCTATCCTTCGCGGTGATCAATGAGATGCTCGGCTGCCCGCCGGAAATCGGTCAGCGTGCCGCGGCGGGTATGGCCGCGATGTTCGAAGGCGTCGACGCCGCCGCGGCGAACAAGATGTTCGGCGACGCGATGTTCGACCTGGTCTGCCTCAAACGTGAACAGCCCGGCGACGATATCGTCTCGCGGCTGCTGGCCCACCCGGCGCAACTCGATGACGGCGAGATGATCCACCAGGTGCTCAGCTTCTATGGCGCGGGCATCGAGCCGACCCAGAATCTGATCGTCAACACGCTGCGGTTGATGCTGACCGACACGCGGTTCGCGGGTGGCATTCTCGGTGGGAGTCTTCCCACGCGAGATGCGTTGGACGAGGTGCTGTTCACCGACCCGCCGCTGTCGAACTATTGCGTCAGCTTCCCGAGGCAGCCGATCCTGATCGATGGTGCCTGGCTGCCCGCGCACCAGCCGGTCGTGATCAGCATGTCCGGCTGCAACAACGATCCGGCCATCAATACCGGGGAGTACACCGACAACCGCTCGCACTTGGCATGGAGCGCCGGCCCGCACGCCTGCCCCGCCCGATCGGTCGCGTCACTGATCGTCCAGGACGCGATCGATCAACTGCTCGACGCACTGCCCGAAATGCGCCTCGCGGTCCCCGCCGAGGACCTGACCTGGCGCCCCGGCCCCTTCCAGCGCGCCCTGACCGCCCTCCCCGTCAGTTTCCCCAAATCCACTCCGCTGCAAATCTTCTGAGGAAGCCTCTGCCCCTGCGGCCTGGCGCAAGTCAGGCTCGGATGCTTGGATCGGACCATGACCGACGACACCGAAGTCCCGCGCATCGTCACCGCCAGCCGCGATATCGCCGCAGGGGCGGAGCAGATCTTCGAGCTGATCGCCGACCCGGCGCAACAGCCGCGCTGGGATGGAAACGACAACCTCGCGCACGCACCGGAGGGTCAACGTGTGCGCGAGGTAGGCGAGATGTTCTCGATGACGACCACCAAGGGGGCTATCCGGGAGAACCATGTGGTGGAGTTCGAAGAGGGCCGCCGCATCGCCTGGCTGCCCGCGGAACCGGAGCAGGCACCCCCGGGTCACCTGTGGCGCTGGGAGCTCGAACCATTGGACCCGGCACTTACCCGGGTCACGCACACCTACGATTGGTCGCGCTTGACCGACGAGAACCGGCTCCCACGCGCCCGAGCCACTACCACCGACAAGCTCCAAGCATCCGTCGACAGACTCGCCGCCATCGCCGAAGGGTGATCGTCCAGGATGCGACCCGCCGATCAACGCCGCAGGGAGCCCGGCTCTCAGATGCCCAGTTCCGCGGCGGCCAGGGCGGTGCCTTCGATGCGGGCGCGGATCTTGGCGAAGGCGATATCGCGGGAGGTGGAGGTGTCGTCGGCGAATGGTGCGAATCCGCAATCGTCGCAGGTGCCGAGGCGGTCGACAGGAAGGTAGCGCGCGGCGTTGAGGACGCGGTCGCGGACCTGCTCGGGGGTTTCCACGCGCGGGTCGATGGGGTCGGTGACGCCGACGAAGATGCGGGCGTCGGGGGGCAGGTACTCGGCGATAACGGCGAGGACCTTGTCCGGGTCCGGCTCGCTGGCCAGTTGTACGTAGAACGCACCGACCTTCAGCTGCAACAGTTTCGGCAGCAGCGCGGTGTAGTCGATGTCGAGGCTGTGGGTGGAGTCCTGATCGCCGCCGGGGCAGGTGTGCACGCCGATGCGGGCGCGCTCGGCATCCGAAAAGCGTTCCAGCACCGAGTTGTTCAGTGCGATGAAGCTATCGAGGACGCCGCCGCTCGGATCCAGTTTCAGCGAAAGTCGGCCTTCGGTGAAATCCAATTGGACCAGGTGTGCGCCCGCGTCGAGGCAGCCGCGGATATCCTTTTCGGCTTCGTCGGCCAGATCCGCCAGGAAGTCCTCGCGGGCATAGCCTGCGATGCCGTCGGCCGGATAGAGCAGGCTCAGTGCCGAGGGCGCGATCACCGCCTGCTTCACCGGAGCCTGCGAATGTTGTTGCGCCGCACGCAGATACTGCTCGGCGTAGACCTGGTACCGGAATGGCCCCGCGGTGAGCCGTGGCAACTGCCGCTGATGCCCATCCGCGAACGGGATCACCGCGCCGTCGGGCGCAAGTCCGGCCAGTCCGGTAATGGGATAGGTGGCAAAACTCGGTTTTGTCTGTTCCCCGTCGGTGACGACCGGTGAGCCGAGCGCGATCAACTCGTCGATGGTGTCGGCGACCGCGCGTGCCTGGAGTTCGGCGAGGGCGGGGGCGTCCAGTTCGCCGGGATTGTGGGCCGTCATGGCGGCCAGCAGGTCGGAGAAACGAGGTACGCTGCCGATGGGCTCTGTGGGAATGCTCACACCGCGAGTGTAGGTCGATCGACCGTGATGCGAGCCCCGAATCGATTGCCCCGGTTGGACATCGCGCGGAAGCCTCCATTGAACGGCTCGCCGAGCTTGCCGAAGATTGAGCAGGTAAAGCGCTGGGCCGGGCGATCATTCGCAACACGTGGCGGGGGTGTGGCGTCAATGTCGCTTCGGGAGTAACGGGATGGCCTGGCGCCATGTCGAAAACGTGGTGTTCCACCCCGTGCGCGGAACCCGGATCGCAGGCTGAGGTGTTTTTCGCCGACCAATAGCCTCGAGTGCCGGGCGCAAATGTTTCGGCACCGAGACATTCGGCTGTCAGGATCGCCTGCACCGCAGTGAATTGCGGCGACATCTGTGGCGAGCGCGCGCGCAATCGTAGCGACGGGAATATGCTCGAAGTAACTGATTGATTGTTGTATCGAGGTCGCCGTGGCGCAAATTGATCCGCTTTCCACACAGCGCGACCTGGCCTCAGGGTTCGCGGCGGAATTGGACGCCGCGGGGTTCACCGATGCCGCCGAGATCGGCCGTGGCGGTTTCGGGGTGGTGTATCGCTGCCGGCAACCCGCGCTCGATCGCACGGTGGCGATCAAGGTGCTCACCGCCGATCTGGAGTCGGAGAATCTCGAACGATTCGTCCGCGAACAGCTCGCCATGGGCAAGCTCTCCGGTCATCCGAATATCGTCACCGTCTTCGAGGTGGGATCCACCGCGACCGGACGGCCCTACATCGTGATGCCGTACCACTCGCACGGTTCCCTGGACGTCCGCATCCAGGAGCACGGCCCGATCGACTGGCAGGACGCGCTGCACATCGGGGTGAAGATCGCGGGCGCGCTGGAGACCGCGCACCGGCGCGGGATGCTGCACCGCGACGTGAAACCCGGCAATATCCTGCTGACCGAATACGGTGAGCCGCAGCTGGCCGACTTCGGCATCGCCCGGCTGGTCGGCGGCTTCGAGACGACCGCGGGCACGATCACCGGCTCACCCGCCTTCACCGCACCCGAGGTGCTGCAAGGCCATGTCCCGGACGTGACCTCCGACATCTACAGCCTGGCCTCGACCCTGTTCTGCGCCAGCACCGGCCACGCGGTCTTCGAACGGCGCAGCGGCGAGCAGCTGGTCGCACAGTTCCTCCGCATCACCAAGCAGCCGATTCCGGATCTGGGCGATGCGGGTCTGCCTCCCGACGTGACCGCCGCGATCGAATGCGCGATGTCCCGCGAACGCGGTGAACGTCCCTGCAGCGCAGCGGAATTCGGTGAACGACTGCGCGAGATCCAGGAGCGGCACGGCCTGCCGCCCGACGATATGGCGATCCCGCTGCCCGCCGCCGAACCCGTCGGACACCGCCCGACACCGACACCGACCGGAACCGGCCGCCGCCGCATCTCCGGAACGCATTCGACCCGCACGCCGCCCGTGCCCGCTACCCGTCTGCGGCCCCCGGTGGCCAATCGCCCGCTGGTCGACCGTCAGCGGCTCATCGCACTGTTGCGACAGGGACGCAAGCGCAGGCTCGCGGTCATCCACGGCCCCACCGGATTCGGCAAGACCACCCTCGCCGCCCAATGGTGCGAAGCGTTGAGTGCCCAGGGGGTGGCGGTGGCCTGGCTGACCGTCGACCACGACGACAACAATGTGGTCTGGTTCCTGTCCCACCTGATCGAAGCCATTCGCGCCGAACGACCGTCGCTGGCACACGAACTCGGCGAACTGCTCGAGGAGCACGGCGACGAATCCGAACGCTACGTGCTGACCTCGCTGATCAACGATATCGACCGGCGCGGTGAACAACTCGTGGTCGTCATCGACGACTGGCACCGCGCCACCGATCCCGCGACCACCCGCGCACTGCGCTTCCTGATCGAAAGTTGCAGTCCGACACTGCACCTGGTGATCACCAGCCGCAGTCAGACCGGACTGCCGATGAGTTCGATGCGGGCCCGCGACGAGCTGGTCGAAATCGGTCCCCCCGCATTGCGTTTCGATGTCGAGGAGGCCTACGTCTTCCTGGTCGAGCTGGGCGGGCTGGAGCTGGATCGCGCCGATGTCGAAGACCTCACCGAATCCACCGAAGGCTGGGTCGCGGCACTGCAACTGGCGGCACTGTCGCTGCGCGGCAGCGACGATCCCGGCGAGCTGATCAGCCATCTGACCGGACGCCATCACGCCATCAGCGAATTCCTGGTCGAGAACGTCCTGGACACCCTGGAACCCGGCACGCTCGACTTCATGGTGGCGACCTCGATCACGCCACGGATCTGCGGTGAACTCGCCTCGGTGCTCACCGGCGTCGCGGACGGGCAGGCGATGCTGGAGCAGATAGAACTCCAGGATCTGTTCCTGCGCAAGCTCGATGACGGCAACTGGTTCCGATATCACCACCTGTTCCAGGACTTCCTGCAGCAGCGGCTGGAACGCGATCGGCCCGAACGGATCACCGAACTGCACCGCGCGGCCTCGCGGTGGCTGGCCGAGCACCGGCACGTCAGCGAGGCGGTCGATCACGCCCTGCTGGCCGGGGATGAGCAGCGGGCCATCGAGATCGTCGAACAGGACGGCATGTCGCTGCTCGAGTACGGACAGTTCGCCAGCCTCATCGGTCTGGTCAACAAACTCCCCGCCACGATCATCGAAACCCATCCGCGGCTGCAGTTGGATCTGGCGTGGGCGAATATCCTGCTGCACCGTGCCGGACCGGCCGAACGCGCACTGCGGCTCGCCGAATCGAATCTGGACCGTGGTGAACTCGACGAGGACACGACCGGGCGGTTGCGTGCCGAGGCCGGTGTGGTGCATGCGGTGGTGCGGGTGCGCGCGGACGTGCTCGCCGATGTCGACGACATGCTGGCGCCCTGCTTCTTCCGGGCCGAGGAAATGTCACCGTATGTGGTGGCGATCGGCGCGAACGTCGCGACCTTCGCCGCGGGCTATCGCTACGATTTCGACGAGGCATTGCGGATCCAGGAATGGTCCGCACCGTATATGCGGCAGAACAAGGGTTTCTACAACAACATTCACGGTTTGTGCTTTCTCGGTCTCGCCGCGAGTCTGCAACTCGACATCACCAGTGCGGAGCACTACTTCCGCCGGGCGATGAAGGTGGCCAGACAATCCGGCGGCAGTCACTCCTACGGCGCGCGGCTGGCCGGATCCCTGCTCGGCGAATTGCTGTACGAGCGTGGTGAAATCGCGGAGGCGGAACGGCTGCTGGATGAGGGCTACAAGCTGGGACCCGACGCGGGTGTGGTCGATTTCAAATTGGCTCGCTATGTCGTCGGGGCGCGCATCAAAGCGCTGCGCGGGGACCGCGCCGCCGCCATTCGCAGGCTGAACGAGGGTGCCCGCGTCGCCCGTTCGGTGTCCTTGCCGCGACTGGGCGCGGAGGTGGAGAACGAGCGGCTGCGGTTGGGCTTGCCGCCGCATCCGGAATTCGGCCCGCTGCCCGTCGTCGAATATGGGAGCCGTCGCCAGCCGGTGGACCCGATCGACGAATTCACGGTCCTGTACGAGGAATTCACCGCGATCCGGCTGCTGCTCGCCGCGGAATCGCCGGAAAAGACCGAACTCGCCTGCACCTGGGCGCAGGAATGGGTGGATCTGCTCGAATCCGTGCGGCGTCCGAGGGAACTGTTGAAGGCGCGCCGATTGCTGATCGCCTGTCTGGCCGCGGCGGGCCGCATCGATGCGGCCAAGACCTTGCTGGCAACGGTGACCGCCCAGTGTGCCGAACTCGGGTCGGTCCGTTATCTGCTCGACGGGGGACCACATGTCGTGGCCACGCTCGCCGCGGTGCGCGCCGATCAGCTCGCCGGCCGCTGGCGTCCCGAATGGCCGGACGTACCTGCCGAATTCCTGCTCGCATTGGTCGATGCCGATGCGGCCCAAACAATCTGACGAGCTATAGGCCGGTTATTCACCGCGGATCTCGGAAAGGAGATCGGTGACCTGATGGGCGGGCATGGGGCGGTGGAATAGCCAGCCCTGTGCGGTATCGCAGCCGAGCGCGCCGAGCCGGTCGGCCTGATATCGCGTTTCGACGCATTCGGCGGTGAGGGTGTAGCCGAGGGCGTGGGTGAGTTCGATGATCGATTCGAGCACCAGCAGATCGGTGGCCCCGGGTGATTCGGGGGTGCGGATGCAGTGGATGAACGGGCCCGCGAGTTTGACCACATCGAGCGGGAGTTGGCCGAGGTAGGCAAGATTGGAGTAGCCGGTGCCGAAGTCGTCGATGGCTATGTGTATTCCGGCTTCGGCGAGGGTGCGCAGTGCCTCCAGCGGCCGACCGGTCGTGTGCATGAAAGCCCGTTCGGTCAGTTCGAGTTGTAGCCGATCCGGCGGTATGCCGGTATCGGCGATGACCCGCTGCACTCGGTCCAACCAGGTCGGATCGGCCACTTCGGCGGCGGACACGTTGACGCTCACGATCGGCGTGTGCTCCGGGAACAGCTTGTGCCAGTCGCGGCTGTCGCGGCACGCGCGCTCGAGTACGTGCGCGCCGAGCGCGCCGATATGGCCGTTGTCCTCGGCGAGGTCGACGAATTGCGCCGGGGTGAGCACACCCAGTTCCGGATGCCGCCAGCGCACCAGGGCCTCGACCGCCACCATCCGCTGATCGGTGAGCGCGACGATGGGCTGGTAGTCGAGGAAGAGTTCGCCGCGCACCAGTGCGGCGGGCATGGCCGCGGAGAGTTCGGCGCGGGTTTGCTCGCGGCGACCGCGGTCGGCATCGAAGATCGCGTAGCGGCCGCGGCCCGCGGTCTTGGCCCAGTACATCGTGGTGTCGGCGGCCTGGAGCAGTTCGTCGACCGTGCGGTGCTCGGCGCGTCCCGCCATGACGCCTATGCTCGCGGTGACGGTCAGGTGGTGGCCCTCGATATCGAATGGCCCGGCAAAGGCATCGAGCATGGTCTGCGCGATCTCGGCCACCTGGTCGGACGCACTGACCTGGGGGACCAGGACGACGAATTCGTCGCCGCCCATGCGGGCCACGAGCTGGCCGGGCCTGGCCCGGGCGCGCAGGCGGGCCGCGGCCTGGATCAGCAGTTCGTCGCCGACCGCGTGCCCGAAGGTGTCGTTGACGAGTTTGAAATGGTCGAGGTCGATGTAGCAGAGGCCGAAGGCGGCGGCCGGATCGGCGAAGGCGGCGGTGAGCGCATCGATGAACTTCGACCGGTTCGGCAGGCCGGTCAGCTGGTCGTGGTGGGCGCGGTAGTGCAGGCGTTCGCGCAGTGCGTGCCATTCGGAGATGTCCTCCACCAGCACGAGCGTGTACTGGGGCCGACCGTGATCGTCGCGGATGAGCGAGACATTGAGGTTGGTCCAGACGGTGCTGCCGTCGCGATGCCGGTAGGCCTTCTCGAGCTGCACATTGTCGTGTTCGCCGCGCAGCAGCGCCTGATACAGGTCCCACATGTCCGGATCGTCGTCCGGATGCGCCAGATCGGTGACCGCGAGTTCGTACATCTGCTCGGGTTCGTACCCAAGCATGGTGGCGAACGCGGTATTGACCTCGATGATCCGGCCGCTCATATCCGAAAGTCCGGTGCCGATTCCGGCCTGGGTGAATACCGCCCGCAGCCGCGCCTCACTGGCGCGCAACTGTTCGGCGACGGCGCGGCGGGCGGCGATTTCGGCGGCGCGCACGCTCTCCTGCTCGGCGAGCAGCCACGCCCGGAATGCGCGGACATACCCATTCGCGAAGGCCGCGAGCAATTTCGCCAACCGCTCGGCGGCGACGGTGCCCGCCTCGGCGAAATATGCGCTCAGCACCGCGATGCTGCGCCCGAGCACCTCGTCGCCGACGAAATGCGACCGCGCCAACTCCGCCCCCAGTTCGGCCACCCGATCGGCCGGTTCGGCGCTGTGCGCGGCGGCTTCGAAATCCCCTGCCAGCCGGGTCAACAACATGCGCGCCTCGGCCGCACTCATCGGCACCACATGATCGCGGGCCCCACCACTGAGCGCGGCCGTCCAGCGGGCGGTCAGGTCGGCACTCGAGCCATCGCCTGAACCGGGCCCGGCTTCCCAACCCATGGGGCTTGATCTTAGTCCGGCCGGGCGGCACGCGTGAATCGCGGCGGTAGGCCGGTGGCTGGGATACGATGGCGGCGAATTCGCGGGTGTGGGGCGAAATGTGGGCGGTACGAGAGGTTTTCATGACCAGACCGAGTTGGGCTCCCGAGGGAATCGATCTGGATCGGCCGAGTGCGTCGCGGGTCTACGACTACTTCGTCGGCGGTATGCACAATTTCGAGACCGATCGGCAATTGGCACGCCAGATCGAGGCGTTCACGCCGAACGTCGCCGAGACCATGCGGGCGAACCGGGATCTGTTGCGCCGGTGCGTGCGGTTCCTCGTCGACGCTGGGATCAACCAGTTCCTCGATATCGGATCCGGGATCCCGACGGTCGGCAATGTGCACGAGGTCGCGCAGGAGCGTGACCCCTCGGTGCGGGTGGTCTATGTCGACATCGATCCGGTCGCGGTCGCGCACAGTCGCGCCATCCTCGACGACGATCCGCGCACCGCCGTCATCGAGGCCGATCTCGGCCGGCCCGATGTCATCCTGGCCGATCCGCAGGTGCGCAAGCTGATCGACTTCGACGAGCCGGTCGCGGTGCTGCTGCTCGGTGTGCTGCACTTCGTCGGCGACGATGCCGATCCGCTCGGGTGCGTGGCAGCGCTGCGCGATGCGGTCGCCCCCGGCAGCTACCTCGCGATCACCCACGCCACCTCCGACGGACAACCCACCGAGGTCCTGGAGGCGCAGAAACTCTCAGGCCGCACCTCGACCGAGATCGTGCTGCGCTCCAAGGACGAGATCGCCGGATACTTCGACGGGTGGTCGCTGGTCGAACCCGGTCTGGTGCATCTGCCGCTGTGGCGGCCCGACAATCCGGACGATATCGCCGAACATCCCGAACAGTCCGGCGCCTACGGCGGTGTGGCCCGCAAGATCTGACCGGGACCTATGCCGCGACGGATCCGCGGACAGCCCACGCGCGTGCGGTCAGCGCGATCGAGCCGTCCGGCCCGACCGGCAACCACCGGCGGAGCAATTCGCGAAGTTCGTCCTGTCGATCCTTGGTCAGGGCCGCGACGTAGCCCGGAGCGGGCCCCTGTCCGCCGAGGAAAGGTGTCCAGAAGTCGTCGAAGTCGCGGAAGACGGTCGGCACGACGATCGGTTCCACCGCGACCTCGGCCAGCCCTGCCGCGAGCCACAGCGCCTGCAACGGTCCCGGTCGGCACAGTGGGAAGCGCACACCTTCGTCCAGGTCGGCCGCCGCCGAGGCGCATGCGACCGCCGCATCCCAGAAATACCGGAGCATCAACATGCCCTCGGCGTAGTCCCACACATACGCCGCGACCGTGCCGCCCGGTGCGGTGACGCGAACGAACTGCGCGAGGGCATCGGCAGGCTCGGGGACAAAGTTGAGCATCAGGCCGCTGACCACGACGTCTTGACTGTCGTCGGGTTGTGGCAGGGCCGTCGCGTCGCCGACGTCGAAAGTCGCACGGGCATCGGCGATTCGGCTGCGCGCCCGATCCACGAAGGATGCCGACGCATCGATACCGTGCACGTGGGCCGGGTCGGCGTTGGCCAGCACACTCGCCGTCACGGCTCCGGCTCCGCATCCGATATCCAGCCACCGACGGCCGGGCACGATCCCGAGCGAAGTCACAAAGATGTCGGCCACCGGGCGGCTCCACCGTCCCATGTACGCCTCGTAGGCATCGCCGTGGACCCAGACGTCGTCGGCCATACCCGCAAGCCTAGGACGCGGTCACTCGATCCGGCAGGCCTGTCAGTCGAGGTAGCGGCGTAGCGCCTTCAATACGAAAGGCCATGCGGCGGAATCGGGATCGATGAGTTCGAAGTGCCCGGTGCCGGGCAGTTCGACGAGTTCGGCCCCGGACTTCGCGCAGTATTCGCGCGCCATCTCGACCGGCAGGCGCTGGTCTCGATCGCCATGGACGACGACGATCGGGATGTCGGCGGCGCCGAGAACCGATGGGTCGCTGGCGGCGTAGCGCTCGGGAAACTCCTGCGGTCCGCCGCCGAGCAATTCGGCAACCGCACCCTGGCCATTGCCTCGGTGATAGGCATCGACCAGATTCGCCGCGGGTGCCAGTGCCACCACACCGGCCACTCGCGGCGCCACCTCGGTGCGCCAGGCCGCACCGTTGGGCAGTCGATGCCGCAATGCCGCCCATAACGCCAGATGCCCGCCGGCCGAATGCCCGACATACACGATGCGGTCCAGGTCGATTCGGCCCGGCCGGGCGTCCTGGATCAGTCCGGGCAGCACGTCGAGCGCCCGCGCCACGTCGTCGAAGGTCTTCGGCCATCCGCCACCACCGCCGACCCGCCGGTACTCGATATTCGCCACCACGTATCCGAGCGCGGCGAGCGCCTCGGCCTCCGGCCGGGCATGTTCCCGATCGAACGCCGCTCGCCAGAATCCGCCGTGCAGAACGAATATCAGGGCTGCCGGATCGTTCGCGGTGGGCAGGTACAGGTCGGCCACCTGGTCGGGGTGGGGGCCGTAGGCGATGGTCGTGTCGATGGTCATCGGTTCATCAAACGCCTCGGCGGCCGGGGCTACAGGCTGAAGGCGATGTTGCGCAGGATCAGCGCGACGATGAAGACCGCGGCGAAGGCCAGGTCGATCGACATCCCGCCCAAGCGAATCGGCGGCAGGAACCGGCGGACCGGTGCGATCACCGGTTCGGTCCAGGCGTGGCTCAGGTCGCGGGCGCGGTGCACCCAGGGTGGGGGGCTGCCAGTGGAGAGCACCCCGACCCAATCCAGCACCATCCGGGCGAGTAGCAGCACGATGAACACCGTCAGGGCTATCCCCAGCAAGATCCCGATGAACGCCATGTCGAACTCCTTCGTCGGTGGCCAGCTACCAGTATCAACGCTGCGGACCGAGTGGGAAGTGTCCGATTCGCCGGGTTCTCAGCCGACTATCAGGTCGGTTAGCCTGTCCCGATGCGCCGACCGCTTCGATACCTGCCGATGGCCATTCTGTTGACGATGAGCGGGCTCCTCGCCACCGGACCAACCGCGACGGCGCAGGAGGTGTCCCGGCTGTTCACCGTGCAGCAGTCGGGCGTGCTGCGGGTGTGCACGACCGGCGACTACCCGCCCTACACCCTGCGCGAGGACGACGGCGCCTACCGCGGCGTCGACATCACTCTCGCCACCGACCTCGCCGCCACCCTTCATGTTGTCCCGCAATGGATTCCGGCAACATGGTCGACCCTGACCGATGATTTCCTCGCGCAGTGCGATATCGCCGTCGGCGGCATCTCCGATACCGCGGCCCGCCGCCGCGTCGCCGACTTCTCCATTCCCACGTCCATCGACGGCAAGACCCCGGTCACCCGCCGCGCCGATGCCGACTCCTACGCGACCATCGAGCAGATCAACCGTCCCGAGGTCCGCGTGATCGTCAATCGCGGCGGCACCAACGAGGCCTTCGCCCGCGCCCATTTCCCTGCGGCCCAACTCGCCGTCTGGCCCGATAACCTCACCATCTACGACCAGCTCGAACAGCACAACGCCGACGTGTTCGTCACCGATTCGGTCGAGGGTCGCTACCGTCAGCGCACCCACCCCACCTTGCAGGTGCTGCACCCCGAAACACCCTTCGATTCCGCGCCCAAGGCATACCTGCTGCCGAAGGACGACACGCTGTTCAACACCGTCGTCAACACCTGGCTCGAAGCCGAAATCCGCAGTGGCAGAACCGATCAACTGCTGAACGACTGGATCGGCTGACACCGGCGACGAGTCATCCGACCATTTTGCGGTTTCCGCAAAATTGTTTCCGGTTCGACGGCTGCTGCCCTGAACATCGGTTGCCCGATCCCGAATTCACCGGAGGCGACGATGTGTCCCACACCCCAACCCGCGAGCGCGCATAGGCGCTGGACCGTACTGGCCGTGTGCTGCCTCAGCCTGTTCCTGGTCGGCCTCGATACGACGATAGTCAATATCGCGCTGCCTTCGATCGGGTCCGGACTGCACGTCGGGACCCGCGGGCTGGAGTGGACGGTCGATGCCTACACCCTCGTGCTCGCGAGCCTGCTGATCTCTTCAGGAGCGATCGCCGATCGGATCGGACGACGACGGGTATTCCGGCTCGGGCTGGTCGTATTCGCCGCGGCCTCGGTGGCATGTGCGCTCTCACCCTCGATCGGCGTACTCATCGCGGCGCGCGTAGTCCAAGGCATCGGCGCTTCGATGCTCAGTCCGGTGGCGCTCGCGATCGTGGTCAATACGATCACCGAACCCAGGGAACGGGCGCGGGCGATCGGAGTGTGGGCAGCGATCTTCGGCCTGAGTATGGCGATCGGCCCCACGCTGGGCGGTGTGCTCATCTCCGGTTTCGGTTGGCGGTCGGTCTTCTGGATCAATGTGCCGGTCGTCGCGGTGGCGCTGATGCTGACGGCGGTTTTCGTGCCGGAATCTCGTGCGGCGCAACCACGTAGGCTCGATGGCCATGGTCAGTTGCTCCTGATCGTCGTTATCGGCGCGGCGGTGGGGGTGCTCATCGAGGGCCCGAGGATCGGGTGGGGCTCGCTGGCCGCATTGGTCGGATATGGCTGCGTCGCGGTGGCGGCGGCCGGTTTCGTGTGGATCGAGTCGCGGCGGCGTGTTCCGCTCATGGATCTGCAGCTGTTCCGGCGCGTCCCATTCACCGCGGCGGTCGTCGGTGCGGTAGCGGTGTTCGTCGCGTTCAACGCGACACTGCTGCTGAATACCCTCTACCTGCAGCATGCGAGAGGTATGGGTGCGGTGGCGGCCGGTGCCGCGACATTGCCGATGGCCATTGCCGCCACGGTCTGCGCACCGTTGTCCGGGATGCTCGTCGGTCGGGCCGGTCCGCGGCTACCGCTGCTGCTCGCGGGCGGTTTCACCACCATCGGGGGCCTGTGCCTCGTGCGCATCGACGACCACACCGGTCTGCCATCGCTGCTGCTGGCCTATCTGCTGATCGGCATCGGGGTCGGCTTCGCGAATGCCCCGATCACGAACACCGCGGTCAGCGGGCTGCCCGCCGAGCGCGCCGGTGTCGCGGGCGGAATCACCTCCACCGCACGCCAATTCGGTGCGGCACTGGGGATCGCGATAGCGGGCGGCATCGTCAGCGGCACGGCGGATACCGCGCTCGCTCACACATCCCGACTCGGGTGGGTCGTTGTCGCGGTGTGTGGGCTGTTCCTGCTGGGCGTTGCGCGAGTGTCGCCGGCTGGTGTCGCCGTGCGTTCTGATGTTCGGCGGGTGGTCTCGGTCGCTGGGACAGCCGATTGACAGCAAATGGCTTACCTGCCAACGTATCGGAGGACATCGAGGTCCTCGCCCTTGGCGCCGGCGATGTCGTCGAATCGGAGAGTGCTTGATGGGGTTTCTCGAGCCGGACCTGCCCGTGGTCGATATGGCGGAGTGGAGCAAGGGGACTCGCAGCGAGCGGATCCGTCCGATGGCCCGGCATTGGGCCGAGGTCGGTTTCGGGACGCCGGTCGCGCTGCACCTGTTCTATGTCGGCAAGGTGTGTCTCTATATTCTCGGTGGCTGGCTGATCGTGTTGTCCACCAAGGGGATCGATGGATTCGCCAATGTCGGTGACTGGTGGTCCGAGCCGATCGTCTTCGAAAAGGTGGTGCTCTATACGCTGCTGTTCGAGGTGGTCGGGCTCGGGTGCGGGTTCGGTCCGTTGAACAATAGATTCTTTCCGCCGCTGGGGTCGATTCTGTATTGGTTGCGGCCCAGGACCATTCGGCTCCCGCCGTGGCCCGCCGTCGTTCCGCTGACCAAGGGGTCCAACCGTTCGCCGGTGGATGTCGCGCTGTACGCGGCGTTGTTGGTGATGACATCGGTTGCGCTGCTATCCGACGGCGTTCATCCGGCAGCAGAGTCGAATATGTCGGTCGCCGTGCTATCGGACGGCGCTGGTCCGGTGCCGGAATTGGATAAGGCGGTCGGGCTGCTGCCGTGGTGGCAGATCGCGGTGATTCTGGGTCTGCTGGCGTTGATCGGGTTGCGCGATAAGGTGATATTCCTGGCGGCGCGCGGCGAGGTCTATGCCACGCTGACGGTCACCTTCCTCTTCGCCGCGGATATGATGATCGTCGCGGCCAAGCTGGTCTTCGTGGTGATCTGGATGGGTGCGGCGATATCCAAGCTGAACAAGCACTTTCCGTTCGTGGTGTCCACGATGATGTCGAACAGTCCGGTGATGCGGCGAAAGTCGCTCAAACGCAAGTTCTTCGAGAACTTCCCCGACGACCTGCGGCCGGGACGCCTGTCGCGCATCGTCGCCCACGCCGGGACAGCGGTCGAAATGTGTATTCCGTTGGTGCTGTTCTTCTCCCACGGTGGCTGGGTGACCGCGCTCGCCGCGTTCGTGATGGTGTGCTTCCACCTGGCGATCTTGACCGCCATTCCGATGGGTGTACCGCTGGAGTGGAACGTCTTCATGATCTTCGGCGTGCTGGCGCTATTCGTCGCGCACGCCGATCTCGGTCTCGCCAGTCTGCAGAACCCGACGCCGGTGGTTCTGCTGTTCCTCGTGCTCGCTGGCATCGTGATCGCCGGAAACCTTTTCCCGCACCGGATTTCGTTCCTGCCCGGCATGCGCTACTACGCGGGCAACTGGGACACCACGATGTGGTGCGTCAAGCCCTCGGCCGCCGAGAAGATCAACCAGGGCATCGTTGCCATCGCCAGCATGCCGCAGGCCCAGCTGGAGCGCTTCTACGGTAAGGACCGGGCACAGATCCCGATGTTCATGGGATACGCCTTCCGTGCCATGAACACCCACGGCCGCGCCCTGTTCACCCTGGTCCACCGCGCCATGCCAGCCGGCCGCGAGGACGAGTACACCATCACCGACGGTGAACGCATCTGTAGCACGGCGGTCGGCTGGAACTTCGGCGACGGCCACATGCACAACGAACAACTCATCGCCGCCATGCAGCAGCGCTGCCACTTCGACCCCGGCGAAGTCCGCGTCGTCCTCCTCGACGCCCAACCCATCCACAAACAAACCCAGTCATACCGCCTGGTCGACGCCGCCACCGGCGAATTCGAGCGCGGCACAGTGAATGTCGCAGACATGGTCACCCGACAACCCTGGGCCGACGACGTCCCCGTCCACGTCACCTATAGCGATCAGATCGACCGCACCTGACATGGCGGGTTCGATCGCACCCACTGCCCGTATGGCGAGCCGGTTGTTGTTTCGGTCGTCTCCGTGCACGTCTACGGCGGCGGCTATGTTCGCAGTGACCGAACTACGAGCGAAGGTGAGGTGCGATGCACTGGGATCAGATGAGCGCCACGCCCGATGACCTGCGTGAACGGGTGACGCGGGGGCGGCGCAGTGCCGGACAGCTCGGGGTGCTCGCCTCGATTATCGAGGCGGCGGATGGTCCGTGGCTGGGTGCGCTGGATGTCGATGGGCGGGGTGCGGCGGAGCTGCGGATGCACCTCGCCGGGCGTTATCGGCTCACCGCGGTGGTGACAAGTGCCGGGAAGTTCGACCTTGTGCGGATGAACTCGGGGCGGGGGGTCGAACGGGTGCTCTCGTCGAAGCCGTCGGTCCGGCGCGGATGGGAAGCCGACGTGCCCATGCCGAAGCAGCCCGAGTGGCTCGATTACGTCGTGGAATGGGTGGGGTACGCCAGTTCGGACGTGGACCGTCGTGCTGTCGTCGAATGGCGTCTGGAGGGCGCCGACCGGAAGCTGGCGGCGATGCACGACACGGTCGAGAATCTGCGCGCCAGCCTGCGGGAACGCGAACAACTGCGCGACGAACTCGCCGCCGAGGTTTCGGACTTGCGCGCCGAACTCGAAACCCTCGTCAGGGGTGATTGAACGTCCTGGCGCGGTAGCTTGCGGTTTCCGCGCGCGGTGATCAGGTGAATGCCCCTGGCGGGCTGCGCCAGGGGCGATACGGAATCTACTGAG
The DNA here is from genome assembly GCF_048910785.1 of Nocardia nepalensis. Taxonomy (NCBI): domain Bacteria; kingdom Bacillati; phylum Actinomycetota; class Actinomycetes; order Mycobacteriales; family Nocardiaceae; genus Nocardia; species Nocardia nepalensis. The sequence continues at coordinate 156,359 of NZ_JBKBET010000035.1, read as the reverse complement.
CGGCGCTCGCGCGCTTCGGCAGCTTCCAACCCGGCCGCGGGAAGTGGCAGGTGTAGCCGTCCGGGTAGCGCTCCAGGTAATCCTGGTGCTCGGGCTCGGCGTCCCAGAACGCACTCGCCGCGGTCACCTCGGTGACCACCTTGCCGGGCCACAGTCCCGAGGCGTCGACATCGGCGATGGTGTCCAGCGCGACGCGCTTCTGCTCATCGTCGAGGTAGAAGATCGCCGAACGGTAGCTGGTACCGATGTCGTTGCCCTGGCGGTCCTTCGTCGTCGGATCGTGGATCTGGAAGAAGAACTCCAGCAGCGCCCGATAGTCGGTCAGCGCCGGGTCGTAATCGATCTCGATGGCCTCGGCATGTCCCGGGTGATTGCGATAGGTGGGGTGGTCGTTGCGCCCGCCGGTGTACCCGACGCGCGTCGAGAGCACTCCCGGCTGCCTACGAATCAGATCCTGCATGCCCCAGAAGCATCCGCCCGCGAGAATCGCCTTCCGCGTGTCGGTCACACGTCCTCCTTGGTGAAGAGAGTTCGGTACTGCCCATAACCTTCCGCCTCGAGGTCGTCGAGGTGGATGAACCGCAGCGCCGCCGAATTGATGCAGTAGCGCAGCCCGCCCGCCGCGCGCGGCCCGTCGGTGAACACATGTCCGAGATGGCTGTCACCGTGCGCCGAACGCACCTCGGTGCGGATCATCAGATGACTGAAGTCCCGCTTCTCGACCACGTTCTCACCATCAATCGGCTTGGTGAAGCTCGGCCACCCGCTGCCACTGTCGAACTTGTCGACCGAGGCGAACAACGGCTCACCTGACACCACATCCACGTAAATACCCGGCTCGTGATTGTCCCAGTATTCACCGGTGAATGCCCGCTCGGTCCCGTTCGCCTGCGTGACCTGGTACTGCTCAGGCGACAGCGCGGCGATCGCCGCAGGATTCCGGTTGTACTCCCGTGCCACATGACCTCCTCATATCGGCCCCACGTACAACCAGCGTCGATCCCTCGAAAGTCCCCACCCGCCCCCGCGTCACACTTCGGTCATAAATTCGGCATCCACCGACGCAGCTCGACAAATACAGAGGAATCGCGAGTTGGTGCATTCCAGCCCACTGGTGACCGCAGCCGATGTGGCTGACCAAGTTTCAGTCCAGCTCGTACCGCATGAACACATCCGCGCGCTCGTACGGCATCGGCCCGATCTGATCGCTCGGGACGTGCACGAAACCGATCGATTCGTACAGATGCACAGCGTCGGCCAACTTGGTGCTGCTACCGAGGAACAGCGCCGTGGCGCTCTGCCGGCGGGCGTAGTCGATGGCCTCCTGCAGGATGATGCGGCCGAGGCCGCGGCCGCGCCGGTCCCGCGCCACGGCCATCTTCGACAGCTCGAACACACCGTCGCCCTCCGGCACCAGCGCCACACATCCGACGATGTCATCGCCGTCGCGGGCGATGAGTACCTGTCCGCCCTTGGCGACGATCTCGCGCTCCGGGTTGTCCAGTTTGACGGAGTCGGCGGGTTCGAGGGAGAACAGCTCGACGATCCATTCCTCATTGAGTTCCTTGAACGCCCGTGCATCGGCCGGGCTGGACATCGGCTCGACGACGATGGTGTCGATCTTTTCGGTGGCAACGGATTCGGTCTGCGGTGTCACGTCGTCAGCATGCCCGGTCGCGAATCATCACGTCCAATACTTGATAGGTCCGATTGATATGTTGAACTTATGACTGATGGGGTCGAACTACGGCACCTGCGCTACTTCCTGGCGGTCGCCGAGGAGCTGCATTTCGGCCGGGCGGCCGCGCGGCTGCACATCGCTCAACCCGCGCTGACCCAGCAGATCCAGCGGCTGGAGACTCTGCTGGGAACCCGCGTGTTCGATCGCACCTCGCGCAGCGTCGCCCTGACTCCGGCGGGAGAGGTACTGCGCGAGCGGGCCGCGGCCATCCTCGGTCACGCGACCCGCGACCTCGACGAGGTCGCGCGCATCGGCCAGGGCAGCCAGGGGCGGCTCTACCTGGGCTTCGTCCCATCGGTGCTGCCGCTGAAACCGCTGCGGAGTGTCCGACAGTTCCGGGACCGCTACCCGCTGGTCCAGATCGACCTCATCGAGGGCTACACCACCCACATGATGGCGCAGCTCGGCTACGGCGCGCTGGACATGGCGATCGTGCGCGACCCCGACGAGCAGCCCGACACCGTCGTATTCCCGCTGGTCACCGAGCCGTTCATGGCGGTGCTGCCGGTCGATCACCCGCTGGCGGACCATGCCGCCCTCACCGGCCCCGACCTCGCCGACGACCCGCTGGTGTTCTTCCCCCGGGCCGCGGGCTCCCATGCCCATGACAAGAATCTGCGGCCCCTGGTGGAAGCTGGCTGCCGGCCCCGCATCGTGCAGGAGGGCAACAACTGGACCACCATCCTCTACCTGGTGGGTGAGGGGCTGGGCGTTACTATCGCACCGCGCAGCGCGACGTTCACCGCGCCGCAGACGGTGCGCATCGTGCCACTCGCCGAAACCACCGCCACGACAACGGTTTACGTGGCTCACCGGGTCGATGACGATCGGGCTCTCGTTCGCAACTTCCTAGCGTTACTGCCGAAGGATGACGCTCGGGCGTGCGGCCGGGAGGATCGAACGGCATGTGTGGCAGCAGATCTCGCTACGGTGGCCGAGTAATACGGTCGTCCGAACCTGGACGAGGAGCTGCACCTTTCCACAACGACAGGTTCCGCTTCGACAAGTTGGTGATGCTGCGCTACGTGGCCGGGGGGCATCGCCGGAGGATTGCGATCTGGCGCTGGGGATCGTCCGGCAGAACTGGTCATTGCGGAATAGCTGATCATGCTGTCGCGGGCTCGGGTTGCCAGGGCTTGGCGGAATGCAGGAGCGGCTGATTCCTGCCGCCGGGCTTGGTTGCGGCATAGGGTTCACCTATGACGAGCAATCCGTTCTTCGAGCGCAGTGCGCTGCCATATGAGCTTCCGCCGTTCGCTGAGATCGGTGAGGAGCATTATCTGCCTGCGTTCGAGCGGGGGATGGCGGAGCAATTGGCTGAGGTCGCGGCCGTCACCTCGGTTGATGCGGAGCCCAGTTTCGCGAATACGATTGTGGCGCTGGAGCGTTCGGGGGCATTGCTGACTCGGGTCGCCAATGTGTTCTTCAATATCACGAGCTCGGATTCCACCGCGGGGACCGATGCGATCGAGGCCGAGGTTTCGCCGCGGTTGGCTGCGCATCGGGACGCGATATATCTCGATCCCGCGCTCTTCGGGCGCGTCGAACACCTCTACCAGCGCAAGGACGAGCTGGGACTGGATGCCGAGCAAACAAGGCTGTTGGAGCGGTACCACATTCGGTTCGTGCGGGCGGGGGCTCGGCTGGATGCGGCCGGTCAGGCTCGACTGCGTGCGCTGAATGCCGAACTTGCCACGGCGGCAACGGAATTCGGGCAGAACATGCTGGCGGCCACCAATGGCGCGACGGTGGTCGTTGAGCACGCGGAGGAATTGGCGGGGCTGGGGCAGGCGGCGGTCGCGGTGGCCGCGGAGAACGCTCGGTCGATGGGACGCGAAGGGGCGTGGGCGCTGCGTCTGCAGAACGTTTCCAATCAACCCGTCTTGGCCGAGTTGGCCGATCGGGAGGTGCGGCGGCGGGTGATGGCGGCTTCGCTGGGGCGCGGGCTGGGGGACAACGGACCCCTCGCCGTGCGGATCGCCGCGCTGCGGGCGGAGCGGGCGGCGTTGCTCGGGTATTCCGATCACGCGGCGTATGTGGTGGCGGATCAAACCGCGAAAACCACTGCGGCGGTGGAGGAGATGCTAGGGCGGCTGGTCGCGCCAGCGGTGGCCAATGCGGAGCGGGAGGCGGCCGAGCTGGCCGAAACCATGAAGGCGAGCGGACAGGACGGTGAACTCCGCTCCTGGGATTGGCAGTTCTGGTCGGAAAAGATTCGGGCCGAACGTTTTTCGGTGGACGCCGAGGCTCTGCGACCCTATTTCGAGCTCGAGCGGGTGCTGCGCGACGGGGTGTTCTTCGCCGCCGAACAGGTATATGGGATCACCTTTCGCGAGCGCGCGGATCTGGTCGGGTATCACCCGGAGGTCCGGATCTTCGAGGTATTCGACGCGGACGGCACTGCGCTGGGCCTGTTCCTCGGCGACTTCTTCGCCCGGCCGTCGAAGCGCGGCGGGGCGTGGATGAACGAATTCGTCGGTCAGTCAAGGCTTCTGGGAACGCGACCGGTGGTGGTCAATAACCTCAATATCGTGAAGCCACCCGCGGGCGAGCCCGCGCTGCTCACCTGGGACAACGTCCGGACGCTCTTCCACGAATTCGGGCACGCGCTGCACGGTCTCTTCTCGAACGTGCAGTACCCGTTCTTCGCCGGGACCGAAGTACCACGAGATTTCGTCGAATTCCCGTCACAGGTCAACGAAATGTGGATGTCCCGGCCGGAAGTGTTGGCCAACTATGCCAGGCATTTCGAAACCGGCGAACCGATGCCCGCCGAACTCGTCGAGCGCATGGACGCCGCCGAGCGATTCGGCAAGGGCTTCAAAACCGTCGAATACCTCGGTGCGACGCTGCTGGACTGGGCATGGCACCGCATCCCGGCACCCGAGGCACTGGCCGGAACCGACGCCGAGACATTCGAGGAAGAGGCACTGCGCAAGGCGGGCCTGGCCATCGATGCGATCCCACCGCGATACCGCACCGGATACTTCGCGCACATCTTCTCCGGCGGCTACGCGGCAGGCTACTACTCTTATATCTGGAGCGAGGTCCTCGACGCCGACACCGTCGAATGGTTCAACGAACCCAACGCGTCGATCCGCGAAAAAGGCGACCTGTTCCGCCGCGAATTACTCTCCCGCGGCGGCTCGGTGGACCCACTCGAAGCCTTCGAATCCTTCCGCGGCCGCGCCCCCGAAATCGACCCCCTACTCATTCGCCGCGGCTTGCTCAACTGATCCGGGACGCTGGAACCGGCTGCGGTGCGGTCGGTTCCAGCGCCGGTCGGTTATCCGAACAATCCGCCGAGTACGCCGCCGCTCTGGCCGGCCTCCTGGCCGCCGCCGGTGCCGCCGATGAAACCGCCCGGCGGCAGCTCGGAGGGTTGGACGATGACGAAGCCGCGGCCGGAGAAGGACAGGGTCAGGCCCTCGCCGGTGCTGCGGCCGATGAGGCGGCCGAGGCCGAAGGAGTCGTTGCGTTTGATGCCGGTGGACAGGCTTGAGGACCAGGCGACGGCGGCTTGCGGGTCGGCGTAGGTGGGCTGGTCGACGTTGAGGACAACCGGCGTGCCGTGCGTGGTGATCGCGATGCGGCCGCGACCGGTGAACACGCAGTTGAAGAAGCCCGCGTTGCTGGCGAAACCGGCTGCGCCGTGGACCCTTTGGATGTTGTAGGACAGCGATGTATCAAAGGCGAGGACATTCGCGCCATTGATGGTGAGCCCGTCGGTGCCGTCGAGGTCGACGGTGTGCACGTCGGCGGCGGCGTCGGCGAGGAACAGATCGCCGTGGCCGGAGACCTGCATCAGCGGCACGCCCTCGCCGGTGAGACGCTGCTGGATGGCGCGGCCGATGCCGCCCGAGCCGAGCGCTTTGAAGTGCAGGTCGCCCTGGTAGGCGACCATCGACCCGGCGCGCGCCATGGTCTCCCCGTTGACGGCGACCTTGATCATCTTGCCGCCCTGTTTCTGGATGCCGATGCCGTTGACTTCGGCGTGGCTCGCGTTGAACAGTTCGCTCTGCATCGGCAGTGCTCCTTGCTGAGGTGAAGACATCGGTGGGGGCGGCGGCACCGCGCCGGGCGGGGGATAGGCAGGCGGCGCGGGATACCCGGCCGCGGGTGGAGCCGGATGCTGAGTGGGCACAGGCTGGGCTGCTTCGGGCTCATCGTCGATATTCACGCCGAACGCCGTCGCGATCCCGGCCAGCCCGTTGTCATACCCCTGCCCGACCGCGCGCACCTTCCACCCACCGCCGCGCCGGTAGATCTCCACGCACACCACGGCCGTCTCGGTGCTGAGGCCGGTCATCGGGAAGGTCAGTGTCCCCGTATCGGATCCGATCGTCGCGGTCAGCGAACTCGCGCCGGCAAAGGTCGGCGGCCCGCTGCCGTCGAGGCTGGCCGCGACCACCACCTTGTCGACATCGGCTGGCAGCGCGGAGGTCTGCACATCCACCATGTCGCCCGCGCCGCGCCCGTGCCGGTAGGTGACGCCGGGGCCGACCGGCTGATTGAAGAATACGAAGTCGGCATCGGAGCGGACCCGCCCGTCGGTCCCGAGCAGCAGCGCCGACACATCGACCGGTGCGGCACAGGTGACGGTCACGGTCATGCGGTCGCCGGGCGCGGGCCGATTTTCCCCGCGAGCGAGTGCGGTCACGGCGCACCGCCCCGGTCGATATGTCCGAGTGGCATGCGATTCACGGGATCAAGTGTGTCCCGAGTCCGGTCCGCGCGCCACTATCGCGCGTGCGTCCCGGGATGTCGTGGTTCACCGCCGCAGCGTGGCGAGTCCATCCCGCGACAGATCCGGCCACGGTGGCCTGCGCAGCACCGCGAGGGTGGCGATGACCGCCGCCAGCAGTCCGATCAACTCACCCAGCAGCGTTATCCGGGTCGCATCGACCGCGGGTGCCCACGTGACCTGTCCGTCGTGGACGACGAACACGCCGACCGGCCGAGCGCTCCGCAGCAGGCCACCGGTCCGAGCTACGGTGATGACGGTGGATCCGTCGTGGGTTTCGTGTGGTTGGCCGTAGATAACCGAATCGTCCACCGCCTGCAGTCGACTCAGTTGATTGCCGAGCATCAATTCCACCCCTCTGTTCTGGAACCGGCAGCCGCACCGTCCATTGGAGTATCGGCGTGACGGCGCGGGGTGACAAGCGTGCTGCACAGCGTATGTCCAGCTGTGGGGCTAGGGGGTGAGTTCAGGTGTGATACCAAGTTGCGGGATCGAGGGTGAGAGGCGAGTGGGTTTGTCGGCGAGGCTTGTGCGGTGGTTGTTGCTGGTAGCGGTCGGGGCCGCGCTGATCACGGTGCCGGGGGCGCGGGTAGACCCGACCCTGCGGTTCGCGCACCAGCGGCTGCATTGGAAGTCTTGCGGTATCGAGGATTTGGACAAGGCGGGGGCCGAATGCGCCGAGGTGCTCGTGCCGCTCGACTATCTGCGGCCCGACGATCGCACGTTGAAGGTGGCGATCTCGCGGGTCAAGGCCACCGATCCGGGCCAGCGCCAAGGGATTCTGCTGGCCAACCCGGGCGGCCCCGGCGCATCGGGTTTGGACAGTATCGATCTGCTCGGCGATGTGCTCACCCCGCAGGTGCGTGCCCGTTTCGATTTGATCGGCATGGATCCGCGCGGCGTCGGCGAGTCCGGACGAACTCCGCGTTGCGGCTGGCCGGTCGGCGAAATGATCCACTCGGCGGGCCTGGATCCCGCGGGCTTCGCGCGCGAAACCACGTTGGCGGCCGATATGGCCGCCAGCTGTGTGACCGATGATCCGGTGAAGGTGCGCCAGCTCACCACCCGCAATACCGCCCGCGATATGGATGTCATCCGAGCCGCCCTGGGCGAACCGAAGATCAGCTACTTCGGCGTCTCTTACGGCACCTATCTCGGCGCGGTATTCACCCAGATGTTTCCCGAGCGCAGCGACCGGATCGTGTTGGACAGCGCGATCGATCCGGACCGGTATTGGGAAGGCCTCGTACAGGATTGGGGAGCCTCGGATGAGCGAGCGTTCGACGAATGGTCGAATTGGGTTGCCGGACAGGATAATACGTACCACTTCGGCGCTACACCGGACGAGGTGCGGGCAACTGTAGTGGAGCTGATCGCCACGGCGGCTCGTCAACCGATCGTGATCGACGACTTCCCGATCGACGACCACTGGCTCCCATTTCTCTTGCACAACATGGTGACCGATTTCCGGCGCAACCAAGCGCTGGCCGAGACGATACGGGAGATCGCCGACGCGGTGGGCGGTCCACCCGTGGCGGCCCGGGTGCCCAGGCTGCAAATCATGCTGCAGGCATTGCGATCCGAGGAGAACTCCGTGCTGGCCCAGATCGCCTGCGGCGATGACGCAGCGCCGACCGACCCGGCGTGGTACGCGAGAAATATCGAAGCCAGCCGTGCCAGCCAACCGATATTCGGGGCGCTCGCCAACAATATCCAGCCGTGCGCATTCTGGCCCAGACCCGTCGAACCCGCCACCACCGTCCGGAATTCGGTCCCCGTGCTCATCCTGCAGGCGACCGGGGATGCCAGAACCCCGTACGCCCACGGCGTTCGACTACATCAGCACCTGTCCGGATCTCGCCTGGTCACACTGCAAGATGTCCGCATCCACATGACATTCCGGCCCGAGCTGAGCGCCTGCGTCAACAACGCGATCAACACCTATTACAGCGAGGGAATCCTGCCCGCCGCCGATGTCACCTGCTACGCCGACCAAACGGCCCAGTAGGCATCAACCGGGCACCACCGCCCACGAGTGATACCGCGATGCCGCATTCCACAGGAAGAAGCTGTTGGTCCCCGCGGCCGCCGCCGCATCGATCTGCGCCTTGACCTCGCCGTCACCGTAATTCACCCCGAGGCTGAAATCCTGCAACCACGGAATGACCTTGGCCCCGGTGCCTTCGGTCTGCTCAAAAAAGTCGGCCAGTGACCGGAACACGATGGCATAGGGCTCCGAGTTGGGATTCGCGACACCGTATTCTCCGGGATTCCAGTGCGAGGGATAGAGCATCGGCGCCACATAGTCGACGTACCGTGCGATCAACGGAATATCCTGGGCGATCTCATCCGGTCGGGTCGCGGCGATGCCGAATACCGCGGCACCGAGGTCGGCGCCCTTGTCACGCACCGGATCCCGGCTCTCGTGCAGGAATTCGGCGATGGATACGCTCGGTGTCTGGGTCAACCCAGGAAACTGCATCTGCGACAGCGGGCCGTCCGGTCGTCGGACGTAGTCGTACATGATGCCGTCGAATCCCAGCTCCGCCGCCTCGGTCGCGAGATCGATATTGTACTTGCGGATCTCGGGATTGGCGAAGTTGGTGAACGCGATCGCGCCGTACTTACTGGCATACGGCTGGCCGGACGGATTCTGGATGACCCAGTCCGGATGTCCTTCGCGCCAGGCCCATCCGGCCATCGTCGGGTCGCGGAACGCGACGATGCGCCCGACCACGCGCAGATTCATATCGTGCAGTTGCCGCAGTGCGGCGCGCACATCGTAGATTCCGGCGGCGGCACCGGCTTGCCGTGCCAGCGGCACCTGCGAGTCGTAACCGATCACCCCGTCCTCGTCCTTGATATCGAGCTGAACGGTATCGATGCGCCCCTCGCGCGCCATATCCAGCACCGGTTCGCGCAGGCCCTCGTACGCCCACCCATAAGCGGTCATGTGTACGGCCTTGACCCTCGGCACCTCGACCGATGTCGTAATCGCCTGCGTCGCCATATTTCCCGCAGCGTCCACCGCGACCACCGCACCGCCGACGGGTGTGCGCGGCAGTGTGATCTCGAACGAACCGTCCGCGGCCGGCGTCACCGACTGCGCGCCGACCGAGACGTGCACCGCACCGGATTCCTTGCCGCGTACCGTGATCGGCTGACGATACGATCCGGCGGTACCCGGTTGGGTCACTTCGAGTTTCGGCGCTTGGGTATCCACGGTGAAGGTCGCGGTAGCCCCGGGACCGGTGCTCAGCAGGCCGAGTATGCCCCCGCGCGAAATTTCGGCGGTGAACTTGTGATCGCCATCGGTGAGGTGTCCGGGTCGGTACACCACCGAGTCACCCTCGACCGTGCCGTGCACCGCCCTGCCGTCGAGTTCGAGGCGCATGTCATCAGGGTTGTGGCCGTGCGCGTCCACCCGCAATGTCAGTCCGGCCAGCGCGGACGCACCGACCACCCCATCCGGCAGTCCGGACAGCGCCAAACCCGCAGGCTCGGCCCGGTTGGCGCCGATGATCACGGATCCGATGAGAATTGATAAAACCGCGATAACCGCTATTGCCGCGATCCGCCATCGTCCGGTAATTCGGACCAATTTTTCCAACGCGCACACCAACTCTCATCTACCGCTATCGCCTAACTATCTACCTCGGATAGCGCCCGTGTGCGCACATATTCCAATTCGCAACCGAGATTCCCTGCCGCCGCGTACCGTTCGAACCGTGGTGCGGCGCACGGCTATCGGAGCTCGGATTATCCTGTCTGCCTTGATGTTCGCGACCGTCACCGCCTGCGGTGGTGCGGCGGATCCGGTTCCCGCGGCCGTCGAAATCGCCACTTCTCCCGCGGCTGCTCCAGCGCCCGACCCGGCCGCGGTGGGTGCCAACGAACTCGGACTCGTGCCCGTCCTGATGTACCACCAGGTGACACCGGCGCCGGCGGGCGAATACGACCAGACACCGGAGAAGTTCCGCGCCGAACTCGAACGGCTGCATCGCGAGAACTATCGACCGGTGACCGTCGCCGACTACATCGCCGGTCGCATCAATATCCCCGCGGGGACGCACCCTGTGGTGCTCACCTTCGACGACTCCACCGTCACGCAACTGCGCTTCGCCGAGGACGGAAAGGTGGCCCCCGACACCGCGATCGGCATTCTCGAGGAGTTCGGCGCGCGCAATCCCGACTTCGCACCCACAGCTACGTTCTACGTCAACAACGACCCGTTCGCCGGTGACCTGCGCGCACTGCCCTGGCTGGCCGCACACGGATACGAAATCGGCGCCCACACCGCGAGCCACGCCAACCTCGCCAGCCTGGACGGCACCGGCGTCCAACGTGAACTGGCGGCGAATGTGCGCGCGATCGAATCCGCCGTGCCCGGCTATCGGGTGCGCACGATGGCGTTGCCGCTGGGCATCTTCCCGCGCGACCGCGGACTTGCCGAGGCGGGCAGCTGGGACGGCACGCCCTATACCTTCGAGGCCGTGCTGCTGGTCGGCGCCGAGCCAGCGCCGTCCCCGTTCGGCCAGGTAGATCCCGCCGGTATCCCGCGCATCCGATCCGGTAGGAATGAGGTCGACTTCGCCTCGGCCTACTGGCTCGACCGCCTCGACCAGCATCCGGACCAGCGCTACACCTCCGATGGCGATCCGAACAAGATCTCGGTCCCCAAACAGCTTGCCGACGAACTGAATCCGCGCTGGCGCGACCAGTTCAACCCCTACTGAGCCCGGCAACCCATCTCGCCGATCCGAGGGAGGGACGCCCACCAGGCGGTTTCGTTCCGGATGGGCGTATGTATATTAGCCACCGCAACTAGTTGCAGGGATCAGTGAGCGGGGCCAGATTCCTTGTGGCGCAGTGTGCCAACTTTGCTCGACCGGCTCGACTCAGGTTTCGAGATCTTCCACCACGGATGCCGATCAGAACTAGGGCTCAATTATGACGAATGCGACCACCCAGGCCCCGGCAAAGACGCCGGACCTGGATGCCGGTGAGGGTACGTCACTGTCGCACCGGCAGATCCTGACCATCCTGTCCGGTCTGCTGCTCGGCATGTTCCTCGCCGCGCTGGATCAGAACATCGTGAGCGTCGCCATTGTGCGCATCGCCAACAGCCTGGACGGATTCAACGAACAGGCCTGGGCGACCACGGCTTATCTGATCACCGCGACGATCACCACGCCGCTCTACGGCAAGCTGGCCGATATCTACGGCCGAAAGCCGTTCTACCTCACCGCGATCGGGCTGTTCGTCATCGGCTCGGTCGCCTGCACATTCGCCACCTCGATGTACGAGCTCGCCGGATTCCGCGCCTTCCAGGGGCTCGGCGCGGGCGGGCTGATGTCGTTGGCCTTCACCATTATCGGCGATATCGTGCCCGTCCGGGAACGCGTGCGCTACCAGGGCTACTTCATGATGGTCTTCGGTACCGCCACCGTGCTCGGACCCGTGCTCGGCGGCTTCTTCTCCAACTACGACCAACTCTGGGGCCTGGAGGGCTGGCGCTGGGTGTTCCTGGTCAACGCGCCGATCGGCGTGCTCGCCCTGGGCGTGGTCGCCAAGGTGCTCAATGTGCCGCATCAGCGCCAGCATCACCGCATCGACTGGTTCGGCGCGGTCGCGCTGACGATCTGTGTGGTGCCGCTGCTGATCGTCGCCGAACAGGGCCGGGATTGGGGATGGGGTGCGCAGCGCGCGCTGATCTGCTACGGGATCGGTGCGGGCGGGCTGCTGCTGTTCCTGCTCGTCGAATTCCTGATGAAGGATGCGGCGCTGATTCCGTTGCGGCTGTTCAGGAATTCGACCTTCAGCGTGACCATCGCGGGCGGGTTCATAGTGGGCGTCGCGATGTTCGGCGCGATCGTCATGGTGCCGCAGTATTTCCAAGTGGTGCGCGGCTATTCGCCCACCAAGTCGGGTCTGCTGATGCTGCCGCTGGTGATGGGCATCATGTTCGGCTCGCAGATCGCCGGGGTGATCACCAAATTGACCGGGCGGTACAAGGTCCTGCCGGTGATCGGGACATTCGTAATCGCGGTCGGGGCGGCGCTGTACGGGCAGGTGCACTACGACAGCCCGCTGTGGCAGCCGCTGGTCTACGGCGGCGTCATCGGTTTCGGCCTCGGTGGCTGCATGCAGACGCTTATCACCGCGGCGCAGAACGCTGGACCGCGTTCGGATATGGGTGTTTCGACCGCGTCGGCGACCTTCTTCCGGCAGATGGGCGGCACGCTGGGCGTCGCGGTCTTCCTGACGATCCTGTTCAATCTGCTGCCGCACCGGATCGTCGACGCGTTCGGCGGAGCACTGCCCGCCGGCTTCGATGCCGCGCAGTTGAGCACCATGCAGAGCAATACCAGCGGCATCGCGGCGCTGCCGGATGAGCTGAAGGTGCCCATTCTGATCGGGTTCACCGACGCCATGCACGGTGTCTTCCTCGTCGCCGCGGGAGTGGCGCTATTGGCCTGCCTGGTGCTGATGTTCATGAAAGAGATTCCGCTGCAGGATAATCCGGTGCCCGCACCGCAGCAGATGACCCTGGATGCGGAATCCAGCTGGGACGAGGCGCAGGTCTGGGAGGGAGCCGCCGAGGTGTTGTCCGAGCCCGAACCGGTGTTGGCGGGTGCGGTCAGGCATGTTTCGGTGGATCACGACGGCAACGGTGTGTACGTGGCCGCCGTTGTGCCGCAACCATATTCGAGCACGGAATACGAAGACCGATCGATCGGAGGGCGGATCGGGCGCGAGGACGGCAGAGCGGTGCCCGGGGCGGTGCTGACATTGATCGACCAACGCGGTCGCCAGGTTTCCCGGGCGACCGGCGATGCCGACGGCGGCTACCTCATCGGCGCGCCCGCGCCGGGCAACTATGTATTGATCGCCTCGGCGACCGGACATCGACCGGAGGCGGTGAGTGTGGCCGTCGGACAACGATCACAACTGCTCGACCTGACCCTCACCGGTTCCGGCGAATTGTTCGGTGTGGTCCGCTCGGCCGGTCGTGGCACCCCGCTATCGGGGGCGACCGTCACGCTGACCGATACGCACGGCGAGGTCGTCGGGGCGGCCATCACCGCGGACGACGGTGCATACGTCTGCCACGGCGTCGTCTCGGGCGCCTACACCTTGGTAGCCGTCGCCGAACATATGCGACCCAACGCGACCACACTCGTCGTGCCCGACAGCGGTCTACTGCGCCACGATATCGATATGGCATCGATGGCCGTACTCGCCGGATTCGCCCGGGCCGATGGCGACCGAGCCGTCCCGGATATCCAGATCACCGTCCTCGACGCGTCCGGAGACCTGACCGCCACCGCACGCACCGACGCCGACGGCCGCTACCTGGTAACCGACCTGGCCGAAGGCCAGTACACCGTCATCGCCCGCGGCTACCCACCGACCAGCACCCGAGTCACGGTCGCCGGCGGCGAAGTCACCCACGACGTGCGCCTGGCCTACGACCTCGAAGACACCGATTCGCACTGACGGAACGGCCTGGCTCGCCTAGTCTTTCGCCGCCTCGAGCGGCACGACGCTTCGCATCAGGTCCAGGTTGTCCACGGTGGCCAGGTGCGTCAGCGGCGGCGCGGACAGGCCGAGTTCGCGCAGGCCGTCGAGCAGGGCGCAGTGGGCGGCCCATGTTACGCAAGGCGGTTCGTCCAGAAGTGGAGTCAGGGCGCGAAGCTCCTTGGCGGCGTTCAGATTTGTGAGACCGTGGATGGCTTCGTACCGGATCGCCTCGCGGGGGTCGCAGCGGACCGATTCGACCAATCGATCGGTCGCCTCCGTTGTGGGCGCGTGAACGAGATAGGTGCGCAGTGCCTCCTGTGCCGAAGTGCTCGTCACGGTCGCGAGATACTGCCAGGCGCGCTCGGCGATGGCCGGATTCGCCGGGATCAGCGACAAGTTGTACATGGCCGCCTTGCGGACCGACGAAGTAGCGCAACCGGTCCGGCATCGCCACACTCGGCCGCGTCCTCGAAGGTGCCCTGTAGGTCGGCGTAACTGTCTGCGGCGGTGGCACTTATCTGTTCGTCGGCATTGCCGCGGAGTTCGGCCAGCGCTCGCAGAACGCGGCGAGTCGGGTAGTACCGCAGCGTATTGATGGCCGCCACGGCAACCTCGGGTGAGTGATCGTGGGCCGCATCGAGCAAACGGGTCTCCGCGGCAACCGGCTCATCCCACAGCAGTGCGTTCGCCGCGACCGTTCGAACATCGGCCGTGGGGTGGCCCAGTGCGCGGATGAGCACCGGCGGGAATTCGGCTTCGCCGAAACCGATACCCAGCGTGTCCAACGCCGTCGCCTGCAAGGGATGCGCATCGTCCATGGCTACCGGGACCACGATGTCGGCGTCCTCGCGTTCCATCAGTCCCAGCGCATGCCGCATCAGCACCGGATCAGCACTGGCCCACCAGGCGCGTCGCCTCGCACTGGTGGTGGTGTCGTCGAAACCGGCGACCACATCGGATGCCATGGCGCGGACCGTGTCCGGCAAACGATGGTCGGCGACCAGGGCGGTCAACGGCGCAATCGACCGATAGTCCTCCAGCCGCTTCAGCTCGCGCAACGCCGCCGCCCGCTCCGCACTCGGCGTGCCCTCGGCGGCGATCAGCTCGAGCAGCGCAAACGTCCGCGACCGGTCCCCCTGGAAGTTCATTCCGTCAGCATGGCACGGTTCGGTTGATCCGCATGTTGCGTGCGCACCGACACGGCTCCCAGCCCTGTCATTGCCGGCGGTGCGCTCCGGGTTCAGTCGACGTGCGGCAGGACCTCGGCGGCGAGGCGCTCCATTTGGGCGGCCTCGTCGAAGAGCGGATTCACCAGGATCATTTCGGCTCCGGCCGCCGCTACCTCGCGCAGGCCCTGTACGCAGTCCTTCGGGGTGCCGTGTACCGCGACGGGCAGCAGCGTCTTGCCGAATTCGCCGTAGAAATCGATCAGGGCCGCGGCCATGCGCTGTTCGGCGCGCTCCGGATCGTCGTCCACGGCAATGTAGACGCGCTTGGCGATGCGGAAATCATCTGGGTCGCCGGAGTTTCGGTGAGAGTTTCGCCGACGATGCGAACCTGTTCGGCGAACTTCGCGGTGGTGGTCGATCCGGCGCCGAAGAAACCATTGCCGTGGCGGACCGCGCGCCGCAGCGCGGCCGGCGTGCTGCCGCCGAACCACAGTGGCGGATGAGGTTTCTGGAACGGTTTGGGCTCCATGGTGGCACCGGTCAGCTGCCAGAACCGGCCGTCGATATCGATGCGCGGCTGGGTCCAGAGCGCCTTCATGACCTGCAGGCTCTCGTTGAACCGGGTCACCAGGTTGTCGGCGGGGTCGACGTCGAATGCCGAGAACATCCGGTTGCGGCCGCCGATGCCGACACCGATCTCGAGCCGACCGCGGGTGAGCTGGTCGAGGGTGCTGATGCGTTTGGCGAGGTGGACCGGATTGTGCAGCGGCGTCACGAATACCGCGCAACCGAAGCGCAGGCGTTCATTGCAGGCGGCCGCGAAGGTCAACAGTTCGATCGGACTCAGATTGGGCGCAGAGCCGAGCAGCTGCTCGGTCGTCCAGGCGCTCTCGAAGCCGAGGGCTTCGGCGCGCTCGAGGTACGCCCGCAGGTGGGCCGGTTGGAACGACCCATCGGGGATGAGCTGCGGAACCGAAATGGCGTATCGCACCATCCGAGCCTAGCTCGGGCCGCGAGACGGCACTGCGAGTGATCTTGATGCAGACCTGAACATGCTGGTAACTCGGCTGTAACCGTCCGGCGAGCCGGAACGATGCTCGCATGGATAAATTATCCGAAAGCCACTATCCCAGAAAGGAAAGCACCCCGTGGGGCTGTTCTGCAGAGCCGTCTTCCTGGACGCCGACCACAAGTTGATCGGGTATCTGGAACCCAAGGTCCGATTCATGAAACGGGCCTGGATCGGCGACGACTTCGTCCAGGGTGTGGAGCGCCTGCTGACGGTGCCGACACGCGTGGTGTGGGCGGGGCCGCAGCCCCGTCCGCGCGGGGTGCGGACCGATCAGAGCCTGTACGACAAGGCCGCCTCGGTCGCCCCACTGGTGGCGCCGCAGTACGGCTTCATCGGCCGCTACATCCTCAACCACGACAAACGCACCTATGTGGACAAGGCGACGGTGCTCGGCAGTGACGACCGCAATCGCATCCACCCGCTGCCCATGCTGACCGCCGAGGGCGCGGGCTGCGACGGCGGCCGAACCGGCGGTGATGTCGCGCTGGTCGGCGCGTGGGCGGGGGACCGGATCTCGATGAGCGCCACCGTGCCCGCCGGATTCGAGCCACTGAAATACAACCTCGTGCCGAACTAGCCCATGGTCGACTACGGTCGACCATGTCAGCTCGACCCGCGGCACGGAGGCATCCCATGCAGATGCGTTACAGCCCTTACGATTTCGACGTTCACGAGGACCCCTACCCGTACTACGCCCGGCTGCGCGAGCAGGCGCCGGTCTTCCGCAATGCGACCGACGACTTCTGGGCGCTCTCGCGGCACGCGGATGTGCGTGCCGCACTGCGGGATTCGGATCGGTTCTCCAGCCGCAACGGCTTTCGGATGGAACCCGCGTTCTGGGGACCGCAGGCCGAACAGTTCTTCTCCTTCGTCGCCATGGATCCGCCGAAACACACTCGGCTGCGCGGTCTGGTGACCCGAGCCTTCACTGCCCAGCGGGTGCAGTCGATGCAGCCCCGGCTGCGCGAGATCGCGCGTGGCCTGTTGACGCCGCTGATCGCCGCCGGGAGTTTCGATCTGATGACCGATTTCGCGGGAACCTTTCCCGGCGAGGTGATTTCGGAGTTGGTCGGCGTACCCGAGGCCGATCGCGCCCTCGTGCGCGAACTCGGCCGCGAGATCATGTACACCGATGAGGAGACCACCGATCTGCGGCCAGAGGCGGTGCAGGCGGTTGGCGCACTGATCGGCTATTACACCGAGCTGACGATCGAGCGGAGTAGACACCGCCGCGACGATCTACTCTCCGGACTGCTCGACGCCGCCGACAACGACGACCGGCTGACGCCGGAAGAGATTGTCGGCGTGATCATTCTGCTCGTCGGCGCCGGGATCGAGGCCGTCATGCTGACGCTCGGCAATATCTGGCATGCCGGGTGGCGGCATCCGGACCAGCGGCGCGCGGCATTCGACGGGCGCATCGATGACTGGATCGCCGAGTCCATGCGATGGGATCCGTCATCGCAGAACTTCCTGCGCACCACGACCGAATCGATCGAGCTGCACGACGTGAAAATCCCTGCGGGGGAACGGATCCTACTGATCACCGGCTCGGCCAACCGCGATCCGGAGGTCTTCGACAACCCCGACGCCTTCGATATGGACCGCGACACCAGCGCATCCCTGGTCTTCGGCAGCGGCCGTCATCACTGTCTCGGCTCGAGTCTCGGACAACTCGAGCTGCGCATCGCCCTGGAGGAAATCGTCGGCCTGGTCGCCGATTACGATATCGACCCCGAGCGCATGCGGCGGATCCACTCCTCGAACAACCGCGGCTTCGCCGCACTGCCGACTCAGGTCACCGCACGCTGAAAGAGCAGGGTGAGCGCGCCAGCCGAACAACTGCCGATCAGAGCCGCGGATCGAAGACCAGCCGGAAACCGGTCAGTCCATGCTCATCACCTGAGGCCCAGAACTCTCGTCCCGGCAACTCGTTCTGCGGCAGCCCGGCCTGCTCGGCAATCTCGGCCGCCGGTACCCACATCGGCGCATGCGGCGGATGCCACGGTGTCTGCACCTGCGCCCGATCGCCGAACAACAGGATCACCCGCACCCGCACTGGTTCCGGATCCATGAATACATGATGCGCGCTCGGAACCGGTTTGCCGAGCTCGCACGCATCAATCGAAACGTACTTCCCATCGTTTTATCCCGTTGAGCCATCCGGAGCGCAGATGTTCGGGTTCGGCGACCTGACTGATATCGGGCATGGTGTCGGCGATGGCGTTGAACATCAGGTCGATCTCGAGCCGGGCCAAGTTCGCGCCGAGACAGTAGTGTGTGCCCGCACCGCCGAATCCGACATGCGGATTGGGGTCGCGCAGGATGTCGAAGTCGAATGGGTTCTCGAAGGCGTCCTCGTCGAAATTGGCCGAGCTGTAGAACAATCCCACGCGCTGGCCCTTGCGGATCAACTGCCCGCCGAGTGCGACATCGCGGGTCGCGGTCCGCTGGAATACCGAGACGGGCGTGGCCCAGCGGACGATCTCGTCCGGCGCGGTGCGCGGGCGCAGCTGCTTGTAGAGCTCCCATTGGTCCGGATGATCGACAAATGCCTTCATGCCGTGCGTGATCGAGTTGCGGGTGGTTTCGTTCCCCGCCACCGCCAGCAGAATCACGAAGAACGCGAACTCATCCGACCCCAGATGCTCACCGTCGATATCGGCGTTCACCAATTGCGTCACGATATCGTCGGCCGGGCAGGCCCGTCGCTCCTCGGCCATGGTCCAGGCATACCCGGTCAATTCCAGCTGCGCGGTCGTCGCATCGGTGGCGTACTCCGGATCATCGGCGCCGATCATCTGGTTCGACCAGGTGAACAGCTTCTTGCGGTCCTGCTGCGGCACCCCGAGCAGTTCGGCAATGGCCTGCAACGGCAATTCACAGGCGACCTGCTCCACGAAATCGCCGCTGCCGGACTTCTTGGCCTCGCGCACAATTCGGTTGGCACGTTCGGTGAGTGCCGCACGCAGACCCTCCACGGCGCGCGGTGTGAAACCCTTGGAGACGATGCGCCGATTCTTGGTGTGCACCGGCGGGTCCATATTGAGCAGAATCAGCCGCTGCATATCGATCTGGGCGCGGGTGATGTCGGGCTGATAGCGGATGATCGCGCTGTTCTCGGTCGAGGAGAAGATCTCCGGATGCTTCGAAATCTCCTTGATGTCTTCGAGCTTCGTGACCGCCCAGTAGCCGCCGTCGTCGAATCCGCTGGACCGGTCGGGCTGGGCGCACCACCATACCGGCGCGGTCCGGCGCAGTTGCGCGAATTCTTCGGCAGGCCTGCGTCTGGCCCACAGGTCCGGATCGGTGAGATCGAACCCGGCGGGAATCGATGGCGTGGCCATGGCCACCTCCCAGAGCTAGAACGCGTTCTACAATCGATTGAAGCACAGTGCGCCGCTCTGAAATGGTGAAACCGCGCGGCGGTGTTCGCGGCGGCGGAATATGCGGCGTGACGGATCGAGGGGCGGTCTCGGCCGTCAGTGCTCGAGCTTGCGCAGCAGTTCGTGCAGCGTGCGCAGGTCATCGGGGGAGAGGGCGGCGACCGCGGGCGGTGCGGGATCGGGGGTGGCCATGGCCTGGGCGAGGACCGCCCGACCGGCGAGGGTGATCGAGACCTGTTTGCGCCGGCGGTTGGTCGGGTCGATCTCGCGGTCGACCAGTCCGAGTTCGTCGAGGTTATTGACCGCGACCGTGGTCGCCGGCGCGTCCATGCCGGTGGCCTGCGCGATCTGATTGAGCGTGAGCGGTCCGGGGCGCAGGCGGCGCAGGATGCGAATCCGGCTGAACGGCAAGCCGGTTCGTTCGGCGACGGCGCGCTTCCAGGAGTCGCGGGTATCCATCACCAGGTGGGTCAGTTGTGCCCACACCACATCGGCGGTGGGTGCGTCATCCGGCATGCGCGGGGACCTTCTCTTCCAATATCGGGGCGACGCGATCGCGGGACCGGGCGGCCCACCGGGTGTTCGCGACTACACCGAGTATGGCGATCCCCGCGGTGAACACCGCGATCAGCCACCACAGACCGGCTCCGGTCAGCGCACCGCACAGCGCGACACCGATGCTCACCCCAACCTGTCTGCTGGTCGAGGCCACCGCCGCCGCGGCGCCCGCGCGATCCAGTGGCATCCCGCTGACCGCCGCCGTCGTGATCGGCGCATTGACCATGCCGAAGCCGACTCCGAAGATCGCGAAGAGGGTGACGAGCTGCCAAACCGGCGTGGTCGCGTCCAGCCGGGTCAGTAGTACGGCGGCAACGGTCATCGCGGTACCCGCCGCGAGCAGCGAGGGTTTGGTCCCGTAGCGCCCGACCAGACGTCCGGACAGCGGCGAGAAGATGAGCGTCGCGACCGCCATCGCCATGTACAGCAATCCGGTGTGCACCGCCGAATAACCGCGCACCCCTTGCAGATACAGCGAGCAGGTGAACAGGAACGCGCCCAGCGCCGCGAATGCGAAGATCGCGGTCACCGTCGCCGACGTGAACGGCACACTGCGGAAGAACCGCAGATCGATGAACGGATCCGTGCGCCGCGATTCCTGCCACAGGAAGGCCGCGAAGGCCACCGCCGAAACCGCGAACACCACCGGCAGCTGTTCGATCAACCCGAAGACCAATGTGAACAGAAATGCGATCGCCAGCAGTTGCCCGATCGGATCGAGCCCGCGCACCGTCGCCGACTTCGATTCCGGCACAAACAGCGTCGTCAACACCAGCGCCAGCAGACAGATCGGCAGATTGATCCAGAACACCGACTGCCACCCGAGCGAATCGATCAGCACACCGCCGACTATCGGGCCCAGCGCCATCGAAATGCCGACCACGGCACCCCAAATGCCCACCGCGCGAGCGCGTTCCACCCTCCCGGTGAATACCTGCGTAATGATCGACATCGCGACCGGATTGAGCATCGACCCACCGATGGCCTGCAAAAACCTTGCCCCGATGAGGGTTTCGATGGTCGGTGCCAGACTGCACGCCAGCGACCCGAGTGCGAACACCACCAGCCCGATCCGGAACACCCGCCGTCGCCCGAACCGATCGGCCGTCGCCCCCGCGAGCATCAGCAGGCTGGCGAGGGTGAGTGTGTAGATATCGATGATCCACTGCAATCGTTCCAGTGGCGCATCCAGATCCGCCCGAATCGCGGGCACCGCCACATTCACGATGGTCGAGTCCATCGACACGATCAGCAGGCTCAGACAGCAGGTCGCCAGCACCAGCACCTTCCGGCGCGGTGTCAGCTCGACAACAGTTGTGTTCACACAATGATTGTGTGGCTACAACTGTTCCGAACGCAAGGATGCGGACACGGATGTGATCCGCGGAACAGATATCGATTGAGGCGATGGGGCGAGAATCGGCGAGCTGGTCAAGAAAGCGATGAGCTGAGGACCGACCGTAGGAGTATCCGGCAGACGCGGGCGGGCCGGGCGGCCAATGGGCGCCCGGCCCGCTTGTCATTGTTTTCGATTACCTCCACTGGGTGATCATCACGGGAAGGGTGTGAAGAAGCCGATCGTCGCACCGATCGCTGCGCCGATGGCGCATCCGATGACGGCTCCGATCAGGAAGAACCAGATCCCGACCAGAATGCCGATCGCGCAGCCGATGCTCGCGCCGACGAAGATCGAAATCGGTCCCCAGGCCTGCTGCACGCCGGGCATGTTCTGTGATGCCACGGCCTCATTTGTCGGTCCGCCGACCGGTGTCAGGGTCAATTGCGTGCCGGTGCTGTCCAGTGACGGCGTCAGCGCGAAAGTTTGGCCGGTCTCCATGCGCAGTGTCGTCGGGATGGTGCCGACTACCGTGCCGTTGTCCGCGAGGACGGTGATCCCTTCGGGTGTGGTGGCGAATCTGCCGGAGGCGAGGCTCACCAGGGCGCTCGAGTGATCGGCGGCGAGCGTCGTCGTGTAGGCGACCGGGCCGTCCGAGCCGGTGAGGCTGACATCGGTCAGCATCGCCTCGCCGTGTCCGGTCGCGGTGGCTATGCAGGTCGCCGCGATCGCCATGAACGCGGTCGCTATCAATTTCTTGACGAACATTGGACTTCCAATCTTTCCGATTTTCCCCTGACGTTCCCCGACAAACGACGGGATAGCTATAATGATGCTCCGTCGAATTGATCGCTGTCGATGGGATGGTGGGGATTACCTAATTTCCGAACTGTAGTCGGTTTCTATCTAATTTCCGAACTATGGTACGGTTTTCTCCCCGATCTGAATTGAATTGCGTTGAGTCGACTTCGCAACTTCGCAATAGCGCCAATGGAGCGCCGGAAAGTCTATAGGCGATCGGGCGAAATTCAGGTATAGCACTACTCGATACTCGCCGACTCGACCGGCGCACACTCATGGTGTGTCCACCGAAGCCGCGGGTAAGAACATCATCATCTGTCTCGACGGGACCGGTAATCAGGTCCGCGCCACGGGTAATACGAATGTGGTCCGCCTCTTCGAGATGCTGGACCTGAGCGACTCTGCGAAGCAGATCGCCTACTACGACCCGGGTGTCGGTACGTTCAGCGCTCGGGGAGCATGGTCGCCCGCGGCCCGGTGGTTCTCGCGAATACTGGGACTCACCGTCGGCAGCGGTCTGCGTTCGAATCTCGCCGAGGCCTACACCTATCTGATAGAGCACTGGCAGGTGGGCGACCGGGTGTTCGTTTTCGGATTCAGCCGCGGCGCGTATACCGCGCGAGCCCTCGCCGGACTGCTGCATCAGCCGGGCCTGTTGCGGCCGGGCAGTGAGAATCTCGTCCAGTACGTTGTCAGCGCCTACACGCGCAAGACCACGGACTGGCCGGAACTGCGCAGGTACGCCCGCACCTTCTGCTCGAAGACCGCGGACGGCGCCTTCTCGATTCCCATCGAATACCTCGGCGTATGGGACACCGTCAAGGCGGCCGGTCTGCTCCGCTGGGAACTTCGATGGCCATTCACCAGGCAGGTTCCCAATGTGGTGAAGGCGTACCACGCCGTTTCCATCGATGAGAAGCGCCGTCCGTACGAGGAATATCTGGTCAGGCCCAAGGGGGACCGGCCGATTCTCACCGAGGCCTGGTTCGCCGGTGTCCACTCGGACGTCGGCGGGACATTCGAGGACGATCCGAAGCTGGCCGAGGTCGCACTCAAGTGGATCACCGACGGTGCGCTCGATGCCGGATTGCTGCTGCGTACCCGGGCGTACCTGGACACCTGTGCCGTCGGCGCGGCGCATGCGAACGGCCGAGTGCACCGGATGGGGCGGATCTGGGCCCTGCTCACCTACCGTCGGCGCAAGGTTCCGGTGGGGGCCCGGGTGCACGCGAGCGTGCGGTCACGGTGCGAGACCGACTCGAGCTATCGGAAGCGAATCCCCCAAGGTGTCACGTGGGAGGACGAGCAATGGATGAAATTGCGGATGTAGCGGTGCGCGCGAGCGCGAGTTCGGATGGTGCGCCACGGGATAACAACAGGACACGGGTCGACGGCAATAACAGAATCCGCCGACCGGCGCGGCGCAGACTGCGTACTTTCGCGCTCGACCCGATGTCGACGCGTCTATCCGGGCAGTTCCTCACCCTGGACATCCCGTTCGAAGACATCAAGGGACCGGGCCCCGACGGTGACCTCGTGCAGGTGGTCGATTTCGACGCCAGCCGCAACGAATGGTACGAGCCGGTCGACCTCGACGATCCGTATGTGCTGGCGCAGGACGGAATTCGTCCGTCAGAGGGTGACCCCCGGGCGCACCAGCAGGTGGTATACGCGGTCGCGATGAGTGTCATCGAGCGGTTCGAACGGTTCATGGGACGTCGATTCCGGTGGCGCGGCGACCAGATCCTACGTCTCGTGCCACACGCCTTCGAGGGGCAGAATGCCTATTTCGATCCTCAGCGCCGCGCCGTGCTATTCGGCTATTACCAAGCCGATGCCGAGAATCCCGGCCGGAATCTCCCCGGACAGGTCATCTTCACGTGCCTGTCGAGTGACATTGTCGCGCACGAGGTGACGCACGCGATCGTGCATCGAATCAGGCGGCTGTACAACGAATCCACTAACCAGGATGTCTTCGCGTGGCACGAGGCCGTCGCCGACCTGATCGCACTGTTCCAGCACTTCGCACACCGAGATGTAGTACTGGACGCAATCGCGACCACGTCGGGAGAACTCGAGAACAGCACGGGGTTGCTGGACCTGGCCACCGAATTCGGCGAATCCACCGGGCGCGGCGCGGCATTGCGTTCGGCGATAAAGGACCGGAGCCGAACGCCCGACGGATTTCGCGCGGCAAAAGAGCCACACGAACGGGGCGCGTGTTTCGTAGCGGCGGTGTTCGACGCGTTTTTGGACGCTTACCAGAACTCGATCGCAGACCTGCGGCGGATCGCCACCGGAGGAACCGGAGTGCTACCGCCGGGACGGCTGCATCCGGATCTCGTATCTCGGATCGCCGATGAGGCGGTGAAGACCGCCGACCGGATTCTCGGGATGGTCGTGCGCGGCTTCGACTACCTCCCGGTGGTAGACGTGACGTTCGGCGATGTCGTGCGCGCCATCGCCACCGCGGATCGTGGCCTTTACCCGGAGGACCGGCAACATCTTCGCAGCACTCTCGTGGAGGCGTTTCGGCGGCGCGGCATCTGGCCGAAGAGTTGCACCTCGCTGAGCGATGAAGCTCTGGTCTGGCCAAGGCCGGATACCGGGCTGAACCTCAGCGAAGGCGAGCGCGCCGTGGACTTGTCCACGGTCATGCTGTCCGCATCGCAGGATCTGGACCCGATAGGCAATCCGGGCGATTTACGAACACCCGCCATACCCGACAGCCAGAGCGCCTCCGGTCCGTGCCATTCCCCGACCAGGCGATCCGTTTTCGCGCAGGTTGCCGCGGAGGTCACCGCATGGGCGCATGTGAATGCTCCCCAACTCGGGCTGGATCCGAACTTCAAAATCAGCTGCGAAGGAGTCCATGTCTCATATCGATTGGCGGGTGATCGGTTACCGCGTCCCGAATTGGCCATTGCGCTCCTGCAGCGCCGCAAGGATCTCGAAGACTCGGACCAGGGCAGGCAACCGGTGATCCGTGCCGCCACCGCGCTCGTCGTCAGCGCCGACGGGGAGGTGGACTACGTGATCCCCAAGCCACTGCCGCTCAGCGACGAGCTGCAGGCCGATGGCGAAGCCGCCCTGCTGCTGCACCGCGCGGGACAGCTGCGGCTCGATGCGATGCGCGAATGGTTCGCGCAAGTGGAAGCCGACGACGCGCTGAGCGCATGGACTGCCGAGCACGCAATCCATCGCCTCGACTTCGCGGCGATCCACGCGCAAACAGATGAGTAGGAACGACATGTCAACGCCGACAACAATTGCCGTTCGGATGTACAACGTCGGATTCGGCGACGCCTTCACCGTGACGGTGCGGCGCAACGACGAAACGTGGCGGATGTTGGTCGACTGCGGTGTACACAGCCAGGGCCGGGCGCGCCCGATCCGTGACTCCGTGCAGGCGATCATCGCCGACCTCACCGAGGCCGAACCCCACCACCGACCGCATCTCGACACCGTGGTCGCTACCCATCACCACGCCGATCACATCGCCGGATTCGCCTGCCAGGAATGGGAGCAGGTCACCGTGGACGAGGTGTGGGTGCCATTCGTCGAGGACCCCGAGGACGCGGACGCGCGACGGATCCGTAGCGGGCAGGCCGAGGCCGCGAACGGCCTGCTCGCGCTCATCGGCAGGCGTCGCATGTCCGCGATAGTCGAACAGGCACACGCGTTCGCGCTGAACTCGCGCGGAAACGCCGCCGCGACCGATCGTCTCCTGGGCCGCAATCAGAGCGGGTTCGCCGCACCGCACCGCGTGCGGTTCCTCCCGAGCACAGACGAAGCGGAGAACAAGATCGCCGTGGATCGCGTCGGGCTCGTCGCGCACATCCTCGGGCCGCCGCGCGATGCGCGATTCCTGAAGCGAATGGATCCACCCGCGAAGCAGTCGTGGCCATTGGCACGGGCAGACGCAACCGCGAAGGGCGACGACGGCAGGCCGACACCGCTGTTCAACCGGCGCTACATCGCGCGGGATCCCTTGCCGGGCCGCCTGCCCCGAGCGAAGGATGATCTGCGGCTGGACAAACTCGTCGACGATGACGACCGACTGCTGCGCGCCGCCTCGATTCTCGAGAACGCGGTCAATAACACCAGCATCTTCTTCGTCCTCGATATCTCGGGAACCCGGCTGCTCTTTCCCGGAGACGCGCAGCAGGGCGCATGGGAGCACGTACTGTCCGACCCGAGCAATGTCGATCTCGTTTCCCGGCTAGCCCTGTACAAGGTCGGACATCACGGCTCGCACAATGCCACTCCTCGACATTTCATCGAAAAGGATTGGCAGACACACGGATACGCGATGGTCCCGTTCGGCCGGGTCGAGCGATGGGCGAACACCATACCGAAGCAATCACTGCTCGATTCGCTCGAGAAACACGATCACACCGTCATCAGAGCAGACGAGACACCCGATGCCGTCCCCGGCGAAATCGCCGTCAACGGCGACCTGTGGACCGAGGTAACACTCACGGCCTGATCCAATTACTGCGACGTGAGCCGTCCGGCCGACCTCGGCCGCGCCGAACGTCGAGATGCGCGAACGTCAATGGGAACCAGACATATTCACGACCATGCCCCCGAACCAGCCTATCGCGCGGTCGCGCGGACAAAGTCGACGACGACCGCGGCGAGTTCTTCGCCCTTGTCCTCCTGGAGGAAGTGCGCCGCGGAGGTGATGGTCACCGGCGGATGTCCGGCGGCACCAGGGATTTTCGAGCACAGCACCTTATCCGCGCCGCGGGTGATGGGATCGGAGTCCGAGAAGGCACACAGGAACGGGCGCTCGAAGGTTTCCAGCGCAGCCCACGCGGCCCGGTTGGCGGGTGCGGCAGGATCGTCCGGACTGACCGGAACCAGTAGCGGGAACTGGCGGGCGCCCTGCTTGTAGGTGTCGTCGGGGAACGGAGCGTCGTAGGCGGCGACCACCTCGGGGGTGAGGTCGGTCAGGCAGCCACCGTTGACGATCTTCCCGGCTCGAAAGTTGGGCGTTTCCTGGCTGAAGCGCTGCCAGGCCAGGAACGCATCGCCGGGATGGCGGTCACCGGTCGGCAGGAATGTGTTCGCGGCGACGACCCTTGCGAAACGTTCGGAATGTGCACCGACCAGGCGCAGCCCGATCAATCCGCCCCAGTCCTGACACACCAGGGTGATCCCGTCGAGGCCGATCGCCTCGACCGCGGCCCAGGTCCAATCGACGTGCGCCTGGTAGCTGTAGTCGTCACGGTCGGCCGGCTTGTCGCTGCGGCCGAAACCGACCAGATCGATCGCGATCGCGCGCAGGCCCGCCGCCACCAGGACCGGGATCATCCGCCGATACAGGTACGACCAGGACGGTTCGCCGTGCAGCAGCAGCACGACCTCACCATCGGGTGGGCCCTCGTCGAGGTAGTGCACCCGCAGCACGGTGCCGTCACCGGCCGCCACTTCGACGTAGTGCGGTTCGAACGGGAAGTCGGGCAGTCCGGCGAACCGCTCGTCGGGAGTTCTCAATATCCGCATGACCCAATCCCTTTCGCCGAGTGCTGCCGCGCCCAGATAGCTTCTGCTGTATCGGCCTCGGGTCCGAGGAGTTCCGTCGAGCGTAGTCGAATGGCGGTCGCAGACGCTGCATTCAACCGCCGTATCGCTGCGCTCGGCGAGCTGAGCTATCGGCGCGGCACTAGCTTGCGTTGCTGTAGATCCGGGTTGGGGCGATGAGGACGGCGGCGCGGCGTTCGGCTGCCATCACGCGGTCGTATTCGTCCCAGTCTTCGTGCTTGCCGCCGGCGGCGGTGAACACGTCGCGCAGCAGTAGGCGCAAGCCCTCGGCGTCGATCCATGGCTGCGGGTCGTCGGGGCCGGCGATCTGGGCGCGGCCCTCGACTGTTGCCCAGGCCCAGCCTCGGCGAAAGGTGGTGGTCACCTGCGGTCGGATGCGCAGATTGGCGAGTTTCACCTTGCCGTAGGTAACGAAGCCGAGGACCGGCTGGCCGGATAAGGGATGGTCCAGCAGCCCGACATTGACCAGCGAGGACTGAATGGTGTCGTCGGATCGGAGGGTCGAGACGACGGCGAGACCGTTCTCATCACGAGCGAGCTCGGCCGCCTGTGCCAGTGTGGTCATCACATCTCCCATGGTTGTGTGCCCACCAGATCCTCGCATGCTCGGTTGTGCGCCCGCCAGCACAACGACCCGGCCGTTCCCAGGTCCTGAAGGACGAGCGCCAGCGGATTTCTGACGAGAACTCTTGCAGCGCAGAATATCTCGAAGCGGACCTAGCCGCCCTCGGCCGGTGCACCAGGGCCCCCGTCGCCCGGCTGGCCGGGGTGTAGCGCCTGCTGGCGAACCTCGATCAGCAGGGCCACCGCCTCGAGCCAGCGAGCGAAGAGGTCGTCGCGAGCGATATCGGGGTCGGGGCCGGTGTGGGCGGCAGACATCCATTCCCGCACGAGCTGGGTGGGCTGGTCGCCGATGAGCGGCTCGGGGAGCTGCAACGAGCCGTCGAGACCGAGCGAGCGGACGCAGCCGGCCAGGAATCGCACTGGATGCGGGCCGACGCCGAGGTCCTGGGCCGCCAGTGATGCGGCGATGGCGGCCTCGGCGAAGAGGATTCGGCGAGCCGGTCCCGGTTCGGGCATACCCGCCACGAGTGCGGCGGGCACGTCGAGTCCGCGCAACTCCTCGTGTGAGCGGCCCATGCGCCAGTTCATTGCGGTACCTGCACTTCATAGGGAGTGGGCATGCCGCCGTCGGGGTTGCCGTCTGCCGAGGTGAGCGCGCCCATTCGCCCATCGACGAACTGTTGTGTCGTAACCCACTGGGTGTAGCCCCATGGGTTGTAGACCTCCAGTTGGTTGTCGTGGGCACCGACGATCACCATCTGGTGGGCTGACGTCTGGGAGTAGATCTCCGGCCTGTGGTGTGGAATCGACCGGTCCACAACTAGTTCCGTACCGGATACGTCGACCGGTACCGGCTTGCCCGCGCTCGCCGCGGCCTGGATGCCGGGCAGGGCGGCCTGACGGGCTGCCGGGTCGTCCAGCGACTGGATCTGGTAGGTGCTGCCAGTGGCGGGGGAGAGTAGGGAGCCGTCGAGCGCCGCTTGGCCCTTGGGCCCGATGCCGTTCGTCGTGTTCGGGTGGGCCACACCGTCGGCGGTCTGCCCGACGTCGTAGTTGTGGAGGTAGAGGTTCTGCAACCGGTTGTGCACCGCGTCGAGGCCGTCGTTGCCGACAGGGGCGCCGGCGACGGCGGCGGGCCCCCGACCGGTCGTGACCCCCAGCATTTGCACGGGATCGGCGCTGAGTTTCGCCACCACGGTCGACGCGGCGACGCAATCGCCGTAGCCGCCCTGACTGTAGAAGCTGTAACCCACCTTTGCGCCCGGCTTGACCGGCATCCAATCGACGCCGTCATAGCTCAACACCTTTCGATTATCCGATCCCGGAGCGGTGTTGCCGGAGTGGACCTGGGGGTTGAGATGTTTGGTCAACCAGGGGAGGTCGTTCCCGAACGGGTGAATGACCTGGTCGAATGCGGCGATCTGGCCGGTGTCGTAGCCCGCGGCCAATGCTTTCCAGAGATAGGCGGCCTCCTGCGGCGACTGCGCGTCGGCCACGAGCTTCTCGAATGCCGCACGGTCGGCGGCCGACATGGTGGCGAGTTGCTGGGAGGCTCTTGCCATCGCGGCCGGACTGAGAATGCCTGGGTCGGCGAGGGTCCCGGCACCATCTCCGGTGTAGGCCAGGCTGACGGCGCTGAGCGGGTCGACCCCCGGGGCGGTGATCTGGCGTGCCCGAGCCGCCAGGGCGGACTGCTTCAGCGCGGTGATCGCGTCGTTTGCGGCGTCGTGGGCCAGGTTTGTGGCGGCGAGCATGTCGCGACAGCCTGATTTCGCCTGCCCCAGAGCTTTCAGCAAGCTCTGGGGCCGCCGCATCGGCCCGAAGCGGGGGTTGTCCGGGGGTAACGACTTCACCAGGTCATGGGCTTCGTTCAGCTGCTTGCGGCCGTCCCCGTCGCGCTTCTGGGCCTCGCCCAGTTTGCTTGCCCACGTGGTCAGCGTGCTGTGGCCGTCCTTGAACCCGGTGACGATATTCGTGCCTTGAAAGGACGTGGCGCGCAGCGCTTGCGCGGCGGTTTCGGCCGCCGCGCCCCGCCACGCCGTGGGCAACGCCGACGCGAACACATGCATCAGGTCCGTCGCGGCGGTCTGGGTGGTGTCCATGGCCGCCTTGTAGATTGCCGCCTGATTGTCGACCGTGCCACGGTTGCCCGCAGGCGCCGGAACCAGCAGGGCGGCCTTGATCAGTCCTTTCAAATGCGCCGGTGTGCAGTATGCGCCGGAGATCTGGTCCAGCTGGTCCAGCACCAACTTCAGGGCCGAGGCCCCGTCCGGGCTCATAGGTCCGGCCGGTGCGTGAGGCGGCGGGGTCCCGGAGGGGTCGTGTCATTGTGCCCGGACCCGTCGTTGGTGTTCGCCCCGTCGATCGGGTCGCGGGTGATGGCCGCTCCGCCGCCGTGGTCGGTGTGCTGGTAATCGGTGCTCGCCACGGGGAGCATCCCCGCCAGCGCTCCCAACGCCTGCATGGCGAATACGGCCTCGCCGGCCCAGGCCTGGTGGAATTCCAGCCACGCCTGCCCGACGGGACCGAAGTCGCCCTGGGAGTGGCCGGGCGTCTTCGGATTCGTCGCCACCACGGTGGACATGTGATCGCACGCGCGGGCCACGCCGGAGACGGTGTCCGGGAAGGTTTCCGGGTCGAAGTACAACGTGGGTGTGCCGGCGCCTGAACCGTCGGGCGGAATTTGTTCGGGCGGCATACTCGCTCCTTGTACAGCAGGGTTGACGTGACGGTATTTAGCACGGAGATGCGCTCCGGCGCTTGCCGGGTCTTGCCGGTCCTGGGAGCTTGCCGCTGATCCGGAAAGCCTTGGGGCCAGGCCGAACCATCCCGGCGGGGCGAGGCGTCCGGTTCGGCGACCGCGCGCAGGGCCGCCGAGTTCGGTGCTATTGCCGCAGAGGCGCCTTTGCCGAACCCATTGGACGGGCGGGATTGACATGAACCAGGGTTGAGGTTGAAGGCTGGAGACATGATTCGGCCTACTGAGTTCTGGAATTCGGCTTACGACAATGGTTCCGCGCCGTGGGTGATCGGGGAGCCGCAGCCCGCGGTGCTCGAGCTGATCGAGCACGGGTGGATTCGTGGTGCGGTGCTCGATGTCGGGTGTGGGGCCGGTGAGCACACCATTCGTTTGACCGAGCTCGGGTATGACGTGCTCGGGGTGGATCTGTCGCCGAGTGCGATCGCGTATGCCCGCGCCAATGCGAAAGAGCACGGGGTGGTCGCGCGGTTCGAGGTGGCCGATGCGCTGGAACTCGGGGACGAGCCTCGCTACGACACCATTGTCGATAGCGCGCTGTTTCACGTATTCGCCTATGACAACGGCGATCCGAGCGATTACGTCCGCAGTCTCCGGCGCGTACTGAAGCCCGGCGGGCTGGTCCATATCCTCGCGCTCTCGGACGCCGAACCGGGCTTCGGCCCGCGCATCAGCAGGACGGCGATCTCCAGTGCGTTCGGCGCAGGCTGGGAGTTGGCGGAGTTGAAGTCCGCACGGTATCGCGGGCGAGTGAGCGAGACTGTCACGCAGGCCGAGGAACTCGGCCTCACCAGGGGCAGCATTGTCGACGAGGCGGCCTGGCTGGCCCGCGTGCGACGTTCCTAGCGCTGTCCAAACACCCTGCCTGGTGGACTGGCATCGGATCACGGGATTGCCTGCCGTGATCCGATCGCCAATGGAAAGGGTCACTCGTAATGACATTCACCCGTACCGGAATCATGCGAACCGCCGTCGCGCTCGGCGGTCTGCTGGCGGCGGGCGCGCTACTGGTTCCCGCGACCGCTTCGGCGCAACCGGGCGTCGGCGGCGGACTGATCGAGACGACATGCACCTTCGCCCAGGTGGACGCGGCCATTCACGCCGAGGCGCCCAAGCTGGCCGAGCGCCTGGACAGCCATCCTGAGCGCAAAGCGAAGCTGCAGGAATTCCTCGCACTGCCGGTCGACCAGCGCAAGCAGCGTGCCCAGCAGTGGCTCGACAACCACCCGAATGCGCGGACCAAGATCGAGGAGAAGCGCAACTCGCCCGAGGGGCAGAAGAAGATCGACAAGCTGCGGGAGATCGCCAACAGCTGCCACAACTACTGAGCCGAGTGCGGGCGGCGCTACCGGGCGCCGCCCGCCAGGTCAGATCGTGACCGTGACGATCAGCCCGCCCTCGGGTCGAGCTTGCGCCCGCACGTCGCCGCCGTGCGCATTCGCCACCGAACGCACGATCGACAAGCCCAGTCCCGCACCGCGAGTGTTCGGCGCATGGTCGGACTCGGCGATCCGATCGCCGGAGGCCAGTCGGCGGAATGGTTCGAAGAGGCCGTCGACCTCGAAGGCCGGTACGACAGGGCCGGTATTCTCGACCACGAGTTGGGCTTTGCCTTCAATTCTCGCCGATCTGATTGCGACCCAGCCGTTTTCGCTGACGTTATAGCGAATCGCATTGTCCGCCAGGTTCTGTGCGAGACGTTCCAGCAGTACCGGGTCGCCGGAAACCGGAGCCGCCGCGATATCGGTGCGAATCTCGATACCGGCCCGCCCGGCGGCATCGCCCGCGACGGCGACCACCCGTCGGACCACCTCGGCCAGATCGACCCGGACGCGTTCGATCAGCCGCTCCTCGCTGCTCGCGAGCACCAGCAACCCATCGATCAACCGTTCGTGCCGATGGTTCACCTCCAGCAGCGTTGCCCCGAGCCGACGCGTCGACTCCGGCACGTCGGGATCATCGAGCGCCACCTCTATCAGCGTGCGATTGATGGTCAGTGGCGTGCGCAACTCGTGCGAGGCATTGGCGACGAAACGCCGCTGACCGTCGAAGGCGCGATCCAGCCGCTCCAGCATGGCGTCGAAAGTGTCCGCCAGATCCTTGATTTCGTCATCGGGCCCGGTCAGCGCGATCCGCTCGTGCAGACTGCGATCGGCCACCCGGCGCGCGGTCGCGGTGATCTGTTGCAGCGGATGCAATGCTCGCCCGGCCAGCAGCCAACCCAGTCCACCCGCCGCGATTCCGATGGCGCCGAGGGAAACCAGCGACCAGACCAGCATCGCCTCCAGGGTGTCGCGGCGCTCCTTGGCGGCCTGCGCGGTCAGCGCCTCGTACAACTCCTCGGACACGACCGGGCGGTTGCGCTTGGCCAGCCACTCGCGCACGAGCCGCTGCGCACCCATCCCGTAGCGCCGATCCAGCGAACGATCGAGATAGAAGTACATCAACGCGACCAGGATCGCCCCGGCGATGAAGAACGCGCCCGCGTACAGCAAGGTGAGCCGCAGCCGAATAGTGCGGCCCCTCATCGGATGCGGTACCCCACGCCCGCCTCGGTCTCGATCACCGGCGGATCGCCCAGCTTCCGGCGCACCATCATGATCGTGTAGCGCACCACCCCCGTGAACGGATCGATGTTCTCGTCCCATGCCTTCTCCAATAACTGCTCCGCCGACACCACCCCGCCATCGGCGCGCAGCAATTCGGCCAAAACCGCGAACTCCTTGCGCGACAACGAGATCGGCTCACCGTCGCGGGTGACCGACAGTCGATGCGGATCGAGTCGAATGCCGGCGCGCTCGAGCACCAGCGGCGTCGCGGGCCGCGATCGCCGCCCCAGCGCCTGAATTCGGGCGACCAGTTCGGCGAAGGCGAACGGCTTGGTCAGATAGTCGTCGGCGCCCAGTCCGAGTCCGGCGACGCGCTCGGCCACCGCCGCCGCGGCCGTCAGCATCAGGATTCTCGCGTCGCTCCCGGCCTCGGTCAGCCAGGTGCAGACGGTATCGCCGGACACCGTCGGCAGATCGCGATCCAACACGATCACGTCATAGTCGTTCACGCCGACCCGCTCCAGCGCATCGGCCCCGTCGTACACCACATCGACCGCCATCGCATGCCGCCGCAGCCCATCGGCTATCGCGTCGGCCAGCAACCGCTCGTCCTCGACCACCAGTACCCGCACCCGACCATCGTGCCTGTTGATCCTGTTAGGACGCTGTTAGTGCGACATGCCCGGGCCAACTTGGCGATTTCGGCGCATGCGGCGACGGGTAATGATTCAATCTGCTCGATGTGTGCTCTGTAGTAGCTGATAGCAGTGAAAGGAGTTCAGATGACTTTGTCGGTCGCCGACCGCATATTCCTTCGCGTCAGTGCATTCCATACCGAACGGATTGCGGCCGCATGGGGCGGACGGCATTTGCTGCACGGCCGTAAACCGACGCTGGGCGACGTCGTGCTGACCAGCAACGACTATCTCGCGCTCGCCCGCGAACCGCATATCGTCGGCGCGATGTGCGCGGCGCTGCAGAACACGGGCGGGCCGGTGGCACCGTCCGGTGTCTTCGTGCACGGTCTCGACCACCCGCAGATCGCGCTGGAAATGGCGCTCGCCGAACATATGCGGGCGGCGGCCGGAATTCTGTGTCAATCCGGCTGGGACGCCAATGCCGGATTGATGCAGTCGATCGCCGACCCGTACACCCCCGTCTACGTCGACCACATCGCCCACATGTCGCTGTGGCATGGTGCGAAAACGGCTGGTGCGCCGGTGTATTCGTTCCGGCACAATTTTCCGGGCCATCTGCGCGAGGAGATCCGCAAACACGGTCCAGGAATCGTCGCGGTGGACTCGATCTACAGCACCAATGGCAGTCGCAGTCCGCTGACCCAGATCTGTGACGTCGCCGACGAGACCGGCAGCGTGCTGGTGGTCGACGAATCGCATTCGCTGGGCACCGACGGACCGTACGGTGCGGGCATGGTGGTCGCGCTCGGCCTCGTGGACCGGGTGCCGTTCCGAATCGCCAGCCTCGCCACGGCTTTCGCCGGACGCGCCGGATTCATCGCGGCGAACAACATCGATTTCGTCGACTACTTCAAGATGGAGTCCGATCCCTCGGTCTTCTCCGCGACGCTGCAGCCGCACGATATCGCGGGCCTGGCCGCGACACTCGATGTCATCCGCGTCGACGACTGGCGGCGGATCCGGTTGCGCGAGGTCTCCGCCATCGTGCGCCGTGCCCTGATGGCATTGGAGTTCGATCTGGAGGGTTCGGCCAGCCATATCGTCGCGCTGCAGACCGGTCCGGATAAGCGCACCATGGCGATCAGCGACTTCCTGGAGGCCCGTGGCGTTTTCGGCTCGGTCCTGTGCTGGCCCGCCACCGCGCACGAACGTTCCCTCATCCGGTTCGCGCTGCACGCCGGGCTGACCGATATGCAGGTGGACCGGCTCATCCAGGTCTGCGCCGAGGTTCGCGACACGTTCGGTGCGATGGCTCCGTTGCGGCATGAGGCGCCGAGGCCCGCGACGACTCCGGTCGAACCGGCCCTGGTGCCGACCCAGTGAGTTAGGCCTGAACGGCTTTGGCGGAGTCCGCCGTCGGCCGCGGCAGCGTCACGGTAAAGGTCGCGCCGCTGCCCGGCTCGCTGTGCACGCTCACCCGGCCGCCGTGTGCCACGACGAGGGCCTGCACGATCGATAGGCCCAAACCCGTTCCGCCGCTGGCCCGGGTGCGTGAATCGTCGGTGCGATAGAACCGTTCGAATACTCGGGCGGCGGCATCCGGTGGCAGACCGGGGCCGGTATCGATGACATCGATGCGCACCGCATCGGCGGACGGGGTGAGCCGCACGGTGATCGCGGCGGTGGCCGGGGTGTGGGCCAGGGCATTGCCGAGCAGATTCGCCAGCACTTGACGCAAGCGCGCCTCGTCGCCGGTCACGTCCATGGTGCCGACGCCGGGACGGACCTCCAGGGTGATCCGGCGTTGCGGATCGGTCTGCTGCTGGGCCGCCATGGCCTGCGCGTTGTGCACCGCATCGCCGGCGAGTGTCAGCAGATCCACCGGCCTGCGGTCGAGCGGGCGTTTGGCATCCAGTCGCGCGAGCATCAGCAGATCCTCGACCAGCAGGCCCATGCGCTCGGCCTCACCCTCGATGCGGCCGACCACCATGCGCGCGTCGGTGCTCGCGCCCTGGCGGTAGAGCTCGGCGAAACCGCGAATCGTGGTGAGCGGGGTGCGCAATTCGTGGCTGGCGTCGGCGATGAACTGACGCATGCGGCGTTCCGAACGCCGGGCGTCCTCCTCGGAGGCCTCGGTGGCGGCGACCCCGTGCTGGATCTGGGCGAGCATCGCGTTCAACGACCGTGCGAGCCGATCGACCTCGGTGTCGACATCGCGCACCGGGACGCGGCGGTGCAGATCGCCGCCCGCGATCGCGGCCGCGGTCTCCTCGACCGTGCGCAGCGGACGCAGGCTGCGCCGGACCACGAAATATCCGACCACGCCGAGGGCGAGCAGCGCGGCCGCCCCGGTGGCGAGTTCGAAGTAGATCAACCGCGACACCGTCTCCTGGTTATCGGCGAGCGGCAGCGCGATGGTGGTCGAGCCGTACTGGTTACTGGTAGTCAAGGTGCGCCATTGCACCGAGGAATCGTTGGTCGAGCCGACCGTTGTGGGCACCGCTTTCGCTTGCCCGGCCATATCGGGCATGGCGCCGGTGCCCGCGATATTCCCTGGACTGCCCGAATAGAGCTGTCCGTCAGGGCCTTTGCGCAACTCGTAGAAGCGGCGCGGTTGGTCGGTGAACAGTCGGGGACCG
Organism: Nocardia nepalensis; assembly: GCF_048910785.1. Taxonomy (NCBI): domain Bacteria; kingdom Bacillati; phylum Actinomycetota; class Actinomycetes; order Mycobacteriales; family Nocardiaceae; genus Nocardia; species Nocardia nepalensis. Next base: position 119,330 of record NZ_JBKBET010000035.1, on the reverse strand, counting down.
GTCGGCGTGTCCGGCATATCGGCCGGAATCCACACCGTCGCACCGTCATTCGTGATGATCTGCCGCATCTGACGCGGCTGCGCCCACGAACGCGCCGCATCGTAGAGCTGCTCATCGGTTCGCGCGGTCAGGGATCGGCTCAACGCGGAGGTCACCGCGAAGCCCGTTGCCAGCAGCACCATGGCCGCCAGGAAGACGAGGGCGACAACGAGTCCGACCCGCAGCGGGATGGCCGACACCCGCCTGGCCAGCGCCTCGTGCAGTCTCATGCCCGACTCGGCTGCGGTTCGCGCAGCACGTAACCGACGGTGTGCAGCGTGCGGATGAGTTCCGGCTCGGTGGTATCGACCTCGCGCCGCGGATCCGACACATGCGACTCGACCGCGCCCGTGTCATCGCCGAAGTCGAGAATCCGCGCTGGCGGCTCTCCTCTGCTCATCACCCCAGCGTGCCGCCCCCAACATCACCCAACCTCAGCGAACGCTGGGTGTTTCCTGTGAGCGACCGAGCTCGGCTCGGGGCGTTCGGCGGTTGCTTCCCTGTTTGCTAAACTGCGAAATCAATGCGTCGGTCGGCTCGAGCCGATGCGGATAAGGCTGGAGGATGGTTCACCAAGTGCCGGGATTGAGCAGGCCGCTGTACCAAATGAAAGCCGACTTCTTCAAAACCCTAGGGCATCCGGTGCGGATCCGGGTGTTGGAGTTGCTCAGCGAGCGTGAGCATGCGGTATCGGAGATGCTGCCCGAGGTCGGTGTCGAGGCGGCGAACCTATCGCAGCAGCTGTCCATCCTGCGGCGCGCCGGATTGGTGACCGCCAGGCGTGAGGGCCTATCGGTGACCTACGCGCTGACCTCACCGCGGGTCAAGGAGTTGCTGGTGGTGGCACGCGCCATTCTGACCGGTGTCGTCGCCGGTCAGGCCGAATTGCTGGAAAGCCCGACCGAGACCGTGCCGGCCGTGGGCACCTGACCGCGATGAGCGGGAACCTCGGGCCCTCCCGCGTTCACTGGTTGCATATTTTCTAAACTAGCCACCTAGTCAGTTTCTAAGGAGAGTCCCGTGACCGATCACTCCCAGGCCTCGCAGGCTCCGACCGACCATCCGGGCATCCTCGCCTGGGTGCGGGAGGTCGCCGAGCTGACCGCGCCCGACCGCGTCGTCTGGTGTGACGGCTCGCGCCAGGAATGGGACCGCCTGACCGCCGAACTGGTCGACAAGGGCACCTTCGTCCGCCTCGACCGCAAGCCGAATTCGTTCTGGTGCGCCTCGGACCCAGACGATGTCGCCCGCGTGGAGGACCGCACGTTCATCTGCTCCGAGGAGCGGTCCGACGCGGGCCCGACGAACAACTGGATGGATCCGGTCGATATGCGCACCGTGCTGACCGAGCACTACCGCGGCGCGATGTCCGGGCGCACCATGTATGTAATCGCCTTCTGCATGGGACCTTTGGATGCGGCGGAGCCGAAATACGGTGTGCAGATCACTGATTCGGCCTACGTAGCGGTATCGATGCAGATCATGACCCGCTCCGGTGAGCAGGTGTGGAAGGCCCTCGCCGAGGGCACCGAATTCGTCGAATGTCTGCATTCGGTGGGTGCGCCGCTGACTCCGGGCCAGCAGGATGTGCCGTGGCCGTGCGATAAGACCAAGTACATCGCGCACTTCCCGGAGACCCGCACCATCTGGAGCTACGGCTCGGGCTATGGCGGCAACGCCCTGCTCGGCAAGAAGTGCTTCGCACTGCGGATCGCCTCGGTGCTCGGCCGCGACGAGGGGTGGCTGGCCGAGCACATGCTGATCCTGAAACTCACTTCCCCACAGGGCAAGACGCACTACATCGCGGCCGCGTTCCCGTCCTCGTGCGGTAAGACCAACCTCGCCATGCTCGAACCGGCGCTGCCGGGCTGGCAGGCCGAGACCGTCGGCGACGATATCGCGTGGATGCGCTTCGGCGCGGACGGTCGCCTCTACGCGGTGAATCCGGAGGCCGGATTCTTCGGTGTCGCACCCGGAACCGGGGCCGAGACCAATCCGAATGCGATCGCCACCATCGATGGCGGCAACTCGATCTTCACCAATACCGCGCTGACCGACGACGGCGATGTGTGGTGGGAGGGGCTGACGGACCAGCCGCCCGCACATCTCACCGACTGGCGCGGCCAGAGTTGGACGCCGGACTCGGGTACGCCCGCGGCACATCCGAATTCGCGCTACTGCACGCCGATCGAGCAGTGCCCGTCGGTGGCCCCGGAATGGAACGACCCGACGGGCGTGCCGATTTCGGCGATCTTCTTCGGCGGCCGCCGCGCCACCACGGTGCCGCTGATCGCCGAATCCTTCGACTGGGCGCACGGCGTCTTCGTGGCCTCCACCCTGTCCTCGGAGACCACCGCCGCCGCGGCGGGCAAGGTCGGCGTGGTCCGGCGCGACCCGATGGCGATGCTGCCGTTCCTCGGCTATCACGTCGGGGATTACTTCGCGCACTGGCTGGCACTCGGGGCAGGTGCCGATGCCGCCAAACTGCCGAAGATCTTCCAGGTCAACTGGTTCCGGCGCAGCGCGGACGGCAAATTCCTGTGGCCGGGATTCGGCGACAATGTCCGCGTGCTGAAGTGGGCGATGCAGCGTCTGGAAGGCACCGCCGACGCCGAGTGGACCCCCATCGGCCATGTGCCGACCGCCGAAGCGCTCGACCTCACGGGCATTGGCGACGGCTACCGAACACTGATCGACGCGGCGCTGGCCGTCGATACCGAGGAGTGGGTGGCCGAGACCCGCTCGATCGACGAGTGGTACGCCACCATCGGCGGCAACCGCTTGCCCGAGGTGCTACGTGAGCAACTGGCCGCCCTGAAGCTACGTCTCGTCGGCAACCGCTGACCGTGCGCGAACTTCGCGAATTCGAACGGGCGCTACTTCACTTGCGGGTTTTCGCAACTGCTTACATCGGCGGATGGTTATCTGCTAAACCTCTAGCCGTGGGCGATGTACGCGCAAACATTCCACCCGCCAGTCGAAGCCGTCGGTAGGGCGCGCGATGGGCTGGGTGCGCAAGATCGCGCGGGTCGGCCGAGTAGCCGAGCCCGCGCCCGCCGCGCCCGTGGCAGCGAATGTGCCTGCCGCCGTGCGTGGTTCGCTACAGATCAGGCATGTCGACGCCGGATCGTGTAACGGGTGCGAGGTCGAGATCTCGGGCGCGTTCGGTCCGGTCTATGACGCGGAACGCTATGGCGCGCGGTTGGTCGCGTCCCCGCGTCATGCCGACGCATTGCTGGTGACCGGGGTGGTCACGCGGAATATGGCCGAACCGCTGCGCCGGACACTCGACGCGACACCGCAGCCGAATCTCGTAATCGCCTGCGGTGACTGCGCATTGAACCGCGGTGTGTTCGCCGGTGCGTATGGGGTGGTCGGTGCGGTGCGGGACGTGGTGGATGTCGATGTCGAGATCGCGGGGTGCCCGCCGTCGCCGGATCGGATCGTCGCCGCGCTGCGTTCGGTGACCGGGCGGTGACCGCCACGGCGGTGGCCGAAGCGCCCGGTGTGCCAGTTCCGGTGCGGCACAATGGAATCGACGCATTATTCGCGGGCCTGGCGACCAGTGTGGTCGGCGCGGTAGGTGTGGCGATCGGGCTGGCCGGACTCTTCGGCACCGTGCGTCCGGTGCGCATCGGCTGGTTGCTGCCATTGTCCGGGGTGTATCTCGAGGTCGATCGGGTCGGCGGCTGGTTCATGGCGGTGACCGGCGCGGTCGCGGTGCCGGTCGGATTGTATCTGATCGGGTATGCGCGGCGGGAGCACCTGGGCCGGGTGCCGCTGTGGGTGCTGCCGGTCTTCGTCGCCACGATGCTCGCCGTCACGGCGGCGGGCTCGGTCACGACCTTCCTGCTGGCCTGGGAAGCCATGGCGATCGCCTCGCTCGTGCTGGTGCTGGCCGAGCATCGGCGCGCAGCGGTAAGGGCCGCGGGGGTGTTCTACGCGGTGCTGACCCAGCTCGGTTTCGTCGCGGTGCTGGTCGGGCTGCTGGTGGCGTCCGCTGCCGCCGGAGCCGATCGGTTCGGGGAATTCGGCGCGGTCGCCGACGCCACCAAGAACGTCGTATTCGTCCTCACCGTAGCGGGATTCGGTGCCAAGGCCGGTCTGGTGCCGCTGCATGCGTGGCTGCCCAGGGCCCATCCGGAGGCACCGAGTCCGGTGTCGGCGTTGATGAGCGCGACGATGGTGAATCTCGGCATTTACGGCATTGTCAGATTCGACCTGCTGATGTTCGGGCCGGGACCGCGTTGGTGGGGTCTGGCATTGCTGGTGCTCGGCGCGACGACGGCGGTCTACGGCATTCTGCAGGCCTCGGTCGCCACGGATCTCAAACGACTGCTCGCCTATTCGACCACCGAGAATATGGGCCTGATCGTCCTGGCGCTCGGTGCGTCGACCATGCTCGCCGACGCCGGTTCGACCGGAGCGGCCACGGTCGCGATGGCAGCCGCACTACTGCACCTGGTCGCACACGCGGCATTCAAATGCCTCGGCTTCCTGGCCGCCGGTTCGGTGCTGGCGGCGACCGGGCTGCGCGATCTGGATCTGCTCGGTGGACTGGCGCGGCGCATGCCCGCGACGACGACACTGTTCGGCATCGCGGCGCTCGGCGCGTCCGGATTGCCGCTCGGCGCCGGATTCGTCAGTGAGTGGCTGCTCGTCCAGTCGCTGATTCACACTGCGCGGCAACAGGATCCGGTGGTGGCGCTGGCGGCCCCATTGGCCGTCGGCGCGGTCGCGCTGACCGCGGGGCTCGGGGTGGCGACGATGGTGAAGGCCTTCGGGATCGGATTCCTGGCCCGGCCGCGCTCCGACGCCGCGGCACAGGCACACGAGGCACCCGCGACGATGCTCACCGGAATGGTGATCGCGGCCGGTGCGTGTGCGGTCCTGGCTGTCGCGCCGCTGTCGATCGGCGCCGGTTTGCGACGCGTGCTCGCGGTGCTGCCCGCCGCACGCGGTGTCCACTTCGATCTCGGTGTGACCGTGCGACTTCCGGGCCTGTCCGGTTCGATCGTGCCGGGCGCCATCGCGACCTCGCTGGTGGTCGCGGTGTTGACGGCCGTCGGCGTCTCCGGATGGCGGTCGCGGCGGCGTCCGGCCACGGCGGTACTTCCGCTGTGGGCCTGTGGAGCTGATCAACCGAACGCTCGGATGCAGTACACGGCAACGTCTTTCGGTGAACCGCTGCAGCGCGTCTTCGATGATGTGCTGCGCCCGGACACCGATATCGAGATCACCCATCACGCCGAATCCCGTTATCTGGTGGACCGAGTCGCCTATCACGCGCGCATCTCCGATGCGGTCGAGGAGCGGCTGTATCGACCGGTGGTCCGGGTGATCCGGCAGGCCGCGTGGCTGGTGGCCAGGGCGCACACCGGCAGCGTGCACCTGTATCTCGCCTATGGCGCCATCGGTGTGCTGATCGCCTTGGTGGTGGCGCGATGAGCGCGATGTCGGTGGTGGCCGGTGCGGTGCAGATCGTCGGCGTCATGACCGGTGCGCCCTTGGTGCTCGGGACCATGCGGCAGGTGCGCGCGCGGGCCGAGGGCCGGGCCGGAGCCGGGGTCCTGCAACCATGGCGGGATCTGCGCAAACAACTCGGCAAACAGTCGATCACGCCGACCGGCACGACGGTCGTCTTCGCCGCCGCGCCAGCGGTTCTCGCGGGCACGACACTGCTGATCGCCGCCATCGCACCGGTGGTCGCCACCGGCTCGCCGCTGGACGGTGCGGCCGATCTGTTCGCCGTCGTCGGTCTGCTGTTCCTCGGCACCGTGGCGCTGACATTGGCGGGTATCGATACCGGAACGTCGTTCGGCGGCATGGGCGCCAGCCGCGAGACCGTCATCGCGGCACTGGTCGAGCCGACCATCCTGCTGTCGGTGTTCGCGCTGTCGATTCCGGCGGGATCATCGAATCTCGGTGCGCTGGTGGCGAATACCCTCGATCATCCCGGACGGGTCGCCTCGCTGGGCGGGGTGCTCGCCGCGGCCGCGCTGGTGGTCGTGATCATCGCGGAGACCGGGCGCCTGCCGGTCGACAATCCGGCGACCCATCTGGAACTGACCATGGTGCACGAGGCGATGGTGCTCGAATACGCCGGTCCCCGGCTGGCATTGGTGGAATGGGCCGGCGGAATGCGGCTGACCGTGCTGTTGGCGCTGTTGGCGAATCTGTTCCTGCCGTGGGGGATTGCGGATGACCACCCGAGTGCGGCGGCGGTCGGCATCGGTGTCGTCGCGATCGCCGTGAAGGTCGCGGTGCTGGCCATCTTGCTCGCGAGCGCCGAGGTGTTCATCGCGAAACTGCGGTTGTTCCGGGTGCCCGAGCTGTTGGCGGGATCATTTCTCCTTGCCCTGCTCGCGGTGACCGCGGCGAACTTTTTCACCACGCGAACATGAGGAACGGAGTGCGATGACCGACGCGGGCTACGCGAGCGTGCTCGACTTCGCCGCGGGCGGTCTGGTGCTGGCCGCGGTCTTCGTGGTGTGGCGGCGCGACCTACGCGCGATCGTATGGCTGTTGGCCGGGCAGGGTCTGGCGCTGGCGGCCATTCCGATGGTGGCGGGCGTCCACCACCGGGACGCCGCACTGGTGCTGGTCGGTCTGGTGATCCTGGCATTGCGGGCCGGTGTGCTGCCCTGGTTGCTGGCCCGGGCCATCGGCGCGGAGCGGCGCGAATACCGGGAGGCCACACCGCTGGTCAATACGGCTTCCTCGCTGCTGGTCGCGGCCGGATTGACCGTGGTCGCGTTCGCGGTGACCCGGCCGCTGGTGAATCTGGAGTCGGGACCCGAGACCGCCGCGGTGCCCGCCGCCTTCGCGGTGGTGCTGATCGCGCTGTTCGTGATGGCCACGCGTCGACACGCGATTTCGCAGGCCGCCGGATTCCTGATGCTGGACAACGGCATCGCGGCCACCGCCTTCCTGCTCACCGCGGGCGTTCCGCTCATCGTCGAACTCGGCGTCTCGGTGGACGCGTTCTTCGCGGTGATGGTGATCGGCGTACTCACCGGGCGGCTGCGTCGCACCTTCGGCGGCGCCGACCTCGACCAACTGCGGGAGTTGCACGACTGATGACGATCTACGTCCTGCTCGCGATCCTCACCCCGGTCGGCGCGTCCATCGTCGGTGCGGTTGCCGGATGGCGGCGCAGCACCGCACTGGCCGCCGTGCTCAGCGCCATCATGGTGCTCGTCTGCGCGGCCGGGCTGGGTCTGCGACTGCACGGCGCAACGCATCTGCTGCTCGGCGGCTTCCTGCGGGCCGACGCGCTGTCGGTGACCATGCTGACCGTCATCGGTGTGGTCGGCACATTGGCGACGGTGGCCGGAATCGGTTATGTGAATGCCGAACTCGCGCACGACCACACCGACGATTTCGGTGCGCGCGCGTACGCGGCACTGGTGCCCGCATTCCTGGCCGCCATGGTTGTCGCGGTGTGCGCCAACAATATCGGAATCATCTGGGTGGCCGTGGAGGCCACCACCATCGCCACCGCGTTCCTGGTCGGGCATCGGCGCACCCGCGGCGCGTTGGAGGCCACCTGGAAGTATGTGGTGATCTGCTCGGTCGGGATCGTCATCGCCTTCCTGGGCACCGTGCTGTTGTACTTCGCCGCCCGGCATGCGGGCATCGCGGCCGCGCATGCGCTGAATCTCGATGTGCTGCTTGCCGATGCGGGCAACCTCGATCCGGCCGTCACGCGACTGGCGGGTGGGTTGCTGTTGATCGGCTACTGCGCCAAGGCCGGTCTGGTTCCGTTCCATACCTGGCTCGCCGACGCGCACAGTCAAGCGCCCGCACCGGTTTCGGCGCTGATGAGCGGTGTGCTGCTCTCGGTGGCATTCTCGGTGCTGTTGCGGGTCAAGTCGATTGTGGATGTCGCGATCGGAACCGGCTATCTGCGTATCGGTTTGCTGGTGATCGGATTGCTGACGCTGCTGGTCGCCGCGCTCATGCTCACCGTGACCCGGGATCTCAAACGGATGCTGGCGTATTCGTCGATGGAGAATATGGGCCTGATCGCGATCGCCGCGGCCGCGGGGACCCGGCTGGCCATCGCGGGCCTGCTGCTGCATGTGCTCGCGCACGGTGTCGGCAAGACGGTGCTGTTCCTGTCCACCGGGCCATTGCAGGCGGCCCACGAGTCCACGGCGCTGGCCGCGATCACCGGCGTTGCCGCCCGATCTCCGCTGATAGCAACCACTTTCGCGATCGGCATGGTGATATTGCTCGGACTGCCGCCGTTCGCCATGTTCGCCAGCGAACTCGCCATCGCCAGGTCATTGACCGACGCGCGGCTGGCTTGGGCGCTGGGTGTGGGTCTGCTCTTGATCGGGATCGCCTTCGCCGCGCTGGTGCGTAATTCGAGTCGCCTGCTGCTCGGGGCCGCGCCGGTCGATGCGCCGGTGATCGCGGTGCCGATGACCATGGCGGCCGCTTTGGTCGTCGGGGTGGTGGTCTCGGTCGCGCTGGGCATAACGGCCGGACCGTTCACCGATCTGTTCGGCACCGCCGCGAGCCAGGTGAGCGGACGATGACCGGATATGAACGGAGCTGCCGGATCGTCTCCGGTGACGAATTGGCGGATACCGCAGAGGAATTGCTCGATGCGGGCTTTCGGCTGGCGCTGACCGCCGCCCACGACGACGGACCGCTGCTGCGCGTTGTCTATCTGTTCCTCGCCGGTCGCCCGGATCGTCGCGTCGAATTGGAATGTCTACTGCCCGCCCGCGATCCGGCATTGCGGTCGCTGGCCTACCTGTCCTTCCCGGCCGGCCGCTTCGAGCGGGAGATGATGGACCTGTATGGGATTCGGCTGCTCGGGCATCCGCGGGCGCGGCGGTTGGTGCGGCATGCGCACTGGCCGGAGCAGTGGCATCCGATGCGCGCCGACGCGGGCGCGGTGCCCGAATTCGGCGGCTCCGGTGAGTTGCGGTTCCTGACCGTCGCGGGTGACGGGGTCTACGAGATCCCGGTCGGTCCGGTGCATGCCGGGCTGATCGAACCGGGACATTTCCGCTTCTCGGTGGTGGGGGAGACCGTCGTTCGGCTCAAGGCCCGCCTCTGGTACGTGCACCGGGGCATCGAACGTCAATTCCAGGGACGATCCGCGACCGATGCGGTGCAGTTCGCCGAGCGGATCAGCGGTGATACCTCGGCCGCCCACGCCCTGGCGCACAGCCTCGCCGTCGAAGAGGCCTGCGGCACCACCCTTCCCGATGCGGTGCACCGGCTGCGGGCGATGTTGGTCGAGCTGGAGCGGCTCTACAACCACGCCGCCGATCTCGGCGCGCTCGCCAACGACGTCGGGTTCGGTCTGGCCAACGCGCACGCCCAACGCATTCGCGAACAGCTGCTGCGCATGAACGAGGCCGTGACCGGAGCCAGGTTGCTGCGCGGCGCGATCCGTCCGGGAGGTGTTGTGCTGCGGGCACTTCCGGATATCACCGAGCTTGCCTCGATCGCCGCGGACCTCGCCGAAGTGGCCGAACTGACCTTGACCAACGCGGTGATCTACGACCGCTTCGCGGGCACCGGCCTGCTGGCCGCGGACGATGCTCGCGCGCTGGGATGTCTCGGCTATCCGGCCCGGGCCAGTGGTGTCGCGACCGATGCACGCATCGAGCACCCGGTCGTCGAATTGCCGGTGACCGAGATCGCCGCGGCCACCGGTGATGTGCTGGCCCGCTATACCGTTCGCCGCGACGAATTCGCGGCGTCGGTCGCCTTGATCACCGATCTGACCGAGAACCACAGCGGGCCGATCGAATTCACCGCCACAGTCGATACGGGCCGGGTCAGCAGCGGTGTCGGCATTGTGGAAGGCTGGCGCGGGACGATCGTGCACCGAGTCGAACTCGACGACGACGCCCGAATCACCCGCGCCAAAATCGTCGACCCCTCGTGGTTCAACTGGCCCGCACTGCCGGTCGCGATGAACGATACGATCGTCCCGGACTTCCCGCTGGTCAACAAGAGTTTCAATCTTTCCTACGCGGGCAACGACCTGTAGGGCGGCGACCGGGTAGGTGCGGGTCGCGATCGGTTCGGCCGCAGGAGCGTCGGCCGAGAGCTATTCATCTATGGGCGCGGGATGGAACATGCGTGCGGCTGTCCGGCTGAGCATATCGAGACCTTCCGGATTCTCGATATGGATCGCGAACACCAAATCACCCGCATTCGCGAGCAGCCAGCCCTGTCCTGACGCGGTGGTCATGAATCCGGGGCCACCGAGCATGGCGCGGAGTTGGTCGGCCGCCTCGGCGGGCAAGGGTGCCGAGGCGGCCGAAGCCGTTGCCGGTCGGCCTCTTTCGATCATCGGCGGGGTGATGTGCCCGCTGGCGATGGTGGCCGCGACGATCGCCATGCCGTAGGGGCTGGCCTGGATTTCGTTCGCTTGGCCGCGCCTGATCTGTTCGGCTCCGGCGGCCGGGATTCGCGAGCTCACCTTGTCCAGACCCGCCAGCTCGAAATCGACGCCGATGCCGAGCATGCGGGCGGCCCGGTCGATCTCATCGATGGATACGTCCTTCGGTGCTTTTCGCCCGATGGTCGCCGCCGCCGCGCGGAATAGTTCGGTAATGCCGCCGACCGGCGCGAGTCCGGCGAAGGCGACCGATCCGTTGGCGCTGGCCGAGTTGTTTTCCGCCGCGGCGACGATGGCACCGGTCGAGGGTTGGATCGCGACGATGGCCGCCGAATTCGCGACGTAGTTCACCGCGTCCTGAGCCGCGTGCTGCCAGCCCGGATCCAGCGTCGCGGCCACGTCAGGACCGGGTGTGCCCGGCTCTCCGGTGAGGTTGGCGACCGGGCGTCCGTCCTGGCCGGATACCTGAACCGCCCAACCGGCGCATCTGTCCCGATTCTGCTGCCACACCGTGCGCAGTGCGTCGAGCATCGGTGACTGCACCCGGCGGTCGGCGGCGATGAGCCGTGGCCGTGGCTGCGCCCGCACGCCGGGAATCGGTGTGATGTCCGGTTCCAGGATCGCGAAGTCGGCCTCTCGCAGATTGACCGCAACCACCGGCTTACCCCGCGCGGCATCGAGTTGTGCGCGCAGGGACGGTCCGGTGATCAGCGGGGCGACCGGCTCGATGGCCTTCGCCAGCGCATCGGTGGTGGCGACCGGATCGGTGATGCGGGCCGGATCGAGTTCGACCACATCGATGATCTGCTCGCTCATCAGTCTCTGCCCGAAGCTGTTGTTCACCACGGGCGGCGGCGGTGCGTAGGTGCGCACCAAGTGGACGGTGCGGGTGTTGTCCAGTTGTGGCACAACGATGGCGGGGTCCCACGATATGCGCCAGCCGGTCGCCAATTTCCGCACCGTGCCCTGGGAGTCAAAGGTCCAGTTCCGTCCGTTCCCGAACGTCCAGGCGCCCTGCAGGGTGAAGATTCCCTCCGCGCGATCCAACGCGATGAATTGCGCCAAGCGGTAGTCCGGTGCCCCGGTGCCGAGTCCCTCGAACACCTGCCGCAACGACGCGGTGGCGTTGCCGGGCTGGGAGCTGAGTTTGGCGGCGCTGTCCGCGTCCCGCTCGTTCAGCAATTCGGTGAACCGTTCGACCGCCGCCCGCGCATCGTCGAGGTTGTCGCCGAACGAACACGCACACCCCCCGATCCCCACCGCGAGTACCACCGCACCCACTGCTCCCGCCGCGCTTCGCCAGCGACGGCCCTTCACGGATCCTCCATCGCGAACCTCGATTCTCGAGATCAATCGTGCGATTGAATCGGCCAGATAATGGCCACCCGTATCCGATAACGCCGAGGGAGTCGACGATAACGGGGCGGTCGAGGACGTTTCACTCTTTCGATCCGATAGCTGCCAAATCGCTATTGAGCCGAGACAGAGGGGCGGACGAAAACGGTTCCGCCCCTGCGACTACCGCATGATCAGGACTGCGGCGGCGGGCTGAAGACGCCGAAGTCGTTGCCGGAGCTGTCGAGGATATGGGCGAAGATCAGGCCGTCCTTGCCGGTGATCGGTGGTACCGACACCTTTCCGCCCAGTCGTTCGGCCGCGGCGACCGTGGCCGCCACGTCTTGGACGAGCACGAAGAAGGTCGCGTGATTCGCCGAGGCGTCGGGGGTGTGCGAGATGCCGCCGCTCGGCTGCTCGCTCGCGGGGTAGCTGACCAGGTCGTAGCCGTCGGCGTTCGGGTCGGCGCCGAAGGTCCAGCCGAAGAGGTCGCCGTAGAACTTCTTGGCCTCTTCGGGCTTATCGCTGCCCACCTGGAACCAGGCGACCGTGTTGAAGGGGGGAGTGCTGCTCACTTCTCGTCTCCTCGGGATCGGTGTCGATGTCTTGCCCGACCACGATCACCCGGCCCAGCGACAACCCCCTGTCGGTGTTTCCCGCGTCTTTCTCACAAGGCGACGCTTCTGAGCCCGACATCGTGGGGGATGTTCGATTCGGTGGCGTCGAATTGGCGCTGCTGTACCGGTAGATCCGTCATCGTCACCGTGTGAATGCGGTCCAGCCGGAAGCAGCGGGACTCCTCGCGCAGCCGACACCAGGCGATGAGGTACCAGCCGCGCGAGCCGTTGAGAAATGCGGTTGGCTCGACCTCGCGTTCACTGTGTGCGCCGAGGCGGTCGGAATAGCTGATCCGCAGCACCCGTCCGGCTTCGATCGACTGTCCGATGACCGCCGGAATCGCCTGGGTGGGCGCAGCGTCCACCGGATCCATCAACCGGACCCGCGCGGCGAGGGCGCGAGCGGCGGCGGCATTGCGTTCCGGCATCACCGCGAGGATCTTGCGCAACGCGCTCTGCCCGGCCTGTTCGAACGGCATCGACTCGCTGCGCGCAAGGGCGACGGCCAGCGCGACGGCCTCCGTCGCGGTGAAGTTGAGCGGCGGCAGCGACATGCTCTTCTCCAGCGCGTAACCACCGCGCCTGCCGACATCCGCGTAGATCGGAATGCTCGCCTGCTGTAGTGCCGCGATATCGCGTTCGATCGTCCGAACGCTCACCTCATAACGTTGCGCCAACTCACGCGCGGTCCGCATCCGCGGTGCCACCGCCCGCAACTCCTCGACGATCGCGTAGAGCCGATCAGTACGGTTCACGCCGCCAAGATAGCGCCGACCACCGACATCGAATCGCCGCGCGCGAATCTTCCTGGCGGGACTTGTGGCGAGGCGTCGTATGGCTCGCCTTCAGCAGGTCGGCGGACCTTGTCGCGGTCCGTTGGTGCGTGGTTGGTCGCTTATTAGGCAGCGGCTCGACTCTTTGTGCAACCCCACCATCACTAGCACAAAGGGACTCCGATGAAATTCAAGACCACTGCCGCCGCCCTGGCCGTCCTCGCGGGCGCGGGCCTTTTCGCACTGCCCGTGGCCGCCGCCGCGCCGCTCACCAATTGCGACGTCGACACCGCCGCACTCGCTTTGCGCGGCGAGGAGAGCGTGGTCTTCGACCAGATCAACAAGATGCGGGCCGAGGCGGGCCTGAAGCCGGTCACGCACACCGACGTGATGGCTCGTCCGGCCGAATGGGCCAGCAACGACAGTGCCAAGCGTGGCTCATCGCCCGCCGACCACGTCGACACCCTGGGTCGCGATATCAAGACCCGCTTCGCACAGTGCGGCGTCCCCGCCAACGCGCCGAAGATCGCCGAAATCAATTTCTACGGCACCAATGTCGAACCGGCCGACGCCATGCGCTTCTGGTCGAATTCGCCCGGCCACCGTGCGATCATCCTCGACGGCCAACTGGACAACGTCGGTGTCGCGGTGATCTACCAGGGCGACCGTCGCCACTGGACCGTCACCTTCGCCAAGAGCGGCGGCACCGAGCAGCCCGCCACCGTCACCCGCGAAAACCTCACCGGCGCACAGCATCAGACCGAATTCGACAGCCTCGTCGCGCAGGGCTACCGCATCATCGATATTCGCGTCACCGGCGGCAACGACCCCCGCTACTCCAGCACGTGGGTCCGCAACGACGGTCGCGCCTGGCAGGCCCGCCACGGCCTCGATTCCGGCGCCTACCAGGCCGAATTCGATAAACTGCTCGGCCAGGGCTACCGCCTGACCCTGGTGCGCGGCTACGAGGTCAACGGCTCCTCTCGCTTCGTAGCGATCTGGGAGAAGAACGACGGACGCGCGTGGCAGGCCCGCCACGACATCTCGGTCGACACCTTCAACACCACCTCGACCCAGCTCTCCGCCCAGGGCTACAAGCTCGTCCATGAGCACCGGTACACGGTCAAGGGCCAGACGTACGTGGCCGCGATCTGGAACAAGTAAGCGTCACTGCCGATGCCGCGGTCTTCCTTGTGGGAGGCCGCGGCATCGGAGCGTTGCGTGTCACAGGTCGGGGTGCGTGCTGCTGAACATCGGCTACCGCTTGGGCGAGACCAGCATGGGTTCGTGCAGGTCGAAGTATTCGACGTCGCCCATGAGTCGGCTTTCCTCTTCGAACAGCTCGCGCAGATCGTCGGGGACCTCCAGCTTTTCGTGGGCGCGGGCTTCGGCTTCGGAGGTGAAGTACACAGCTTCGACGTACCCGTCCTTGCCGTAGGTCGCCAGGGTGCCGCCGATAATCTCCGGGCGCAATTCGTGGATGCGCTCGGTGCCCTGGGACAGCAGTTCGCGCATGCGGCCCTGATCCCGCGTATGGCCTTCCATGATCTGTACGAAACCGGCCTGGTCGGAGCCGCCGCCCAACCACTGCGTCACTTCGGGGCAGTCCATGAAGGTGACCGGACCGTCGAAGCATTGTTGGGTCTCGGCCCACCACGCGCCCTGTTCCGGTCGGTCGCTATTGCGCCGCGCCGCTTGCTCGGATTCGAACCTCGCCAAGGCGATGAACGTCCCGTCGTCGCACAACCCGCTGGTCATGCCGAGATAGCCGGTGGCTCCCGGCTGCAATTCCTCGGTCCACCGATCCATGCACCGACGGAGTCGGTCGGCGTCTGCGACCTTGCCTTGTATGACTTGGATGAACATCGAGTCCTCCTCCTGCGGAGGGATCACTCCGCTATGTCGCGGGGGCGACGCGTCGTGGTCCACCGAGGGCTCGAGACCGCACGGCCCGCGAACGCGGCCACCGCACAGCTAATAGTTCGCCGCCGCGAAGCTGTGCGCAAGACCGACAACTCGCCGAACTGTGGAACCGCAGCCCGGCGTGTCCCCACTCGCCGGGCTGCAGTGCGATGTCTCCGCGAACAGTCAGCGACTTCGCCGCACGCCCGCCCACTGGGTCTGCCAGCGACCCACACTCCCCCTCTCTGCGGAACCCCTCTATCTCCCACGACCGCGCCTTACAAAAAATGTCCGCAAACTTACAAGAAAACGGTAGAGACCGGCTAGTACCGGAACCTACTGTGCGAGAAAAGCTTTCGGCAGTCTGCGGACGAGAAGACGTCGACCTGGCCGGGCGTGGGGCGGCCGACGCGCCACCGGTGGACCCACGTTTGTGAGCGGCCCCGGGGCTGACGTGACGGCAACCCCGGCCCCCGGTTCACGATCCGGCAGTCGTCTTCAACCTCGATAACCCCATAGGAACATGATGATTCCCAACAGCGAAACCCGGCCGATAGCGTCGCTCAGCGACTTCGACGGTCCGCGAGCTCGTCTGTATTCCGAAGAATTCGCGGCCGATCCGCACGAGTTCTACCGGGAGATGCGGCGCCGTTTCGGCTCGCTGGCCCCGGTAGAGCTGGCGCCGGGTGTCCCGGCCACCCTGGTGATCGGATATCACGAAGCACTGCAAATCCTCCACGACCCGCAGCGTTTCCCCGCCGATCCGCGCATCTGGGAACGCGGCATTCCCGCCGACTGTCCGATCCGGCCCGTGATGGAGTGGCGGCCCAACCCCATTCGCAGCGCAGGCGGAGACCATACGCGGTACCGGTCGGCGGCAGCGGATGCGCTGGGCAAGATCGATCTGCACCGGCTGCACACGACCATCGAGCAGATCGCCATCTCGCAGATCAACTCGTTCTGCGAGAGCGGCTACTGCGATGTGGTAAGCCAGTACGCGCTGCCCGTCATCTTCGGGACACTCAATGCGCTGCTCGGCAGCCCTTCGGTGATAAGTCAACGCGCGGCGATCGGGATTGCGGCGATTTTCGACGCCGTCGATGCCGAGCGCGGCGATCAGATGCTGTCCGAGGCGTTGGTGGAACTGACTCGGTTCAAACGCATTTATCCAGGCGCGGATGTCACCAGCTGGCTGATCGAGCATCCGGTAGGGCTGGACGACGAGGAGATGCTGCACCAGCTGATGCTGTTGTACGCCGCCGGAATCGAACCGCCGCTGAACCTGATCGGGAACACCATGCTGCTGCTATTGACCGACGACCGGTTCGCGGGCCAAGCGGTCGACGGGAGTAGGCCGACGCGGGATGCGCTGGACGAGGTGTTGTTCAACGATCCGCCGATGTCGAATTACTGCATCACTTATCCGCGGGAGCCGGTTTTCATCAACAGCTCCTGGTTGCCGGCCCATCAGCCGGTACTGATCAGCATGGCCGCCTGCAACAACGACCCTGCCATCCGGATGGGCGATATCACTGACAACCGGTCGCATCTGGCGTTCAGTACGGGCCCGCATGCCTGCCCTGCACGCTCGGCCGCGGAGCTGATCGTGCAGGACGCGATCGACCAGCTGCTGGATGCCCTACCCGAGATGGAGTTGGCAGTGCCGAAAACCGAGTTGCGATGGCGACCGGCGCCGTTCCACCGGTCGTTGTCCTCGCTCCCGGTCAGATTCCCCAAGAGCCCGCCGATCCATCCGGGCGGCAATCCGTAGACCACCTCAGCGCGATTGGGAGTCACGGGCCTAGCACACCCCTAGTAATCGACCACATCACCGGATGCCCTGTCGCCGAGCCCGGTACCTCGACGATCTTCTTGTAAGTTTGTGGTCAGTTTGTAGCTTGCGGTGGTGCGCGAAAGGGGTTGCGGCATGGCCGATCCGGAATACCGGCAAGTCCCTTTCGAGATCCGCGATGCAGAGTCGCAGGCCGACCGGGCCGCGCGCTGGCACGACTGGCTCCATACCTGGCAGGGGACGGTCGGGCTCGCCTTCCACGACGACGACTTCAGCTCATCAGCGCTCGGCCAGAGCGTCGGTGAATTCCAGGTCGTCGGATTCGAGTCCGGCGCTCTCGACTACCAACGCTCGCAACGAGATGTGCGCGGCGACGGCGACTACGGCTACCGACTCCTCATCCCGCTGGAAGGGAGTTTCAAACTCGCACAAGGTGATTCCAAGGAAATATTCCACCCAGGAAGAATCGCCCTTTTCCACTGGGGCAGCCCTATGTACATGACGCACGACGAGACAATTCGTGCGTTGATCATGACTGTCCCCGAAAGATCGATCCGTATCGAACGCCCCGAAGACGCCCCGCTCGCACTGGATGAGACGCGGCCCGTCGTGCGCGCGTTGGATAAAGTGGTCCGTCAGCTCGCCGACGAGAAGGAACAGTGGAACACAGTAGATTTCACCTTCACATTTTCCAGTGCGCTGACGCTACTCGAGGGGGCACTCACTCCGAACCGAGCCGTCACGCTGAGCGGAACCAAGAAGGATATTGAACGCGCGAAGAACGCTCAACGCGCACGTATTCTCATAGCGCAGAAGGCGAGCGACCCCACGGTGACGCCGGAAGCCATCGCCGAAATGTGCGGGATGTCCCTGAAGACGCTGCACACCGTGTTGAAGTCGACCGACGACATCACACCGGGCGCGATGCTGCGCAAGATCCGCCTCGACCTCGCACGTCAGCGATTGTCTACTGCACAGCCCATCGACATAGATCGGATCGCCTCCGAGGTGGGCTTCACCACGACAAAGAGGTTCCGAGAGGCATTCCAACGGCAGTTCGGGCAAACCCCGGCCCAGCTGCGCGAAGAGCTGTTCGGTATCGGCACCAAGGCGGCAGTCGAGAGCACACTGACCGAGGCGGGGGCGCAGCGTCGTTCAGCGCAGGGCCAAGGCGAGGAAGAAGTCGACGCGGTCTTCTAGGCGGGATAAATCTCGGCCGGTTAGTTCTTCGATGCGTTGGATGCGGTAGCGCAGGGTGTTGACGTGGACGTGGAGTAGTTCGGCGCATTTGGTCCAGGAACCCGAGACCTGGAGGAAGGTTTCCAAGGTGTGGACCAGGTCGGCGCGGTTTTCTTGGTCATAGCTGCTCAATGGGTCGAGCAGGCGTAGGCGGAACATGCGGCGGACTTCGTCGGGGACGCTGGCCAGCAGGAGCATGTGGGTGGCCAGTTCGTCGTGGCCCACGACGCTGGTGGGGGTGGGGCGGTCGGCGGCTAGGCGGCGGGCGTAGCGGGCTTCTTCTACGGCGCCGCGCAGGCCTTCGCCGTCGACTATGCCGCTGACGCCGATCGATAGGTGGGCGCCCTGTAGGCCGGGCTCCAAAGCGGCTACGGCGCGGTGGATTTCGGCGAGGATGGCGCCGTTGGGGTCGGCGGGTATGAGGGCGATGGCTTCGCCGTCGACCACGCCTGCGGCCGGCCTTTTGCCGTAAAGGATTTCGCGGAGCAGGACGCGTAATTCGCCGGGGCGCAAGGCATCCGCGCCTGCGGCTACCGCGATATAGGTTTCGGCGGGGCCGAGGCCGGTCAGTTCGAGGCGGGAGATGATCTCGGCGGGTTTGGCATCGGAGACGATGAGTTCGATGAGTTCCTGGGCCAGGCGGCCTTCGGCGCTTTGGCGGTCATCGAGGCGCGCGCGTTCGAGGGAGACGACGGCGGCGAGTTCGCCGGTCAGCGCGCGGCGTTCTTCCGGCCAGTCCTTGCAGTCGCCCTCGAAGACCAGGAACCAGTCGGCCGCACGGGAGGTGCTGTGCTCGTCGACGGCGAACAGTGAGTAGCGCGCCTTGTCCTGAACCAGCACGTGGGGGAGGCGGCGGGCATTCAAGAAAGCGGCCGTGACCTCGACCGGCGGCAGCGAAACGGGTCCGGCGACCACTCGTCCGGTCGACGAGACGACCCAGCATCGCATATCCAGGTCGCGCTCGATCAACTCCAGCACAGACCCCAGACCGGTACCCGAAACGAGCTGCCGGTGGCGGTCGAGAATCGCGGTCAGGTCGGCAGCGCGCCCGGTCGACAAATTCCGGGTCAACGTCTCGGTGACCTGGGCGAACGCGACATCCTCAGGGACACGGAACAGCGGTATCCGGTGCCGCTGACAGGCCTCGACGACGTCGGGCGGCGCACCGCCGTAACGGGCGTCACCAGCGGCGAGTCCGGCGACTCCGGCCCGGGCCAGCGCGCGGACAAAGGTCTCGCTGTCCTCCGGGGAAATCCGCCATTGCAGCCCGGTCAGCACCAGCTCACCGCCGGAGAGATAGCGGCTCGGATCGAGCATGTCCGTGGTCACTACCCACCGCACGAACCGGTCGAGCTCGTCGTCGCCGGTGACGAGCTCGAGACCGAGGTTCATGGTGAGAAGTGATCTAAGTCGCACAGTTGCCGAGGCTAACAGCCAATCCTGAGGGCCCCGGAAACGCTTTGGATATTCACACAAATAGGCCCCTGTGAACTGGCCCACACTTCAGATTTCTGGTTCCTAGCAGCGCAGATGACCGGCAGGTGTACTTACTCCCGTCGCCGGAACAAGCTCGATGGGAGATCGGATGTCAGGTGAGATCGGATGGCTCAACTCGCTGCCACCGGACCAGGCCGAGGCGGAACTGTTGACCTGCTGTGCCTCATATGTCTGGGCGCAGAAGGTGGCGGCGCATCGGCCGTATGTGGACAGCGCGAGCCTGATGGCCGCCGCGGTCGCCGGGGTGCGGGAGCTGAGTTGGCCGGATATCGAGGAGGCGCTCTCGGCGCATCCGCGCATCGGCGACCGCGCGAAGGCGGGCACGCACGAGCGCGAGGCGAAGTGGTCCGCGGGTGAGCAGTCGGGGACCGCGAGCGCCGACCAGCAGGTCCTCGATGACATCGCCGCAGGCAACCTGGCCTACGAACAGCGGTTCGGACACGTCTTCCTGATCCGCGCCTCGGGCCGCAGCGCAGAGCAGATCCGCGCCGAACTGCGCAGGCGGCTGGCGAATACCGCCGAGGGTGAACGCATCACGACGCAACGCGAACTCGCCGATATCACCCGGTTGCGGATTCGAAAGCTGTTGGAGGACAGGTGAGTCTGTCCACCCACGTGCTCGACGCGGCCTCCGGTCGCCCGGCGTCAGGCCTGCCGGTGCGGCTGGAAAAAGCTGACGGCACCGTGCTCGCCGAGCGCCGCACCGACGAGGACGGGCGCGTCAAGGATCTGCCCGCACCCGAAATCGGTACGCACCGGCTGATTTTCGATACCGGTGACCTCAGCCCGTTCTACCCGTCGGTGACCATCGACTTCCGCGTCACCGACCCAGCCGAGCACTACCACGTGCCGCTGCTGCTCAGTCCCTATTCCTACTCGACCTACCGAGGTAGCTGAACAATGTCGATCAAGCTCGGGCCGAATAGATACGGCAAAGCGGAAAACCGGGTCGTCCGCGTGACGAAAACCGGTGGCGTCCACGAGATCCGAGATCTGAACGTCGGTGTGGCGTTATCCGGTGACATGGACGAGGTCCACCTGACCGGTGACAACGCGACGGTCCTGCCGACCGACACCCAGAAGAACACGGTGTTCGCCTTCGCCAAGGAGCACGGCATCACCTCCCCGGAGGCGTTCGGTCTGCTGCTGGCAAGGCATTTCGTCGATTCGCAGCCGCCCATCCACCACGCGCGGGTCTCCCTGGAGGAGTATGCCTGGGAGCGCATCGTGGTCGGACCCGGCGACGAGCAGCACTCGTTCGTGCGCTCGGGTCAGGAGACGCGCACCGCACGGGTGCACTACGACGGCGAAAACGCCTGGGTGGTATCGGGTTTGACGGGTCTGGTGGTGCTCAACTCCACCGGCTCGGAGTTCCACGGCTACATCAAGGACAAGTACACGACGCTGCAGGAGGCCTACGACCGCGTGCTGGCCACCGAGGTCAATGCGGAATGGCGCTTCGCGAGCGAACCGGGCGACTGGGACAAGGCCTACCGCGAGGTCCGCGGCGCGCTGCTCGAGGCATTCGCCGACACCTATAGCTATTCGCTGCAGCAGACCCTCTACGCCATGGGCGACCGGGTGATCAGTGCGGTCCCCGAGGTCTGCGAGGTCCGGCTGTCACTGCCGAATAAGCACCACTTCGTCGTCGATCTGTCCGGCTTCGGACTGGAGAACGACAACGAGGTGTTCTTCGCCGCCGACCGCCCCTACGGCCTCATCGAGGGCACCGTACTCACCGAGGACGCCCCCGTGCCCGGACCGGCTTGGGAGTGACGATGGATTTTCTACGACCCGATACCTGGGCGGAGGCGCTGGAGCTGAAGGCCGCCAACCCGGAGGCCAAACCCATCCAGGGCGGCACCGACGTCATGGTCGAGATGAACTTCGATCACGGCCGTCCGGCGGCATTGCTCGATCTGAACCGCTGTCGCGACCTGTTCGATTACTCGACAGAGCCCAACGGCCGCATCCGAATCGGCGCGGGCGTTCCCTACGTGCGCATCATCAACCGGCTCGGCCACCAGCTGCCCGGCCTGGCCCAGGCCTCGCGCACGGTCGGTTCGCCGCAGATCCGCAACCGCGGCACGGTCGGCGGCAATCTCGGCGGCGCGTCCCCAGCCGGTGACGCCCATCCGGCACTGCTGGCGAGCAATGCGGTGATCGAGGTGGAATCCGCCGCGCGCGGCACCCGCCTGATCCCGATCGACGACTTCTACGTGTGGGTGAAGAAGAACGCGCTCGCGCCCGACGAGCTGATCCGCGCCATCTGGATCGCGCCCGCGACGGGACCGCAGTACTTCTCGAAGGTCGGCACCCGCAATGCCATGGTGATCGCGGTCTGCGCGTTCTCGATCGCGCTGCACCCCGACTCCCGCACGGTCGGCACCGGCATCGGTTCCGCCGGCCCGACGCCGCTGCGCGCCGCGACGGCCGAGCAGTTCCTCGCCGAGACGCTGAACTGGGATGACCCGGCCCCCTTGCCTTTCGATGTCGTCCGCGAATTCGGCGAGCTGGCCTCGGCCGCCGCAAAGCCGATCGATGACGTCCGCGGCACCGCGGAATACCGCAAACATGCCCTGACGGTGCTGGCCCGCCGCACCCTGTCCTGGGCCTGGACGGACTACCTAGCAGAAAGAAGGAGGGCGGCCTGATGCGGGTGACCTTCGACGTCAACGGCTCGCAAGAGACCGTCGACGATGTGTGGGAGGGCGAGAGCCTCCTGTATATGCTCCGCGAGCGGATGGGCCTGCCCGGTTCCAAGAACGCCTGCGAGCAAGGCGAATGCGGTTCGTGCACAGTCTATTTGGATGGCACCCCGGTGTGCTCCTGTCTGGTGGCCGCTGGTCAGGTGCAGGATCGCTCGGTGCGCACGGTCGAGGGCCTGGCCAAGGGCGCGAAGCTCGATCCGATGCAGGAGGCGTTCGTCGAGGCCGGTGCGGTCCAGTGTGGTTTCTGCACACCGGGTCTCATCGTGCAGGCGCACGATCTCATCGAACGCAATCCCGATCCCTCCGATGTGGAGATCCGCGAGGCGCTCGCCGGAAACCTCTGCCGTTGTACGGGATACGAGAAGATCCTCGACGCGGTACGACTGGCCGCGGCACGTAAGGCGGGCAAATGAATACAGCATCGCGAAGCGATTCGGTGAGGGGCGGCGGTCGGGTGACGGGTAGGCATACAGCATCGCCAAGCGATTCGGTGAGGGGTGGCGGTCGGGTGACGGGTGGGCGCAAGACCGTTATCGAGAACGCGTACATCGCGCCGGTTGTCGGTGACGAGATCGCGTCCGGATACGTCGTCATCTCCGACGGCCGCATCGATGCCCTCGGCGCAGGACCGGCACCGATCGTGCCCGGTGCCGAAAAGATCGACGGCACCGGCTGTTTGGTGACCCCGGGCCTGGTCAACACCCACCACCATCTCTACCAGTGGGCCAGCCAGGGCCTGTTCCAGGATTCGACTCTGTTCGAATGGCTGACCGGCCTCTACCGCACCTGGGCGCGCATGGACGCCGATGTCGTCTACGGCGCCGCCTCCGCCGGCCTGGGCTGGCTGGCGCTGACCGGCTGCACCACCAGCAGCGACCACCACTACATCTTCCCGAAGGGGCGCGGCGACCTGTTCGCGGCCGAGGTGCGTGCGGCCAGCGAGATCGGCCTGCGCTTCCACCCGTGCCGCGGCTCGATGGACCGCGGGCAGAAGGACGGCGGTCTGCCGCCGGACGAGGTGGTGGAGAGCCGCGACGAAATCCTCGCCCACACAGCCGAAGTCATCGATACCTACCACGATCCGTCGTTCGATTCGATGCTGCGGGTCGCCGTCGCGCCCTGTTCGCCGTTCTCGGTGAGCGAGGGCCTGATGGTCGACTCCGCCACCCTGGCGCGTGCCAAAGGCGTCCGGCTGCATACCCATCTCGCCGAAACGCTCGACGAGGAAGAGCACTGCATCGAGCAGATGGGCTGCACCCCCGTCGAATATATGGAAAAGCTCGGCTGGCTCGGTGAGGATGTCTGGTTCGCCCACGCGGTGCATCTGCACGACGCCGATATCCGTCGCTTCGCCGAAACCGGCAGCGGCTCGGCGCATTGCCCGACCTCGAACGCCCGCCTTGGTGCGGGTATCGCCCGCGTCAGCGATCTGGTCGCCGCCGGTGCGCCGGTAGGCCTCGGCGTGGACGGTGCGGCATCGAGCGAACTGACGTCGATGGCCGGGGAAATGCGGCAGGCCATGCTGTTCCAGCGCGCGGTCAGCGGCCCGACCGCCTTCACCGCGCGCCAGGCGCTCGAGATCGGCACCCTCGGTGGTGCTCGTAATCTCGGCCGCCACAACGAGATCGGCAGTATCGAACCCGGCAAACTCGCCGACCTCGCCATCTGGCGGGTCGACGGATTTCGCTCGGCGATCGAGGATCCGGTCTGCTCCTTGGTCTTCGGACCGACACCGCCGCTGGCCCGGCTGCTCGTCGGCGGGCGCACCGTCGTGGAAAACGACGAATTGCGTACCGTCGCACAGGATGTCGTCGGTCAGGCCGGTCTCGTGGCCCGCAAACGGCTGATGCGACAGGAGGCATGATGACTGTCCCACGGACCACCCGCTTCCCCGAAGAGGTTGCCGCGCCGGGTAAGGGCGGCATCGGCGAGAGCCCGCTGCGCCCCGACGGCACCCTCAAGGTGAAGGGCGAATTCGCCTACGCGTCGGACCTGTGGATGGATGGCATGCTGTGGGGCGCGACCCTGCGCAGCCCGCATCCGCGCGCGATTATCCGCAGTATCGATATCGCGCCCGCACTGGCCATGACCGGTGTGCACGCCGTGCTGACCCATGAGGATGTGCCCGGCCGCAAGATGTACGGCCTCGACCACACCTGGGATCAGCCGGTCCTGGCCATCGGCGAGGTGCGCCACCACGGTGAGCCCATCGCCCTGGTCGCCGCCGACCACCCCGAGATCGCTCGGCGCGCCCTCGACGCCATCGAAATCGATTGGGAGGTATTGGAACCCATTACCGATCCGATGGCGGTGCTCTCGGCCCCGAAGCGGCTCGCGGTGCAGGAGCGCGGCGGTATCGCCCGGCATCAGCCGGTGCGCGTCGGCGATATCACCGTGGGCCGCGCGCTGGCCACCGTGGTGGTCACCGAGGAATACGAGGTCGGCATCCAAGACCAGGCATTCCTCGGCCCCGAATCCGGCCTGGTGATTCCGGCCGAGGACGGCGGGCTCGACTTCTACGTCGCCACCCAGTGGATGCACAATGATCTGTCCCAGATCGGGCCATGCCTCGGCCTGGCCGACGACCAGATCCGGATGACCATGGCCGGTGTCGGCGGAGCCTTCGGTGGTCGCGAGGACCTGTCCATGCAGATCCACGCGGGCATGCTGGCCATGCACACCGGCAAGCCCGTCAAGATGGTGTACAACCGCGAGGAGTCGTTCTTCGGACACGTGCACCGGCACCCCGCGAAGATGCTCTATGAATACGGTGCCAATGCTGCCGGAAAGCTCACCTACGCAAAGGTTCTCATTGTCCTCGACGGTGGCGCGTACACCTCGGCGACGCTGAATGTGACCGGTAACGCGTCCTCGCTCGCGGTGGGGCCGTACGAGATCCCGCATATCGAGATCGACGCCTACGGCGTCTACACCAATAACCCGCCGTGCGGTGCGATGCGCGGATTCGGCGCGGTACAGGCCTGTTTCGCGCACGAGTCGATGATGGACAAGGTCGCCGAGGCGCTGGATCTCGATCCGGTGCACGTGCGCCAGATCAATGCGGTGTCACAGGGTTCCAAGCTGGCGACCGGTCAGGTGCTGCACGCGCCGACGCCGATGGCCGAAATGCTCGGGCAGCTGCGCGATATGCCGATGCCTCCCGAGCTGGACGCCTCGGATATCCGGAATCTGCCCGGCGGCGCATCGCAGACCACTCACGGTGAGGGAGTGGTGCGTGGTGTCGGCTACGGCGTCGGCATCAAGAACATCTGCTTCTCCGAGGCCTTCGACGACTACTCCACCGCCCGAGTGCGGCTGGAAGTCATTGCGGGAGAACCGGTTGCGCTGGTGCACACCGCAGCCGCCGAGGTCGGCCAGGGGCTGGTGACGGTGGAGGCGCAGATCGCGCGGACCGAACTCGGAATCGAACGGGTCACCATTCACCCGGCCGATAACCAGGTCGGCGACGCCGGCTCCTCGTCCGCTTCCCGGCAGACCTATATGACCGGTGGCGCGGTGAAGGCGGCTTGTGAAGCCGTGCGCCAGCGCGTACTCGGCCTGGCCCAGGCCAAGTTCGGTGCCTCGTCTGGACTGAGACTGGTTGGCGGCAAGGTGGTTTCGCGCACGGGGGAGGTGCTCGCGGCGATCGTCGATGTCCTGGATGAGGGGGCTATCGAAGAGACTCGCGAGTACCACCACCGGCGGACCACCGGTATGGATCCCGTTACGGGACAAGGAAATAGCCACACTCAGCTGGCTCTCTGCGTACACCGCGCCGTGGTGGACGTGGACACAGACCTCGGCCTGGTCAAGGTCGTCTCCCTGGACGCGGTCCAGGACGTGGGCAAGATCATGAACCGCCTCTCGCTGGAGGGCCAGATCCACGGCGGCTCCGTCCAGGGGCTCGGCCTGGCGGTCATGGAGGAAATCCAGGTCAAAGACGGTAAGGTGCGCAACCCGTCCTTCACCGACTACCTGATCCCGACGATTCTCGATACGCCGTCACAGCGGCTGGAGATTCTCGAGAATGCCGATCCGCACGCCCCCTATGGGCTGCGCGGCGCCGGAGAGCCGCCCACGCTCTCCTCTACCCCCGCGATCGCCGCGGCGATCCGTGACGCCTGCCGATCGCGGGGTGGAAACGTGCACATCAACCGAGTGCCGGTGCGACCGGAAGACATCATCCGGAGCAGTTGATCAACAGGGGCAGCCAGTCCGAACCGAACAGTGGACTGGACAGACTCCACAACAGCAGTACCCGAACCGCGCGGTCCGGCCCCGAATCCATAACAGGACAGCCGCCGGACCGTAGGTCGGCTACGCCCCGAGGAGGGCACGCCAATGACCCAGATACAGACCAAGCCCAGCACACCAGAGCCGGTAGCAGGAAGGTCTGCGCTCGACCGGTTCTTCCGGCTGAGCGAACGCCGAACCACCGTTTCCCGCGAAATCCGTGGCGGTATCACCACTTTCGTCGCAATGGCCTACGTCATCCTATTGGTGCCGCTGATTCTCGGCGGCGTCGCGGATGTCAACGGTGACAAGCTGAGCATCGCTCAACTCACCACGGCCACCGCGTTTTCCGCGGGACTCAGCACCATCGTGATGGGTGTGGCCGGCAATGTGCCACTGGCACTCGCCGCTGGACTGGGTGTGGTTCCGGTGGTCGCCTTCCAGGCCGCACCACATATGACCTGGCCGCAGACCATGGGTTTGGTGGTCCTGATGGGCGTGATCATCGTGATCCTGGCCGCGACCGGCCTGCGAACCATGATCATCAACGCCATCCCGCTCGGTCTCAAGAACGCCATCGGCGTCGGGATCGGCATGTTCATCGCCATGATCGGCCTGGTCTCGGCCGGGGTGGTCGGACACGGCGCGCAGACCGGCCCGCCGGTCACCCTCGGGGCCGGTGGTCATCTATCCGGCTGGCCGGTAGTGGTTTTCGCGGTCGGCCTGCTGATAATGCTGGCGCTGTTCATCCGCAGGGTGCCCGGTGCGATTCTGATCAGCATCGCCATCTCCACGGTGCTCGCCATCATCGTCAACGCACTCGCCGAGATCGACCCGCAGACCTGGGGGCCGGTGGTGCCGGAGAAGCCGAAGGGCTTGTTCGCCGCCCCCGATTTCGGGCTGGCCCTGCACATCGACCTCTTCGGCGGATTCGCCGAGGCGGGCGGGCTGGTTGCCGGAGTTGTGCTGTTCACCCTGGTGCTGACCGGGTTCTTCGACGCCATGGGAACGGTTTTCGGCGTCTGCGACGAGGCCGGACTGCTCGATGAGAAGGGCACCATGCCGGGCATCGGCAAGGTCCTGACCATCGACGGTGTCGCCCAGATCATCGGCGGTGTCAGCGGCGGCGCGGGGAACACCGTGTACGTCGAGTCCGCGACGGGTGTCGGTGAGGGCGCCCGCACCGGCCTGACCAGCCTGGTGACCGGCGGGTTGTTCTGTCTCGCAGTGTTTTTCACCCCGCTCGCCGCCGTCGTGCCGATCCAGGCCGCTGCTCCGGCGCTGGTGATCGTCGGTGCGCTGATGATGACCCAGGCCCGCAAGATCGACTGGAACGACCTGGAAGTGGCGGTACCCGCCTTCCTGACGATCGTGCTGATGCCGTTCACCTACTCGATCACCAACGGTGTCGGCGCTGGCCTCATCGCGTACGTGGTGATCAAGCTGGCGCGCGGCAAGTTCCGTGAAATCCATTGGCTGATCGGGGTGGTGAGCCTCGTCTTCGCCGGCTACTTCGGCATCTCGGCCATCGAACTACTCCTGGGCGGATAGCACCATGCGCGACCTCACGGCAGAACTTCGCAAATGGCATGCGGCGGACAAGGATTACGCCGTTGCGACCGTTATCGGCGTCACCGGCAGTGCCCCGCGGCCGCCCGGTGCGGCGCTGGCGGTCGACGCCGACGGCATTGTCATCGGAAGCATCTCCGGTGGCTGTGTCGAAGGCGCGGTCTACGAGCTCTGCCGTGAGGTCCTGCGCACCGGCCAGCCGGTGCGCGAAACCTTCGGATACAGCGATGACGACGCCTTCGCGGTCGGGCTGACCTGCGGTGGCAAACTCGAGGTCTTCGTCCAGCCGATCACCGCGGTCGAGCGGATCGCCATCGAGGCGATCCTGCGCACCGACGAGGCGGTGGCGCTGGTGCGGGACCTGAAAACCGGTGCGGTCATGGCGATCGGCTCGTGGTGGACCGTCGGCGCCGCCTTCGACGAGGTGGTGGTGGCCGAGGCCAGGGCGATGCTCGATACCGGCGTCACCGGTGTGCGCGAGATCGGCTGTGGTGCAGGCGAAGTCACGGTCTTCGTGGAATCCTACGTACCGCCGCCCCGCATGATCGTGTTCGGCGCCATCGATTTCGCGGCCGCCGTCACCAGGATCGGCCGGTTCCTCGGATATCACGTCACGGTGTGTGATGCCCGCCCGGTATTCGCCACGCGTGCGCGTTTTCCGGATGCCGACGAGGTCGTCGTGCAATGGCCGGACCGCTATCTCGCACGCACACAGGTCGATTCGCGCACCGTGCTGTGTGTGCTGACCCATGACGCCAAGTTCGACATCCCACTGCTCGAGGTGGCGCTGCGACTGCCGGTGGCCTATGTGGGCGCGATGGGTTCCCGCCGCACCCACGAAGACCGCATGGCTGGACTGCGCGCCGCCGGAGTAACGGAATCGGAACTGGCCCAACTGCATTCGCCGATCGGTCTGGATCTCGGCGCGCGTACCGCGGAGGAGACGGCGGTATCCATCGCCGCGGAGATCGTCGCGATCCGCCGTGGCGGTTCGACGCGGCCGCTCACCACCAGCGAGGGGCCGATCCATCGGGATCTGGTCCCCACCTGGTAGCCGGGGGCTGGAGCATCCTACGAAATCGACTTCGGGATATCCGATCGGCTTCGTGCTGATCACCGCTATTCCGACAGTGCGGTCGGTCCACAT
This sequence comes from Nocardia nepalensis, assembly GCF_048910785.1. Classification (NCBI taxonomy): domain Bacteria; kingdom Bacillati; phylum Actinomycetota; class Actinomycetes; order Mycobacteriales; family Nocardiaceae; genus Nocardia; species Nocardia nepalensis. The sequence continues at coordinate 90,101 of NZ_JBKBET010000035.1, read as the reverse complement.
AATTGACGAAATTGCGAACAAAGGAACCACTGAATGCCGTTGATTTTTCTGAACGGCTCCGCCATGCGTGGCGGGCCGCTCAATCATCTGCTGGACGGTGCGCCTTTCGCGGGGGAAGCGAAAACCGCACCGCGTTATCGTTTCTATTCGGTCGGCAACCGATTCCCGGGTCTGGATCCCGCCGCCGACGGCGGCGACTCGATCTCCGGCGAACTCTTCGACGTGCCCATGGAGGTGCTGCGCCAGCGGCTGCTGCCAGCCGAACCGCCCGAACTCGAACTCGGTGCGATCGAACTCGAGGACGGCCGCTCGGTCCTGTCGATGCTGTTGCGCCGTCCACCGACCTCATATCCGGAGCTGATCGACATCACCGCCATCGGCAGCTGGAAGAAATACCGTGAAGGAGCTGAATGAGTAATCAGGCCGGGGGTCTTGCCTTCCCGAAATTCGACGTCAATTGCTCGATCCTGTTCACCGAACTCCCGCTGCTCGAACGGCCCGCCGCGGCAAAGCAGGCCGGATTCGACGCGGTCGAATTCTGGTGGCCGTTCGGGGAGGATCCGACGCCGGGCGATAAGGAGATCGATGCGTTCGTCCGCGCGATCCACGATGCCGGTGTGGAGTTGGTCGGGCTGAACTTCATCGATCTGATTCCGGCGGGCCGCGGCCTGGTCTCCATTCCGAGCGAGGTTACCCGGTTCCGCGACAATATCGATGTGGCCGTCGGCATCGCCGAGGAGACCGGCTGCCGGGCGCTGAATGCCCTGTACGGCAACCGCATCGAGGGCGAGAGCCCGCAGAAGCAGGACGAACTCGCGCTGGAGAACCTGCGCCTGGCCGCACAGGCGGCGCGCGGCATCGGCGCCACCGTACTGCTAGAGGCGCTGAATTCCTTTGAATCGCCGGATTATCCGATCGTGAGCGCCGCGCACGCCGTGCAGATCATCGAGCAGATCGGTGCACCGAATGTGCGGTTCCTGTGCGACCTCTACCACCTGGCGCGGATGGGCGAGGGGTTGCACTCGGTAATCCGCACGCACGCGGCACATATCGGCCACGTGCAGATCGCCGACAACCCCGGCCGCGGTCGTCCCGGCACCGGCGAACTCGACTTCGCCGCGCTGTTCGAAACCCTTTCGGACAGCGGCTACGACGGCTGGATCGGCCTCGAATACAAAGACCCCGAGCTGAATTGGAAGTGGATGAAATGACTGCAGCATCGCGTAGCGATTCCGTGAGGGGTGGCGGCCGGGCGACGGGTGGGCTGAAGATCGGCTTTATCGGCCTGGGGATCATGGGCAGCCCGATGGCGGGCCACTTGGTCGCGGCCGGGCACGAGGTGACCGGCTATGACATCGGCCCCACCGGTCTCGAGAAGCTGAAGGCGGCGGGCGGCTCCACCGCCTCCGGTGTCGCGGAGGCGGTTCGAGACAAGGACATCGTCATCACCATGCTGCCCCAGGACGAGCACGTGGAGGCGGTCTTCGCCGATATCCTGGTGCATGCCGTCCCGGGCACGCTCTACATCGACTTCTCCACCATTACGCCGAAGACCGCGCGCTGGACCGCCGAGCAGGGCGCCGAGAAGGACCTGCGCGTGCTCGACGCCCCCGTCTCCGGCGGTGAACCGGGCGCGATCAATGCCGCGCTGTCGATCATGGTCGGCGGCGCCGAGGCCGACTTCGCGGCCGCCACCCCGATTTTCGAGGCGGTCGGCAAGACCTTCGCACTGGTCGGCCCGAACGGCGCAGGTCAGGTCGTCAAGGCAGCCAACCAGCTCGTTGTCGGCGGCACCTACGCGCTGGTGGCCGAGGCGATCCTGCTGATGGAGAACCTGGGCGCGGACGCAGGCAAGGGTCTCGACGTGCTGGCGGGCGGGCTCGCGGGCAGCAAGATCCTCGAGCTCAAGCGCGCGTCCATGCTGCAGCGGGACTTCAAGCCCGGCTTCCGAATCGACCTGCACCACAAGGATATGGGCATCATCCTGCAGGCCGCCCGCGACGCCGAGGTGTCGATCCCGATGGGCGCGTTGACCGCACAGTTGATCGCCGCCGCCCGCGCCATGGGCCACGGCTCGCTGGACCACTCGGGGCTGCTGAAGGTCACCGAGGCGCTGTCGGGCCGGGAGAACTGACCATGGCACGCATGCGCACCGTGGACGCCGCGGTTCTGATCCTCGAAAAGGAAGGCGCGACACAGGCATTCGGTTTGCCGGGTGCCGCTATCAACCCCTTCTACAGCGCGATGCGCGCGCACGGCGGCATCAAGCATGTGCTGGCCCGCCACGTCGAGGCCGCCTCGCATATGGCCGAGGGCTACACCCGTGCCACGCCCGGCAATATCGGCGTCTGCATCGGTACCTCGGGGCCTGCGGGCACCGATATGATCACCGGCCTGTATTCCGCCAGCGCGGACTCGATTCCGATCCTGTGCATCACCGGTCAGGCGCCGGTGGCGAAGCTGCACAAGGAGGATTTCCAGGCCGTCGATATCGCCTCGATCGCCGCGCCGGTCAGCAAGTGGGCGGTGACGGTGCTGGAGCCCGCGCAGGTGCCCGGCACCTTCCAGAAGGCCTTCCGGCTGATGCGTGAGGGCCGTCCTGGGCCGGTACTGATCGATCTGCCGATCGATGTGCAGCTAGCCGAAATCGAGTTCGACATCGAGACCTACGAGCCGCTGCAGGTGCACCGACCGGCCGCGACGCGGGCCCAGGCGGTCAAGGCCATCGAGATGTTGAACGCGGCGCAGCGCCCGCTGATCGTCGCTGGCGGAGGCATCGTGAATGCCGACGCCGCGGCGCTGCTGGTCGAATTCGCCGAATTGACCGGTGTTCCGGTGGTGCCGACCCTGATGGGCTGGGGCACGATTCCCGACGACCACGCACTGCACGCGGGCATGGTCGGGCTGCAGACCTCGCATCGGTACGGCAATGCCACCCTGCTCGAATCCGATTTCGTGCTCGGCATCGGAAACCGTTGGGCCAACCGGCATACCGGCGGTGTGGACACCTACACCAAGGACCGCACCTTCGTACACGTCGATATCGAGCCGACCCAGATCGGGCGCGTCTTCGCACCGGATTTCGGCATCACCTCCGACGCGGGCGCCGCGCTGCGGATCTTCGTGGAGGTCGCGCGAGAGCTCGCCGCGGCGGGGCGGCTGCCCGATCGCAGTGTGTGGGCCGAGCAGTGCCGCAACCGGAAACAGGTGGGGCTGCGCAAGACGCACTTCGACGATATGCCGATCAAACCGCAGCGCGTGTACGAGGAGATGAACAAGGCGTTCGGGCCCGACGTGCGCTACGTCAGCACCATCGGCCTATCCCAGATCCAGGCGGCGCAGCTGCTGCACGTCTACCGGCCGCGGCACTGGATCAATGCGGGTCAGGCCGGACCACTCGGCTGGACCGTGCCCGCGGCCATCGGTGTCGCCACCGCCGATCCCGAATCCACCGTGGTGGCGCTGTCGGGTGACTACGACTTCCAGTTCCTCATCGAGGAATTGGCCGTCGGCGCGCAGTTCAACATCCCGTACATCCATGTCGTGGTGAACAACTCGTACCTGGGCCTGATCCGTCAGGCGCAGCGGGCCTTCGATATGGACTACTACGTGCAGCTGGCCTTCGACAACATCAACAGCCCGGAGCTGGCCGGCTATGGCGTCGACCACGTCAAGGTCGCAGAAGGCTTGGGCTGCAAGGCGATTCGGGTATTCGATCCGGCATGGATCGGTCCGGCCCTCGATGAGGCGAAGAAGCTGGTGGCCGAATTCCGGGTGCCGGTGATCGTCGAGGTCATCCTCGAACGCGTGACGAATGTGTCGATGGGACTCGAGATCGACAATATCGTCGAATTCGAGGAGCTGGCGCAGTCGGCCGCCGACGTCCCGACCGCGACCGCGCAGCTGGACTGAGCGGCCCATGACACGAGTCCTGATCGCGTCCGACAAGTTCAAGGGGTCCTTGACCGCCGCGCAGGTCGGTGCCGCTGTCCGCGCTGGCATCCACCGCGCTCGGCCGGGTGCCGAGGTGTCGGTGGTGCCGATCGCGGACGGCGGGGACGGCACCGTCGCCGCCGCCTTGGCCGCCGGGTTCGAAGCGGTGCTGGTCACCGCGTCCGGACCCACCGGCGAACCGGCGTGCACGGCGTATGCCCGCCGCGACGATATCGCCGTGGTGGAGTTGGCGGACGTATCCGGGCTCGTGCGGCTGCCGGGCGGCGAGTTCGCTCCGATGACGGCCACCAGCCGGGGCACCGGGGAGGTCATCGCCGCGGCGATCGATGCCGGATGCCGCCGGGTGGTGCTCGGTATCGGGGGTAGTGCGGGCACCGACGGCGGCGCCGGACTGCTGCAGGCGCTCGGTGCGCGTCTGCTCGATGCCGACGGGTCCGAAATCGGCGATGGCGGTGCGGCATTGGCTCGAATCGACACGATCGACCTTGCCGCGGTGCGAGAACGGCTGGCCGGAGTGCAGATCACGGTCGCCTGCGATGTCGACAATCCGCTGACCGGCCCGCGCGGTGCGGCCGCCGTCTACGGCCCCCAAAAGGGCGCCGACGGTGACCAAGTGGCGGTGCTCGACGCGGCGCTCACCCACTGGGCCGACCGTGTCGCGGCGGCCACCGGTGTCGATCTGCGCGAAAGTGCCGGTGCCGGGGCCGCGGGTGGGGTCGGATTCGCCGCGGTCGCGGTGCTCGGCGCACGGCTGCGTCCCGGGATCGAATTGGTATTGGAGCTGGTCGATTTCGCCGAGCGGGTCGCTGGTGCGGATCTGGTGGTGACGGGTGAGGGCATGCTCGATGAGCAGACCCTCTACGGCAAGGCGCCCGCGGGTGTCGCCGCTGCCGCCGGGTTCTCGGGCGTGCCGGTGGTGGCCGTCTGCGGCCGGAATACGCTGCCCGCCAAACGATTGCGCGACGCGGGCTTCGTCGCCGCCTACGCCCTGGCCGAGATCGAATCCGATATCGCGCGCTGCTTCGCGGAGGGTGAACTGCTGCTCGAGCGGCTTGGTGCGCGGATTGCCGCCGAACACTTGCCGCCGGATCCCACGACGGATCGGCCATCTGCCGGGCACCAGTCGCCAGCTACGGATCAAGTGTCCGAGCTACCCGGGGTGGCCACTCCGGAGCGCACGGTCGCGGACCTGGCCGAGGCGATTGTCGCGGCCGTATCCCGCAACGGCACAACGACATTCGACGGGAAGTTCCAATGAACGACGGAGCGGCGTGATGCGGAAGAACTCTGAGATCCAGACGATTTCACCGGTTCCCGCGCACCTGGACCTGGTGATCCGTGCGCAGCGGTTCATCGGGACGGCGGGGGAGACCAGTGGCTCGATCGGCGTGCGCGACGGCCGGATCGTGTCGATCGAGCCGCTGGACTGCGCCTTGGCCGCCAAGTCGGTTGTCGAGCTCGCCGCGGATGAGGTGCTGCTACCTGGTGTCGTCGATGCGCATGTGCACGTCAACGATCCCGGCCGCACCGAATGGGAGGGCTTCCCGAGCGCGACCAAGGCGGCCGCCGCGGGCGGTGTCACCACCATTATCGATATGCCGCTCAACAGCATTCCGCCGACGTGCGATCTGACGGCACTCGAAGTCAAGCGCAAGACGGCCCAGGATCGGGTGTACGTCGATGTCGGATTCTGGGGCGGCGCGATTCCCGGGAATGTGGCGGACTTGCGTCCACTGCAGGACGCCGGTGTATTCGGCTTCAAATGCTTTCTGCTGCACTCCGGCGTCGACGAATTCCCGGCACTGGACGCCGTGGAGTTGGAGCTGGTCATGCGCGAGATCCGCTCGTTCGACGGACTGCTCATCGTGCACGCCGAGGACGCCCACGCGATCGAGCGCGCCCCGATTCCGCAGGGGGACAAGTACTCCGGATTTCTGCGTTCGCGTCCACGCGGCGCGGAGAACCTGGCCGTCGCCCAGGTGATCGAACTGGCCCGCTGGACCGGCGCTCGCGTGCACATCCTGCACGTGTCGAGTTCGGATGTGCTGCCGATGATCGCCTCGGCCCGCCGTGACGGCGTCCGGATCACCGCCGAGACCTGTCCGCACTACTTGTCGTTCGCGTCGGAGGAAATCCCGGACGGCGCAACGCAATTCAAATGTTGTCCGCCGATCCGCGAGAGCGGCAACCGCGAGCTGCTCTGGGAAGGGCTGCGCGAGGGCATCATCGACATGGTTGTCTCGGATCATTCGCCCTCGACCGCCGACCTCAAATGCTTCGACACGGGTGATTTCGCGCGTGCGTGGGGCGGGATTTCCTCACTGCAACTGGGCCTTTCGGCCGTCTGGACCGAGGCGCGACTGCGTGGGTTCACCCTGGTGGATATTGCCCGATGGATGAGCCGAGCACCCGCCGAACATGCCGGTCTGCGCCGCAAGGGCGCGATCGAGGTCGGCTACGACGCGGATTTCTGCGTCTTCGCACCCGATGACGCCTTTGTCGTCGACGCCCACCGCCTGCACCACAAGAACGCCGTCACACCGTACGCGGCCCGCCCACTGGCGGGTGCCGTCCGCGGTACCTGGTTGCGCGGCAACCGAATCGATATCGACAATGAGCCGCAGGGGCGGCTCCTGGCCCGAGGAGAAGTATGACCGATCGAACCGCCCCGGCCTTCACCCGACTGCCCGATCTCGCCTCCCGTGCGATCGCGGGCAGTGTGGTCTATGCCAACGATGAATTGTTCGCCGAGCGGGAGAACCTGATCCGGCCCGGCCGTGCGGTCTTCAGCACCGAGGACTTCGGGCACAAGGGCAAGACCTACGACGGCTGGGAGACCCGCCGCCGCCGCGAGACCGGCAACGACTATGCGCTGATCCGGCTCGGCGTGCCCGGCCGGGTGCGCGGTGTCGTCATCGATACCGCCTGGTTCATCGGCAATTACCCGCCCTTCGCCTCGGTCGAGGCGACGAGTGTGGAGGGGCAGCCGTCGCCGGCCGAACTGCGGCAGGCCGATTGGGTGACCCTGGTGGCGAAGTCGGATATCGAGGGCAATACCGACAATTTCTTCGAGGTGACCGACGAGCGCCGCTTCACCCACGTCCGGCTCTCGATCTACCCGGACGGCGGCGTCGCCCGCTTCCGTGTGCACGGCATTCCGCTGCCCGATCCCCGTTTCCTCAGTGGGACAATCGATCTCGCGGCGCTGGAGCACGGCGGCGATGTCGTCGACTGCTCGAATATGTTCTTCTCCGCGCCGACCAATATCCTGCTGCCCGGCCGGTCCCGGCAGATGGACGAGGGCTGGGAGGGTGCGCGCCGCCGCGACTGCGGCAACGATCACGTCACCGTGCGGCTCGGCGCGCGTGGTGCGATCCGACGCGTAGAGATCGACACCTCGAATTACGTCGGCAATGCGCCGGGTTGGGCCGTGCTGCGCGGTGTGGACGCCGCATCCGGTGCCGACCTCGACGATCCCTCGACGTGGACCGAACTGCTGCCCCGGACTCGGCTGCAGCCCGATGCCCGCCACTTCTTCCGTATCGGTGGCGGCGCGCCGGTCACCCATGTCCGCCTCGACGTATACCCAGACGGCGGTGTTGCGCGGCTGCGGGTACACGGCGAGATCGACCCGGAGACCCTGGTCGCCGACACCGTCGCCTGGCTCGGCGCCCTGCCCGAACCGCACGCGCTTCAGGTACTCACCACCGATGGCGGGCTATCCCGTGATGACGCACGGAAGCTGCTCGCGGAACGCCCCTTCGCGAGTCCCGATGCGGTGCCGTCGGCCGTGATCGACGCGCTGCTCGCGTTGTAGTCCAGCGATCCGGGGCGGCGCGCTGTGTCCGGCCGTAGGGCGGTCACCCGGTCCCCTGGATGCGGAAATGGCGCGGCCCGCGGCGGCGTAGTCGGCTGAGTTGCGCGTTCCGCGGTGGACGCGGCGGTCGCGGGGCAGAATCGAAAGGCATGGATACCGTTGACCTGGTCGACCGCGCATTGACGCAGATGGGCGAGGTTATCGCGGGGATTCGGCCGGAGCAGGCGCGGTGGCCGACGCCCTGTGCTGGCTGGGATGTTCATGCGCTCGTGCGGCACGTCATCGGGCAGAGTCTGCGGAACTTCCTGGCTTCGGCGCGCGGGGAGATGGCCGATTGGGCGGCTGCGCCCGAGGAGCTCGGTCCGGACTGGGCGGCGCAGTACCGAGCCGCGGCCGCGTCGGTGTTGCAGACGTGGCGATCGGCCGACCTGGACCGCAAAGTGCCCGGACCCGGTGGTGCAGAAGCCCCGCTGCGCAGTCGAGCCGACCAGCAGCTTGCCGAATTGGCAATGCACGCTTGGGATCTCGCGCGGGCGACCGGACAGGACCTGGAGTTGGATCCGGAGGTCGCCGAACACGGTCTCGCCTGGTCCCGCGGCATGCTGCGGCCCGAATTCCGCGGCCCGGACAAGGCATTCGCTCTCGAAGTCCCCGTCGCCGGGGACGCATCCGCCTACGAGCGCCTCGCCGGTTGGTTCGGCCGGGACCCCGCATGGAAGTCGCCCAGCGAGTCGAGCTGAACCCGGCGGTGCGACTTCCGTCCTCGCACGCCTTTCAACTCGACTCGCACGGTGATCAGCCGCCGGGCATGCTCCTTGTGCACCGCCCGCCGTGCGCCGCCAGGGCCTCAGCGACCTGCGGGCAACTCCACCCGCCCCGCATCGCCTGTTCGGCGCCGGCGTCCTGCACCTGACCGCTCGAGCGCCGCCACCGCCTCGACGGTGTGCTGCTCGACGCGCTCATGAAGACAGCACGACAGGCAGTTCCATCGGACCACGGTGACGGAATCCGGAGCGCCACTGGATATTTCGCGCATCACAGGTGAGCGTCGGAGTGCGGTCGCCGAGAAATAGCCCGTCGAGCACCGCCCCGGCGATGGTCCGAACCAAGGCAGTGCCGAGGCATGCGTGGCCGCCGTGACCGAGTCCGAGGTGCGGGTTGGTCGTCCGCGTCAGATCGAGGTCGGTCGGGTTGTCGAAGATCTCGGGATCGTGATTGGCCGAGGCCATGCACAACAGCACGGTTTGACCGGGACGGATGGTGTGGCCCGCGATATCGAGTTCGGTGGTCGCGAATCTGGGCCCCGACAGCACCTGTGGCGACTGGTAGCGCAGCAGCTCGTCCACCGCGGTCCGGGTATCGGACATGCTTCGCAGCAGGGCCAGCTGGTCCGGATGGGTGAGCAGGGCGAGCGCCGATCCGCCGACGAGGTCGGCAACCACTTCGTACCAGACGAAGAGCAGGTAGAAGATCACCCCGGCCAGCTCTTGCGCATTGGGCGAACCGTTGTCGTGACTCGCACTCACCAGCCGCCCGAGCACAGTGTCGTCCTGCGCCCGCTCCATGGTCGCAAGGACGATGGCGCGCATGGTGGTGAGCGTGTCGCGAGCGCGTGGGGGAGTGGAGCTCGGTACCAATGTCGAAGTCGCCCAGTGCAATAGCGCTTCGCGTTCCGGTGCGGCCAGCCCCAGCAGTTCGCCGAGTACGGCCGCGGGCAGGGATACGGCGAAACGTTCGATGAGGTCGATCTCCACGCCGGTTCCCACCTCCGACAGACAAGCCTCGACCAATCCCGGTGCCGTGCGCGCCCATTCGGCGAGCCGCCGCGGCGACAACTCCCCGGTGACGGCCCGTCGCAGCCGGGCGTGATCATCCGGTTCGCTTTCCAGGAACGCATGGTCCAACGGTGGCGGCACCACGAATCCGCGATAGTCCGTCTCCCCGGCATGGCGCGGTTGCGTGGAGAGTCGACTGTCGAGCAGCCCGGCGCGAACATCGGCGAACCGAGTAACCAGCCAGGCGGGCGGTCCGTCCGGTGTTCGCACCCGGTGCACCCCACCGTCGTCGCGCAATCGCCGCAGCGTCGGCCATGGATCCGCGGCGAACCGGGCATCGAAGATCTGCAGAGTCACGACGCCATCATCCGGGTTGTTCGCACGTGCTTGTACACCGCGAGACGCCGACAAACCCGAGGTGTGGCACAGGTCGCAGAATTTGCTGGTCATTTGGCCGACTAGGTGCGAGGCTTAAGCGGTGACACATCCTCCGGATACTGCGTCGGTGGCGGCGGATCCCGCGACCGACAAGCTCGACATCGCGGTCTTCAAGGTGGCGGGAGTGGTCGTGCTCGGCGCGATCATGTCGATCCTCGACATCACCGTGGTGACCGTCGCGATCCCCAAATTCCAGAACGAATTCCACACCACCACCGCGATCGCGGCCTGGTCGATGACCGGCTACACGCTGGCGCTGGCCAGCGTCATTCCGCTCACCGGATGGGCGGCGGACCGATTCGGCACCAAACGGCTGTACATGCTCGCGCTGACGTTGTTCGTGCTCGGCTCGGTGCTGTGCAGCCAGGCCTGGAGTATGGAAACGCTCATCGCCTTCCGCGTGGTCCAGGGCCTCGGCGGCGGCATGCTGATGCCGCTCGGCATGACGATCATGACCCATGCCGCCGGCCCACAGCGGATCGGCCGGGTGATGGCGGTACTCGGGGTGCCGATGTTGCTCGGCCCGATCTGCGGCCCGATCCTGGGTGGCTGGCTGATCGACAGCCACGGCTGGAAGTGGATCTTCCTGATCAACGTTCCGGTCGGCATCGTCGCACTGATTCTGGCGTTCGTCGTCTTCCCCGCGGATAAGCCGGAGCCGTCGGAATCCTTCGATTTCCTCGGCATGCTGCTGGCCTCGCCCGGTCTGGCGCTGTTCCTGTTCGGCGTCTCCTCGATTCCGGGTGAGGGCACCGTCATCGCGGCGAAGGTGCTCATACCCGCCGCCATCGGCCTCGTGCTCATGGTGCTGTTCGTGTTCCACGCGCTGCGCATCGAACATCCGCTGATCGATCTGCATCTGTTCCGCAACCGGTCGCTGACCTTCGCGGTGCTCACCATGGTGTTGTTCGCGACCGCGTTCTTCGGCGCCGGTTTGCTGCTGCCGACCTACCTACAGCAGGTGCGCGGTGAGACCGCCATGGCCGCCGGTTTGCTGATGGCGCCGCAGGGTCTCGGCGCGATGTTGACGATGCCGATCGCGGGCCGGCTGGTCGACAAGATCGGTCCCGGCAAGATCGTCATGACCGGCATTTCGCTGCTCTCGCTCGGCACGGTGTTCTTCGTGCAATTGAAGGCGGATACGCCGTATCCGTTCATGCTGAGCGCATTGTTCGTGATGGGGCTCGGCATGGGCTGCACCATGATGCCGATCATGACCGCGGCGATCCAGACGCTGACCCACCAGCAGGTCGCACGCGGCTCGACGCTGATGAACATCATCAACCAGTCCGCCGGATCGATCGGCACCGCGACGATGTCGGTGGTGCTCAGCAGCCTGCTGAACCGGCAGACATTCGCCAAGCCCGCGATCGCGTCGAATTACGATTCATCGATCGCGGCCCACCTCCCGCCGGGTGCGGTCGATACGGGATTGAGCCAGGCCGCGACGGCATTCAGCCACACCTACATCGTGGCGCTGGTGCTCATCGTGCTGACCTTGATTCCCGCGTCGTTCCTGCCGCGGACAAAGCCGAAGTCGGACGCGGTAGCGGACGCGCCGGCGCTCGTTCATTAGTCGCGGGTTCCGAGTTCGCCCGTGCACCAGGCGAACTCGGAGCTACCGATTCGCCGCGTCCAGGAACTCCAGGACGAGCGGGCTTGCGGTGGAGCGGAATTCGTCGAAATAGGCGTGCCGCGCGCCCGGTATCAACTCCAACCGGGCGCCGGGAATGCGCTCCACCAGCAACGGCGCGTTAGCCGCGGGATTGAACACGTCGTCGGTCCCGTGCACGACCAGCGTGGGAACCGCGATCTCCGGCAGCGCATCCCATGCGTCGTGCTTATTGCTCGCGTAGAGATGCCTGCGCTTGGCATGGGCGGGCATGTCCGGATCGCCGAGGGTGTTGAACGGGCCGGATGTGCTCGCCAGATAGGCGGGGGTGTACATCAGTTCCAGCAGCGACCGCCGCGCCGCCGCCGCATCGGGCTGGGCCAGCGACTTGCGGACCTGCGCGTCGCGTTCCACCGCGTGCCGACCACCCGGCGAGGTGCAGCCGAGCACCAGCGTGTGGACCCGATCCGGGAACCGCGCGGCCAGCCACTGCGCGACTCGCCCGCCCATGGAAGTGCCGTATACGGCGGCGGTTTCGATGCCGAGGTCATCGAGCACCGCGATGGCGTCCTCGGCGAATCCGATGGTGCTGTACGGGATATCCGGCTTATCGCTGTCACCGGTGCCGCGATAGTCCAGCGAGACAGTGCGATGCGCGGTCTCGAAGTCCGTGCGGATCCCGTCCCACCAGTGATGGTTGTTCGCCTGTCCGCCGAGCAATAGCAGCGGCGAGCCGGCGCCACCGGTCTGATACGCGATCCGCGCGCCATCCGCGGCCTTGGCATATGGCACTGTCCCGGCTCCCTTCAGCCGTAGAGTGCGACGAACTGGTCCAGCGAGCGCTCGATATCGCCCTTCAGCGCACGGGCGACGCCGGAACCGATCGGACCGAACAGCGGCGCGCCGCCCAGGTCGATATCGACGGTGACCTCCGAGCCCGCGCCCTTGGGGGCGACGAGCAATTCGAGCTTGAATTTGGTGCCGCCCTTGCCCGCGCCGCTCAATGCCAGTCGCCGCGGCGGTTCGGCGGCCTTGACCGTCCAGGTCACCCGATTGCGCAACCCCTTGACCGAGGCGACGCCGATGAGTTGGGTGCCGACGGTGAGTTCGGCGGGCACCTCGTTGCGCCACGCCTCGTGCATGATGAGCCACTTGTCGAGCTCATTCAAATTCGAGGTATGCGACCAGGCCTCCTCCGGGGCGATCGGCACATCGATGGAAACCTTCAGCTTTGCCATTCGCGCATAGTATCCGGTACCCGCGGTTCGCTATACGTGGGCACATGCGGGTATCGGCGATAGCTTCCGGCTACCGAAATGTCCGTGCCGGGCGGAATTCCGCAGGCCAGAGATCCGGGCGGGCGCTACGCGAAATACCCGGGGGCGCTGGCGGTTCGAGGAATCGGAATGTGTTTTCGGATCGAGAGAGACTTCGCTGCGATGCTGCTACTGTGGGCGGGTCGTCGGGTGCTGGGCAGTCGGCTCGGCTCGATCCGTTCGGTCGGTGATTCCTCGAATCGCTTGCCCTGCGGGCACTCTGGGGCGGCACTGGTGCGCGTGCGGTAGCTGCCGCAGTGCGCTTCGGTGCGCCGAACGTGGCCGCATTCGACGAGTGTTATTCCTGGTCGGCGTCGCGAGGAAGGCGAAACAACGCGCTGTGACACCGGCTGTCGCAACGACGAGAGAGCTGATGAATCAAGATATCGCCGTGGTGCTTTCATGGATCCTCGCCCCCGCTCTCATCATTGCCGTGGCGGCGGCGTTGTATATAGCGCAATACGCGAAACATCAACGGACGCGAGCCGAGGCCCTCAGTAGAGAGAGCAGAGCGCACGAGGAGATCCTCGAGCACTTCGCTGGACAGACACTTCCGGCGATGTCGGAGGCGGTGCGCCGCTTCGAGGCCCCGGTGTCGGCGATCGAGGTGCCGACGGGTCTGGAGAATTCCCGCTTCGCCCAGTGCCTGCAATGGATCTCCGAGCGCTTCGCCGACGATCTACGAGTGGTGCAGTCCGAGACGCACGAGCAGACCATCCGTGAGGCCGAGGACAAGGCGCAGCAGGTGGTACAGGCCACCCAGGAGGCGACCCGCGCCGAGGTGGAGTCCGCCTCGCGCGCGGCGACCAGTGCGGCGGTGCGCTCGTTCGGCACCTCCGTGGTCAGTCTGGGCGCCGATGTCAGTCAGGTGGTGAGCGTCGCGCTGCGCGAGCACCGCGATGACGAGGTCTACGCCACCCTGACCCGCATCGACCACACCGTGCAGCAGATGCTGCGGCAGGCGCAGTCCTATGTGATCGTCTGTGGTGGTCTGCCGGGTCGGCGCTGGCCCGCGCAGTCGCTCACCGATGTCGTCGGCGGTGCGATCGGGCGTGTCCGCGACTACCTGCGGGTGCGGCCGACGCAACTCGACCGCATCGTCATCAGCCGGGCGGTGGAGCCGCTGGTACACACCCTGGCCACCCTGCTCGACAACGCGCTGCGCTACTCCCCGCCGACGTCGTTCGTGGACGTGAGCTTCCAGGAGGGCCACCACGGCGTCACCGTCATCATCGATGACGCCGGTGTGCGGATGAACGCCGAGCAGATGGAGGAGGCCAGACAGGTGCTCGCCAACGAGCGCCCGATCGACATCCACCAGCTCGGCCCGTCGCCGCGCGTCGGCTTCCCCGGCATCGCTGCGCTGGCCCGACGCTACGGATTCACCGTCTACATCGACGGCCCGAACGTCTACGGCGGCATGCGGGCAATGGTCTACATCCCCGAGGCGCTGCTGGTCACCGCGGCCACGACCGCCGAACCGGCCACGCCCGCCGTCGCACCCGCACCCGCCCCGGCCCCGAGTGTCGATGAGAAGCCCTTCGAATTGTCTCCGGTTCCGGTCTTGGCCGGAGTAAGCGAACAACCCGCCGACAACGAGGAATTCGCTGTGCACGAGATCACGAGCGGCGGCCTACCAAAGCGTCGTCGCAGAGCGGTGGCATCGGTACCGACCAACACCGGCACCGAATCCGAAGCGGGACAGGCTCGTCCCGAGATCGCCTCCGCATGGCAGATGGGTTCCAAGAGCGGCCGTGAGGCTGCTGCCTCCGACAACACCGAAGGGATGTCATCCTGATGAGCACACCGGTGACCGACAGCAGCAATAGGCTGGGTTGGCTACTCGAGGATCTCAGCAATGTGCCCGGCGTACGGTTCGCGGTGCTGCTGTCCGACGACGGGCTGCGGATCGCGCACTCCGACGGTGTCAACAAGGACGACGCCGAGCGCTTCGCCGCGGCCGCTTCGGGTCTGCGCTCGCTGGGTAAGGCGCTCGGCGAATTCTGCGGCGGTGTCGATAACGGCGTGCGGCAGAACATGACCGAATACGACCAGGGCATGATTCTCATTACCGCCGCGGGTGATGGTGCGCTGCTCGGGGTTTCGACGACGCCCGAAACCGATATCGGCCTGGTCGCGCACCGCATGAACGAACTTGCCGGGCGGGTCGGGCATGAGTTAGGCGCCCAGCCGCGCGGAAGGGTTGAGGGCGGCTTGACGTCATGACGAGGTCCCGGCGAGACCCCGACCTGGTCCGGGCCTATGTGCGCACTGGAGGACGGATCCGTCCCAGTCGTGAGCTGGACCTGGTCACCCTCGTCGTCGCCGCCAAGGACCCGGCGCCTGGCGCGACGCCCGACGCGCGCCAGGTGCTGAACCTCTGCAGCCGTCGCAGCGCGCTGTCCATCGCCGAAATCGCCGCATATCTCGACCTGCCGCCGTCCGTCGTGAAGATCGTCGTCGCCGATCTGCTGGACAGCGAACATCTGGCCACTCCAACCCCGGCGGAAGTCATGCCGGAGATCACCCTGCTCGAGGAGGTACTCAATGGGCTCCGTGCTCTCCCGGCCTGAGCGCACTGTCGACTATGTGCCGGAGACCGTGACTCGGTCGGTAAAGCTCCTGGTGGCAGGCAATTTCGGCGTCGGCAAGACCACGTTCGTGAACAGCGTGTCCGAAATTCGACCGCTGCGCACGGAGGAGACGATCACCGAGGCCAGTGTCGGCGTCGACGATATGGCCGGACTGCCCGGCAAATCGCAGACCACCGTGGCCATGGATTTCGGGCGCATCACGCTGAATCCCACACTCGCGCTGTACCTGTTCGGCACGCCGGGACAGCGACGCTTCGTCCCGCTGTGGGAGGAACTGGCACGCGGCGCACTCGGCGCGCTGGTCCTGGTGGACACCCGACGCATCGAGAAGGCCGACGAGGTGCTCTCGGTGCTGGAGGAGCGCGGGGTGGCCTATTCGGTGGCGGTCAACCAGTTCGAAGGCGCCAAGCGCTATCCGCTCGAAGAGATCCGTGACGCACTGGATCTCGCGCCCGACACCCCGCTGACCTCCCTCGACGCCAGGGAGCGCAGCACCTGTCTGCGCTCGCTGATCACGCTCGTCGAATTCCTATTCCATCGGCAAGAATCTCGGAGATAGCCACCCCATTGCACACCGCTCGACCCCAATCCCGCCCGGCCGCCCCAGGGTCTCCGATCGACACCGACGGCCCGCGCGTAGCGCTCTACTCTGCGGAGTACGCCGCCGATCCGCACCGTTCGTACCGTGAAATGCGCCGCGAGTACGGATCCTTGGTACCGGTGGACCTATCGCCCGGTGTACCGGCCACTTTGGTGATCGGCTATCACACCGCCGTGCGAATCCTCAACGATCCGGACCACTTTCCGGCCGATCCGCGCACCTGGCAGCAGTACATTCCCGGTGAATGCCCGATCCTGCCGATGATGGAGTGGCGGCCTAACGCGTTGCGCAGTGCGGGATTGGAGCATCTGCGATACCGGCAGGCGAATGCCGCAAGCCTCGCCGAGGTCGACCTGCACGCACTGCATGCCATCGTCGAGCAGGTCGCCATCCCGCTGATCAATGCCTTCTGCGGTGACGGTGCGGCAGATCTGATCAGCCAATACGCATTTCCGCTCGCTTTCCAGGTGCTCAATGTGATGCTCGGCTGCCCGGCGGAGATCGGCCAGCAGGTCGCCAGCGGGATGGCAGCGATCTTCGAGGGCGTGAACGCCGATAAGGGCAATGCGATGCTCTCCGACGCGCTGTTCGATCTCGTCACGCTCAAGCGCAACAACCCGGGCGACGACGTCACCTCGCGCCTGCTCGCGCAACCCGCTGAGCTCACCGATGTGGAGATGATGCACCAGCTCGTCACCCTCTATGGCGCGGGCATAGAACCGGTGCAAAATCTGGTCGCCAATACGCTGCTGCTGATGATGACCGACGACCGGTTCGCGGGCGGCGTGCTCGGCGGCAGCATGTTGACCCGCGACGCGCTCGACGAGGTGCTGTTCACCGATCCGCCGATGGCGAACTACTGCATCTCCTACCCCAGGCAGCCGATTCTGATCGATGGCGTCTGGCTACCCGCGCATCAACCGGTCGTCATCAGCATGGCCGGATGCAATAACGATCCCGCCGTCGGGGTGAGCGAATTCGGGCCCAACCGTTCGCATCTGGCGTGGGGCGTCGGCCCGCATGCCTGCCCGGCGCGGCCGGTCGCCGCTCTCATCGTCCAGGACGCCATCGACCAACTGCTCGACGCACTGCCCGAAATGCGTTTGGCGACAACGCCCGAAGAACTCACCTGGCGACCCGGTCCGTTCCATCGGGCCCTGGTATCCCTGCCCGTCACCTTCCCCAAATCCCCGCCATTGGCCGTGCTCTGAGTGGCGGCGGGGGACTAGTCCACCTGAAATCCCGGGCCCCCTTCCGATTTCGATCGGGAGGGGGTTCGTGCATTTCCGGGATCGAGTTAGCTCAATGCGTCGAGACGGCCCTGTTTTCGGGCTTGCGCCAGTCCGCGGCGAGCCATCAAACCGTTGGCGAGCAACAGGAGTGTCTTGTTCGGGGGTGCGATGAAGCCGGATTGGGTGTGGGGCGCGTAGGTCGCGTCGGTGCTGTTGATTTCGATCCAGCCGGTGTGCTGACGGCATTGCAGTCCGATGAGTTGCGGCCGATAGGCGTGGGCGAGTAGACCGGCGCGGCGGCTGCCCTGGGCGACTCCCGCCGGCACCCTGAGGTTCACCCCCGCCGAGCTCGACTCGCCGACCTGCACGGGGACCACGGCCGGATAGCCGTCGGACTGCCGATAGGTGAGCAGACAGTGCGGCAGTTTCGCGGCACGCGCCGCGGCCTTGGCGCTGTCCACCCGGGGGCCGGTGCCCTTCGCGGGCGGCTTCTGCGAGTCCGCGGTGTCGGGCAATGGTTCGCCGTACACCTGCGGCTCGCCGGTCGCGTCCAGGTTCGGCCACGCGATGATCCGGGTTATCGCGACCGTCACCAGCACTCGATCGGTGTAATACGCGCTGAGCCAGCGATCCCAGAACCGTCCGCGCCGCGGTGCGCCGAGATATGGCGTCGCCCGCTCACCGATCCGATCGAGGGCGGCCTGATCGGGCTCGGCGTCGAAGCTCGCCAGACCCTGCACCACAACGAAGCGCTGATTGCCCTGATCACCCAACCCGTGCTCCCGCGCGTGGTACGCCAGTGCAACCTTCGGCTCCCGCTTGATCCGCTCCAGCTTGCGCCCGAACCCGAGCGAGGTGGTGAACCCAACCGTCCCCGACTCCCGATCCCGCAACCCGATCGGCGACACCGCGGTCACCACCGCCCCACCCGCCGGAGTGATGTACGCCAATCCGGCAGTCAGGTCACCACCCAACACATCATCGATTTCATCCGGCCAGGTAACTGCCATGGCCGCAGATTAGTCGCCCGATCCGGGGACCATGTGGCTTATGCGCAACTAGCAGCGGTTCAGTTGCTCTGCACGGCGATTCGGATGCCGAGGGCGACCATGAATGTGCCCATGGTGGCATCGATCGCGCGACGCACGGATTGGCGATTGAGCACATGGCGCAGAGCACCGACACCGACTGCGAGCACGGAGAACCAGGCCAGGCAGACGGTTGCGGTGACGACGCCCAGCTCGAGGGTGTCGAACACGCTGGGTTGCGTCGGCAGGAACTGCGGCAGCAAGGCCACGAAGAAGACCGCTACCTTGGGATTCAGCAGATTGCACAGCAGGCCCTGGCGGAATGCGTGAACGGTGCCGTGCGATTTCAGCTCCGGCACCTCGACCGGATAGTCACCCCGCCGCGCGGCCAACAGCGCCCGCAGCCCGAGTACGGCCAGATACCCGGCGCCGATGAGCTTTAGCACGGTGAACGTCACCGCCGATGCGGCGAGCAACCCCGCGACCCCGACCGCGGTCACCATCGACCACACGAACACCCCCAACGCGATCCCAACCGCACTGGCCACCCCCACCCGCCGCCCCGACACCGCGGCATTGCGCGTCACGATCACAAAATCCGGCCCCGGCGACATGGCCCCCACCAACATCACCCCACCGAGCGCAAGCACCTGCGCAGTCGACATCATCTCGCCAGTCTAAGTAAGCGCCGCCGGATCGGGGCCTCGCTCGACCTGGCCCACACCTCGAAGTTCCGTCTCGAAATTATTCTCATAATTAGGTGGTCTGCTTGCCCAGGTGTCGGTAGAGCGTGGCGCGGGAGACGTCGAATTCGGCGGCGATCTCGTCGATGGCGAGGCCGGAATCGCGCATGTGGCGGGCGGATTCGACCATCTCGGCGGTCATCGCGCCCGGCCGGCCGCGGCGGGTCGGGCGGGCGGTGGAGTCCGGGACGGGTTGCGGTCGGTGGACGAGGTCGCGTTGCGTGGCCGGCGTGCCGAGTAATCGCCGGGCGCCGTCGAGAACGGCCTCGCGGAGTTCGTCGGTGGGTCGGTCGGCGAAGATGACCACGGGATCGCTGAGCGCCGCATAGACCTGCGCGGCACGTACCCGGGTGGTGAAGTCGGCGCTGGGGCCGGCGATCAGGTCCTGTGCGGACAATGCGATGGTCCGCAGTCGCGCGAAGGTCGCCTTGTCGGCGGATAATGCCTGGTCCTGCATCTGCATCCGCAATAGCTGACCGTGTGCGAGCCAGACCTCCAGCAGTCCGTCCACCACCGCCCAGCGTCGCGCCTGCGCATCGCGTCCGCGGCTCGCCGCTTCGAGCACAGCTTCGCTATCGGCCAGCAACGGTTCGACCAGCGCGGCGACGATATCGCTCTTACTTGGGAAGTGATACAGCACAGCGGTTTTCGTCAGCCCGACTCGCTCGGCGATCTCGCGCACGGACACCGCGTGGTACCCGCGCTCGGCGAACAGGTCGAGCGCGATCTGCAGGATGCGGGCACGCGAATCGTCAGCCATGGCGACGAATCCTACCCCTTGACTGACCAATGGTCAGCGACCTACAGTTTCTGCTGACCAACGGTCAGTAGATTTCGAGACAAGGAGCAGGGCAGTGCGGAACGAGCGGATTCTGATCTCCGGTGCGAGCATCGCCGGGCAGGTACTGGCGTATTGGCTTGTGCGACATGGTTTCCGGCCGACAGTTGTCGAACGGGCAGCGAGCCTGCGGATCGGTGGGCAGGGCGTGGACGTGCGGGATCAAGCGATCGAGGTCACCGAGCGCATGGGCATCATGGCGCAGATCCGCTCGGCGGCCGCCGACGTCAGCGGCATGCAGTTCGTGAACGCCGCCGGCGATCCCCTTGCCCGAGTGGACATGCAGAAGATCAAGGACAAATACGGCAGCGCCGAGGTGGAGATCATGCGCGGCGATCTCGTCCGGATCCTGCACGACAGCAACCGCGACGTCGAATACCTTTTCGGCGAGTCGATTGCGGTCCTCGACCAGGACGACGACGGTGTCACCGTCACCTTCGAAAACGGCCGACAACGTCGGTTCGACCTGGTGATCGGCGCGGATGGCCTGCATTCGACCGTCCGGCGCCTGGCCTTCGGCCCGGAACCGGATTTCGTCCGCCACCTGGACCACTACTTCGCCTTCGGCAACGCCGATGCGGCCCTCGGACCCGACCGCTGGGTCACCGTCTACAACACCCCGGGTGCGATGGCCGGAATCTACCGTTCCGGCAATCACGCGCAGGCCAAGGCCTACTTCATGTTCCGCAGCCCACTACTGGACCTCGACCCGCGTGATACGGCGGCGGCCCGCGCGGTGCTGGCCGACCGGTTCGGCAACGAATCCGCCTGGAACGTGGCGCGCCTGCTGGACGGCGCACTGGCCGATCCGGAGTTGTATTTCGACTCACTCGGCCAGGTCCACATGCAGTCCTGGTCCACCGGTCGCATCGCCCTCGTCGGCGACGCCGCCTACTGCGCCTCACCCGCATCCGGCGCCGGCGCCGAACTGGCTCTCGTCGGCGCATACCGGCTCGCCGGTGCACTCGCCGTCGCGAAGGGGGATCACCGCCAAGGCTTTCGCGCCTACGAGCAGAGCCACCGCGACCTGGTCGACCGCAAACAGCAAGTCGGACCGAACCTTCGACTCATGGTGCCAAAAACCCGGCCGGGCATGGTGATCCGCAATGCCCTCACCCGGCTCCCCGTACTGGAATCCATGGCGGGCATGGAACGCATCATGGCGCCGAAGACGGGCGCATCGCTGCCGGATTATCCACCGGCGCAGACCTTTTCACGCAGCACCGCTGGCTGCTCGCGGTAAGGACTCGGCGTAGGGTGCCCAAGCATGGGGTTCTCAGTCGAGCGGTTCGACCACATCGTCATCAATTGCGTCGATGTCGAGGCGACCGCCGCATGGTACGAAACAGTCCTGGGTATGCGGGTGGAGAAGTTCGGACCGAAAGGCCGCACCGCGCTGTGCTTCGGCAATCAGAAGATCAACCTGCGGCCGATCGGTGCCCTCGCGGTCGACTCGGACTGGGTGACGGCGCGCGCCGAGGCCGCGGGTTCGGCGGACCTGTGCTTCATCACTGAGGCTTCGCCCGAGGAAGTGCGAGATCACCTGATGGCCTGTGGCGTCGAGATCACCAATGGTCCGGTCACCAAGTCGGGCGCGCTCGGCGACATGATCTCGCACTACTGCCGCGACCTGGATGGCAATCTGGTGGAGATCGCGGTCTATCCGGACCACCGCCCGGCCTGAGCTCAGCGGCGCAGGAATTCCAGGGTCGCGCGTTCGAAGGCCGCCTTCGCCTCGATCATGACCCAGTGCCCGCTATTCGGGAAGATGTGCAGTTCCGCATTGGGGATCAGTCGCATCGGGACGAGTGCCATATCCGGCGGGCTGACGCGGTCGTCGCGACCCCAGGTCAGCAGCGTCGGGCACTGCACCTTGTGCAGCATCGACCAATACGGCGGCGTATTCGAGTTCGCCAGGAATTTCTGCTGCATGTCCCAGGCCGCCGAGCCGTACATCATGGCGGCGGTCTGCTGCGTATCCGGATGCTGCGCGGCCTCCCAGCGCTCCTCGATGATTTCGTCGGTGATCACCGCGGGGTCGACGACCATGCTCCGCAACCAGCGCAGCAGTTTGTCCCGATCGGGTTTGTCGGCGAATTCCTGGAGCAGCCGGATGCCTTCGCTCGGGCTGGAGCTGAAGATATTCGGGCCGATGCCGCCGATGGTGACCAGCTTGCTGACCCGCTGCGGATGCTGGATCGCCAGGTTGGCCGCGACGACACCGCCCATCGAGTTGCCGACCATGGCGGCCGATTCGATGCCGAGCCCGTCCATGAACCGCAGCAGCGCCGCGCCCGCGGTGAGCACCGGATGTCCGTCCACCGCATCGCTCACCCCGAAGCCCGGAAATTCGAGGATGTAGCAGTGAAAATGCTCGGCGAAGGCCGCGAGATTCCCGCGATAGTTGCGCCACCCGTTCACGCCGATCCCGGACCCGTGCAACAACAACAGCGGCGGCCCGTCGCCCGCCTCGTGATAGCGCAGCACTCCCTGATCGGTGACGAGCTCGCGTTTCGTGCCTTCGTATGTCACGTCCATACGATCACGTTAGAACACGTTCTAACTCTCGCAAAGCGTTGGTGAATCGCGAGATCAATTATGCTGCGGGAGTGGATGATTCGCTACGGGGCGATGCCTGCCGATACTGCCGTCCGCGCTGGGACGTTTCCACTGTCGGACTGGGCTGATGCTCCCGGATAGAACCAACCGCCAAGTACGTAATTGCGAAACGCGGGGCGATTTACGCCTGTAGACGGCCCAGCGGGGCCACGATCGATGCTTCCGCTGGCAACTCGGACCCGGCACCACACGATGAGGACCGAATCATGAGCTACCGAAAGATCACGACCGCGACCGTGCTCGGCACCGCGATCACTGCACTGGCCTGCACCGCGCCGACGGCGAATGCCGCGGTGACCCGGGTGGGGGTGATGCCGGATTCGAACTACGGCATGGCGACCAACTACGGCACCGACTGCCCGGCCACCGCCGAGGCCTATGTCAACAATGCCGTCGAACCCGTGTCCTTCTACGACAACGGCGTCCTGTTCGGAGTGGTCCGCCCGCTGGGTGGCATCGCCCTGCTGACCTGGATCCCGAAGACCACCGGACCGCACACGCTCAGCGCCGTGCAGGCCCCGGACGTCACACCCATCGGAACGGTGGACGTCCGCGTCGGCACCGGCGTGCACGTCGGCTTCGCCTGCGTCGTCTTCGGCAGCTGAACGCACCGGGCCCTTCGGCGATGACGGTGTGCTCAGCGGTGCCGTCTCGCGCCGCTCGACATCGCGCACGATCGGCTCTTCGACCGGCGCGCACAGGGCGCGTCAAGTGTGGTTAGGCCTCGGGGCGACTACAGCACCCCGATGGCCTTGAGTAGTAGCAGGGTCAGGCCCGCGGTACCCGCGAAGGCCACGCCGCCGTCGCGGATCACGATGCCCGTGGGCGAGCCGCTGACCTTGGAGAGGATTCCGGATATCACCGCGACGATGATGCCGACGAGCACGGCGACGACAACGAACAAGACCTGAACGGTAGTGGACACTCGACGCTCCCTCGATTTGGATCGTCGCAGTGTAAATAGCGCGGTGGCTATCGTGGAGCAAATTGACGGGATGTGGTGTGCCTAGGCCGGTTTGGTGGCCGCCAATCCGTACAACAGCGGGAGAATTGGGTCCGTGGGCGGCAGCAGGAACCAGTCGCCGTCGGTGCGGATCATGCGCGACCAGCGCGGCCACGGCAACTTCTCGGTTTCGGTGAGATCGGTGATGCGCAGGCCGGCGCCGATCAAGGCGTTGATCACCTCGCCGAGGCCGTGACGCCATTCGTAGACCGTGGTGTCGGTGGTCAGCGCCGGGCCGTCGGTGTAGGTGTGGTCGCTGTCGCGGCGTTGGGCGCCGCGGCCCTCGAGGTAATCATCGTGCAGGACAAGCGAATCCGGATCGACTCCGGCGGGCGGGGTGGGTCCCAGAGAGTGCAACAGGGGGTGGAATTCGACGATGTAGACCAAGCCGCCCGGACGCAGCAGTTCGGCGAGTACGGTCGCCCACCGCGACAGGTCGGGCAGATAGCAGAGGGCGCCCTTGCCGGTGTAGACGATGTCGAATTGTCGGTGCCCCAACGCATTCGGCGCATCGTAGACATCGGCGCAGACGTACTCGACGGCGTCCGCGGCGAGTTCGCGGGCATGCCGGATGGAGGCGGGGGAGAAGTCGAGACCCACCGCGCTCGCACCGCGTTTGGCGAATTCGATTGTCTCGGTCCCGAGATGGCACTGCAGATGCAGGACGTCGCGGTCGCGCACGTCACCGAGGATGTCCCATTCGAAGGGGGCGAACCAATACGACGAATCGTGGTTGCGATAGAACTCGCTGGCCGCGTGGATCGGTGCGCGCGCGTCCCAGTTACCCCGGTTCGCCAGCAGCGGATCGAGGTCGTCGTCGATGTCCACCGCGCCATCGTATTGCGATTCACAGGATTCCCACACGAAATTTTGGGACGCTACATGGAATACCGCGGTTCACTGAATTAACAGAAGTTGTGCGGATCGGCAGCGTGGAGCGGGTCCAGCTCGAGGAGGTCAGACCTTGCAGACAACCGCTTCGATCGCCATCGTCCAGTCCGAGCAGCTGCGGCTCGCCGCCATCGTCCGGCCCGAGCAGCTGCGGCTCGGCTCCATCATCCCCGGCGCGGTGAGCAGAAGGGGGCGGCGTTCGCTCAACGCCGACGCCGTCGCCACCTACACGGACCCGATCGTCGGGCGCGCCGCCTTCGTCGTCGCCGACGGCATCGGCGACAACCTGCTCGCGGCCAGGGCGGCGCGCACGGCGGCCTCGGTCGCGGCGCGGGTGGGTGCGCGCGACGGCGCGCAGTCGGGGGTGCTCGCGGCCCAGCAGGAATTGCTGCGCCAGTTCCCGGAGCAGCAGGCCGACTGTGTGCTCGTGGTCGCGGTGCTGCCCGCCGCCGGACAGCCCGACGGGCCGAGCGATATCGCGTGGGTCGGCGATTGCCGCGCCTACCGCTGGAACGGCCGGGTGCTGCACCAGATGACCACCGATCACACCGTTGCCGAGTTCATGCGCGCCAAGGGGATTCGTCCGTCGGGACGGATGGACCACCTCGTGACCACTTCGACGCGCACCGTAACTCCGTCCGCCATCGGGCACGCCGCTACGGGGTCGAGCCGGGGCATTCTGCTCTTGAGCACCGACGGCGTGCACAAGCGACTCGACATGGTCGAGATCAAGTCGGCACTCACTGCTGGCGAGACCCCGGGTAGCACCGCGGAAACCTTGGTGGACAACGCATTACTGGCCGGGAGCACCGACAACACCACGGCACTCGTGGTGAACTGCCGGTAGCCGCCATACCTGCTACAACTGTCTCGACAAGGTGTCGAGCGGAGTATGGGGTTATGCGGGCGATTCAGATCAGTGAGCTGGGCGGACCTGAGGTGTTGCGTGAGGTGGAGCTCGATGCTCCGGAGCCGGGTCCCGGTGAGGTCGCGATCGATGTCGCGTACGTCGGGGTGAACTTCGCCGACCTGCAGGCGCGCTCGGTGGGGTATCGGGTGACCGAACTGCCGTTCGTGCCCGGCCTCGAACTCTCCGGTCGGGTGCGCGCGATCGGCGCCGGTGTGGACGGGTTCACGGTCGGGCAGTCGGTGGCGGCGATTACCGAGGGCGGCGCGTATGCCGAGGTCGCGGTGGTCGCCGCCGCGACGGTGTTCGCGGTGCCCGATCGCGTCGATTTGCGCACGGCCGCAACACTTCCCACCGTGTTGCCGACCGCGTACGCGCTGGTGAATACCGTCGCCAGACTGCAGCCGGGGGAGACCGTGCTGGTGCAGGCGGCGGCGGGCGGGGTGGGCACCGTGGTGGGGCAGGTGGCCAAGCTGGCGGGCGCGGGCGCGGTATACGGCGTGGTGTCCAGCGAGGCCAAGGCCGAGTACGCGCGCAAACTCGGCTACGACGACGCCTTCCTGGCCGAGACCTTCGAGGCCGATGTGCGGGAGGCGACCGGCGGCCGCGGCGTCGACGTCGTCCTCGATCCGGTCGGTGGGCAGACCCTGCGGCGCGGTCTGGCATCCCTGGCGCTGTTCGGCCGGTTGATCTCCTACGGCAATGCCAGCGGTGAGCCGGGCTGGCAGCTCGGCCAGCCCGAGCTCTACCCCAAGGGCCTGTCGGTCTCCGGCTTCTCGATCCTCGGACTCACCGCGGATGCGCCGGAGGTGTTGCGGGAGATCGCCGATCGGGCCTTCCGCTTGGTCACGACCGGTCAGGTCGAGCTGCCGGTCACCGCGGAATTCCCGCTGGCCGAGGTCGCCGAGGCGCATCGGCTGATGGCCGGGCGCACCTCGACCGGCAAGCTGGTGCTCGCGGTCAACGGCTGACCGGATCAGCCAGCCAGTTCCCGTGGAAACCGTAGGGCACCCGGCTGGGTAGGTGGATGGTCGCCACCGGCGGTGCGGCCAGATCGGTCGGGTGCACGATGACGAGATCGCTGCGGTCGGTTCGGCGTTGAAGACGTAGGTCAGCAGATATCTGTCGCCGCCGGGGCGTTCGTCGGCGGGTGCGAAGGCGGCCTCGGCCGGGATGCGGCCGGGGCCGAATTCGTGAGCCGTGCTCGCGCCGGTGTGCAGGTCGTAGCGGACCAATGCGCCACGGTTCCCGGATACGGTGGCGTGGCCGAAGCGGGAGTCCCGACCCGCGAGCCGATCATCGACGCGCGGGAATTCGGCGTCGCGGTCGTCGAGCTGCTCTTCGGCGACGGTGCCGGTGGTCAGATCGATGGTCCAGCGTCGTGGATTTCAGGATGCGGACTCGGTCCGTGAGTTCGCCTTCGCCTGGATGTGGGCGACGTAGCGGATGGTGAAGATCACCGGAAGCGCGAATGCGAGTACCTGCACGGTGGTACGCCCGCCCGACGAGGAGTGCGCCAGCGCGGTCAGCGCGACGCAGCCGACGACGAAACTCGCCGTCCATACCGAGGTGATGACATAGCTGGTGCGGATGAAGACAGGATGATCCCAAAGTTCCCGCGGCGTGGTCTGTTTGGCGATCGGCAGGGTGAACGGCACACGCACCAACAGTGAGGCGCCCGCGATCAGGGCCAGTACGCCCGAGGAGAGCGCGGGGGTGTAGGGGTGCAGTGCGCTGTCCGGATCGACGAAGGCGATAACGGCCAATGCCGCGAAGAAGACGACCGAACCGATATCGATGGCCATGGCTTCGATGCGCTGACCGGCCCGGACCTGCTGGGCGATCCCGAGAACCGAGACACCGAAGGCGGCCAGCGCGGCCCACTGCCAGTACTGCGACGGGATCACCGCGAAGACGATCCAGGGGGCGAAGGCGCGCAGGTACGACATGTCCGAGAACTCCTCGATATTCCAATTTTGACATGTCCAAATTAGAGCCTGCGCCCTCGACATGTCAATAGTGGAAGGTAAGGTGATGGCATGAGTCTTCGGTACGCCCTGCTCGGACTGCTGGCCGATCGCCCGGCCAGCGGCTATGACTTGCTGCAGCGCTTCAAGGTGTCGCTGGCCAATGCCTGGCCCGCCACCCAGAGTCAGATCTATACCGAGCTCACCAAGCTCGCCGACGCGCGCTCGATCGCGGTCACCGACGAGGGTCCGCGCGGTCGCAAGGAGTACACGATCACCGATGCGGGCCTGGCCGATCTGCGCGAGTGGCTAACCACGACCGAGCCGAAACGTACCGCGCGCAACGAGATGCTGCTGCGCGTTTTCTTCCTCGGCGTGGTTCCTCCGGCGCAGGCCCGCGACTATCTGTCCGGTATCGAAACCAGGACCGCCAAGGCCGGAGCCGAACTGGCCGCACTCGAGGCGTCGATCGACTGGGATGAAGACGATCTGTCCGTCTATGGCCGCATCGCGATGGAGTGGGGCAAACGCTTCTATGCGATGAACCGGGAGTGGGCCGAATGGGCGCTGACGCAGATACCCGAGCGCTAGCCGAATATGTTTCGGATCGGTGGGGCGGGAACTTCGGAAATCTGAATATCAGGATGGTTGCTCCGCTAGTTCGAAAACTATCTTCACAAATATGGATCTGATCTTGCAGGATCTTCATACTCGCACTGAGGTGATCGAACCGATCACATGTCGCCAATCCGCCGGATCGACGTACAGGAGTGTTGATGAAGATCGGAATTCCCCGCGAGGTCAAGAACCACGAGTACCGGGTCGCGTGTACGCCCGCGGGCGCGCACGAGCTGGTTGCGCGCGGACACGAGGTGTACATCGAGGCCGGGGCCGGGCAGGGGTCGGCGTTCGAGGATATGGCGTACGCGGCCCTCGGCGCGCGGGTGCTGGACAGCGCCGATGAGGTCTGGGGTACCGCGGATATGGTGCTCAAGGTGAAAGAGCCAGTGGCCGAGGAGTATTCGCGCATGCGCGAAGGGCAGCTGCTGTTCACCTACCTGCATCTGGCAGCGTCCAAGGAGTGCACCGATGCGCTGCTGAATTCCGGGATCACCTCGATCGCCTACGAGACCGTCACCGCCCGGGACGGGTCGCTGCCGTTGCTCGCGCCGATGAGCGAGGTGGCGGGACGGCTGGCACCGCAGGCCGGTGCGTACCACCTGATGCGCAGCGGCGGTGGCCGCGGCGTGCTGATGGGCGGTGTGCCGGGTGCGCGTCCGGCCAGGGTGGTCGTGCTCGGCGGTGGTGTCTCGGGCAGCAATGCGATCGCCGTCGCGGTCGGCATGCACGCGGATGTGACCGTGCTCGACCTGAATATCGCGCGCCTGCGTGCGCTGGACGAGCAGTACCGGGGCCAGGTGCGCACCATCATCTCCAACAGCTTCGAGGTGGAGAGCCTGGTCCGGGAGGCCGATCTGGTGATCGGCGCGGTGCTGGTGCCCGGTGCGAAGGCGCCCACCCTGGTCTCCAATGACCTTGTCGCACAGATGAAGCCGGGTTCGGTGCTGGTCGATATCGCCATCGATCAGGGGGGCTGCTTCGAGGATTCCCGGCCGACCACCCATGCCGAGCCGACCTACCGCGTGCACAATTCGGTCTTCTACTGCGTCGCCAATATGCCCGGCGCGGTGCCCTACACCTCCACGGTCGCGCTCACCAATGCCACACTGCCGTACGCGATTTCGCTGGCCGAGCGCGGGTGGCGCGACGCGGTCGCCGCGGATCCGGGGCTGGCCGCCGGCCTCAGCACGCACCGTGGCCGGCTGCTGTCCGAATCCGTCGCGGCCGCACACAATTACGCCGCCGAGACGCTGGCCGCCTAGGGCATCGGTCGGGTTCTGGGGCGCACATGCTCGAAGATGAGGATCGTCTCGGTCGAGGCGACGGCGCGATGTGCGCTCAGATGCTCCAGCACGAAGACCCGCAGACCTTCGGAGTCCGCCGTCGCGACGTGGATCAGATAGTCGTCGGCGCCGGCGATGAAGTACACGTTGAGCACCTCGTCGAGTTCGGCCAATTGCTCGCCGAACTCGGCGAGGTGCGGGCGCGCGTTGGCGTGCACCCGGACCGCGATCATGGCCTGCAGATTCCGGCCGAGCGCGGCCGGATCGATATCGGCGTGGAAGCCGCGGATCACGCCACGTTCCACCAGCGCCCGCACCCGCCCCAGGCACGTCGACGGTGCGATCCCCGCGACATCGGCGAGCGCGCTATTGGTCATCCGCCCGTCCCGGGCGAGCTGATCGAGCAGAATCCGGTCGATATCGTCGAGTGGAACGGCCGGTCGAGGTGGATTCCGGACGGCGGCGGCCGGCCCTATCGGTGAATCGATCTTCCTCACAGACCCAACCCTATCGAAGATCATTCGATCTGGGACCGTCCCGAAAACTTATCTTCAGCTCCCACTCGGCGGTGTGAATCCCGATCCGGGCGTCGCGATAGGATCGGCGCCGTGGACATCTACTGGCATGCCGTTACGCCGCCGCCGTGCGCCTGATCGGGCGCACCCGCTGAATTTCTGATTCGCCGGTCCCGGCTGACCCATCGGGCAGCCCTGGGGTGATGTCGTGCGCCCGTTTCGAATCCCTGTCGAATTCGATGACGGAAGTGCATGGCATTGTCTGATTCCAAATCTGTTGTTGTGGTTGGGCGTTCGGGTGTTCGGGCGCAATCACCGGTGACCGGGCCGGTGCCCATCTTGGTTGCGGCGGTGTTGTGGGGGACCACGGGCACCACCAGTTCGCTGGCTCCCGCGGGTGCGCCTGCGGCGGCGATCGGGTCTGCGGGGCTGGCGCTCGGTGGACTGTTGCTGTTCTTGTCCACCGGCGGAAGGCGTTTGGCGTGTACCCGCGACGAGTGGTGGCTGGTCGCGGCCGGTGCGCTGGCGGTGGCAGGGTATCCGGTGACCTTCTATCCGGCCGTGGCGCGCACGGGTGTGGCCGTTGCCACGGTGATCGCGCTCGGTAGTGCGCCGGTTTTCGCGGGCCTGCTGGCTTGGGCTACCGGACAGGGCAGGCCGAGCGGGCGGTGGGTCGGTGCCACCGCGGCGGCGGTGCTCGGTTGTGCGGTGCTCGTGCTCGGGCCCGAATTGACGGGTGGGACTGCGCCCGTGGACCTGCTCGGTATCGTGCTCGCCGCGTTCGGTGGACTCACCTACGCCGTCTATTCGCTCATCGGTGGCCGGCTCATCGCACATGGGCATTCGTCGAATGCGGTGATGGGCACGATGTTCGGCATCGCCGGGTTGCTGGTGCTGCCGGTTGTGTTGTGCACCAGTACATCCTGGTTGCACAACGGTCGCGGCATCGCGGTGGCATTGCATCTCGCGGTGTTCACCACGTTCGTCGCCTACCGCCTGTTCGGCTACGGGCTACGGCATACGACCGCGCAGGTGGCCACGACGCTGACGCTGGCCGAGCCCGCCGTGGCGGCGGTGCTGGGTGTGGTCGTCGTCGGTGAGCGCTTGCCGATAGTGTCGTGGTGCGGGCTGGCGGTGCTGGCGCTCGGGCTCGCGTTCTTGACACTCGGCGGGCGCGACCGGCGCTGATGGGTCCGCGACGCCGCCGACTACCGATTCGCTTGGGCCAGTGCGGATTCGGCGGCGTCGAGCACCTTGCCGAAGGAATGCAGGATCACCGGTTCGGCCAGCACGCGGGTGAACCAGGCGGCGGCGAAGGGCAAACGCGCCTCGGCGGATGTGGTCCACGTGACCCGCGTGCCGCCCTCGACTTCGGTGAAGGTCACCCGGCCGCCCTCGTGGCGGGACGGCGGGACACTGCCCGATGTGGGGCTCGGCGCCAGGCCTTACGGCAGTGGCGCTTTGGCGCGCAGCACCTCCAGGAAGGCTCGCATCCACTGCGGGTGGTCCGGCCAGGCCCGGCCCGTCACAATATTGCCGTCGACGTAGGCCGGGCTGTCTTCCCATTGCGCGCCAACGGCATTCAGGTCGGGCGCCAGTGCCGGGTAGGCACTCGACGAGCGGCCGGTGAGTGCGCCGATCGCGATGAGGATCAACGGGCCGTGGCACAGCGCCGCGATCGGTTTGTCCTCGGCGACGAAATGTTCGACGACCCTGCGGCATTCCACATCGCCGCGCAGATATTCTGGTGCGCGCCCGCCGGGCAGTACCAACGCCGCGTACCGACTCGGGTCGACATCGGCCAGCGCGATATCGGCGGGCCATGTGTGCCCGGGTTTCTCGGTGTAGGTATCGAATCCGTCGGCGAAATCGTGCACGACGAACTGCAGCTTCTTGGCGGTGGGGGCGGCCACGTGGACCTCGTACCCCTCCTCGAGCAGCCGCTGGTAGGGGTACATGACTTCCAGGTCTTCGGCCGCGTCTCCGGTGATCAGCAATACGCTTGTCACGGCACATCACCTCCGTGGGAGATTTTATCGGCAGTCGCCGTGAACCCAGGGCCTTTTGGAGCTAAGCCAGGCGTGGATGCGGCCGGGCCTGCTCGAGTTGTGCGGCGACGGACAGGATGGTGGTCTCGCCATTCGCCGGTGCGATCAGCTGGACCGCCAGCGGAAGCCCGTCGGTCGCGATGCCCGCGGGCAGTGAGGCGGCGGGATGTCCGGTCACATTCCACAGTCCGGTGTAGGCGACCATCGGGATCGAGGCGACTTGTGCGCGGACGCTGTTCGCATGGTCGAGGACACCGACTCGCGGCGGGCGGTGCGCGATAGTGGGGGTCAGCAGCAGGTCGCAGTGGTCGAAGATGCGATCGACCCTGTGCGCCAAGGCTTCACCGCGGCGCATGGCCCATTCGACGACCGGCCGACGCGCCCAGGAACCGAGCGCCAGGGTTTGGCGCGTACGGCGTTCGAGCCGCTCCGGATGATCGATGTAGGAGATCTCCGCGCGCACACCGCCGTAGAACTGCGGATAGAAGGCGAATGTGAAATCGGGATAGTCCGGATCGACCTCGATGAGCGTATGGCCGAGTTGGGCAAGGAGTTCAGCGGTGTCGTGCACCGCGCGCACATGCTCGGGAACCGCTTTCGCGAGAATCGTCTGTGATTTCGCGCTGTAGCCGATGCGCAGACCGGTCGGTGTGCGCCGCGCGGCCTCCTCGAACGACACCACCGGATCGGGGGCCTGGAAGCGATCGGCCGGTGTGGCGCCGCGGATGACGTCGTACACGATCGCCGAATCCAGCACGCTTCGGGTGAGCGGGCCGATGACGCCCAACGCCCACCACAGATGTGCGTTCGGTGCGGTCGGCACCCGTCCGCGCTGGGTTTTCAGGCCGAAGAGTCCGCAGCAGGCGGAGGGAATCCGAATCGAGCCGCCGCCGTCACCGCCGAGCGCGACCGGCACCAGGCCCGCCGCCACCGCGGCGGCGGAACCGCCGCTGGAACCGCCGGTTGAGCGGGTCAGATCCCATGGATTGCGGGTCAGCCCGTAGGTGCTGGATTCGGTGTAGGGCCACTGCCCGAATTCCGGCATGGTGGTCTTGCCGACGATGACCGCGCCCGCCGCCCGCAGCCGCCGCACCACCTCGGCATCGGCGACTACCGGGATGACGTTGGCTCGGGTGCCGAAGGTGGTCGGGACGCCCGCGACGTCGATCTCGTCCTTCACCGCGATCGGGATGCCGTGCAGCGGCCCGAGGTCCGCACCCGCGGCGCGCTGCTGGTCCCGTTCGATGGCCTCGGCGATGGCCTGTTCGTGCAAGACCTGGGTGAAGGCGTTCAGCTCCCCCGCCTGGCCGATCGCGTCGAGGGTCGCCTCGATCAGTTCACGGGCCGATAGCGCCTGTTGATCCAGCAGCTCGCGCTGCTCCCGCACACCCGCGGCAACGACCTCGCGAAGATCCATCTCTACCGCTCCTCCCGACCCGCACGCCGTGTTGTTTCGAGCGAGCTGCGAGCAGTCGCCTGGCAGGCGTGACCTGTGGAATCAGTCATTGATCCGAGCACCCGACAGTAGTTAGTCAATTGACCATTCTGCAATGGATACGCGGCCCGCGGCCGCCGGGTTCAAATATCGCCGGTATCAATTTTCCGGCATGGGCGCTTCTGCTACAACCACGGCACCCCGGCCCGGAGCAGCACATTGGCATAGGGCCGGGCCTCACCGGTTCGCACCACGAACCGGCAGGCTCCGATGCGCCGCTTGAAGTCGTCGTGTTCGATCAACTCCGCGTTCAGACGGCGGCTGAGCAGGGTCGAGACCTCCGGATTCTGCTCCGCGACCTCGCGGCTACCCCAGGCGGCTTCGACGGTGACTTCGTCCAGGATCAGGTCGAGGATGGGCTCGAACCGGGGGAATCCGTAGCTGATGCCCAGGTCGATGACCGGTACGCCGACGGGTGTCGGCAGGCCGGAGTCGCTGACGGCGAACAGGTCGGTGTGGCGCAGCGCCGTGAGCGCCGAGAGCAATTCGGCGTGAATGAGTCCGCTGGTGCGCAAAGTTCGGTTCCTTTTCGAAGCGGGGGGAATCAGACGAGCGGCCGAGCCGCGGGGACGGCCGCGAGTGCGGTGACGATCTGGTCCCCGGTTGGGTAGGAGGCGTGGGTTCCCGGTGCCTGCACGGCGAGGGCGCCGGCCGCGGTGGCGTATGCCACGGCGGCGCTGAGCTGCATATCATCGGCGAGTGCGACGGCCAGCGCACCGACGAAGGCGTCGCCCGCACCGGTGGAGTCCACCGAATTCACCTGTGGCGCAGCCTGATAGCCACCGGCGACCGGCGCTGGCACGTCACAGCGGTGCGCCCAGACCGAGCCTGCCGCGCCCAAAGTGGCGACGACGGACTCCACTCCGCGCAGGCACAGAGAACGGGCCAGGTGGAATGCTTGTTCGGGTGTTCGTGCGGTGCCACCGGTCAATGCCGACAGCTCGGATTCGTTGACGACCAGCGGGTGGCAGCGGCGCAGCAGCTCATCCGGCAGCGCCATCGCCGGTGCGGCGTTGAGGACGAACCGGCGAGCCCGCCGCGCGGCCCATTCGACCACGTTCGGCGGCACTTCCAACTGTGCGACAACGACTTGCGCCGACCGCAGCAATTCGGCCTCGGCCATGGTGTCGAGTTCGAGTTCGGGTTCCCAGCCGAAGTTGGCGCCGGGATCGACCACGATCTGGTTCTCGCCATCGGCGACGGTGATGTAGGCCGTGCCGGTGCGCGCGTGCTGGACCTCGCGCAGCGCGGTGAGCTCGACACCATACTCGCGCAACGATTTCCGCAGTCCGGGATCGGCATCGCGACCGACTCTGGCGATGAACTCGACCCGGCCGCCCGCTCGCGCCGCCGCGACGGCCTGATTGGAACCCTTGCCGCCCAGGTTGGTTCGCGAGCGCAGTGCCAGCACGGTTTCACCCGGGCGTGGCAGCTGTTCCACCTCGCACACGATGTCCTGGTTGACCGAGCCGAGGACGACGACGGTCACGACTGCTCCTCGCTGACGCTCGACTCTGTCGCTGCGTCGATGGTGCGCTCGCTCGCGTCGGCTCCGGCCGCGGCAACCTCCAGATTGCCGGGTGCGGCACCGGTGATCAGTGCGACCAGCCGGTCGCCGTCCACCTCGTCGATCCGATGTGCCGCAACGGATCTCCCGCGTCGCAGCACCACCACGTTGTCGCAGATCCGCATGACCTGCGCCAGATCGTGACTGATGATCAATACGGTGATCCCGCGGTCGCGCAGGCCGCGCACCAGCTTCTCGACCGCCGCGGTCTCCCGCACGCCGAGTGCCGCGGTCGGCTCGTCCATGATGACCATGGATTTGCCCCATGCCACCGCGCGGGCGATGGCGATGCTCTGGCGCTGACCGCCGCTCATCCGGCGCACGGTAGTGCGCACGGACGGGACGTCCACATCCAGATCGCGCAGGATCTCGCCGCTGCGGGCGATCATCGACCTGCGGTTGACGATGCCGAGCGGATACACCAGCTCCCGATTGAGAAACAGGTTCTGCCACACGGCCAGGTCGTCGATGAGGGCGAGATCCTGATACACCGTCTCGATGCCCATCTTGCGCGCGTCCTCCGGCGAACGCAGGCGCGTCGGCTCGCCCTTGAACAGGATCTGCCCGGTATCCGGTGTCTGCACGCCGGTGAGGCAGCGCACCAAGGTCGACTTGCCCGCACCGTTATCACCGACGAGCGCGGTGACCTCACCCTCGGGAATCGTCAGCGACACCCCGGCCAGCGCGCGCACCGAGTCGAACGACTTGGTGAGCTCACGCGCCTCCAACAATGGAATCGTCATGTCCGGCCTACTTTCGGAAGCGGGCGATTCCGGCGGCCAGCAGCAGCACCGCGCCCACGGCGACCGGCTGGTAGTACTGCGAGATGCCGAGAATGGTGAACCCGTTGATCAGCGAGGTGAACAGCACGGCACCGCAGACAGTGCCGAGCACCGACGCCTTGCCGCCAGATAGCGACGAACCGCCGAGCACCACCGCGGCGATCGAGCTCAGCAGGTAGGTGGTCTGCAGCGACGGATCCGCGCCGCCGTTGCGGGCGACCAGCATGACACCGGCTATGCCGCACAGCAATCCGGACATGGCATAGGCGAACAGCCGGATCCGGTTCACCGAGATGCCGGTGTCGCGCGCGGCCTCGAGTCGCCCGCCGGTGGCGAGCAGATGGGTGCCGATCCGGGTGCGGAAGATGATGCCCGCCACCACCAGCGCCGCCAGCAGTGCCAGCAGCCAGAACCAGCGCACCGGTCCGATGCCGTCGAGTGCGAGCCGTTGCAGGAAGCGGGAACTCACCGCCTCGGTATTGCCGTGCGTCAGCAGCAGTGTGATGCCATTGAGCACGCTCAGCATGCCGAGGGTGACCACGAAGTCGGTCATATGCAGTCGGCCGACCAGCACACCGTTGACGATGCCGACCGCCAGTCCGGCCAGGATGGCCGCCCCGATGGCGACCGCCATCGGGTAGCCGTGGCTGGCCAGATAGCCGAGAACAGCTGCCGCCCAAGGCAGGTTCGCGCCGACCGACAGATCGATGCCGCCGACGGTGATGGCGAACTGCTGGCCGAGTGCGAGCACGGTGAGGATCGTCGAGGCGACCAGCAGATCGCCGATATTGTCCGCCGTCAGGAAGTTCGGGGTGGCGATGAAGAACGCCACCCACAGCACGACCAGCGCGAGCGGTGCCGCGAATTCGGCGACCTTCGCGAGGATCTCCGTGCGCCCCTCACGCGCGCGGAGTTCGGCGGTTGCCACGGCGGTCACTTGTTCAACAGTCCTTCCACCGGGTTGTCGAAGGCGACGATCGGACGCGGGAACGCCGAGATCTGCTGATCGACATTGTCCTTGCCGATGAAGGCGATGGGGGAGACCACGCGCTCGGGCAGCTTCTTGTCCTGGTGCCGGGCCAGGCAGCTCTGCACCGCGAGTTGTCCTTCGGCGTACGGGTATTGGGTGACGGTGCCGGTCAGGGTGCCCGCCTTGACGGCGTCGAGGGCGGCCTGGATGCCGTCGACGGAGATCACCTTGATCTGGCCGGTGCGGCCCGCGTTCTTGATCGCCTGTGCCGCGCCGAGGCCCATGGTGTCATTGGCGGCGAAGATGCCGGTGATGTCGGGGTGCGCCTTCAGGATCGCCTCGGTGACCTGCAGGCCCTTGTCCTGTTCGTAGTCGGCGGGCGCCTTCTGCACGATCTCCAGCTTGCCGGCGACGGCGTCGGTGAAGCCCCGGTCGCGGTTGATGCCGTTCTGCTCGCCCGCGATGCCCTGCAGGATGGCGACCTTCCCGGTGCCGCCGAGGGTCTCGAGCATCTTCTGACCGGCGATCCGGCCCGCATCGAGATTGTCCGAGCCGATGAAGCTCGCGTAGGACACCCCGGCCTGTTCGGAGGCCTTCGCATCGATCTGGGTGTCGAGGTCGAGGATCGGAATGTTCTTGCGCGCCACCGGCGTCAGCGGAGTGATCACATTCGTGGCATTGACCGGCACCACCCCGAAGCAGTCGTAGCCCTGCGCGGCCAAGGTGGAGATCTGGGCGTTCTCGCCGTCGGCGTCGGTCTCGGACTGCCCGGCCTGCACCGTGACCTTCACGCCGAGCCTTTGCCCCTCCGCGAGTGCGCCGTCGCGCAATGCCGCCCAGTAGGGGTTGGTGAAATTCCGGGTGACGATCGCGATCTTGAAATCGCCGCCGCCGTCCTGACCACCGCGACCGCAGGCAGCGGCGGCGAGCGCGCCGATGAGGACAAGCGGCGCCATTGCACGCCTGAATCGAGCATTCATCGTTGTTCGACCTATCCGTCTCATGTATCAACTCGTGTTGATCAACGCGAGTTGATGAGTAGTGTGTGACCCGAGTCACCGGCTGTCAAGTGCGTGCGCGGAGTGCTTGGATGGACGGTCGGAGCAAGGAGAGAACTCGGATGGCAGTCACACGAGCCGACGTGGCGCGGCTGGCCGGAACATCACCGGCGCTGGTGAGCTATGTGCTCAATGGTGGGCCGCGGCAGGTCGCGCCCGCGACCAGGGCCCGCATCGAGGCCGCCATCGCCGAACTCGGCTACCGGCCCAATATGTCCGCGCGCAGCCTGCGCATGAACCGAGGGCACGCGCTCGGCATGGTGATTCCGGACGGCGCCAACCCGTTCTTCGCCGAACTGTCCGCGGTCATCGAGGCGGCCGCCTTCGCGAAGGGGTATCCGCTGTTCGTCGGCAATGCCGCCGGGGACCAGGAACGCGAACGCGCCTACGTGCGCACCTTCATCGACCGCAGAGTCGAAGGGCTGCTGGCGATTTCGTCATCGTGGGAGACCGGCGTCGCCGACGCGTGCGAGGAGGCGGGCATGGTGCTGGTGGCGCTGGACCGCGTCATCGATCCGGCGCGTTGCGCGCATGTGATGTGCGATTCGGTCGCGGGCGCGGAGCAGGCCGTCGCCCATCTCATCGGACACGGTCACCGCGAAATCGCCTGCCTGAGCGGCCCGCACGTATCCACCGCCGAGGACCGCGTGCAGGGCTACCGAAATGCGTTGGCCGCCGCCGGACTTGCCGAAGGACGCATCGTGCGAACGGATTTCGGCGGCGCGGCGGGCTACCGCGCACTGACCGATCTCATGTCCGACTCCCCCCGTCCCACCGCGGTTTTCGTGACCAGCGACCTGCAGGCGATGGGTATGCTGCGCGCGGCCTACGATGCCGGCCTGCGCGTGCCCGACGACCTCGCCGTGGTCGCCTTCGACGGAATCGAATACTCCCGCTACACCCGCCCGGGCCTGACCACCATGGTCCAGCCCACCCGGCTCATGGGCGAGACCGCGGTCGATCTGCTGCTACAACAGATCGAGGACCACACGCCACGGCCCGGAGTGGTGAATCTCGAAGCGGTACTGCACACCAGAGGTTCCTGCGGTTGTCCCGACGAGTTCTGAACGGCCGGTTCCCCACCGACGACCGTGCAGCCGTCGGTGGAGCGGGGCTCAGTTAGCCGCAGTGGACTCCGAATTCCTGCCAGAGGTCGTCCTTGATGCGGCCGCCCCAGTCGATGCACTTGCCTTCCGCCTCGACCTTCGCATACGCGTAGTCGGTGAAGACGCGGTCGTCGTTGATCACCACCTGGGAGTGGTCCTTCGACTGCCGCACAGCGGCCCCCATCGAGATCGCCTCGCCCGGCTTGTCCCGCACGGTGACCACGCAGTTGGTCCGACCGTCGTAGGTGAGAAAGACTGTGCCGCCCTTCAACTCGTGTGAGTCGATCACCTTGAATCCTTCACCGCACTGGCCGGCATATGTTGCCGCGGACGCAGTGGTCGGGAGGAATACCGCTAACCCGGCAGTGATCCCGATTGCGGCCGCACACACGGCGATCGGCTTTTTGGCGTTGATCAAGGTCGAACCCTTTCGTCTTTCATCTGACATCCAGCGTTCGGCTTTTTACCCCGCAGGCTCGGCACCCAAACTCCGGTACCCTTGCCGCTGGCACGCCGAACCTGCGGCGGCAGTTGATAACCGGGTATCAGATCGTGGTCCCCACGTCCTGGGCGACCAGGTTGTCGAGGGCTCGCTCCGCGACGGCGGCGATGGTCATCGATGGGTTGCATGCCGCGGCGTTGCCGGGCAGGAGTGCGCCGTCGAGGACGTAGAGGCCGCGCTGGCCGAGGACTCTGCCGTCGAGATCACATACCGCTCCCATGCTCGCGCCGCCGAGGGGATGCCAGGTGGATGGGAACAGGGCGTTGGTGTCGAGCAAAGTGCTTGCCGGACCGGCGATCCGCTGCACGGCCGGGCCGATGTGATTGTTCTGGATGTACGCGTCACCGTCCTGCGGCCAGTGCAGGATCGCGTCATCGGTCGCCGAGTCGTAGACGAACCGGCCACGGTCGTCGCTGACGCCGTATCCGACCATCATGGTGGACCCGGGGTCCATCGACATCGGCGGGATGGCGGCCTGGATGACGGTGTAGGCGGCGTGTGGATCGTCCCAGTTCTTACTTCCGTAGACCACGGGACCGCCCTGTGCCGCACCGAAATCGGCGGTGGGGTTGGTCCACACATAGATCCGGTCGGCATTGGTGCCCCACCCTTGACCCAGCGCGTCCGGCAGGTCGGGAATCTGCCCCTTCGCGGCGGCCCGCACCAGCAGCTTGGTGCTGTTCAGGCTACCGGCCGACAGCACAAGGGCATTCGCGGTGATGATCTTGTTTTCCAACACGTTGCCGGAGGTGTCGAGCCTTTCGACGGACACGACCCAGCGACCGTCGGCGGCGCGTTCGACATCGGTGACCTGGTGCAGCGTCTGCACGCTAACCCGTCCGGTCGCTTCGGCCGCGGCGATGTAGGTGACGTCGACCGAATGCTTACCGCCGTTGTTCACCCCCATCGCGCCGTCGCCATTGGTGTACGACGGTTTCATCGCGCCGCGTAGCTCGGCGAGCGCGAAGTTCCAGTCGATGGGCATCGGGATCTTCGACAGCGGCAGTCCGGCCTGTTGTACATGCTCGGCGAAAACGCGTGCGGCGGTGTAGTTCCGGCTTTCGATCAACTCGTCGGGCGCCACCGCGAGGCCCAGCATGCGGGCCACCCGCGGATAATGCACTCGATCCATGGTCGCCCAGTCGAGTTCCTCGGGAAAATGCGTATCGAATACAGCCTGCGTCGGCTGCAGTGACATGCCCTGGTAGACCAGCGAACCGCCGCCGAGGCCCGCGGCGCACAGTGCGGTCATGTTCTCTCCAGGCACCGCCTCGACCAGACCGGTGTAGGGTTCGAAAACCATTGGCCTGCCGAATAATTCCGGACTGGACCGATACCAGAGCACCCGCCTGTCGAGGGCTGAGGCGCGCGGAAAGGTCTCCGCATTCGGCCCGGTCGGCCAGCGCAATCCGCGTTCGAGCAGCAGCACCGGGACACCGGCCTGCGCCAGACGCAGCGCGGTCACCCCGCCGCCGAATCCGGAACCGACCACCACCACCCGGTGCTCCTCCCGGGTCAGCGGGACGCTGTTGACTCGCGCGGCAATTCCGTTCTGCGACTGGCTGGTTCGTGTGCCGATTAGGACGGCACCGGCAGCGGCGGCGCCGGTCAACAGTGACCGGCGGGTGATCGCGGACATGCATTTCCTTCGAACTGTAGGGATTTCGTGGTGGCTAAACGGCGCGCTGCGCCAGCAGCAGGCCCATCAGACCGGCCTCTCGGCCTTGGCCGGTGACCA
Source organism: Nocardia nepalensis (assembly GCF_048910785.1). Lineage (NCBI taxonomy): Bacteria > Bacillati > Actinomycetota > Actinomycetes > Mycobacteriales > Nocardiaceae > Nocardia > Nocardia nepalensis. The sequence continues at coordinate 49,081 of NZ_JBKBET010000035.1, read as the reverse complement.
TGTCGCGTGCGGTCTGTTTGACAACGCCGCTGGTCAGCAGGCCGTCGGCCGCATGCGCCATCTGGATTCCGCCATAGTGGTGGCGTTGCATCAATCGCAGGAACTGGGTTTCTGCCTGCGTTCCCCGGGCGTCGGCCAGGGCGTCGAGTTCGTCCCGGCTCGCCATGCCGGGCATCCGACCGCTCGCGGCATCTTCCGTACTCGACGAATGGTGATGGCCCGATGCGTCGGGTGCGATGTTGTGCATCCATGCCATCGGGCGCGGGTTGGTGGTACCCGCGCGGGCGAGTCGCAGCCAGCCGAGCAGCATCCCGATTTCGGTGCGCTGGGTGTCGGCGATCTGCTGCGCCAACGCGCGCACCGTCGGATCGGCCCCGGGTTCGAGTCGCGCCACGATCAGCAGTGCTTGGTTATGGTGGGCGAGCATGTCCTGGACGAAGCCGATCTCGGTGTCGCTCAGAACTTCTCGCGACGCACCGGGATCGTCGGTGAACAGTGGTCGCAGCGCCGCACCCAGTGCGAGCAGTAGCACCGCCGCACAGCCGAATGCGGCGACCCGGATCCACGCGCGGCCGTTCATGAACCGATGGTCGAATGCTGGTCGGCGGGCGGGGTGTACACGGCGGGCGCTAGTCGCAGTGCCAGGAATCCGTTGTCGGCACAGGTGGTCCACAGTTGGGTGCCGCGCCATTCGGGCGCGGAGAAGCACCAGTCCGTGGACAGATCACCGAATGCGAGGTCGCCGGTTCTGGGGCTGGTGGCCTGCGACGGATCGAACTGTCCCTGCAGCATCGCCTGTGCCACCGCGGGCGTCGCGAGCAGCGGTGGGCCGATGATCGAGGCCAGGGCGTGCGGGGAGTTCCACAGTTCGGTGTTGTGCCCGGTGCGGGCGGGCGGGTTGAAGTAGCCGATCTCACGGATATCGAAGGGGTCGCGGATATCGAACACGCGGATGCCGGAGGAGGTCCAGCTGCACGCCAGTGCGGTCGGATTCGCCGGGCGGTCGGCGGCGCAGTAGTGCGCGTCGTAGCTGAACAGCGATCCGCCCGAGGCGGATGCCAGTGCGCTGTCCTGGTTTTCGGGCAGATCGATTTCGAGTTTGATGGTGTTGACGATCCGCGGATCGGTGCCGTCGGAGACGTCGATGACCTTCACACCACCGGATCCGGCCTCATTGGTGGCCAGCAGATAAGGCTTGCCGGCATAGGTGACCGGGATGTTGTGCTGGGTGGCCCACCCGTCGGTCCAGGTCATATCGGCCAGTTGCCGTACCCGCGGATCGGGGTCGCGGCGTTGTACCGCACTGACGTCCAGGATCTTCAGCCCACCGAGATTATTCGCCAGGTACATGCGGTTGCCGTCGGGACTGAATCCGAAGCCGTGCATGGACAATCCGGGCAGGTCCTGCCAGATGACGCGAGGATTCGCCGGGTCGCGCAGGTCGACCGCGCTGACGAGTCCCGGCGCGACACCCGAACTCCAATAGGTATTGCCGTCGGGCGAGAAACCGCCCTCATGGGCCGTAATCGGCAGTGGCATAGCCAGATCGGTTCCGGTGCCCGGGTTGAGCAAACGCGGGTGCGCGCAGTCGGAGATGTCGTAGACCGAGAGCAGACCCGCGCCGGTCAGGACGGGCGCGCCGGCGCCGACGAGCAGCTTTCGGGTCTCGTTGACTTTCAAGCTCTCCCAGGTGCCCGCCAGCATCGCTGGTTCGGTGAGGGTCGCGGTGTGGATCGGAGCGGTCGGATCGGAGACGTCGAGGACCTGCACTCCTTGCTCGGGGCCCAGCAGGTTTCCCGGAAAGAAGGTGCCGACGTAGATACAGTGTTCGAAGCTGACCGAGGAGATGCCGCCGCCGCGTCCGGCATAGTCGCCGATGCGTTGGATATTGCAGCTGTAGCCCGCTCGGCTGCGGCCGCTGTCACGGTCGGCGGCCGGAACATCGCCTTGTAGGCCGGATTCGGGCGCGGAACCCGGACCGCAGTCCGCGCGGGCCACCGCGGTGTGGGTGATCAGGTCGATCTCTTGTGCCTGGCCGACCGGGTCGGACTGGGCCGAAACGGCGCCGATGGGCAGGAATACGGCCGCGGCCATGGCGACGGTGAACGAACGTCGCGCCGCGAAGGTTATGCACGAAATCATGAAATGGTCTCGACCCTCGGTGACGAGGGCACCTTTCTTACGCACTGGTGAATCGGCTCGAACCAATCCGGACGGTCTTGTCCGGTTGTCGTCGACAGTGTGCTCGAGTTCACTGGCGGAGTCAATACAGCGCGCGATTGTCGGTGTTCAGAGGTCGGTGTCGGCGTGGCGGTCGCGCCCTGTCGCGCTGCGGTAGCGTTGTGCGAATGACAGCGTCGCGCCGTGCGAACCCGGGGCCGAAAGCCGCGGCCGACAATCGCGCGGCTCTGCTTCGGGCGGCCCGAACTGTCTTCGCGGAGAACGGTTTCGATGCGCCATTCAGTCTGATCGCGCGCGCGGCGGGTGTTGGACAGGGGGTGCTGTACCGGCATTTCCCGACCAAGGAGAGCATCGCTCTCGCGGTATTCGAAGAGAACATCGCCGAGATCGAAGTGCTGGCCGCCGACCAGGCGACCACGGTCGAAGACGTCCTTGCCGTCATCGTCGACCAGCTCACGACATCCGCGGCCTTCATCGCGATGATCTATCCGACCAATACCGAGGACGAGCAGCTACTCCAAGTGGCATGGCGGCTGCTCGGTCTCATCGCCCAGAAGCTCGACGACCCGCGCCAACGCGGCGGGATTCGCGCCGATATCACGGCCACCGACGTCGTGCTGGCGGTGGCCATGTTGGCGGCACTGCTGGCGAAGACGGAACCGCGATCCAGGCGGGCTACCTCCCGGCAAGCGTGGGCGCTCTTGGAGCGCGGGCTGCGCGCGTGATGTCGTAGCTCGCCGCGCGCCGTGGGATCGGCGGGTACGGTCTCTAGCATGAGCAAGCGGATAGTTGAGCTGTCCCATCCGATCTCGGACGGCATGCTCACCTACCCGGGCCTGCCCGGACCGCGAGTCACCACAGATGTTGCGCGTGACCAGTCGGCACTGATCGATATGACCTACGAGATCGCGCGCGTGGACACTGTCGGCAACACGGGGACATACATCGACGCGCCCTTCCACTTCCATGCCGATGGCGCAGATATCGCCGAGCTACCGCTGGAACGGCTGTTCAACGTGCCGATCGTGATGATCCGCGCGGCGCGAATGCGCGTCGTGGGACCGGATGTGCTCGGCGACCCGGCACGGCTATGGGGCAAGGCGGTGCTCGTGCACACCGGATGGTCGGCCCGGTGGGGATCGTCGGAGTATCGGGGCCCCGGGCATCCGTTCCTGGTCGGCGAGGTCGCGGATGCGCTGGTCGCCGCCAATGTGGCGTTGGTCGGCATCGACTCGCTCGACATCGACGATACGTCCCTGCCGACGCGGCCGTGCCACCACACGCTGCTCGGTGCGGGAATCCCGATCATCGAGCAGATGACAAACCTGGACGCGGTCCCCGACACCGGTGCCAGACTGGTCGCATTGCCAGCACCGGTGCGTGGGATGGGCTCGTTTCCGCTACGCGCCATTGCCTGGACCGATCACGGCGGCGTCGGCTGATCGGTGCCTCAGTATTCGGGTGAGTTCGGTGGCTGGTAGGTCGGGTCGACCATTCAGCGCGGATTCGGTTTTCCCAGTGGAGTTTCCACGAAAGGTCCGCCGATGAGCCAGGGGCCGGGATCGGCGGCCGCGGAGATATCGTCGGCGAACTGTTCGGCGTCGTCCTCGCTGCGATAACCGAGTTCCTCGGCCTCGCACAGGGATACGACCGCGCGGGTATTGGCGGACACGCCCCAGATCACCCGGAAACCGGGTCGTTCGGCGGCCAAGCAGGCCTCGAATAGTCGCGCACAGTCGTCGGGGGACAACCACATCGACAGCCCGCGGACATCATGCGGGCGCTCGAAACACGAACCGATCCGAACGCAGATCACGTCCATGCCGAAGCGAGATTGATAGAGACTGCCCAACGCCTCGACCGCCACCTTGCTGACCCCGTAATAGGTATCCGGCCGGGGCGAGGCGTCACCGGAAACGAGATCGGCGCCGACGGCGCGAAAACCCACGGCATGATTGCTCGACGCGAGCACGACCCGCGACACACCGGCCTGCCGCGCCGCCTCCAATACGGTGTGCGTGCCGTCGATATTCGCGGCAAGGACGTTGTCCCAGCTGTCTTCTCGACTGATCCCGCCCAGATGGATGATCGCGTCCACATCCCGGCACGCCGCGGCCATGGTGGCGGGATCGGTGAGCGATCCGGTGACGATCTCGACCCGTTCGCCGGATGTCGGCGCGGGAAGTTCGATCAGATCCAGTAGCCGCAGCACCCGATCCGGGCGGCCCAGACGCGGCCGCATCAGCGTGCCGATGCCCCCGCCCGCGCCGGTAATCAGAATTCGGTGATCGTTCATGCGGCATCGATCTCGCTCGCGCACCCGAAAATTCCTGCAGAACTGTTGTATAGGTTGGGCGGGTGGCCAATCGGCCACCCGCCCAACCCGATTCGCGCCTACTTCGCCAGCGTGACGTCCGCCCCGTCACGTTCCAGCTTGGAATGCATCCGCGAGTATCCGAAGTACACGGCGAGCCCGAGCACCAGCCACACCACGAACCGCACCCAGGTCTCCCACGGCAGCGACCAGATCAGGTAGATCGAGAAGCCGATGCCTACCAGCGGCACCACCGGCATGAGCGGCAGCTTGAACGAGCGCGGCTCGTCGGGGCGGGTACGGCGCAGCACCATGACCGCGACCGAGACCACGATGAAGGCCATCAGAATGCCGATATTGGTCAGCTCGGCGACCACGGTGATATCGAGCAGACCGGCCATCGTCGCGGATCCGATGCCGACGATCCAGGTCACCCGGGTCGGCACCTTGCGGACCGGATGGGTCTTGGCGAACCACTCCGGCAGCAGTCCGTCGCGGCTCATGGCGAACCAGACGCGGGTCACGCCGAGCATGAAGGTGAGCACCACGGTGACGATGCCGACGATGGCGCCGATCGCGATGATATTCGCGACGCCGGGCATGCCGACCGATTCGAAGGCGGTGGAGAACCCGCTCGTCGGGCTGATCTCGGTGTACTTCTGCATACCGGTCAGCACCAGGGTGGCCAGCACATACAACACCATCGCGATGGCCAGCGAGTAGATGATCGCCTTGGGCAGATGCTTCTTGCCGTCGGTCGATTCCTCGGCGGCGGTGCTCATCGCGTCATAGCCGAAGACGGCGAAGAAGACGGTGGCCGCACCGGTCCAGACCGCGCCAGCGCCGAAGGGGAAGTACGGGGTGTAGTTGGCGCTGTTGATATGGAAGACGCCGAGCACGATGATCAGCACGACCAATGCGACCTTGATGCCGACCGCGACGGTTTCGAAGCGTCCGACGCTCTTGATGCCGCGCGAGAGCAGCCAGGCGGTGCCCAAACAGAACAGCACCGCGAACACATCGATCACATGGCCCTGTCCGGTGCCGTGCGCGCCCATCATCCAATCGGGCAGCGTGATATCGATCTGTCCGAGCAGGAATTTGAAGTATCCGGAGACGCCGATGGCCACGACTGCCGCGACCGCGACATACTCCAGCAGCAGATCCCAGCCGATGAACCAGCCCGCGATCTCGCCGAGTGAGACGTATCCGTAGGTGTAGGCGGATCCGGCCTTCGGGACCATCCCGGCGAATTCGGCGTAGCACAGCGCCGCACACGCGCTGGCGACGCCGGCGATCAGGAACGAGATGAGCACCGACGGGCCCGTGACAGAGTGCGCGACCGAACCGGCGAGGGCGAAGATGCCCGCGCCGATGATGCCGCCGACGCCGATCGCCGTGAGCTGCCAGAGGCCGAGTGACCGTTTGAGCTGCTCGTCGGCGGGTGTCTCCTCCTCGATCTGCCCGAGGGGTTTGCGGCGCAACATCTGGCTGCGCAACTCCGCGAGGGACATGGATCTTCCTTTCGTCCTCTGCGATACGCGACGGTGCCGTAACGCAGATCACATTCTGAGCAGCACTCAGCTAATCGGACCACACAAGCGCTGTGATCGGCGAGTTGGATAAATAAAGTTCGGCGGCCTTGTCCGACTGAACAGACAAGGCCGCCGAGCGGAGTGTCAGCGCTGGCTGCCGGGACGCAGTGAGCGCAGGAAGAACGCCATATTGGCGGGACGTTCGGCGAGTCGGCGCATGAAGTAGCCGTACCACTGGTCGCCGTAGGGCACGTAGACACGGACATGGCGATCTTCGGAGACCAGGCGGCGCTGCTCGGCGTCGCGAATGCCGTAGAGCATCTGGAATTCGAAATCGTCGGACTTGCGCCGGGTGGCCGTGGCGAATACCCCTGCCGCCTCGATGAGCGCCGGATCGTGCGTGGCGACCATCGGATAACCGTCACCGTTCATCAGCACCCGCAGACAGTCCAGGTAGGACCGGTCGACCTCGGCCCGGCTCTGATACGCCACCGACGCCGGTTCGCGATATGCGCCCTTGCACAGGCGAATTCGCGATCCAGGGCCCGAGAAATCCCGGCAGTCCGCTTCGGTGCGCCGCAGATATGCCTGCAGTACGGTGCCGAGCGACGGGAAGTCGGCGCGCAACTCCCGCACGATCGACAGGGTCGAATCGGTGGTGGTGTGATCCTCGGCATCGATGGTCACCAGCACGCCCGCATCCGCCGCGGCCGCGCAGATCTGGTGGGCGTGCTCGCGGGCGATCGCGTGACCGTCCTTGGGCAGGGATTGGCCGAGTGCCGAGAGCTTGAGCGAAACCTCCAGCGGCCCAAGCGATCCGGCGTCCGAACCGCGCAGCAGCGATAGCAGCGCCATATAGTGCGACACCGTGGTGCGCGCCTGCTCGATATCGGTGGTGTCCTCGCCGAGATAGTCGACGGTGATGTAGCGGCCCGAGCCCAGCAGAGTTTCGACGGCCGCCACCGCATTCGGCTCGGATTCACCCGCGACGAAGCGGTCCACCAGCTTCTTGGTGGTCGACATCCGCGTGACGGTGCGCTCCATCCGCGGCGACCGCGAGGCCGCGAGCATGGCGGGGCGCAGCAGAGCGGAGATGGCCATCAGTTCTCCTCCGGTGCCTGGTGCGGGTAGGTGTGCTCGGTCGGCGGGACGAAGGTCTCCTTGATGGTGCGGGCGGAGGTCCAGCGCAGCAGATTCTGCGGCGAGCCCGCCTTGTCATTGGTGCCCGACGCGCGGGACCCGCCGAAGGGCTGCTGGCCGACGACCGCGCCGGTGGGCTTGTCGTTGATGTAGAAGTTGCCCGCGGTGAATCGCAGACTCGTGGTCGCCTTGGCGACGGCGGCGCGGTCATCGGCGATGATCGACCCGGTCAGGCCGTAGGCCGAACCACCGTCGACCAATTCGAGGGCCGACTCGAAGGATCCGGCGACCGAATCGTCGTAGACGTGGATCGCGAGAATCGGGCCGAAGTATTCGGTGCTGAAGGCCTCGTCGGTGGGATCGTCGCCGAGCAGAACGGTCGGGTCGACGAAGTATCCGACGGTGTCGTCGGTATGTCCGCCGGCCGCGATGGTGAGGCCCTGGGTGGCCTTGGCTCGGGCGATGGCATCGGCATTGCGGTCGAAGGCGCGCTGATCGATGACCGCGCCGCCGAAATGCGCGAAGTCGGTGACATCGCCGTAGCTCAGCGTGCCGACCTTATCGATGAGATCGCGGCCCATCTTGGCCCACACCGACTTCGGAATGAAGGCGCGCGAGGCGGCCGAACACTTCTGGCCCTGGTAGTCGAAGGCGCCGCGGATCAGCGCCGTGGTCAGCACATCCGGGTCCGCGGAGCTGTGCGCCAGCACGAAATCCTTGCCGCCGGTCTCACCGACCAAGCGCGGATAGGTGCGGTAGTCGCCGATATTCATCGCGACCGAACGCCACAGATGCTGGAAGGTCCCCGTGGAACCGGTGAAGTGGATGCCGGCCAGCCGCCGGTCGGTCAGCGCGACATCGGAGATCTTCGGTCCCGCGCCGTGCACCATATTGATGACACCGGGCGGCAGACCGGCGGCCTCCAGTAGTTTCATCGTCCAATACGCGGCCACCGCCTGGGTCGGCGATGGCTTCCAGAGCACGGTATTGCCCATCAGCGCTGGCGCGGTCGGCAGATTGCCCGCGATCGCGGTGAAATTGAACGGAGTGATCGCATAGATGAAGCCCTCGAGCGGGCGGTATTCGACCTTGTTCCACACACCAGCGGTCGAGATCGGCTGGTCGGCCAGGATCTGCCGGGCGAAATGCACATTGAAGCGCCAGAAGTCGACCAGTTCGCAGGGTGCGTCGATCTCGGCCTGGTACGCGGTCTTGGACTGCCCCAACATGGTTGCGGCGGCAATGGTTTCCCGCCACGGACCCGACAGCAGATCCGCGGCCCGCAGGAAGATGGCGGCGCGATCCTCGAACGACAGCGCCCGCCAGCCGGGCGCCGCGGCGGTGGCGGCGGCGATCGCGTCCTGGACATCGCGGGCCTCGGCCGTGGTGAGGGTGCCGAGTACGGCGCCGTGGTTGTGCGGCTGCACGATATCGATGCTCTTGCCCGAGGTGCGCCGATGTTCGCCGCCGATGACATGGTGGATCTCGGTCGGCGTTGCGGCGAGTTCGGACAGTTTCGCCCGCAGGCGGGCGCGTTCGGCGCTACCCGGGGCGAAGGTGCCGACCGGCTCGTTGACCGGCCGCGGGGTGGACACGATGGCGTCCATGAGTCCTCCTTGCTGGTATATGACGGTGAGCCGAAGTCAACACGGCAAAACTGCCCGCAGAATCGGACAAGCGGACAAAGATGGGATGACCGTATTGGCGAGTCGTATGAAAGTGGGCAGTGGTCGTGGCTAGGGAAGGTGAGTTGGTCGCCGCGGACCTGGACCTGTTCGGACTGGCGCAAATGGTCGCCCAGAACGCGGGCGGGATGGTCTCCATCGAGGACCCGCAATCGCATGTGCTGGCGTATTCGGCGTCGGATCAGGCGGCCGACCAACTGCGGGTGCTGTCCATCCTCGGTCGCGAGGGGCCGCGCGACTATCTGCGCGTACTGCGCAAATGGGGGGTCTTCGATCGGCTGCGCGGAACCGACGATGTCATCGATATCCCGGCGCATGAGGAGCTGAACATCAAGCGCCGCTTGGTGGTGAGCATCCGTGCGCACGACGAGGGGAGTGCGCCGCGGGTGCTCGGCGCGATCTGGCTGCAACAGGGCGATCGTCCGTTCAAACCGGATGCCGCGGAGATCCTGCGCGGTGCGTCGGCCATCGCCGCCCGGCTGATCTCGCGCAGCCTGGACGCGCCCTCCAGTGAGGCACTGCTGATCCAACGGCTGTTCGGGACCGGCGGCGGCAGCGCCGATGTGCCCGCGCTCGCGAGTGCGTTGCATCTGCCGCTGACCGGTCCGGCCGCGGTGGTCGGATTCGCGCTGACACCGGGTGAGCACGCGCCGTCGCCAGGAACGCTCGGCAATATGCTGCGCTTGCGCGCCAGTTCATTTCGCGGTGATTCGGTGACCACTATGCTCGGCGACCGGGTCTATGTGTTGCTGCCGCAGTACCGATCCGCGCAGGCGGTGTCCGCGTGGACCCGCCAGCTGGTCGACCAGCTCGAAGCCAAGCGCGCGCTCGAATTGCGCGCCGCCATCGCCTGTCCCATTCCCGATCTATCGCGGGTCGCCGGTGCGCGCGCCGAGGTGGACCGGGTGCTCGACAGCACCGCGGCGACCTACCCGAAAGGCCGGGTGACCACGCTCGACGAAGCGCGCACCGCGGTGCTGCTCGGCGAAATCCTCGACCTTGTCGGTGACCGGCCGGAACTGCACGATCCGCGGCTGCGCAAACTGCTCGACTACGACCGGAAACACTCCGCGAATCTGCGCGAGAGCGTCGAGACCTATCTGCGCGAACACGGCGATGTGCGCAATGCCGCGACGGCACTGCAGGTGCACCCGAACACGCTGCGCTACCGGATCCGCCGCGTCGAGGACATCATCGGGATGGACCTCACCGATCCGGCCGACCGCCTGCTGCTCGAACTCCAACTCGCACTGCACAGTCGTCGATCGCCCGATTAGTCGGCTCGCCGCGAGCGATGATTATGTGCCGATGGCAAGTCGGCGGACGCCGATCATTCGCGGATCCAGGGGAAGGTGAAGCCCAGCTGCTGATGTAGCGCTTCTGCCTGCTGGGGCGTGGTGAGGACCATGATGCTGTCGTAGCCGCGGTGTGGCTTGCGTTCGAAGTCGACGTATTGCCATGAGCGGGGGTCGTCGTCGTGGGCGGTCTCGGCGATGGCCTCACACGCCGCGCCCTGGTCATAGTAGTCCTCCGCGAAGTGCTCGGCCGTGATGGACACGAGCTTGCCATTTCGTTCGAACTCCAAACGATCGAGGCGGCCGTCCTCGAAATCGCCTTCGCCCTCGACGATCCGAACATTGGTGATGGTGACTTTGCCGCCGGCGACCTTGGCGGCCCTTGCCAGCAGGCTCTGGTAGCCGTAGTAGATGGAGTCGATGTCATCGGCATGGACCGAGACCGCCACGCCGAACCTTTCGAAGGCACGAGCCGCGCTGTAGTGGTCCATTACCTCGTTTGCGTAGCGTGCGACGTCCTCGAGGACACTGTGCATCTTCTCCGCGGACACCATGCCGATCTGGTGCAGGCTCCTGCCCATTCGCGTGTAGGTGATCGATGAAGACTTCGTCATGGGAGACGATCGTGTCAAAGGGCGGAGATACCTGTCGCCTCTGATGCTTTCTGGGCCAAGAGGATCAGTGACGATCGCGAGTGGGTTTGCCGACCATGTGCCACTCGTCAGGGAGTGACGATCGCGAAGTTCGGATCGGGGCGGTCGAAGAGGCCGTTGAGCTTCTGCAGGGCAGCGAGATTACCGTCGATCTTGATGTCGCCCTTGACGATTGCGTCCGGGACGCTGCCTCCGGCGAGCATGGTGCGGGCGAATGTGGCACGGGTCAGCGTGAGGGTGGCGTCGGGGGCGGGCAGACCGTCGTCGGGGGTGCGCGGGTAGTGGATCAGTGCGCCGTTGCGCAATTCGACGCGCTCGGTGTGGTTGTCGGCATCGGTGAAGCGCCAATCGGTGGTGGCCCTGACATCCCAGGCCTTGGGGCCGTTGACGAATAGTGAGATGGCGTCGAAGGCTTGGTCGACGGTCAAGGCCGCCAGCATGCCCTGTGCATTGGCCTTGGTGGGGGTGCCGAACGGTCCGTTGCGCAGTTCATGGGCGCCGCTGAGGTAGAAGTTGCGCCAGGTGGCGTTCTCCGCGCCGTAGGCGAGTTGTTCGAAGGCGCTGGCCTGCAAGTGCTTTGCCTTGGTGTTGTCCGGATCGGCGAAGATCACGTAATTCACCAGTTGCGCGACCCAGCGGTAATCGCCTGCGTCATAAGCCTTTTGCGCCTTCTTCAGCACCTCTTTCGCGCCGCCCATGGCATCGACGTGCCGCTTGGCCGATTCGACAGGCGGATGTTCCCACAGGTGTGCCGGATTGCCGTCGAACCAGCCCATGTAGCGCTGGTAGATGGCCTTGACGTTATGGCTGACCGAACCGTAGTAGCCGCGGGTGGACCACTCCTTCGTGATCGCGGGCGGCAGCTGCAGCATCTCGGCGATCTCGCTGCCGACATGGCCCTGGTTGAGCAGGCGCAGCGTCTGATCGTTGAGGTAGGCGTACAGATCTCGTTGTACCGCAAGGAATTCCACGATCCGTTCGGTGCCCCGGACGGGCCAGTGGTGGGAGGAGAAGACCAGGTCGGCGTTGCGGCCGTAGCGGTTGATCGACTCGGTGAGGTAGCGCGACCACACGTGCGGGTCGCGCACCAGCGCGCCGCGCAGCGTGAGGATGTTGTGCAGGGTGTGGGTGGCGTTCTCGGCCATACACAGAATGCGGCGGTCCGGAAAGTAGAAGTTCATCTCCGACGGCGCCTCGGTGCCCGGCGTCAGCTGGAACACAATGCGCACGCCGTCGACGATCTCCTCCTGGCCGGAGCGGGTGATATCGACGGTCGGTTCGATGAGGGTGGTGGTGCCGGTCGAGGTGGTCTGGCCGAGGCCCGCGCCGACCTGCCCCTTCGGCCCGCGCGGCAGGGCCGCGCCGTACATATAGGCGGCACGCCGCGCCATCGCGGTGCCCGCGTAGATGTTCTCGGCGATCGCGTGTTCGAGGAATCCGGACGGCGCGAGCACCGGGCAGCGGCCCGCCGCGACCTCCTCGACGGTGGTGACGCCGAGCGCGCCGCCGAAATGGTCGACGTGGGCATGGGAATAGATCAGGCCGGTGACCGGGCGATTGCCGCGATGGGCGCGGTAGAGCGCGAGTCCGGCGGCCGCGGTCTCGGTCGAGATCAGCGGGTCGATGACGACGACGCCGGTATTGCCTTCGACCAATGTCATATTCGACAGGTCGACACCGCGGATCTGATAGAAGCCCGGGGCGATTTCGTACAGGCCTTGCTTAACCGTCAGCTGGGACTGCCGCCACAGGCTCGGATGCACCGACAGCGGACAGGAATCGCGCAGGAAGCCGTAGGAGTCGGTGTCCCACACCACCTTTCCGCTGGCATCGGTGACCACGCCGGGCTCGAGCGAAGCGATCCAGCCGCGATCGGCGTCGGCGAAATCGGTGGTGTCGGCGAAGGGCAGCGTCGCGGCGGCCTGCCTATTGGCATCGGCGATGTGATCGCTGGGATCGGTGGGTTCGGTGGCGGGGTCGACCTCGTCCGAGTCGCCGCAGGCGGTGAGACCGACGCCGACGCCCGCCGCCGCGAGTGCCGCCGCTCCGACGCCGAATACCCCGCGGCGCGATACCCGCGGCGTCCGGTTGCCGTCGTTGTCCTGGTGCTCGACCATCGCCTCTCCTGTCCATCCTAGGCAGCGACACCGTAACCGCTATTGCAGTGAGACTGCAATAGCGCAGGTATCGTGGCTGGTGTGGCCGCAGATTTTCCCTTGGTGTCACTGTGATCGGATACAGGCATGAGTGAGAGCACTGCGGGGGCCCGACGCAGGCGCAATCCGGAACAGACCCGCGCCGCGATCATCGCCGCCCTGCTCGAGGCGATTCACGACGGCGAACTCGATCCGACCGGTAAGCGCATCGCGGCCAGGGCCGGGGTCTCCGAGCGCAGTGTCTTCGTGCACTTTCCGGGCCGCGACGACCTGCGGATCGCGGTCGTGCAGGTGCAATCGGAACGGGTCGAGGCGCTGATCGCGACGCCGGATCCGCAACTGCCGCTGGCCGATCGCATCGATGCGGTGGTGGGCCAGAGCGAGGCGATCTTCGAGCTGCAGCGCAATCCCCGGCTGCTCGGTCTGCTCGAATCGCATACCGTCGCGGGTGTGGATGCGCGAATGCGATTGACCGACAGGCGTATCCGCGACGCACTGGCCCGCGCGTTCGCACCGGAACTGACCGTCGACGGCGGCATCGACGAGGAACTGCTCGATCTCGTCGACGCCGCCGTCGGCTGGCCCACCCGGCATCACCTTGTCGATCGGCGCGGCCGATCGCAGGCCGAGGCATCCGCGGCGATCCGCCGGGCATTGTTCGCGCTACTGGGTTGATACTGCGACCGCACAAGGCCGACATCAGTCGAACAATGCGTCGAGGTCGGGTCGCGCAGGAATACTCCGCGTGACCGAATGTCCGTCAGTGCGGTATCAAGCGTTGGCCGGGGCCTCGGCCTCCGGTTCGGGCGGCGCGTCCTCGATTTCGACGGTGCGCTTGGGTCCGGTGAACCAGCGCTTGGCCGATACCGCCCACCAGATGCCGATCGCACCGACCACACCGACCAAGGTGATCGGCGCGTAATTGACGGTGTTCCAGGTGAATTCGCTGTTCCACGGATAGCCGCGGTCATCGGTCGGCAGAATGAACAGCACGCTGATCAATACGATCCAGACCAGGGCGATCACACCGATCGGGCGATACCAGGGACCGAGTTGCCAAGGGCCGGTGTGGAATCGGCTGCCGTGCAGCTGGCGCAGCAGAATCGGGATGCCATAGGCGATATAGAGGCCGATGGTGGCGACCGAGGTGGCCGCGGCGTAGGCGGTCGGCGCATTCGCCGCGGGCACCAGCATCGACGGAATCAACAGCACGAACGAGAAGAACGAGATGAACAACACGGCGTGCACCGGCACCTTGCGGGCCGAAAGTCTGGACCAGTAGGCCGATCCCGGCACCGCACCGTCGCGGGAGAATGCGAACAGCATGCGCGAGGCCGAGGTGACGGAGGCATAGCCGCAGAAAAGCTGGGCGATCGCGGCGATGATCAGCAGCAGACCCGACCAGAACGAATTCAGCGAATTCTCCAGGATATAGATGACCGGATAGCCGCTGTTCTTGTCCGGATCCAGCGCGTCGTCGAGATTCGGAATGGCGAACGTCACCGCCATGATGAGCAGATATCCGGCAACGGCCGAGACGACGATGGTATTGATGATGCCTTTCGCCGCGGTGCGCGCCGCGTCGTGCGTCTCCTCCGACATATGTGCCGACGCGTCGTATCCGGTGAAAGTGTATTGCGCGTGCAGCAATCCGAGCAGGAAGCTGAACGCCACTCCACCGAAGCCGACCGCGCTATTGTCGACGGTCTCGGTGAACACGAAGCCGACGCTCTGATGATGGCTCGCGCCGAAACCCAGCACGATGACGAAGATCGCCACACCGCCGACATGCCACCAGGCCGAGACATTGTTGATCACGGCGGACAGATGCGGCCCGATCGCATTGAGTACGGCATGCAGGATGAGGATCGCGGTGAAGACGAGAAAGATTGCGGTGCGGTCGGTTCCGATATCGATGCCGATGACGTTCAGCACCGCGGTGGTGAAGATCGCCGCGCCGTAGTCGATGGCGGCGGTCACCGCGATCTGGCCGATCAGGTTGAACCACCCGGTGAACCAGCCCCAGACCGGGCCGCCCAACTCGGACGCCCACCAGTACAGGCCGCCGGAAGTCGGGTAGGCCGACGCCAATTCGGCCATTGCCAAGCCGACGAACAACACCATCACCGAGACCAGCGGCCAGCCCCAGGCCATGGTGATGGGACCGCCGTTGGCCAGCCCGATACCGTAACTGGCCAAGCCGCCGGTCAGGATCGAGACGATGGTGAAACTGATGGCGAAGTTGGAGAATCCGGACCAGGATCTGGCCAGTTCCTGTTTGTAGCCGAGTTCGGCGAGGCGACGTTCGTCGTCGGATGGTGCATTGGCTTCGGTCATGATCGCTCCCGGGTGAAAACGCTGCCCTCATACGGCGTTTGCCAGAAGCTAAGTCTGAAGTGAGTCCTGGTCAATCGCAGGAGAATATGGAAACCCGGCCGTAATCCCCGCGCAATCGCATGCCGCCACCGCAATCTCCGGAATCCGTGATAGGTAGGACAGATGAAACCGATGCGCTCCTCCTATGACGTGGTAGTGGTCGGCGGTGGCCATAACGGGTTGGTGGCCGCCGCGTATCTGGCGCGGGCCGGGCGTTCGGTGCTGGTGCTGGAGCGGCAGGATCACACCGGTGGGGCCGCGGTCTCGGCACGGGTGTTTCCGGGTGTCGATGCGCGGGTGTCGCGGTATTCGTATCTGGTGAGTCTGCTGCCGCGGCAGATCGTCGAGGAGTTGGGGTTGCGGTTCGCGACGCGGCGTCGGCGGATTTCGTCGTATACGCCGGTCGGGGATGGCGGATTATTGGTCGACACCGGTTCCGAGGCTCGGACCAGGGAGAGTTTTGTGAGGCTCACCGGATCCGATCGTGATTTCCGGGCTTGGCAGCAGTTCTATGGCGCGACCGGTCGACTCGCGCAACGGGTGTTCCCCACACTGACCCAACCGCTGCCGTCGCGGTCCGCGCTCGAGCGGGTTGTCGATGATCCCGCCACCTGGGCGGCCCTGTTCGAGCGGCCGCTGGGGGAGACGGTCGAGTCGACCTTCACCGATGACACCGTGCGCGGCGTCGTACTCACCGACGCGCTCATCGGGACCTTCACCCACGCGCACGATCCGAGCCTGCGACAGAACCGCTGCTTCCTCTACCACGTGATCGGCGGCGGCACCGGCGACTGGGATGTGCCGATCGGCGGTATGGGCGCGCTCACCGACGCGCTCGCCGATGCCGCCCGCTCCGCGGGAGCGGAGCTGATCACCGGCTGTGCGGTGACCGAGGTCGAATCCGACGATGTCACGGCGGAGGTGCGCTATCGGGACGGTGTCGTCGGCGCGCGGCATGTGCTGGTGAATGCCGCACCGTACGAGCTCGCTCAGCTGCTCGGCATACCGGGGGAGCCGAAACCCGAAGGCGCCCAGGTGAAGGTGAATATGGTGCTACGGCGGCTACCGCGGCTGCGCGACCCGTCGACCGATCCGGGCGAGGCGTTCGCCGGGACATTCCATATCGCCGAATCGTATTCGCAACTGGAGCAGGCCTATCGTGAGGCCGCGGCGGGTCGGATACCGTCCGCGCCGCCCTCGGAGATCTACTGCCACACCCTGACCGATCCCTCGATCCTCGCGCCCGACTCCGGTCTGCACACCCTCACCTTGTTCGGATTACACACTCCGGCACGGCTTTTCGAGACCGATCCGGAAGCCGCGAAGACAACGGCGGTGAAAGCGGCACTCGCACAATTGGATGCGGTACTCGCCGAACCGCTCGCCGACTGCCTCGCTGTGGACGAGAACGGCGGGCCCTGCATCGAGGCGAAATCTCCGGTCGATCTGGAGCGCGAAGTCGGTCTCCCCGGCGGCCACATCTTCCATCGAGATCTGGCCTTTCCCTACAGCTCCGCTGACGTCGATACCGCCGCCGCCCGTTGGGGTGTGGCCACCGATGTCCCGAATGTCTTCCTCTGTGGTGCGGGTGCGGTGCGCGGTGGCGGAGTCAGCGGTATCCCGGGCCACAATGCCGCCATGGCGGTGCTCGAAACGCGGTAACTACGGCGTCGCGGTCAGCACCGCGCGGATTTCGTCGACGCTGGGATTGACCAGGGACTGGCCGCGGACGATGACCGTCGGGGTGATCTCGTCGCCACCGGTGATCGCGCGGACCGCTGCTGCCGCATCGGGATTCTTGATGGGAATCGTCCGGAACGGTATGCCCGCGCGGCGCAGGCCGATGCCCAGTCGAATGCAGTACGGGCAGAAGGTGCGCCAGTAGATGGTGATCGGTTCGGTGGTTTCTGACATTGGTTCCGTCCCTGCGGTGCCGGCCTTTCGGGCTCATCCGAGAATACCGTGCGTCGCCAAAGCAATCCGTTGCTCGGGTGCGGCGCGGTAGCGTCGAGCGGAAGGAGTTCTGGAGGGCCGGATGGACGGAATGGACCTGACGGACCTGGATCGGTTCGCACACGGGTTCCCGCACGAGGTGTTCGATGTGCTGCGCCGGGAGGCGCCCGTCCGGTGGCATCCGCCGACCGAGCACACGCCGGACGGCGAGGGGTTCTGGGTGGTCAGCGGGTATGCGGAGGTGCTGGCGGCGGCCGGGGACGCCGCGGCGTTCTCCTCGGAGACCGGCGGTGCGCGGGCGGGCGGCGGGACGCTGATCGAGGATCTGCCGGGGGAGTGGGCGGCCGGGGTGCTGCTCAACATGATGGACGAGCCACGGCATGCGCGGTTACGGCGTTTGCTCACACCGAGTGTCGCGCCGCGGACGTTGCGCATGATCGAACAGGACCTGCGTCGGCGCGCCGAGACGGTCGTCGACGCGGCGCTGGCGAAGGGCGACTGCGACTTTCTGGTCGACTTGGCGGCGGAATTGCCGCTGCAGGCAGTCGCCCAATTACTCGGGGTGCCGCAGGCCGATCGCCATCGGCTCTTCGGGTGGGCGAATACCACTCTCGACTACGACGACCGGGACCTCGGCGAGGTCACCGAACGCACGCAGCGCGCGAGCGCCGAAATGCATAGCTACGGTGCGGAATTGCTGGCCCGCAAACGCGCCGACCCCGCCGACGACCTGCTCTCCCGCGCCGCCACGGCCACCATCGACGACCAGCCGCTCACCGAGCTCGAGCAACAGATGCTCTTCAGCCTGCTGATCGCCGCGGGCAGTGAAACAACCCGCAACTCCATCGCACTCGGCATGCACGCCCTCATCGACCATCCCGAGGCATGGAAAGCCCTGTGCGAAAACCGTTCTCACCTCCCCGCCGCCATCGAGGAAATGCTGCGCTGGGCCTCCTCCACCCCCTACAACCGCCGCACTGCCACCCGGGACACAACCCTCGGGGGCCGGCAAATCCGCGCGGGCGAAAAGGTCACCCTCTGGTGGGCCTCCGCCAATCGCGACGCATCCATCTTCGCGAACCCCTACAAATTCACCATCACCCGCCGCCCCAACCCCCACCTGGCCTTCGGCCGAGGCACCCACTTCTGCCTGGGCGCTGCGCTCGCCCGCATGGAAATGCTGGTCGTCTTCGACGCGCTGTTGGACCGGGTGGCCAGCGTAGAGCTAACGGCCCCAATAGAATTCACCCGCAGCAACAAGCACACGGGAGTCCGTCACATGCCCGTTCGGCTGGTGCCCCGCTAGCGTTGGATACGGATCCGTTCGCTACTTCGCGCGTAGTCGGCCGAGGCCGTGTTGTTGTGTGGTCACGCGGCGAACTCCAGTGCCTGCTGCGCGAGCCCGATGATCTCCTCTCGGGTGGTTTCGTCCCGCGCAATACCGGATGCACGGCTCGCGGACCTCGAGAAGGCGGATTCGGTCGGTCTCGAGTCGTTGCGGGCTGGTGGCGCTGCGCTCGATCAGCTTTGCCGCTTCTTCCAGCGCCGTTCCCATCTGCTGCCGGATGTTGCGTAGGTGGCGGCCGAGCTGTCGGCGCGGGAGTGCGCTGCCTGTGTCCGATATGTGTGCGCCCCCACTAATGAGTCCAGTGATTTGGATTTCGCATGACCGTCTCGCGTGTGGCGTCTCCGCTCGGGTGTTCCGTGGCGATTTTCGCCGGAGGACTCGCGTTTGCCCAGGATTGATCCCGATTGTGGCGCTCGGGAATTCCCGCGTACGGCGTCCCTTGCCTGGCGGTGGCGTCGGCCGTGCGCAGGTGAGGGTGGCTTTGTGATGTGGATCATATTAGAGGGGTCTGTTGCATGAGTCACATAGCAATCGATGAGCAAACATTAACGATTGGGTAATCCTGCGTTTGCATGCTGCGGTTTTTATGGGGTTGCTTCCGCAGCCCACCCCGTTAGGAATCCAAAGCATGTTGATGAGGAAATTTGCCGCGACCTCCGCGCTGTTGATCGCGGCACTCGGTGCGACCGCTGGAACCGTGTACGCCGCACCCGAGTCCGATAACGGCGCCGTGAACTACACCGCCACCACCACCCCGACCTCGACCATCATCAAGACCGATTCCGGTTCGCTGGTCGACGAGAACGGCGTCTTCAAGATCAAGGCTGTCGACGGCACCACCCTCGCGGGCACCGAATTGTCCTTCCGGGTGGACGACTACGTCTTCCCGATCGCCGCGGATATCAACGATCACACCGCGACGCTGACCCCGCAGTTCGATATGGCGCACGCGGCCTACAAGCCGGTCGCGCTGCCCTTTGAAGACAAGGCCCCGTGGAAGTCCGAATACGACCGTGAGCAGGCCGCCTTCAACCGCATGAAGGACACCATCGCCATGGGCGCCACCATCGGCACCCTGGTCGGCGGTCTCGGCGGCGGCGCCATCGGCTGCGTCCTCGGCGGCGTCGCGGGCGCGACCGTCGCCGCGGCCACCATTGTCGGCCTGTTCGGTCCCTTCCTCCCCGCCGCCGCGGTCGGCTGCATCGCCGGCATCATCGCCGTCGGCGCGCTCGGCACCCTGGCTGGCCAGATCTTCATCACCGCACCGGTCGCCATCGCCGCCGCGGTCCAGTACTTCACCACGACCAACCAGCCCTTCGCGGCACCGAAGTAAGCTCGGCAGATAGAACTCGGCGGGCGCTCGAACGGAGCGCTCGCCGATTTCTTTTGTGCCCGATGGCTACCGGGCATTCCGTGTCGAGACCGGGCGCAGGGGGCCCGGTCTCGACCCAGAGTGCCCGGTACCGCATGGGAATGCGGATAAGTGGTGATCGGTTCATCTGAAGGCTGCGATGTGGCGTGCTGCCCAGTCGGCGAAGGGGTGAGGCGGGCGGGCGAGGAGACGTTCGACATCTGGACTGACGGACCGCTCGGCGGTGGTGGGTGTTCCCAGAGCGTCGAGAGTGGCCTCGACTACCGGCTCCGGCATGTATCCGAGCATCTGGGTCCGTGCCTGCTCACGGCTCTGTTCCTGGAATCGCACCGGCTCGCCCAGCGCGTCCCCGATCGCCGCGGCTTGTTGCCGGGGTGAGATCGGTTCCGGACCGGTCAGCGTATAGATCGCGCCTTCGTGACCCGGCTCGAGCAGCGCGACCGCAGCGACCTCGGCGATGTCGACGGGGTCGATGGCCGGCACCGCGACATCGCCGAACGGCGCCACAACCACTCGCTCTCTGCGAACCGAATCCGCCCACTGCAGCGCATTGGAGTCGAAGTTGCCCGGGCGCAGCATGGTCCATTCCATATCCGACTGCCGCACAGCATCTTCCAGGTGTGCGGAGTGACGCTTCGTACCGACTCCGTGGGACGACAGCAACACGATCCGTCGAATGCCGGACTCCCGCACGACCTTCACGACCTGACCGAGATCGCCGTTCGCCATGAAGTCAGGGGCGGTCAGCACGAATAGCGCTGCTGCGCCGCGGAGCGCGGGTTCGAGGCTTTCCGGCTCGGCCAAGTCGGCTCGGACGGACCGAACCCCGGCAGGTGCTTCGACCGCTCGGCGCGATACAGCGGTCACTGGTGCGCCCGCGTTCACCAGGGTCTGCACGAGTGGCCGTCCAACGTTCCCGGTAGCTCCGGTCACCACGATCATCTTCGTCTCCTGTCACTCGATGAGTTCCCGGGACGTTACTGTCGAAAAGACAGTAGATACCTACGGGAAAGTGACACTGAAGTGATCGAGATCACCGAAGATGTGCCTCCGGAGCTGGCGTGTCCGATCGCTCCGGTGGTCGATGTCGTCTTCAGCCGGTGGACCACACCAATTCTGTGGACGCTGAACACCTTTGGGCGGCAACGGTTCGTTGAGCTGGAACGCCGCATCACCACGATCACGTCCAAGGTGCTGACCCAGCGGCTGCGCCAACTCGAACGTGACGGGCTCATCGAACGCACCTATTACCCCGAGGTTCCACCGCGGGTGGAATACGAGATCACCGAATTGGGGCGCAGCCTCGCACCCCTGTTCGCCGCGCTCGCCGAATGGGCGGTCAACCTCGACAAAGTCGAACAGGCCCGAGACGAATACGACGCTCGCCCGCAGACACCCCGCCATAGAAGCTGACGGGTAAGACGTCGACACCGATCCGACCAACCCGCCAAATGACAGGGCCGTGAGAACCCCAGCGCCAGTGTGGCGAATCGCGGCCAGCGATGTGCGCGTTGGTCGCGGCGGCTGGTTTCATGGATCGACCGGACCGCTGAATCGAGGAGCTCGCACTGTGGAGCTGCGCCAATTGCGCTATTTCGTCACTGTGGCCGAGGAACTGCACTTCGGGCGGGCGGCGCAGCGACTGCATATCGCGCAACCGGCGGTGAGTCAGCAGGTGCAGCGGCTGGAGCGCGAGTTGAAGGTCCAGTTGCTGGACAGATCGCCGCGGCGGGTGCGGTTGACCGAGGCCGGGCATCGGTTTCTGCCAGCGGCCAGAAATGTGTTGATGGCGGCGGATCAGGCGCGGGCATCGGTGGCGGAGTTGGCCGGTGGGCGGGCGGAGGTGTTCCGGCTCGGCACGGTGACCGGGCTCGGCGCGCGGCTGGACAACATTCTGGATGCCTTTGCCGAGCGTCTGCCCCATGTCCAGGTGGAGCTGGTCACCTTGCCGGTGCGTGAGCGATTGGCGCAGGTGGCCGACGGTCGATTGGATGCCGCATTCGTGCGCGCGCCTGCCGTCGAGGACACTCCCGACTTGGAGTATCTGCGCGCATGGGATGACCCGCTCGTCGCGGCGCTGCCCGCGCGGCATCCGCTGGCCGCGCACGAGACCGTGCGATTGGCCGATCTGGCGTCGATTCCGCTGCGGTTGACCGGTCGGCGCAATCATCCGGCGCTGGTGGATCTGGTGTTGACGGCTTGTCAGCGCGCGGGTTTCGAGCCCGTTCCGGCACCGACCGCCACAACCCTGCAGGACAATTTGGCCTCGATCGGAACCGCGGCGGCGATGTGGACGGTGATCTACGCCGCCAATGCCGATCAAGTGCACAACTCCCGGGTGGTCTTCCGTCCGTTCGCTGATAGCGGCATGAGCCTGCCGGTCGCAGTGGCCCTGCGGGCGGGGACGGTTTCGCCGAGTTCGGAGTTGTTGCGGGTGCTCATCTCGGCCGAAATCCAACTCGACCTCTCACGATAAGGTCGCGTTATCACTGCGCGAATGAACTGCCCCTTGGTCGACGATCTTCGTTCGGGTGAACTGATCACAGGCCGCCGAACAACCCGGAACCCGTAGCGGAAAGCCAGGATGCGGTCTGTCCCAACCCTTTTCAGTGAGGAGATCAGTCATGCCCATCGTCACCGTGCAGCAGGGTCCGCGCACCGTCGAGCTCAAGCGGGACCTGGTTCGCCGGATCACCGAGGCCTTCGTCGACACCCTCCAAGTTCCGGCCGAGACCGTGCAGGTCTGGATCCAGGAGTACCCCGCCGACAGCTGGGGTGCGGCCGGTCAGCTGACCGCCGATAAGAAATAGCGGCCGCGAGTCCTCCGGTGCGCTCGCGTCGACAGCGCCGACGGCCTCCTCTACCGTGCACCTATGACGACGAAGAAGCAGGCGGGAGACGCGGTGTTGGCCGCGAAGGCGCGACTGGGCCTGACCTGGGCGCAGCTCGCGCAACTGCTCGACGCGCCGGAGGCGTGGACCGTCGCCGCGCTGCTCGGGCAGCACCCGCTCAGCGCCGCGCAAGCCGAGAAGGCCGCGGGAATACTGGAGCTCGGGCCCGAGGAGATCGCGGCCTTCATCGCGCAACCCACCCGCGGCGCACTGGACGCGGCGGTGCCGACCGATCCGACCATCTACCGCTTCTACGAGGTGCTACAGGTGTACGGCCCGGCGATCAAGGAATTGATCCACGAGAAATTCGGCGACGGCATCATGAGCGCCATCAATTTCAAAATCGACGTCGATCGCCGCGACGACCCCGGGGGCGAGCGGGTCGTCGTCACACTGGACGGAAAATACCTGAAATACCAGTGGGGCTGAGTCAGTCGGGGACGATAACCGACTCGTTGCAGCTGTCGGGCGGATCGACCAGTGCGCACTCGACCGGGGGCCGGGTCGGACGGTAACCGGCCGGAACGCCGCCCGACTGAATGATGCTCCGGTAGGCGTCGACCGCGTCGGTGGGTCGCCGGGTCAGCGTGGGGTCGGTGCGCACGTCAACGGTGTAGAGGCCGAAACGCGGTGTGTAGCTGCCCCATTCGTAGTTATCGGTGAGGCTCCAGTAGTTGTAGCCGACGACATTGATGCCGTCGGCCTTGGCGCGCTGGAGCCAGTAGACGGTGTCGCGGAGATGGTCGGAGCGGGTGTAGCCGTCGGCACGCGGTTTACCGTCCTCGGTCGGCATGCCGTTCTCCACGACATACAGTGGGCGATCGGGAAACAGCTCCGCGTAGTGGCGCAGTGCGTAGTAGATGCCCTCGGTGTGAATGGGCAGTTCCCAGATCGCCGGACCCTCGTTCGAACCGCCCTGCACCGCCTTGCTCGTCTCCGGCAACGGGGCGAAATAGTAGTCGACGCCGATGAAGTCGAGCTTATCCGCGATCCGGTCCACGATCGGCTGATTCACCTCGGTTTCGGCGCCCGCGACATAGCCGAGGTTGCTGGTGACCTGCGCATCGGGCATGTTGTGGTGGATGGTGTCGTAGATCGCGTTGTGCGCCTGGGCGATTCGGTCCAGCATCGCGGGCGCCTCGGCGGGAGTGATGGCCCCGATGCGCATCTCGGTACCGATGTAAGCGGCGGGTTCATTGAACGTGATCCACAGCGGATTGCGAGAGGCATAGCGGTTCACCACCTTTCGCATATTGACCAGCCAATCCTCGACCATGCCCGGATTGCGCCAGCCGCCTCGATCGGCGGCCCAGCCGGGATAGACCCAGTGATCCAGGGTGAGCATCGGCCGCATGCCGGCGGCGAGGATGCGCGCTATCACGTTGTCGTAGAAGCCGAATGCCGCCTCGTCCCAGGTATCGGGCTGCGGCTGCACCCGAGCCCATTCGATCCCGATCCGGTACACGCGGACCCCGAGGCGGGCGGCGAGGTTGATATCGGAGATGTAGCGCTTGTAGAAGTCGACGGAATTCTCGTAGTCGTCCCCGGCCATACCGGAATCGATGTAGCGGGTCCAATTGCTGTCCGGCGCATGGCCTTCGGACTGGAAGCCGGATGACGCTACGCCCCAGAGGAATTCATGGCCGAACGGCGCGATGGTGGCCTGCGCGCTTGGCATGGCGACACCGTGCAGCAGCAGCGCGGCCGCGATCATGGCGAGCCCGGCGAGGGCGCGCCGGCGCAGCGGTGTTCGCATCGAACTCCTGTCCCCATCCGGCACTGTTCGGTCGAGCGTCACCGGTGGAGCGCCGCCCCGGTCGGTGACTGTCAGCGTAACCGTCGGATAGCTGAATCCCGTGCTATGTGCCGGAGTGTCGTGAATGCTGTCGAAATTGACTGGTTAGACGTCAGACCACATCGATTGCCCTCTATTCGCGTACCGCTCTGCCCGTCAGCTGACCCGCCCACCGATGCGGCGGGTGAGATCGTCTGCGGTGGACCGCACCTGGGCGGCGAGATCGCTCCAATCGGCGTCACAGGGCGAATGCTCGCAGTGATGCCGCAGCGTCACGCTGATAGCCGCGATCGGCCGATGGTCGTGATCGAAGGCCGAGTAGGCGACCGAGGCGAATCCGGCGGTGACATGTCCGTCCTCGCTCGCCCAGCCACGACGGCGCTCAGCGGCGAGGATGCCACGCAGTGCGGCGAGGCTGGTCGGCCCACGGTCGGTGCGGCGCACGAATGCCGCCGCCGATGGGAACAGCGCTCGCACATGAGCGGCGGGCAGATGCGCCAGGATCGCCCGGCCCGATGCGGTGAGCTGCGCGGGCAATCGGACGCCGACATCGGTCACCAAGGTCTCGGGGCGCGGCGGGCGTTCCTTGATCAGGTACAGCAACTCGTTGCCGTGCAGTATCCCGAGGTGCGCATTGTGTCCGACCCGTCCGGCCAGCTCACGCAGCAACGGTCCGGCGACCCGCTCCAGCGGCTCGTGGCGCAGATAGGCCGAACCCAATTCGAAGGCGGCGATACCGAGGCCGTAGCGCCGCTCGGCGGGCAGCCTGGTGACGAAGCGGGCCTGCTCCAACTCCGCGAGCAGGTGATACGTGGTGGAGCGCGGGATATCCAACTCGCGCGCGATGGCGGAGGCGGACACCGGCCCCGCCCGGGTCGCCATCAGCTGCAGCACGGCGAGACCGCGCCGCAGCGCGGGAATATCGCTGCTCGTACCCATGCCTCTTCCTCGGACTGTCTCGGATACCAGACAGAACCTGGCCCAGCCTCATTCTGCACCCGTCCTCGTGGCGGTGGAATAGCCCTATGCCGGAAACCACGCAGTTACCGCCAGTGGAGGTCGACGGGCCGCTGACGGTCGAACGCATCGTCGCCGTCGCCCGTCGCGGCGCCGGGGTGCGCTTCAACGCGGCCGCCGAGAAGCGGCTGGCCCACGCGCGCCAGCACGTCGACGCGCTTGCCGCGGGGACGGTGCCGACCTACGGCGTCTCCACCGGCTTCGGCGCGCTGGCCACCCGGCACATTCCGCCGGAGAGCCGGGCCGCGCTGCAGCGGTCGCTGATCCGCTCGCATGCCGCGGGCGCGGGCGCGGCGGTCGAGACCGAGGTGGTGCGCGCCATGATGCTGTTGCGGCTGCGCACCCTGGCCACCGGGCATACCGGGGTGCGGCCGGAGACCGCGATCACGTTGGCGGCGTTGATCAATGCGGGCATTACCCCGGTGGTGCACGAATTCGGCTCGCTCGGCTGCTCCGGTGATCTCGCGCCATTGGCCGCGGTCGCGCTGGCGCTGATGGGGGAGGGCGAGGTCACCGACTCCTCCGGCAACCTCGTCACGGCCGCAGAAGCCTTGCGTGCCAAGGCGATCGAGCCGGTGATCCTTGCCGAGAAGGAAGGGCTCGCGCTCACCAACGGCACCGACGGCATGCTCGGCATGCTGGCGCTGGCCATCAACGACCTGCGCGACCTGCTGGATGTCGCCGATATCACCGCCGCCATGAGCGTGGAGGCATTGCTCGGCACCGACCGGGTCTTCGCCGAGGATCTGCAGGCGTTGCGCCCGCATCCGGGCCAGGCGGTCTCCGCGCGGCGCATGGCGGCCGCGCTCGCGGGTTCGGATATCGTCGCCAGCCACCGGGGGCCGGACTGCAACCGGGTGCAGGATGCGTATTCGTTGCGCTGCGCACCGCAGGTGCACGGGGCCGCCCGCGACACTCTCGCCCATGCCCAAATGGTCGCCGATCGGGAAATGGCCTCGGCGATCGACAATCCCGTGGTCCTCGCCGACGGCAGACTGGAATCCAACGGCAACTTCCACGGTGCTCCGGTGGCGTATGTGCTCGATTTCCTTGCCATTCCGGTCGCCGATGTCGCGAGCATGGCCGAGCGTCGCACCGACCGAATACTGGATGTCGCACGCTCACATGGTCTTCCGGCCTTCCTCGCCGCCGATCCCGGTGTCGACTCGGGTCATATGATCGCCCAGTACACACAGGCGGGCATCGTCAGCGAGCTCAAACGCCTCGCCATGCCAGCCTCGGTGGATTCGATCCCGAGCAGCGCGATGCAGGAAGACCATGTGTCGATGGGATGGTCGGCCGCGCGCAAATTGCGCAGAGCCGTCGAGGGACTGACCACCGTGCTCGCCGTCGAATACCTCACGGCCGCACGGGCTCTGGATTTGCGGGCACCGCTGCGTCCGGGACCGGCCACCGCGGCGGCCCTCGCCCTGCTCCGCACGGAGGTCGAAGGTCCGGGACCGGACCGGCACATGGCACCGGAGATCGCCGCCGCGAGAGAACTCATCCGCTCCGGCCAGTTGCTGGCCGCCGTCGCGCCACACCTCGGCTCCTGACGGGCCTTTCGTTGATATGGAGGCAATTTGATGACACGGACGATTCGGGCGGCGCGCGGGTCGCATTTGACGGCCAAGAATTGGCAGGCCGAGGCCGCGCTGCGGATGCTGCACAACAACCTCGATCCGGAAGTGGCCGAGCG
This sequence comes from Nocardia nepalensis, assembly GCF_048910785.1. Lineage (NCBI taxonomy): Bacteria > Bacillati > Actinomycetota > Actinomycetes > Mycobacteriales > Nocardiaceae > Nocardia > Nocardia nepalensis. The sequence goes on along the minus strand of NZ_JBKBET010000035.1, from coordinate 21,671 downwards.
CCCGCAGGATCTGGTGGTGTACGGCGGCACCGGTAAGGCCGCACGGAATTGGGCCAGCTTCGATGCGATCACCCGGACGCTCACCACGCTCGAGGCCGATGAGACCCTGTTGGTGCAGTCGGGTAAGCCGGTCGGCGTATTCCGTACTCACGAGTGGGCGCCGCGAGTGCTGATCGCCAATTCGAATCTCGTTGGGGACTGGGCGAATTGGCCGGAGTTCCGCAGGCTGGAATCGCTCGGGCTCACCATGTACGGGCAGATGACCGCCGGATCGTGGATCTACATCGGCACCCAGGGCATTCTGCAGGGTACCTACGAGACGTTCGCGGCGGTGGCGGATAAGCGATTCGGCGGCAGCCTCGCCGGAACACTCACCCTCACAGCGGGATTGGGCGGCATGGGCGGTGCGCAGCCGTTGGCCGTCACCATGAACGGCGGCGTCGCCCTTGTCGTCGAATGCGATCCGGCCCGTGCCGAACGACGCGTGCACGACCGCTACCTCGATGAGATCGCCACCGATTTCGACGATGCCGTGCGCCGGGTCACGAAGGCGCGTAGCGAGCGGAAAGCTTTGTCTGTCGGTCTGATCGGCAATGCGTCCGAGGTGCTGCCGCGACTGCTCGCGGCGGGTGTCGAGGTCGATATCGTCACCGACCAGACCTCGGCGCACGATCCCCTCGCCTATCTGCCGCGCGGTGTCGCGCTCGAGGACTGGGCGGACTACGCGGCAAAGAAGCCCGATGAATTCACCGATCGCGCCCGTGAATCCATGGCCGATCATGTCGATGCCATGCTCGGCTTCCTCGATCGCGGCGCCGAGGTCTTCGACTACGGCAACTCGCTGCGCGGTGAGGCGAAACTCGGTGGCTGCGAGCGGGCCTTCGACTTTCCCGGATTCGTGCCCGCCTACATCCGGCCGCTGTTCTGCGAGGGTAAGGGGCCGTTCCGCTGGGCGGCGCTGTCCGGGGATCCGGAGGATATCGCCGCAACCGACCGGGCCATGCTGGAGTTGTTCCCGGAGAACGAATCGCTGCGCCGCTGGATCACCATGGCCGGGGAACGCGTTGCCTTCCAAGGGCTTCCGGCCCGCATCTGCTGGCTCGGCTACGGCGAGCGGCACTTGGCCGGTCTGCGCTTCAACGAGATGGTCGCCAGCGGTGAGCTGAAGGCCCCGGTGGTCATCGGCCGCGACCACCTCGACTCCGGCAGCGTCGCCTCGCCGTATCGCGAAACCGAGGCAATGGCCGATGGATCCGACGCCATCGCGGACTGGCCGCTGCTCAACGCGATGGTCAATACCGCCTCCGGCGCCAGCTGGGTCTCGATCCATCATGGCGGCGGCGTCGGCATGGGCCGCTCCATCCACGCCGGACAGGTCTGCGTCGCCGACGGAACGGCTTTGGCCGGGCAGAAGATCGAGCGTGTGCTCACCAATGACCCTGGTATGGGCGTGATTCGGCATGTGGATGCCGGATATGACCGGGCCAGCGAGGTCGCCAACGAGCGTGGCGTGCGAATCCCGATGTGGGAGAACCAGTGACGGCGCCAGGCGGCGACGCGAACGGACTGCTCGCCGAAATCGCCGATGTGGGTCGGGATTCGCGACGTGGCGGATACTCCCGGCATGCGTACGACCGTGCCGAACTGGAGTTGCGGGAGTGGTTCACCGAGCAGGCGGCTCGGCGCGGCCTGGACGTGACGACCGACCGCAACGGGAACATCTGGGCGTGGTGGGGGCGTCCAGGTTCGGGTGCGGTGGTCACCGGGAGTCATCTGGACTCGGTGCCCGGCGGCGGTGCCTTCGACGGCCCACTCGGGGTTGCGAGCGCGCTGGCCGCCGTGGATATCCTGCGCGCCAGGGGGTTTGTACCCGCGAAGCCGCTCGCGCTACTGGTATTCGCGGAGGAGGAGGGCGGGCGCTTCGGGGTGCCGTGCCTGGGGTCCAGGCTGCTCACCGGCGCCATCGACGCCGATCGCGCCCGTGGACTACGAGACACCGCCGGAATCACCTTCGCCGAGGCCGCGGCAAAGGCGGGGCAGGATCCGGAGCGGTTCGGCGCGGATCCCGATGCGCTGGCCGATATCGGCTGCTTCGTCGAATTGCATGTCGAACAGGGGCGTGGGCTGATCGATCTGGACAGCCCGGTCGCCACCGGAAGCAGCATCATCGCGCACGGGCGCTACCGGTTCTCCTTCACCGGGCAGGGCAATCACGCCGGGGCGACGCGAATGCCCGATCGGCACGACCCGATGCTGCCCGCGGCAGAGGTGATAGCGGCCGCCCGTCGCATTGCCGCCGCCACCGACGATGCCAGGGCCACCGTCGGCAAGCTGATTCCCACACCGGGTGGCACGAATGTCATTGCCTCCACAGTGGATCTGTGGCTGGACGCGCGCATTGCCGGAGCAGGTCGCACCGCCGCGCTTGTCGAGGACATCGCCGGATTCGCGCGGGCGGCCGCGGCCGCCGAGGGCTGCGAGGTCACCGTGACCGAGGAATCCTATTCGGACGACGTGGTATTCGATGCGGCGCTGCGCGACCGAATGGACGGCGTACTCGGCGGGGTTCCCGCCCTACCCACCGGTGCCGGGCACGATGCTGGCGTTCTCGCCGCCCACGTGCCCTCGGGAATGCTCTACGTGCGCAACCCGACCGGCATCAGCCATGCGCCGCAGGAGTACTCCGAACCCGCGGATGTGGACTTCGGTGCCGCGAGCCTGGCTCGCGTGCTGGAGGACTTGGCGAAATGAGCGCGAGGTCTGGTTCGGTGAGCGTCTATTGGGCCGAATTCGCCTGGCTGCCCGATGGTTTGGCGGAACGGGTGCGGATCGACGTGGCCGGGTCGACGATCCGCTCGGTGACGCGGGCGACCGAGCCGAGCGGGACAGTGTTGCGCGGGTTGACCATTCCCGGTTTCGCGAATGCGCATTCCCATGCCTTCCATCGCGCGCTGCGTGGGCGTACCCACCATGGCCGGGGTTCCTTCTGGACGTGGCGAGAACGGATGTACGCCGTCGCCGACCGGCTCGATCCCGACTCCTACTACCGGCTCGCGCGCGCGGTGTACGCGGAGATGGTGCTCGCCGGATACACCACCGTCGGTGAGTTCCACTATCTGCATCACGCGCCCGGCGGGGTGCCGTACGACGATCCGAATGCCATGAGTGCGGCGCTGGCCGCGGCAGCGCAGGACGCCGGGATTCGGCTCACCCTGCTCGACACCTGTTATCTCACCGGCGGATTCGGCCGGAAGCCGGACGAACACCAGCGCCGCTTCAGTGACGGCGATGCGGCGGCCTGGGCCGAGCGCGCCGCCGCGTTCAAACCGGAATCGGAGCTGGTGCGGACCGGTGTGGCCGCGCATTCGGTGCGGGCGGTGCCGCCGGAGGCGCTGGCGGTGGTCGCCGAACAGGCCGACGGGCGGCCGGTGCACGTCCACCTCTCCGAACAGCCCGCCGAGAACAGCGATTGCCTTGCCGCACATGGGCGGACGCCGACCGCGCTGTTGGCCGAGGCCGGATTGCTCGGGCCGGATACCGTGGCCGTGCACGCCACGCACGTCGACGCCGCCGATATCGGTCTACTCGCCGGAGCCCGGGCACGGGCGTGCTTCTGCCCGACCACCGAGCGCGATCTCGGCGACGGCATCGGGCCCGCCCGCGAACTCCTCGATGCCGGAGTTCGCCTGTGCTTGGGCGGCGACAGTCACGCCGTGATCGACGGCTTCGAGGAATGGCGCGCGCTGGAGTTGAACGAACGCCTCGCCTCGCGCACACGCGGACGCTTCGATGTGGCGCAGTTGTTCACTGCGGCAACCGATCACGCGTCGATCGGCTGGCCGGAGGTCGGACGCATCGAGGCGGGTGCCGCGGCCGATCTGGTCACTGTCGACCTCGACTCGATCCGGACCGTGGGCGCCGAACCCGCCGCCGCGCTCTTCGTGGCCACGGCCAGCGATATCCGCGAGGTGCTGATCGCCGGGCGACAGGTGGTTTCCGATGGTCGCCATCTCCTGGTAGCGGAACCCGAACTCGTTCTGCGAGAGGAGATCAGGTCCTTGTCCCCGCCGTGATCTTCACTCGGTACGGAATCCACTCGAGACAGGCCAGAATTCACCCGACAGAAAGGCGACCGTGTCGACCCTCATCACCGGAATCGGTGAGCTGACCACCAATGCACCAGAAGGGCCGGTGCACAATGCCGCCGTGGTGATCGAAGGCGATCACTTCGCCTGGATCGGCCCGGCCACCACCGCGCCCGCCGCCGACCGCAAGGTCGATATCGGCGGCCGCGCGGCCCTGCCCGGCTGGGTCGACAGCCACACCCATCTGGTCTTCGCCGGTGACCGCACCGCCGAATTCGAGGCCAGAATGGCCGGTCAGCCCTATCGGGCCGGTGGCATAGCCACCACCGTCGCAGCCACCAGAAGCGCCTCGGACGAACAGCTTTCGGCCAATCTGCGCCGCCACGTCACCGAGGCCTACCGGCAGGGCACGACATGCCTGGAGACCAAGACCGGCTACGGCCTCAGCGTGTTCGACGAGGAGCGCTCGGCCCGCATAGCCGCCGCGACCGCCGATGAGGTGACCTATCTCGGCGCTCACCTGGTACCACCCGGCGCCGACGCCGAATCCTACGTCGACCTGGTCTGCGGCGATATGCTCGACGCGGTCGCACCCCATGTGCGCTGGGCCGATGTCTTCTGCGAGACAGGCGCTTTCGACGAGGACCAGTCCGATCGAGTGCTGCGCGCCGCCGCCGCGCGCGGTCTCGGCCTGCGCGTACACGGCAACCAATTGGGCACCGGTCCGGGCGTCCAACTGGCAGTCCGCCATGGTGCGGCCAGTGTCGACCACTGCACCCACCTCACCGACGCCGATATCGAGGCACTCGCCGCCTCGGACACCGTCGCCACCGTGCTGCCCGCCTGTGACCTGTCCACCCGCCAGCCGCTCGCCCCCGCTCGCGCGCTGCTCGACGCGGGCGCGACCGTCGCTCTGGCTACCAACGCGAATCCGGGCAGCTCCTATACCACCTCGATGGCCTACTGCGTGTCCACCGCCGTCCTGCAAATGGGTCTCTCGGTGGCCGAGGCGGTATACGCGGCGACCGCGGCGGGCGCGAAGGCCTTGCGCCGCAACGATGTCGGGGTCGTCGAAGTCGGTGCGCGTGCCGATCTCCAAGTGCTCGATGCCCCGTCGGTCACCCACCTGGCATACCGGCCCGGCGTCCCGCTCACACTCGCCGTATGGCGACTGGGCGCGCGCATCCAAGCTCCGGTCATCGAATTGTCGGATGCTGCAAAGTGATTCGCGGCGAGCCGAACGAGACGGCGTGCGACTATCGGGTCTCGAGTGAGCCCAGCGCCGAATCCACGAGAGTGCTCGCGGTGCGAGCACATACATCCACGGCCGCATCGGGCTCGAGCCCGCGTACATCGATCAGCACGATGAACGCCTCCCAGCCGACCACTAGTGCGATGCTCGAAACGAGATCGTCGAACTGTCGCTGGGAGATTCGGGTACGCAGGGGTTCGAGCGCCCACTCGATCCAGCGCACCCGGCGGTACTCGCGTCGCGGTGCGTACTCCGCGGGCGGGTCGACGGTCAGCTTCACCAGCCGCCGACCCATCGGCAGTAGGTCGGAGATCTCGGCTCCCATCGCCCGCACCAGTTCGGCGACGCGCACGCGCGGGTCCTCGGAGTGGATATGCGCCAGCGCCTCATCGGTATTCGCGCTGAGCAGCCCGATGGTGGCATCGAGCATCAGCTGGTCGAGGGTGGGGAAGTGCAGGTAGACGGTGCGCCGCGAGACATCGGCAGCGGCCGCGATGTCATTGACCGAGGGTTCGATGCCGCGGTTCAACAGGGTCATGGAGGCGTCGACGATGGCCTTGCGGGTGCGTCGGCGCTGGGCGACGCGGCCCGAGGTGAGCTGGGCGGTTTCGTCGATCCGAGTGGTATCGCTGACACGGGCTCGGTGCTCGGTCATTCGCTGCTTGTCCTCCATTTGTCACCTTGACAGGGCGCGCTCGGCCAAAACTATACTAGGTTGCACTTATTACACAGGAGTGCATTTAGGTTCGGGAGGAACTAAATGACTATCGGGGATCTCGGTTTCGCGCTGTCCGCGTTCGATCTGGGTACGGGGTCGCTACCGGCGCCGGAGCGGATGTTATGAGCCGTCGGGCGGCGCAGGCGCCGGGCTGCGATACCCACGACATGGTGCTGGTACATCGGGTCTTCAGTCGCGAATTCCGTTTGCTGGCAGACATTGTCGAGGTCACTTCGCCCGGCGATGCCGAGCAGGTGGCGCGGGTGAGCGAACACGGTCGCGAAATGCTCAACGCCCTGCACCATCATCACGGTTGCGAGGATGAGCTGGTGTGGCCGAGACTGCGTTCGGCGCAGGTGGATTCGGCGCTGGTCGAACGCATGCGGATCCAGCACGAAGAGATCGACGCGGTAATGCGGCGCGTGGATCACGAACTGGCCGAATGGGAACACCAGGGCGGAACGGAAACGGTGGATCTGCTGGTCGACGACCTGCGTCGACTACACGAGATACTGACCGAACATCTTCGCCTGGAAGAGGATTCGGTCCTGCCGATCGTGGCCGAGACATTGACCGAGTCGCAATGGGCCGAACTCGGCAAGCGCGGCATGGCATTCCTGCCGATGAGCCGAGCCCTGGTATTTCTCGGTCATATCGCCGAGGAAGCCGACGCCCGCGAATGGTCGCAATTCCTGAGCCACATTCCGGCCCCGATCCGACTGCTGTACCGCTTGGCCGGCCGCCGCGGCCATGCCCGCGAAATCGCACTGCTGCGCCGCGATCTGGCCTCCGCCGGAAAGGTGGTCAAATGACGCGGCTCAACGCGCGGGGAAGCGGATGATGCGATCATCACCGGCACGGACGTCACCGCGGCCGTCCGTGTTGGAGGTGGTCAGCCAGAGGGCGCCATCCGGGGCGACCGCTACGGTGCGCAGGCGGCCGAGGTCGCGTACGTGGGCCTGCGGTGTGCCGAGTGTGCCATCGTGCAAGGGGACCGTCCATAGTCGTTCGCCGCGTAGCGCCGCGACGTAGAGCGTGTCGCCGGAGATGGCGATGCCCGATGGCGATGCGTCGGCGGGTTTCCAAATGACTTGGGGGTCAGTGAATCCGCGATCTGTGCCGCCCATACCTTCGACGGCGGGCCAGCCGTAGTTGCGGCCCGGTTCGATCAGATTGATCTCGTCGAATTTGTCCTGGCCGAATTCGGCGGCGAAGAGTCGGCCCGCGCGATCCCAGGCCAAACCCTGCACATTGCGGTGGCCGAGGCTGTAGACCGGTGAGCCGGGCGTCGGATTGCCCGGTGCGGGAGCGCCATCGGGTGTCAGGCGCAGAATCTTGCCATTGGGGCTCGCCGGGTCCTGAGCTCTATTGCCCTGCGCCGCATCACCGGTGCCGACATAGAGCATGCCGTCGGGCCCGAATGCGATCCGGCCGCCATCGTGGATACCGGCCTTCGCGATACCGTCGAAGATGACCTCCGGTCGTCCGTCGAGCCGGAACCGCACGATTCGATTGTCGTCGGCGGCGGTGAAATAGGCATAGACATAACGTGTTTCGGCATAATCGGCGGCAACCGCGAGACCGAGCAGACCACCCTCGCCACGCGCGAGGACGCCGGGCGCCTCGTACACCTGCTCGGGCGCGACCCGAGCGCACCCGCAGAATCCGGCCGGTATCCCGCTCCGCGATCAGCGCGTCACCATCGGGCAGGAAGGCCAGGCCCCACGGCACGTCGAGATCGCGGACGATCTCCTGTTCCGCATCCAGATCCGGCACCCCCGACGGCGTACTCGGTGCGATGCTGGTGACCACCGCCGTCGCCCGATCGGGCGACGGTTGCGAACCGCTGTCACAGCCCGCGACCGCACCCAGCACGAGCACCGCGGCGACAGCGATCCATCGACGCGCAACCGAACCTGTGTTCGCCATGCGTGTTCCTCCGATCTGCGCCTGCGCTCGGTCGGGTGTATTGTGACTGATCACGATATTTGTCACTTGATCACGATATCTGTCACCGACGGTCGATTCTGCTGTCGTCAACTGTTGTCGATTCGGTTGTCGTCGAGGAGACTTAGCAGCTCCCACGGTTCGTCATCCCCGTCGTCGGGATGGTCGAACCACAGCAACCAGCCCTCCATGAGACCCACGAGCATCGCGGACATCACTTGTCGACACGTGCCTGTTTCTGTCAGCGCCGAAGCCTGGTTGCATCTGTCCATGAACCCCCGTCGAAACGGAGCATGGACGAGTCTGCCTGGTCTGGATACCATCCCACAGGGGTGGTGCGAGAACCGCTTGCCGAATTTGGAAACGTTCCGAATCGGCACGGCCACGTTCCCGGCCGGTGAAGCACACGCGCTGTTACCAGCGGCGGCAGTTTCATCCAGTCCTGCAGGCACAGTAGAGGTGCCCTCGACCATAGGGATCGCGACCGTGACCGGCCCGCGACATGCGGGTTCTCGAGTTTCCGCAGCGAGCTTCGCGATCTCGCGTCGGCCATGCCGAATCAGCCAGTCCCGCAACGCATGTCGCAGATCAAGGCGGGTTCGTGCTTCTGGATGACAGCAGTGACTCGCACGTGCGGTCCTGTCCGGTGGTGCGCGTCAGCTGATCCTGACGCAGGGCAGGCCGACGCTGATGTACTCCGTGTTCAGACCGTCAGGCCAGTGCCGCCAAATCTGGCCGCAGATCGTCTCGCCCGTGCGGTAGGGCCGATTTAGCTTGAAATAGCCGCGGTATGTCCTGTTGTCCAGAGTCTCAGTCTGGGTGTTCGTCGTGAAATCCTGGCCCCAGATGGCACCATGGATCGTAATCGGACCGAATCCGGTGGGCCAGTTGACCTGGACGACACCGTCGTCTTCAGCCACGAGACATACGTCGTTGTTGCATCCTTCCGCAGCCGAAGCGCTCGCCGAACCAGGCGACCCGATAGCGAATAGACCCGTAGCTGCGCAGGCCGTGGCGGTGCTGATAGCAGCACGAATGTGCTTGTTACGCATGACTTACCCCTTTTCGACTGCCGCACGCCTCCCCGCGTCGGCTAAGGAAAGGCTAGTAATCGGTCAAAGCACGTGCGAGACCCCGCTTTCTGGGGTCCTCGATGTGAACTTGACGAGCGACGCACGTCGCGGCGGGTGTATCTCGATCTTGCCCGGTCCAGAATGACTCATGTCGTGATCGGTCCGATGTGGAGCGCTACGCTCGACAGCGGGCCAGCCGCCACGGGAGGGAATGATCAATGCAGATCGCCATCGTCGTCTATCCGGGAATGACCGCACTCGACGTGATCGGGCCGTACGAGGTGCTTCGATTACTGCCCGGCGCAAGGCTGCGGTTCGTCTGGCACGAGCCGGGCCCGATCACCACCGACAGCGGTGTCCTGCTGCTCGGCGCGACGCACTCCTTCGACGAGACGCCATCTCCCGATATCGTTCTCATCGGCGGTTCGGGCCCCGCGACCGCGACCACGGCCGCCGACGAAAGGCTGCTCGCCTGGCTGCGGCAGGTGCACGAGACCTCGACCTGGACCACATCGGTGTGCACCGGATCGGTGGTCCTCGCCGCCGCCGGGATCCTGAAAGGTAAGCCAGCGACCTCGCACTGGGCCGGATTATCGGCGTTGAAGGCGCTCGGCGCCGAGCCGCGCGGCGAGGAACGCATCGTGCGCGACGGCAAGATCGTGACCGCCGCGGGCGTCTCGGCCGGCATCGACCTCGGGCTGTGGCTGGCGGGGGAGATCGCGGGCAAGGAGGCGGCCGAGGCGATCCAGCTGATGATCGAATACGATCCGCGACCGCCCTTCGACAGCGGGCATATGAGCAAGGCGAGCCCGGCCGTGCGGCGCAAGGTCACCGCGATGGTCGGGCGCGAGGGCGCCGATCTGCTGCTCGCCGATCCGCGCACCGTCGTGCGGGAGGCGAGTGCCATCGCAAAGCTGTCGTGGACGACCGCGATCGACCGTGCCCGCGCCCGTCGCCGATTCGGCAAGCGTTAGTTACTGCCCGCCACCAGCACCGCCACCAGTGCGATCGCGCCGGGAAGGGCCTGTACGAACAGGATTCGACGATTCGCGGTCACCGCCCCATAGATCCCCGCGACGACCACGCATGCGGTGAAGAAGATCATCGCGGCGAATCCGACCGGATCCGAGGCGATCACGCCCCAGATCAGCCCGGCCGCCAGGAAACCGTTGTATAGCCCCTGGTTCGCGGCCAATACCTTGGTCTGCTCGGCGAATTCGACAGTACTGCCGAAGGCCGCGCGCACCCGCGGCGTCGTCCACAGGAACATCTCCATCACCAGGATGTAGATGTGGAGCAACGCCACCAGGCCGACGAGCACCTCGGCTACTACGCGCATGAGCTGATCCCTTCACGGATGATTTGCCGTCCACAGGATGATCGATCGGCAGGCTGTGCAATGGAAGGCGCGCCAGGAGAATCCGGTACTAACTCTTGTGCAGGGTTCCGGTGATATTTCCGAGGAGTCCGCTGAAACCGCCGCTGAAGCTATAGGTCACCGAACCGTCCGATTGCAGGAGCACCTTCGAGACCGACCCTTCGTCCATGCAGCCGCCCGCACCGCCGGAGAGCCGTGCCACGAAAGTGATCTCGGTGTCGGTGACGTTCGTCAGACGTTCGGCGCGTTCACACCGGGTACCCGAGGCTTGCCCGGTATTCGACGAGGCGGCGATCTCTTCGCCGACCTTCCCGTCATGGACGGTCAGCTCGATGTCGAAGGTGGCCAGCGCATCCCTGGCCGTCCCGGTCCATTTGCCGACGAACGCCTTCGGCACCGGGGCGCCCGATGTCGAGGTGGTCGAGACCTGCGTCGTTGACGGGCTCGCACTGGTGGTCACAACGGACGTGGTGCCGGCCGCCGCCGAACTCTTCGCGCTGACAGCGGAATTGGATGATTTGTCTTTGAGCTGCGTCCCGATGACGAACGCGCCGACCGCGACCAGGACACCGACCACCACGGCCGCGATAATCAACGCGGTGCGGTGGGAGCGGCCTTTCGGCAGCGGAGCGGATCGGGTCTGGCCTTGGCCGTAGTGGCCGGGCGGCTGATGCGCGGGTTGGCCGGGCGGCTGTTGCCCGACGAAGTAGGCAGGCCCGGACCGGTCGTGCGCCGGTGGATACGGCGCGTACACACCCGACCCACCGGACGGACCGGCTTGCCAAGCCACCGTATTGGCAGCAGTGCCCTGACCCGCCTGCACAGGCCCCGATATCGTCATGGGCAGCGGCGTGAGCGGCCCCGAATTCGATTGCGGCACAGGCCGAGAAATCGTCGGCGCCGACCGTGACGGATTCGGCTCCGTTGGCGCGAACCCGACCGGCGGCAACTCCATCGGCCCGGATTCCAGATCGAGCAGCGCCACCGCGCGCCTGCTTACCTCCTCGAGCACCGGCGCGGGCAGCCAGCCGCCGCGTTCCGGGACGCCCAGTTCGGCCAGCTGATCCAAGAGCTGCTGCGGTGTCGGGCGCGCCGCGACATCCTTGTTCAGGCAGGCCGCGATCAGCGGACGCAACCGCTCCGGCACCGCCGCCAGGCGCGGCTCCTCGTACACCACCCGATACAGCATCTGCACCGTTTCACCGGAGCCGAACGGCCCCTGCCCGGTGGCCGCGTAGACGAGAACGCCGCCGAGCGCGAACACATCGCCCTCGGGGCCCATTGCCGGGCCGACCACCTGTTCGGGACACATGAATCCCGGTGAGCCGATGACATTTCCAGTGGTGGTGAGCGCACTGTCCTCGGCGGCCCTGGCGATGCCGAAGTCGATCACCTTGGGCCCGTCCACGGCCAGCAGCACATTCGACGGTTTGAGGTCGCGATGCACGATCCCGGCAGCGTGCACGGCGATCAACGCCTCGGCCAGTCCGTGCGCGAGCACCAGCAGCGTGTTCTCGCTGAAGGTGCCGAACTGTTCGACCGCGTCGGTCAACGAGAATCCGGCGACATATCCGGTCGCCAGCCATGGCGGCGTCGAGTCCACATCCGCGTCGAGCACCTGCGCGGTGAACTTCCCGCCGACCCGCCGCGCCGCGGTGACCTCGCGCCGGAATCGCTCCCGGTACTCGTTGCCGATCAGATCCGGGCGGATCACCTTCACCGCGACCGTGCGACCGCCCGCGCTGCGCCCGAGGTACACCCGACCCATCCCGCCCGCGCCGAGCAGGCCGAGCAGGCGGTAGTCCCCGATCCGCGTTGGATCGTCTGTGCCGAGCGGTCGCATCGCGAAGTGGGGTCCTCTCACGTGACGTCGAACAGGCAAAGGCTACCCATCGCCGTGCTCGGTGTCCGATTACACCGAGCCTCGACCCGGCTATCGATCGGCGCCAGCCCCTATGTTTCGCGGCTGGCGACCTCGCTACCCGGCGGGAACCGGTGTCGGAGCGTCTTTGCGTACCCGGCGCGCCAGCAGGTATGCGGCGATCACGGCCGGAACGTTCATCAGCACCCCGTACACCGCGGGCGGCACCGCCATCTGCGAATTGTGCAGCACGCTGGAGGCGACCGCGATGGCCAAGGCGCCGTTGTGGATACCGATCTCCATCGCCGAGGCGATCGCCTGATCGGTCCGCACCTGGAAGACGCGCGGCACGGTGTAGCCGATGACGAAGCTCAGCGTCGAGAGCAGCAGGCTGAGGGTGGCGAGCTTGCCGATGTTTTCGGTCAGCGTGTCGAACTCGCGCCCCACCGCCGCCACCACGACCAGCAGTAGCACCACCGCCGAGACGATCTTGACGTTCTTGCGCATCCGCTCCGCCCACGCGGTGAATCGGCGGTGCACCCACATCCCGAGCGCGACCGGGACCAGCACGATCGCGAAGACCTGGATGAACTTGTCCGGCCGCAGCCCGATGGTGGCGTCGTCGTCCATGAACAAGGTGAAGGCCAGCGTGACCACCAGCGGCAGGGTGAAGACCGCGAGGATCGAATTGATCGCGGTCAGTGTGATATTCAGCGCCACATTGCCACCGGCGATATGGCTGAACAGATTCGCCGACGGACCGCCAGGGGATGCGACGAGCAACATCACGCCAACGGCCAGCGCACCCTCGAGCCGGAACAGGTAGACCAGACCGAGACAGATCGCGGGCAGCACCACCATCTGACACACCAGCGCGACGACCGCCGCCTTGGGATATCGCAGCACCCTCGCGAAGTCGTCGACGGTCAAGGTCAACCCGAGTCCGAACATCACCAGCGCCAGCGCCAGCGGTAGGAACACGGCGAAAATCGTTGAACCCATTCAGATCTCCTCATCAGGACTCGGTCAGGTGTCGACGTTATCGACTCACCGGCGACGCGGCGACCCCAGCCTTGGGAGCCCGGCCTCGGCGGTCGCCGGATTCGACGATGCGATGATGGGTGCGCTGTGCGATCGAGATACTCGTCGGACTTGAAGGGCTTTTCTGGATGCAGACCTATCGGCTCGTATTGCTCACCCTCGGTGCCGGACTCGCCTGCGTGACCGCCTGCGGACCGGGCGAGGACGGCTCGACGCCCCGCCCCTCCGCGACCACCCCGGTCGCGACCACGTCAGTCGCGACCACGTCGAGTGCCGCGCCGAAATGCGGGGTCGACCTGGCCGCACCGGTGATCCGCTCCGCGATCGCGACACTGCCCACGGAGCCGATCACCAAGGCGCCCTGGTCCACCGATCCGGCGAGTTTCCAGGGCACCTTCGATCCGTGCGTCACGCTGTCGGCCGTGATCATCACGGTGCAGGGCGCGACGGGCAGCTCACCGGAGCATGTGCTGCTGTTCCACAAGGGTGAGTTCGTCGGCACGGCGACGCGGGACAGTCACGGGTTCACCGCGTTGGACCCCGGCCGCACGACCGATGACACCGTCGGTGTGACCTACAAGACGCCCGGCAGTTGCAACGCCTGTCCGGACGGCACCATCACGCCGGTCCAATTCCATTGGGATGGAAAGCAAGTCCAGACGATCGGGACACCGCCGAAATAGCGGCTTCAGGCTCCCGGTGCCGCGCGGCGGAAGATGCGGTCCAAGGCCGTGCTCAGCTCGGCGACCGGATCGTCGGGCAGAGTCGGCATGCGCCATCCGATGATCTGATCGGGGCGCACGAGTAACGCACCGGTGGGGGACAGGCCGACGGTATCGGTCCAATCCTGGTCCAGCTCATGGACTTCGAGCGGCAGGTGCGCGGCGGCGGCTTTCCAGGTGGTTCCGTCGGGTCCGATGAGCAGCACGCAGGCGGTGTCGACGAGGTCGAGGGCGGATCGGCCGTCGGGCAGCCAGCGATGGGGCAGGCGGGTGCCGGGTTGGCCGGTGAGATCGAGGTGCGCCATGGTGTTCGGGCTGCCGTCGTCGACGAGCGCGCCCGAGTGATAGCGGTTGCCGAGGATCATGGCGATCGGGTCGGCGAGCGGTGTGGCGTCCGTGGATTCGCGATTCATGGTGCGCAGGTCGGCGGTTCGGATGCTCGACTGGTCGGCGATGTACCAGCCGACCGGGCGGCGTTCCTCATGGTAGGTGTCCAGCAATGCCGGGTCTGCGCCGCGCAATACGGCCGCCAGCTTCCAGGCGAGGTTGTGCACGTCCTCGATCCCGGTATTCGCGCCCGCGGCGGCGAAGGGCGGCATGACATGGGCGGCATCCCCGGCCAGCAAGATCCGGCCCACACGGTAGCGCTCGGCGACGAACATCCCTGGCTCCCACGGCAATACGCTGAGCACGTCGATGGCGATATCGGGAATGCCGATGGCCGTGCGCAATACACTCGGCCACTCGTCGACGGGGTGGTCGATGCCCTCCGTGGTGGTGAATATCCACCGGTGTGACCCGTCGATCGAAGCGAAAGCGCCTGGTGCGTCGGCATTCTCGATCTGACAGAGGTTGAATTCGCGTCCGCGCACCAACTCCGACAGATCGGCGCGGAAGTAGACATTGACCGCCCGGCCCAGCGTGCCGCGACCATCGCGCGCAATGCCGAGCCGTTCGCGGATCGGGCTCGACGCACCGTCGGCGGCGATCAGATAGTCCGCGCGCAGCCGCTCGACCGTGCCATCGACGGCGCGGATCGTGGCCGCGACGCCGTCGGGTTCGTTTGCGAAGTCGGTCAGTTCGACGCCGAACCGCACATCACAACCGCGGGCCACGGCGATGCGGCGCAGCACCGGCTCCAGCAGATCTTGGGCGCACAGGCAGGCGGTGGCCGGGGTGATGGTCGACCAGTCCGGGACGCCGCCGGGCAGCGTGAAGGGGATCCGGGCGGCCTGCGCGAGCGTCGGCCCGGCCGCGAAGTGCTGGTACTCCGCGAGGTCGCGGGCCGCGTCCAGGACGTCGTCGGCGATGCCGAGCTGGCGGAACAACTCCATGGTGCGGATATTGATGCGCCGAGCCTTGGGCTGCGGTGAGGTGGTCGGCCTGCGTTCGACCAGCACCGTTGCCACGCCCTGCTGCCGCAGGAACAGCGCGGCCGAGAGCCCGACGAGCCCGCCGCCGACGATCAGAAGCCGAGGTGCGTGTACGTTGTACATCATGTGTACTTTGTACACGAATGGTTGAATGCCGGGCAAGGAGGTGGCATGAACGAGGAGTCGCCGCCCGGACCGTTGATCTGGTCGCTGCCGGAACCGCCGGGGCGGCCGACCACGACGCTGAGCCGGGCGAGCATCCTGCGGGCGGCGCTGACGGTGGCCGACGCCGAGGGCGCTCGGGCATTGACGATGCGCCGGATCGCCACCGCGGTCGGTGCGTCGACGCCGATGTCGCTGTACCGCTATGTCGGCAGCAAGGATGGTCTGGTCGATCTGATGATCGACACCGTCTACGGCGAGATTCCGCTGCCCGCAACGCCGTCGGGTCACTGGCGCACGGCACTGGAAGAGCTCGCCCTGGCCACCTGGTCGGTGATCCAGCGTCACCTCTGGTTCGGCGAACTCGTGCACACTCGACCGCCGCTCGGTCCGAATGCGCTGCGCTACTTCGACTTCCGCTTCGCTCTACTCGAGCCTCTCGACATCGCCGCCGACGACATGACCCTGATCACCGCCGCCGTCGACGGCCATCTCATCGGCGCCGCACTGCAGCTCGCCGAGGAGAACCGCATGCGGACCCGATCCGGCCTGCACACCGACGATGAACTGGCCGCCGCCGCCCAACCGATCCTGACACCGATCCTGGCCGACGGCCGCTACCCCGCCTTCGCTCGCTGGTTCGCGGCCCGCACCGGCGCCGGCGGCACCGACCCCGTCCAATGGACCCTGACCTGCCTGCTCGACGGCATCGCGGACCGCATGGGCCTGCCGAAATAGTCGACCGGTCACGGTTCGATAACCCTGTGGCATCCGACGAACCGAACGGACCGCACCTAACAAGGTATTCGCCGATGCGTTGCTATGGTCTGGGCGCGTCGTCGAAGCGACCTTGTCCGCATGCTGCGTACCAGTCGAGAAAGGGTGAATCGTTGTCCGGGCATGGAGTGGCACCAGCGCTTATTCGTTCGGCTCGGTTAGCAGCCGTCGTTGCCGCGGTACTGGCGCTCGTATCGAGCGGTGGTGGCTCCGCGACTGCTGAGCAAACCGGCGACCCGACGCTCGCCCAGCGGTGGACCGCGATGCACGACGGTCCGCAGCAGTACTCCGATGTCCATATCGACTGGGATGTCCCGATTCGCATGAGCGACGGTGTCGTGCTCAAGGCCAATGTTTATCGGCCCGTCGACTCGGCGAAGGCGGTGGTGGACCAGCCGCTGCCGACGATCGTGAACCTCACGCCGTATACGAAGCTCATGACCAATCTGTTCGATTCGGCGCTGGCCGTGCCCGGCCTGCAGCCACTCGCCATGGACCTGGTCCGGCGCATCAACCTCTCCGGCACCCCGATCAGCGGATTCGGCGACTTGATGCACGCACTCGACGGCGGCACCATCCAGACCATCCTCGGCATCGACCGGAATCTGATCCGCAGTGGATACACGCTGGTGGTCGCCGATGTGCGCGGCACCGGCTTCTCGCAGGGCCAGTGGAATACCCTGGGCGCGCGTGAGCAATTGGATACCCGCGAGGTGATCGAATGGGCCGCGGCGCAGCCGTGGTCCAACGGTAACGTCGCGATGAGCGGCGGCTCCTATGCGGGCATCAACCAGCTGCGCGCGGCCGAAAACGCGCCTCCCGCATTGAAAGCCATCTTTCCCGTGGAGGGGGGCAGCGATCTGATGCGCGATGTCGTCGCGCCGGGCGGCGGCGTCGGCCTGACCTTCCTGCCGATGTGGCTCACCAATGTGAACCAGACGAAGATAATCCCCGACATACAGTCGATGCTCAACGGCACCTTCGACTGGAAGTGGCTCCAGTCCAGGGTGGCGGATCCGGCAACGAATACCGATCTGTTGTTCCAGTCGCTGCTCACCCCGTCCCTGGACCGGATGCCCGCGGCACTGTCGGCCGCACTCGATTCCGACAGTGATTTCCGGCAGGGAATTCTCGGGCATCCGGAGCGAATTACGGTGCCCACCTTCGTCTATGGCGGCTGGCACGACATCTTCGCCAATAGCGCGGCCAAACTGTACAACGCGATTCCACTGCCCCAGGCGAAGAAGCAGTTGGTGATCGGTGATACCTACCATGCGAATCCGGGCGCGGGCACGGGTGCGCCCGGCGCGCCGCCGCGGCTGGATGTGCTGCAGCGGGTGTGGTTCGACAAGTGGCTCAAGGGCATCGACGACGGCATCGGCGACTACGGGCCGATCACGCTGTGGGAGCAGGGTTCGGGCTGGAAGGTCTTGCGACAGTTCCCGGATGTCGGTGTCACGCATCGTCGTATCTACCTGTCCGCGGCATCCAGCGATACCGCCGACCATGCGGCGCACGACGGATCATTGACCGCGGCGACACCGCGCGAGCGCCTTGCGCTGCAGGTGTCGCCCGGTGTGAGCACCATATGCTCGCGCGATGCGGCCCAGGGGTCCGCCGGAATCGCCTCGCCGCTGGATATCTGCGCCAAGGACTCCCGAATCGCCGAAGGCAATGCGCTGACGTTCACCAGTCCGGAGATGACCCAGCCGACGGTGATCTCGGGTCCGATCAATGTGCATCTCAATACGGTTCACGATGCGGCGGACGGATATTGGAATGTCACGGTGAACGACGTTGCGCCCGATGGCATGTCGACCGTGCTGAGCACCGGACAGCTCACCGCGTCAATGCGCGCGGTGGACGAGGCCAAGAGTGCGCGCTCGGCGAACGGCGATTACACCGCGCCGTACAACCCGATCACCTTGGACAGCCTGCTGCCCGTCGAGCCGGGAAAGCCGGTGGCGCTGGACGTCGCGGTCATTCCGACCCAGGCCGTACTGCCGCCCGGCCACCGGCTGCGCGTGGACGTCTTCGCCGCGAACCCGCCGAAGGCCATGGCATTGCGGCCCCTGCTCAACAACACCGAATTCAAAACGCAGTACCTGCGACTCGATCCGGATGAGCCGAGCTTCATCAACCTGCCCACGGACCACGCCATCGGCTGACTCGGCACGGCGCCCGAAACCCGGATCGGCAGTTCGGCTTTCGAATTGATCGAAATGTGGCCGAAGCTTGACTCGCGCGGGATGGCGGAGTTATTCTATAAATGGGAAGTAATTCGGCGGGGTTCTGACATGGGCTGACAATTGTGATTGTCGCTCTCGACATCCAGTGGGTATGCGTGTAATTTTGGACGTTGCGCTGGTTGCCTCCCGTCCACCTCATGAACCAATCGTTGTAAACATCACCCGATGCGGTGGTGTTTTCCACGTGTGGTGCGCGAGTTTCGTTCGGGTGCGCATCCGGGGCGGAATTCGCGAGTGGACAAGCGACGATCGCGCATTGCCGCGATTCGCGTAAGGGGAAGGACGCATCTTGTCAGTTTCGAACCGGACGGTCGCCGACAAAGACCAGGTAGTCGCCGGTGTGCCCGGAGCGCCGAAGCGGATTTCCTTCGCCAAGATCCGGGAACCACTGGAAGTGCCGGGCTTGCTGGATCTGCAAACCGAGTCGTTCGCGTGGTTGGTCGGTTCCCCGGAATGGAAGGCCCGACTCGCCGCTCGCGGCGAGCGCAACCCGACCGGTGGTCTGGAGGAAATTCTCGAGGAGATCTCGCCGATCGAGGACTTCTCCGCATCGATGTCCCTGTCTTTCTCGGATCCTCGTTTCGAGGAGGTCAAGGCCTCCATCGACGAGTGCAAAGACAAGGACATGACCTACGCGGCGCCGTTGTTCGTGACCGCTGAGTTCATCAACAACAACACCGGTGAGATCAAGAGTCAGACGGTCTTCATGGGTGATTTCCCGATGATGACCGATAAGGGCACGTTCATCATCAACGGCACCGAGCGCGTCGTGGTTTCGCAGCTGGTGCGTTCGCCGGGTGTGTACTTCGATCACACCGTCGACAAGGGCACCGAGAAGGATCTGCACAGTGTGCGGGTGATTCCGTCGCGTGGTGCGTGGCTGGAGTTCGATGTCGACAAGCGCGACACCGTGGGTGTGCGTATCGACCGTAAGCGTCGTCAGCCGGTCACGGTGTTGTTGAAGGCGTTGGGTTGGACGACCGAGGAGATCGTCGAGCGTTTCGGCTTCTCCGAGATCATGATGTCGACGCTGGAGAAGGACAACACCGCCGGTCAGGATGAGGCGCTGTTGGATATCTACCGCAAGCTGCGTCCGGGCGAGCCGCCGACCAAGGAGTCCGCGCAGACTCTGCTGGAGAACTTGTTCTTCAAGGAGAAGCGTTACGACTTGGCGCGCGTCGGTCGCTACAAGATCAACAAGAAGCTGGGCATCCACCTCGGCGAGCCGATCACCGCGTCGGTGCTCACCAAGGAAGACATCGTCGCCACGATCGAGTACCTGGTGCGTCTGCACGCCGGTGATCGTGCGATGACCGCGCCCGGCGGCGAAGAGGTGCCGGTCGAGGTCGACGACATCGACCACTTCGGTAACCGTCGCCTGCGCACCGTCGGCGAGCTGATCCAGAACCAGATCCGGGTCGGCCTCTCCCGCATGGAGCGCGTGGTCCGCGAGCGGATGACCACCCAGGACGTCGAGGCGATCACGCCGCAGACCCTGATCAACATCCGTCCCGTCGTGGCCGCGATCAAGGAGTTCTTCGGAACCTCCCAGCTGTCGCAGTTCATGGACCAGAACAACCCGCTCTCGGGTCTGACCCACAAGCGTCGTCTCTCGGCGCTGGGCCCGGGTGGTCTGTCCCGTGAGCGTGCCGGTCTGGAAGTCCGCGACGTGCATACCTCGCACTACGGCCGCATGTGCCCGATCGAGACCCCGGAAGGCCCGAACATCGGCCTGATCGGTTCGCTGTCGGTGTACGCGCGGGTCAACCCGTTCGGCTTCATCGAGACGCCGTACCGCAAGGTGGTCGACGGCGTGGTCACCGATGAGGTCAAGTACCTCACCGCCGACGAGGAGGACCGCCACGTACGTGCGCAGGCCAACTCGCCGGTCGACGCCGATGGCCGCTTCCTCGAGGAGCGCGTGCTCTGCCGCCGGGGCAATGACGAGAACGAACTCGTCCCCGCCTCCGAGGTCGACTACATGGACGTCTCGCCGCGCCAGATGGTTTCGGTCGCGACCGCGATGATCCCGTTCCTCGAGCACGACGACGCCAACCGTGCCCTCATGGGTGCGAACATGCAGCGCCAGGCCGTGCCGCTGATCCGTTCCGAGGCTCCGATCGTGGGCACCGGTATGGAGCTGCGCGCCGCGGTCGACGCCGGTGACGTCGTGGTGAACGAGAAGTCCGGCGTGGTGGAAGAGGTTTCGGCCGATTACGTCACCGTGATGGCCGACGACGGCACCCGCAAGAGCTACCGGATGCGCAAGTTCGCACGCTCGAACCAGGGCACTTGCGCCAACCAGCGGCCGATCGTGGACGAGGGTCAGCGGGTCGAGACCGGTCAGGTGCTGGCCGACGGTCCGTGCACCGAGAACGGTGAGATGGCTCTCGGCAAGAACCTGCTCGTGGCGATCATGCCGTGGGAAGGCCACAACTACGAGGACGCGATCATCCTGTCGCAGCGCCTCGTGGAAGAGGATGTGCTCACCTCGATCCACATCGAAGAGCACGAGATCGACGCCCGCGACACCAAGCTCGGCGCCGAGGAGATCACCCGGGACATCCCGAACGTCTCCGATGAGGTCCTGGCGGACCTGGACGAGCGCGGCATCGTGCGCATCGGCGCCGAGGTCCGCGACGGCGACATCCTGGTCGGCAAGGTCACCCCGAAGGGTGAGACCGAGCTGACCCCGGAGGAGCGGCTGCTGCGCGCGATCTTCGGTGAGAAGGCGCGCGAGGTCCGTGACACCTCGCTGAAGGTGCCGCACGGTGAGTCCGGCAAGGTCATCGGTATCCGCGTGTTCTCGCGCGAGGACGACGACGATCTGCCTCCGGGCGTCAACGAGCTGGTCCGGGTGTACGTGGCGCAGAAGCGCAAGATCCAGGACGGCGACAAGCTCGCCGGTCGCCACGGCAACAAGGGTGTTATCGGCAAGATCCTCCCGACCGAGGACATGCCGTTCATGCCCGACGGCACCCCGGTGGACATCATCCTGAACACCCACGGTGTGCCGCGTCGTATGAACATCGG
>NZ_JBKBET010000034.1:0-1655 GCF_048910785.1 Nocardia nepalensis | reverse complement strand
ACCGATACCGCGGATACCGACGCTGCTGATGCGGGTGTGGTGGTGTGGGAGTTGTCCTCCGGTGTGGAGGATGTGGTGGGTTCGGTGTATGCGGCCACGCATGCGGTGCTGGCGGTACTGCAGGACTGGCTGAGCGTGGAACGCTCGGGTGTGTTGATGGTGCTCACCCATGGTGCGGTCAGCCCGCCTGGTGAGGATGTCACCGATCTGGCTGCTGCGGCGGTGTGGGGGATGGTGCGGTCGGCGCAAGCCGAGCACCCGGGCCGGATCGTGTTGCTCGACACCGATGAAGGCGTCGATCTCGATCACGGTGTGGTGGGTGCGGTGGCCCTCGCCGCGCTGGCCCAGGCCGGTGAACCCCAGCTGATGCTGCGCCACGGCATCACCCACGGTGCCCGACTGACACCCGTACCCGCGAGCGTGCCGGCAGGGGATGCGCTGGCCGGGGATGCGCCGGCGGCGGTGTTGCCGGCGGCGATCGCTGCGGGCACGGTGTTGATCACCGGTGGTACCGGCATGGCCGGTGCCGCGTTGGCCCGCCATGTGGTCGGCGCCTACCGGGTGGGGCATGTGGTGTTGGTCAGCCGCCACGGTGGTGACGCCGCGGGCGCCACCGAGCTGGTCGCGGAGTTGCGTGCCGCGGGCGCCCAAGTACAGGTGGTGGCGTGTGATGTGGCCGATCGCGAGGCCGCGACACGATTGTTCACCGACGTGCTGGGGCAGTGCCCGCCGTTGAGCGCGGTCATCCACGCCGCGGGCGTGCTCGATGACGCGGTCATCACCTCGCTGACACCCGAACGGGTGGACACGGTGCTACGAGCCAAGGTCGACGCGGCCTGGAACCTGCACCAACTGACTGCTGAGATGCCGTTGTCGGCGTTCGTGGTGTTCTCCTCGATGGCCGGCACCGTGGGCTCGCCCGGGCAGGGTAACTATGCGGCGGCCAACGTGTTCCTCGACGCGCTGGCCAGCCACCGGCGAGCCGCCGGACTGCCGGGCATGTCGCTGGCGTGGGGGCAGTGGGCCCAGTCCAGTGCCATGACCGGACACCTCAGCGACCGTGACCTGGCGCGCCTCAAACGCACCGGTGTGGTGCCGATGAGTGTCGAAGAAGCGGTGGCGTTGTTCGATGCCGCGTTGGTCGCCGACCATCCCGCGGTGGCCACCGCCCGCCTCGACTACCGCATGCTGCGCGACCGCACCGTCGCCGCGTTCCTGCCACCGCTGTTCGGTGTCCTGGCCGGTACACCACGGCGACGCACGGTGGAAACCAGCACCGCGGCGGCGCGGTCGGAGCTAGCGCAGCGGTTGCACGGGCTCAGCAGCGACGAACAACGCCGACTGCTCACCGAGTTGGTGTGCACCCAGGCCTCGATCGCGTTGGGCTACACCGACACCACCGGTATCGATGCCCGCCAAGCGTTCAAGGACCTCGGGTTCGACTCGCTGACCGCGGTGGAACTACGCAACCGGCTGCAAACCAGCACCGGTCTGACCCTGACCCCCACCCTGATCTTCGACTACCCCACCCCCACCGCGCTGGCCGGCTATCTTCACGAGCAGTTGAGCGGATGGACCCCGCCACAGGCGGTGCGGTCGGTGACCCCGGCGCGTCTGGGTGTGGACGAACCGGTCGCGATCGTGGGAATCGGGTG
>NZ_JBKBET010000033.1:0-1804 GCF_048910785.1 Nocardia nepalensis | reverse complement strand
CCGGCTCGGTATCGCCGCGGTCAACGGGGTGTCCTCGGTGGTTGTTTCCGGAGACCCGGACGCGTGCGAGGAACTGATCGCGCACTGCGAGACTCACGCAGTCCGTGCTCGCCGTATCGAGGTCGACTACGCCTCGCATTCGGCGCAGGTCGAAACGATCCGTGAACCCCTCATCGACGCGTTGGACGGACTGCAGCCGCGTGCGGGTTCGATCGCGTTCTACTCCACGGTGACCGGTGGCCTGTTCGACACCGCGGGACTCGACACCCGCTACTGGTTCGACAACGCCCGTGAACCCGTCCTGTTCGCTCAGGCCACGCAGTCGCTGATCGGAGCCGGGTTCACCACGTTCATCGAGTGCAGCCCGCACCCGTTGCTGGCGTTGGCGATGGAAGACACCGCGGCCGGTCTCGAGACCGCGGTGACCGTGACCGGATCCCTGCGTCGTGACGAGGGCGGGCTGGATCGGTTCTGGAAATCGGTGGGCCACGCCTACGTCACCGGGGCACCCCTCGACTGGACGAAGGTTTACACCACCGCACCGCGGCGGGTCGCGCTGCCGACGTATGCGTTCCAGCGGCAACGGTATTGGCTGGCCAGTACCGGGCTCGGTGGCGCCGATGTGGCCAGCGCGGGACTGGTCGGAGCCGAACACCCGTTGCTGGGTGCGGTGGTGCAGCAACCCGAGTCCGGTGCGGTCGCACTGACCGGACGACTCTCACTCACCACCCAACCGTGGCTGGCCGACCACGCCGTGGCCGGTGTGGTGTTGTTCCCCGGATCAGGATTCGTGGAACTGGCATTGCGGGCCGGTGACGAGGTCGGCGCCACCACGATCCAGGAACTGACCCTGCTGGCACCACTGGTATTCACCGAAGACCGCAGCGTCCAGGTCCAGGTCCTCGTGAGCACCCGAGACGACTCGGCCATAAGCAGCCGAGACGAATCGGCCGTGAGCGGGCGGGGCGACTCGGCCGGATGGTCGGTTTCGGTGTACACCCGCGACACTCAAACCGACACCGATTGGACCCTGCACGCCGAGGGCGTCCTCACCACCCAACAGCCGACACCGTCGATATCACAGCCGACACCGTCTGCATCGTCGGCATCGGTGGTGGATCTGGCGCAGTGGCCACCGGCCGGTGCCGAGCCGGTGCAGGTCTCCGGCGTGTACGACTGGTTGACCCGGCACGGCTACCAGTACGGGCCGGCGTTCCAGGGCCTGCAGTCGGCGTGGCGACACGGCGCGGACGTCTATGCCGAGGTCGCGGTCCCCGAGGAACTCGACGTCACCGGGA
Organism: Nocardia nepalensis; assembly: GCF_048910785.1. Taxonomy (NCBI): domain Bacteria; kingdom Bacillati; phylum Actinomycetota; class Actinomycetes; order Mycobacteriales; family Nocardiaceae; genus Nocardia; species Nocardia nepalensis. The sequence continues at coordinate 506 of NZ_JBKBET010000033.1, read as the reverse complement.
TGGGCATCCATCCCGCCCTGCTCGACACCGCGCTGCACGCCGCCTGGGCCGCGGCCTACACCGGAGCCTCGATCGACGATCTCGAACTGCGGCTGCCGTTCAGCTGGGGAGATGTCCGTCTCGACGCGGTGGGCGCCACCCGCCTGCGTGTCCACCTGAGCAGCAGCGACAACGGCGCTCTGGCGGTACGACTGGCCGACACCTCCGGTATGCCGGTCCTGACCGGCACGGTGAACACCCGACCCGTTACCACCGAACAACTCCACACCGCACTACACACCACCACTACACCGGGCACAGGCCTGCTGGAACTGACCTGGACACCCCTGACAACCCTTCCCGACTCGACCCCTTCCCCGACCCGACTATGGACCCCGCACAACACCACAGAAACCGACAGTGCCGACACCGATACCGCGGATACCGACGCTGCTGATGCGGGTGTGGTGGTGTGGGAGTTGTCCTCCGGTGTGGAGGATGTGGTGGGTTCGGTGTATGCGGCCACG
>NZ_JBKBET010000032.1:0-3785 GCF_048910785.1 Nocardia nepalensis | reverse complement strand
CGTTTCGCCGACAGTGTGCAGTTGTTGGAGTCGATGGGCGCCACCCGGTTCATCGAAGTCGGTCCCGGCGCTGGCCTGTCAGCTGCCATAGAACAGACACTGACCTCTCCCGAGGCCATCACGATCCCCGTGCTGACCAAGCACCGCCCCGAGACCACCGCGATGGTCAAAGCGGTGGGCCACGCCTTCGTCGCGGGGGTACCTGTCGACTGGAGCAAGGTTTACACCACCACACCGGGTCGGGTCGGGTTGCCGACGTATGCGTTCCAGCGGCAACGGTATTGGCTGGCTTCGGGTTCTGCCGATGCGGGTTCGGCCGGGCAGTACCGGGTGCAGCATCCGGTACTTGCCGCGGCGGTGCCGGTGGGCGATCGCGACGAGTGGGTGTTCACCGGACGCCTGTCTGTCCAGGCCCAGCCGTGGATTGCCGATCACGTGTTGCTCGGGGCGATGGTCGTCCCCGGAGTTGCGTTGGTCGAGCTCGCACACGCGGTAGGCCAACAGCTGGATTGCCCGGTTGTCGAGGAATTGGTTTTCCAGGCGCCGTTGATCCTGCAGCAGCAGAACACGATTCAGGTGCAGGTCACCGTCGGGCAGGCCGGTGAGGACGGCCGTCGAGAGCTGGGCATCTACTCGCGCTCCCATGCCCCGGAGATCGGCACGGACCAGGGCGAGCCCGTATGTAACGCGCGGGGATGGCTGGCTGTGACCGAACCCGCCACATCCTCCACAGACACCGAACCGTGGGAGCCGTTCCCTGCGACATGGCCGCCGAACGGTGCAGAACCGGTGGCCGTTGATGCGTTGTACGCGCGGCTGGCCGAGGCGGGGTATGACTACGGCCCCATCTTCCAAGGGGTGCATGAGCTCTGGCGCAACGGTGACGCGGTTTACGCCGAAGTCGGGTTGCCCGACGAGACGGATGTGGCGCGGGGATTCGGGATTCACCCGGCGCTGTTGGATGCGGTACTGCAAAGTGCAGCCGGTTTTCTGATCGACCGCGACGACAGTCAACCCAGGATGCCCTTCAGCTTGACCGGGGTGCGGTTCGACCGCCAGGACGTCTCGCGGCTGCGTGTCCGCGCGGTTGCCCGTGGTGAGTCCGTGATACGAGTCGATGCAGTCGACACCACCGGCGCCGCGGTCGTATCGGTGCAGTCCTTTGCCACGCGTCCGGTCAACCCCGAACAACTCACGGCGGCACAACTCGGCGGTCAACGCAGCTTGTTCCTGCAGAACTGGGTGCCGGTCACCGCTGCAGGAAAAGATGAATCGACACCGATACTGATCGCTGGAATCGGCGACCCAGTCAGCGACCCAGTCGATACGGCGCAGTGGTTCACCGATCTGGACGAGTTGGAACGGGCCCTAGCGGAGGGGGCCGCACGGCCGGATCTGGTCATCGCTCCGATCACGGCTACGACTGCCACTGATGAGCCGGCCACCGCGCGGGCTACCACAGCCAACGCGTTGAGCCTTTTGCAGCGATGGTTGAGCAGCGAATGGCTGCCACAAGCCCGCCTGGTCGTAGTGACTCGCCACGCCATTGCGGCAGACGAGGCGCCCTTGGACCTGGGACTGGCACCGGTGTGGGGATTGATGCGTTCGGCACAAAGCGAACACCCGGGCCAGATCGTGCTGGTCGATATCGGCGCCGAGAGCGGTCACGACCTGGACTGGGGCAAACTCGTCGGGCTGGGCGAACCCCAACTCGCAGTCCGGGCAGGTCAAACCTTGGTGCCACGGCTCAGCCCGGCAGGAACAGGGGAAACGACCACCCAGCCACGGATAAACCCACACGAAACCGTCCTGATCACCGGTGGCACAGGCGGTCTGGGCGCCACGGTGGCCAGACATCTGGCCGACAAACACGGCGTCAAACGGCTGCTGCTGGTCAGCCGACGCGGACCGGAAGCAGACGACGCGGCGAAACTGATCGCAGACCTCGATGCGTTGGGCGCCCAAACCGACGTTGTCGCGTGTGATGTCACCGACCGCCAACAATTGGCCACGCTTCTGGAATCGTTGGAACGACCACTCGGAGCCGTGGTACATACGGCCGGGGTACTCGAAGACGGTGTCATCGAATCGATGACAGTCGACCAGCTCGAACGGGCACTACGACCAAAGATCGACGCCACCTGGCATCTACACGAACTGACCGCCGAGATGCCGTTGTCGGCATTCGTGATGTTCTCCTCGATGGCCGGACTGATCGGTAGCCCCGGACAAGGCAACTACGCCGCAGCCAACGCATGGCTCGACGCCCTCGCCCAGCAGCGCCGGTCGCAGGGACTACCAGCACACTCGCTGGCATGGGGACTATGGGCAGACCCCACCGGAATGACCGCCAAACTAGGCACTTCCGGACTCACACGACTGGAACGGATCGGTGTCGGCGCACTACCCACCGAGCTAGCACTGGAATTGTTCGACCGAAGCCTCGATCTGGCAACGGCAGTGGTAGTGCCCGCCCGACTGGACATGGCGGCGCTACAACGACAAGCACGAGCCGGAGCACTCCCCACACCACTACAAGGACTCGTCCGCACACCCGCGCGACGCACCGACACCACCGGAACACCACTGACACAACGGCTCGCCACCGTCGAGGAAACCGCCCGACAGCAGATCGTGCTCGACGAGATCCGCACACAAGCAGCCGTCGTACTCGGACACACCTCAGCCCAGGCAATAGACCCCAACCAAGCATTCCTGGAACTCGGATTCGACTCACTGACCGCGATCGAATTCCGCAACAGACTCACCCAAATCACCGGACTACGCCTGTCCAGCACCACCATCTTCGACTACCCCACACCCGCTCGACTCGCCGACTACCTCAACCAGCAGTTGAGCGGACGGGTCCAGCAGCAGGCGGTCCGGTCGGTGACACCAGCGCGTCTGGGCGTGGACGAACCGGTCGCGATCGTGGGAATCGGCTGCCGGTTCCCCGGCGGAGTCGACTCCGGGCAAGGCTTGTGGGAGATGGTGGCTACCGGCCGCGACGTGGTGTCGGGTTTCCCGACCGACCGAGGCTGGGATGTGGAGGGTCTGTTCGACCCCGACCCGGCCGCGGCGGGTAAGTCCTACACCCGCTCGGGCGGATTCCTGGATGCCGCAGGCGATTTCGATGCCGGGTTCTTCGGGATCAGTCCCCGCGAAGCCTTGGCGATGGACCCCCAACAGCGACTGCTGCTGGAAACCTCCTGGGAAGCCTTGGAAGACGCCGGAATCGACCCCACGACACTGGCCGGCTCCACCACCGGAGTGTTCTGTGGCGTGGTGGCGTCGGGTTACGGAACGATGCTCATCGGTGGCGACCCGCAGCTCGAAGGCCTTCAGCTGACAGGGCAAACCTCGAGCGTGGCCTCAGGGCGAGTGGCCTACATGCTCGGGTTGGAAGGCCCGGCGGTGTCGGTGGACACGGCGTGCTCGTCGTCACTGGTGGCATTGCACCTGGCCGTGCAATCACTGCGGGCCGGGGAATGCGACCTGGCCTTGGCCGGCGGCGTGGCGGTGATGCCGTCCCCGACGATGTTCCTGGAATTCAGTCGCCAGCGGGGCCTGTCCGCCGATGGACGCTGCAAGTCCTACGCCGGCACCGCCGACGGCACCGGGTTCTCCGAAGGCGTCGGGGTGCTCGTGGTCGAGCGGTTGGCCGACGCCCGCGCCAAGGGCCATCAGGTGTTGGCGGTGGTGCGTGGGTCGGCGGTCAATCAGGACGGTGCCTCCAACGGGTTGACCGCACCCAACGGGCCCTCGCAGCAGCGGGTGATCCGTGC
>NZ_JBKBET010000031.1:537672-814051 GCF_048910785.1 Nocardia nepalensis | reverse complement strand
TGTCGCTTCCGCCTGAAGACTGACCCTCTGATTCCGGGTGAATGCTGACCCACCCTGTGAACGATCATGAGGTGCTGAACGTGGAGGACTGGGCGGAGATCCGACGGTTGCATCGCGCTGAGGGGATGGCGATTCGCGCGATCGCTCGTCGGATGAAGGTTTCGAAGAACACGGTGAAGAAGGCGCTCGGTTCCCATGAGCCGCCGCGGTATCAGCGCAAGCCGAAGGGGTCGGCGGTCGATGAGTTCGAGCCGCAGATTCGGGCGGTGCTCGCCGAGTTCCCGGATATGCCGACGACGGTGATCATGGAACGTGTTGGCTGGCAACGCGGCAAGACGGTGTTCTTCGAGCGAGTGCAGCAGCTGCGGCCGTTGTTCAAGCCGGTGGACCCGGCCTCGCGCACTGAGTATCAGCCCGGCGAGCTTGCTCAGTGCGATTTGTGGTTTCCGCCGGTCGATGTTCCGTTGGGGTTCGGCCATGTCGGTCGTCCGCCGGTGTTGGTGATGGTCAGCGGCTATTCGCGGGTCATGGCGGCGACGATGATCCCGACCCGGCAAAGCCCTGATCTGCTGGCCGGGCATTGGGCGTTGATCTCGGATTGGGGGCGTGTTCCGCGAGCTCTGGTCTGGGACAACGAGTCCGCGGTCGGGCAATGGCGCGGCGGCAAACCGCAGCTGACCGAGACGATGAACGCGTTCCGGGGAACGTTGGGCATCAAGGTGATTCAGTGCCGGCCAGGCGATCCGGAGGCCAAGGGGCTGGTCGAGCGAGCGAACGGATATCTGGAGACCTCGTTCCTGCCCGGCCGTGTGTTCACCAGCCCGGCTGATTTCAACACCCAGCTGGGTGAATGGTTGGTCAAGGCCAACCACCGTCACCATCGGCGGTTGGAGTGTCGCCCGGTTGATCGCTGGGATGCCGACCGGCGCTCGATGCTCGAGCTGCCGCCGGTGGATCCGGTGGTCGGATGGAGGCTCACGACCAGGCTGCCTCGCGATCATTACGTCCGGTTGGACTCCAACGACTACTCCGTTCATCCGGTCGCGATCGGCCGGCGAGTGGAAGTCCGCGCCGACCTGACCGAGGTGGTGATCACCCTGGCCGGCGCCGAACTTGCTCGCCATCAACGGTGTTGGGCCGATCACCAATCCATCACCGATCCCGATCATGCGGCCGCAGCCGCAGATCTGCGCCGATCCCGGCGCCTGGTCGCGGTTCCCGCGATCGACACCGATGTCGAGCATCGAAACCTGTCCGACTATGACCGCATGTTCGACCTCGACGAGGCGAGCAGCAGCGAGGAAATCGCCTGATGGCCACCAAGACCGCCAATGGTTCACGCAACGTAACCTCCGAAATCGCTTATCTCGCAAGAGCACTCAAGGCACCGACACTCGGCAGCGCGGTTGAGCGACTGGCCGAACGCGCCCGCTCGGAAAACTGGAGCCACGAAGAGTTCCTGGCCGCCTGCCTGCAACGAGAAGTTTCCGCCCGCGAATCCCACGGCGGTGAAGGACGCATCCGCAGTGCTCGATTTCCGTCGCGAAAATCGTTGGAGGAGTTCGATTTCGACCATCAGCGTTCGCTCAAACGCGACACCATCACCCACCTCGGGACCTTGGATTTCATTACCGCCAAGGAGAATGTCGTCTTCCTCGGTCCACCTGGCACCGGCAAAACGCATCTGTCGATCGGGCTCGGGATCCGCGCCTGCCAAGCAGGTCACCGCGTCGCGTTCGCCACCGCTGCCGAGTGGGTCTCCCGGCTGGCCGAGTCTCATCACGCCGGAAAACTGCAGGCAGAGCTGATCAAGCTCGGCCGGATTCCGCTGATCATCGTTGACGAAGTGGGCTATATCCCGTTCGAATCCGAGGCCGCGAACCTGTTCTTCCAGCTCGTCTCGTCCCGTTACGAACGAGCTTCGCTGATCGTCACCAGCAACAAACCCTTCGGCCGCTGGGGCGAGGTCTTCGGCGACGACGTCGTCGCCGCCGCAATGATCGACCGCCTCGTCCACCACGCCGAAGTCATCTCAATGAAGGGAGACAGCTACCGACTCAAAGACCGAGACCTCGGCCGCGTCCCAGCGGCCAAGACCAACGACTAACCAAACCAGCAGGGGTGGGTCCGGATTCAACCGGAACGACCGGGTCACGATTCAACCGGAGTTGACACGGGCGTCATTTACACCGAATACTGCACCGAGGCGTGCTCCTCGCGCACGCGGGGATGATCCGGACGCCGCCCCGATCCTCAGCTCTATCGCCGAGTGCTCCCCGCGCATGTGGGGATGATCCGCCGAGGCGGTGGCGTTCGAGCACGAGGAACGGGTGCTCCCCGCGCCCGCGGATGATCCGCTGGAGGAGATCGCGACGCCCGCGATCGAGGCGTGCTCCCCGCGCACGCGGGGATGATCCGACACCCGAGCCTCGCGAGGAGCCCGGCGCGCGGTGCTCCCCGCGCACGCGGGGATGATCCGGCGACATCAGCGACCTGGGCGGCGGTGAACAGGTGCTCCCCGCAGGCGGGGATGATCCGCCAACATGATTGCGGCCCTTGCGTCGCATCGACGTGCTCCCCGCGCACGTGGGGATGAGCCCTCGTAATGACGACGACCTGCCCTCTGCCCTTCTCGCGCTTGTGGCTGGGGTCTGGCTGAAACAGATTCTCCTGCTGGATCTTTACTGGATCTTTTGGTCCGAATACGCCCGAATGCGATGTCAGGTAGGCGCATGGTCAAGACTTGAGTCTGTGCAGGTAGATGTAGGAAACCGAAGCCATCCGAAGGTGGCTGTATCGGTGTCCGTCATAACCCAGAGATCTCAGGTCCAGATTGTCCAGAGGAACGGCAGACTCACCGGTGATGATCCTGCCCGATGGTCATCGATTGGAGTGTGATGGAAGGGGTTTCGGAAATATTCTAAGGTCGTCGCATGCCGCTGCCCCGGGACTGATTGGATAGCACAGTGATTGCTGTGTCTGTGCAGAGTTTGACCCATGCGACGGTAGATTGAGCCTGCGAGCGAGCGGTCGCCCTACGGTTGTCGCTCAGGTGGTCACCATTTACTCTCTATTTTCATCCGCATACGACCGAAATCGATCAAATATCAACACATCCCAGCTTCTCGCCCTCTTGGAATATTCGACCAGCTAAACCGGTGAAATCGAATGCAACCGAATCCGATCGAATCGACTGGTCAGCCGTAGACTGCGAATCCATTGGTCGCGGGTTCGGGGATCGACTCTTGTGGCGAAGCGACGAAGCGATGTCGGACATCCCCCAGTCTGCTCTATGGCGGATCGCACGTGAGTCGAGGACTGTGTCCTGACCCCGTCAGTTCGGTCCGTGGCTCGCCTGGGTATGCCAGCGCTACAGCGATCTGCTGCGTGCGTTGTGTGGACGTGGCGATGGTTGGAAGGCTCGCTGATCATGTTTACGTCACAGCAGGTGCTGGAGCGGTCCGCCATTTCCGGTCGTCCATGACGCTGCCGGTCGAGTACTGGGTTCGTGTCGCGTTAAGTCGGCTATACGGCTGTCTCGAGAAGTGTATCCACGTGAAAGGTGGTTCTGAGCTGCGTCTTTGCGCTCCGGTGGAGGCGTTGCTCATGGCTACCTCTTTCCGTGGTTGTCCTGGCTGGAACAGGGGCGCCAGATCAATGTCAGTGTGCAGGTGTTGAATTCGGTTGCGCGGACGTTGTCGTTGGATGCTGCGGAGAAGGCGCATTTGTATCGGTTGGCGGATGTGCCGACGGTGCCGACCGCGTATGCGGGGACGGCTCTGCCGGAGGAGCTTCAGGTGATTTTGGATCATTTGGAGCCTTTGCCGGGTGTCGTGTTGAGTCCGCGTTATGACGTGCTCGCGCACAACAAGTCGTATGAGGCGCTGTGTCCGGGTTTCGTGATGGGGGAGCGTAATGTGGCTCGTCGGGTGTTTTTGACTCCGGAGTGCTGTAATATCTATCACCATAATTGGGATGACTTGCGGCGCATGGTCGGTTATTTGCGTGGTTCGTATGCGAAGAATCTCGGTGATCCGAGTTGGCAGGATTTCATCTCTGAGTTGTGTGCTGAGAGTGAGACTTTCGCGTCGTTGTGGGAGCGTAATGATGTTGCGGTTCCGGCGAGTCGGACCAAGCAGATCCGTAATTTGGCGGTGGGGGAGTTGGAGATGTTCTTGACGAGTATGTCTTTGCCTTCGCTTCCGCATGCGTGGATGCAGATCTATACCCCGGTCGATGAGGTGGCGTGGGTGAAGTTGCGTGAGTTGTTGGCGATGGGTGAGGAGCAGCGGCTAGGTCCGTGGGTCGAGCATCGCGAGCAGTTTCATGCTGCGGCGGGGTAGCGGGCGCCTTGTTGCGTGGGCTGCGGTGGACCGATCGTGTTGACGTCGTGATTCGTTGCGCGAGGGATCCTGGTTACGGCGTAGGCGATACTGTCGGCAGGGTGCTCATTGGTCTGATGCGTAGCCTCCGTGCTACCAGCGGCGCAGTATGGCGAGCTGTCGTTCGGTGAGGGGGCCGGCCAGTTGTTCTTGGATCTTGTCGAGGTAGGCGAGTTCTTCGGCGGTCCACTCGCGGCGGTCCTTACGCGCCCGCAGTATGCGCTGGGCTCGAGCCCGCACACACGCCGCTGATTGGCTGGCCGTGGGTGCCGATGCCGAATGCGTGATGCGCGCAGCGCGCAGACATGACCGGCATAGTCGTGAGATCTTTTTCCGGACAAGAAAGTTCGCTGTATCACCTATGCGACGACTTGATGAATCCGAGGCCGAAGGTCGCCAGCATCTCCCGGGACCAACGCGCGCGGCTGAGGGGGACGGCGTGGAGGTAGGTGAACGTGGTGAAGGCACATGCCGGGGCGAGCACCGCGGCTGCCATGTCCAAGAGCTGGTGTTGGGTGGCGGGGGAGGAGTGCCCAGGGCAGGCCGCTGACCACCACGCCGGCCTTTTCGATGTCGCGCTCGTCCAGCAGGTGGCGCAGGTGTACGGCGTCGTGCTCCAGGCAGCCTTGGACTACATGCGCCCCGGCGACATGCTCACCGTGCAGGAAGCCGACCGCCTCGGCCGCAATCTCCTCGAAGGCGTGACTGTGCTCGCGACCCTGTTCGAGCAGGGCATCGCGGTGAAGATCCTCGACGGCATCGGCGCCGGCGAGCACACCGAACGAAACTTCCTGCTCGACTTGGCACTTGCGCTGGCCGAGGACCGGCGCCGCGACATCGTCCGCAAGACCCGCGACGGCCTGGACGCAGCCGCCCGGCGTGGCAACCTCGGGGCCGCCCGCGTGTGGTCGATGACGACAAGCGCCGCGCCATCCTCGCCCGCCGCGCCGAAGGCCAGTCCCTGCGCGAGATCTCCCGCGGAGTCGGCGTCAGCCTCTCGCTGTGGTCCACGCAGAAGTGAAGGCCGCCGAACTCGGCACCTCCGACATGCCTGTCCCGGCTCCTGCGCCGGTTCCACCCGTAGTGACCGCGCCGAAACCCTAGCGCTGATCAGTGCATATGCCCACAGGACGTCGGGGAAATCGGTGTGCAGAGTGGTGTTCAACGCTGATGGTGCGGTCTGTGGGCTATGGATGGTTCGGGGTCGGGAGCAGCCGGGTGACCAGGACTTCGGCGGCGTGTCGGATTGTGGCCTCGTCGGACTCTTCAAGGGGGCCGTTACGGAAGTAGGTGTAGCCGGCTACGACGTGGATGAGTAGGTCGACGAGATGGTCGACGGGGAGGGGGAGCGGTTCGCCGAGTTCGGCGGCGGCCAGCAGTAGGGCATCGGTCATTACGCGGGCGACCATGGTCAGTGGTGAGGGATCGCCAGTGCTTCCGAGCTGTGCCAGCGCGGCTGGGTTGGAGGTCGCAAGGTGGCGCAGCATCGGCTGGCGGACCGCGGTCGCCAGGGTGCTGGCGAACAGCTCGACAGCTCGCTCCGCAGCAGTAGGGCGTTGCGCTGAGGCATTGACGATTTGCGTGAGTACAGTGCCGATTTCGCGTTGAAAGGTCCGCTGGATGACCGAGTCCTTCGAACCGAATCGACGAAAAATCGTGGCACGGGAAACCCCGGATCGCACCACGACGTCGTCAATCGTGAAACCCGTGCCGAGCTCGAGGAACAGCTCGCGCGCCACGTCCATGACGCGGTTGTCGGTTGGGTTCTCCGGTCCGCTCAGTCGCAGTAACGCGGTCAGCGTGGGGAGACTCGACGTCATTATTCGGATGCTACACGCGTTGGGATTTTGTCCAGTTGCTGTGCGTCAGCCCGGTGCCGGGCTTCGCCGTGCAGCTTGGCTTGTGCGGTCTCCTGCAGCCGCCGCAGCCATGCGGAGCGGAAGATCGCCAGGCACAGAACGAGATTGAGCGTCACCGCGGCGATCGCGGCGACCCACATCAGCGGGGTTGGCAGGTCGAGGTTGAGCCCGAGATACATCGGCCAGGTCGCGCAGACGGCGAACGAGATGAATCCGACCGGAATCGCGGGGATCAGCCACAACTCGTGCCGTCCGCGCCAGTACATGTGGGCGTGGACGAGCAGGATGCCGCCAAAGATCGGGAAGGCACCGTTCTGAATGATGGAGTACAGCGGCAGGCCGAAGATGCGAACGGGGTTGTTGCCGTAGTAGTTGTGTGCGCCGAGCTGGGTGAAGGTGATCTCGACCATGCAGTTGACGATGGCGCCGCCGACCCACAACATGACGATCGAGCGGAACGACGGTCCCTGCTTCAGAACTCGGTAGCACATCCAAAACCCGAGCGGGAAGTAGCTGGCGTAGGTCAGCAGTAGGTAGAACGGCATCGGCCGGTTCAGGACGTCGACGAACACCCATGGCGAGTTGTATGGGTACCAGGTCGCGCCGAGCCAGTCCCCGGGGGATTCGAGGAAGAAACACAGGGATCCGCCGATGATCAGGTAGATCCACAGCATTCTGCGTTCGCGCACCGCCAAGGCAGGGAACAGCACCAGCGAGATCGCGGTGGCGATGATCGCGGCGATGGTCCAGGCCCAGGCTGCGGAGTTGTCCGCGACCATTTCCGTCGGTGGTTGCAGCCAAGCGAGATTCGACATCGGAACGCCTTCCGGATACACGCCGTAACCCATCGACAGGTCGCGACACGGCGAAGAAATTGAGTCGAGAAAGAGATTGACATCTCATTCGGTGAGATGTCAAATGGTGTACCAGCTCACAAGATGAGACTATTTAGTCAGAAAAGTCTCAGATCGAATATAGGAGTCTCCACGTGTCTTCCCCAGCCACTGCTCCCTTGACGTCGCCGCTACGACTGTCGAAGCTGCCGCCCGGACCGCGCGGACTACCCGTGGTGGGTGTGGCGCCCATGCTGGCGGCGGACTTCTGGGAATACCCGCGCAGGGTTGCCGCCGAATACGGCGACATCGCCCAGTTGCCGATGCCGACGAAGCGAAAGTTCTTCCTCATCAGCCACCCCGATCTGGTTGCCAAGGTCTTCGTGAGGGACGCCGGCAATCACTGGAAGGGCGACATGCTGCGCACGATCAAAGAGGGGCTGCCCGCCTCGCCGATGCCCACCTCCGACGGCGAGGAGTGGCAACGCGTGCGGCGGCTGGCGCAGCCGCATTTCACTCTGCGTGGGATGAAGCATCTCGCGGGCCTGATCGAGGAGACTGTGCAGTCCCACGTCGACGCGCTCGACCGGTACGCGGCGACGGGTCAGGTCGTTGACATGGAGACGCTGCTGAGCACCATGTCGATGGACGTACTCATGCGCGCGATGTTCACCCGCGAACGTTCGCACGACGAATTGGTGCGCGTGGGCAAGGACTACCAGAGCTTCGCGATCGGCGGTGGGCTCGGCTGGGCGCTGTTCTGGGTGCCGGAACGGATTCGGCATCTGGTCACAGTGAAGGCAGACGCGGCACGGGAACGGCTGCTGGCGTTCATCCGCGAGATGATCGCGGAGCGCCAGGCCGATCCCATCGACAGTCCGGATGTGCTCAACGCCTTGATGAACTCGCGTTTCGACGACGGGTCGACGTTGACCGACGACGAGCTGACCGCGGAGCTGTTCGGGCTGATCTTCGCCGGCTTCGAAACGACATCGGCAGCGTTGGCGTGGACACTGGCGTTCCTGTCGGCGAACCCCGCGGCACGGGCGGCGGCCGAGGCCGAGGCTGAGGCCCTCGGTCGGGTGCCGAAGTTCGACGATGCTGCCAAACTGACCTATCTGCGTGCGTGCTTCGACGAGGCTCAGCGAATCCAGGGCATTCCCTTCTACTCGCGCGACTCCTACGAGGACCAGGAACTGGGTGGGTACACCATCCCCGGGGGGTCGACCCTGTTGTGCAGTCCGTATGCCCTGCAGCACGATTCGCGCTTCTGGCGGGAGCCGGACAAGTTCCTGCCCGAGCGCTTCCTCGAGGACGAGATCGAGAAGAACGCCTGGCTGCCGTTCGGCACGGGACCGCGCCGTTGTATGGGAATGCATCTGGCGAACACCGAGGCCGGCTTGTTCCTCGGCTATGCGCTTCAGAAGTACCGGTTCGTGACGGTGGAGGGGTTCGAGCCCAAGCGGTTCTTCCACATGTCGACCTCGCTCAAGGGCGGATGCCCGGTGCGGATCGAGCGGCGGACCACGTAATGGCCTATGTGATCACCACCGCCTGTATGGGGACCAAGGAAGCGTCCTGTGTCGGTGTCTGCCCGGTCGACGCGATTCATCCGCGCCCGGACGAGCCCGATTTCGGCATCGTCGAGCAGCTCTACATCGACCCCGAAGGTTGCATCGACTGTGATGCGTGCTTCGGGGAGTGCCCGGTGAACGCAATCTATCCGGACCGGCGTGTGCCAGCGGAGTTCGCCGGGTCGGTACAGGCAAATGCGGACTACTATGACTGAGCGCACGCGGGTCGCAATCGTCGGCGCCGGACCGTCCGGGTTCTATACCGCTGCGGAATTGATTGCGCGGCTGAAAGATTCGGTCGAAATCGACTTCTTCGACCGGCTACCGACACCGTTCGGTTTGGTCAGATCCGGTGTGGCTCCGGACCATCCGAAGATCAAGTCCGTCACCCGGATTTTCGATCGCGTGGTCGCGAACAACGCCCAGATCGTACGCTTCTTCGGCGGCGTGCAGATCGGCGTACACGTGCGCCACGAGGAACTCGCCGAGCACTATCACGCGGTCGTGTACGCCGTCGGTGCCACCCGCGATCGCAAGCTCGGTATACCGGGCGAACATCTATCCGGGTGCCACGGCGCGGCGGACTTCGTCGGTTGGTACAACGGCCATCCGGATATGCGGCAGCTGCCGGTCGACCTCGGCGTCGAGCGCGCGGTCGTGGTCGGCAACGGGAATGTGGCGCTGGACATCGCACGCATGCTGACCACACCGATAGAGATACTGGCGCAGACCGATATCGCCGACCATGCGCTGACAACCTTGGCGAACAGCACAATCCGCGAGGTCGTTGTGGTGGGACGACGTGGTCCCGCCGAGGCCGCCTGGACGAATCCGGAGCTCTCGGAACTGGGGGAGATTCCGGGGGTCGAGGTAGAAATCCCGACGGTGGGCATCCCGGCCGGCTGGGATCGTCCGGAATATGTTGCGGGCCTGAGCCAGACCAGGCAGCTGAATGTCGCGCTCACGCGGCAGTATCTCGCTGGGCAGGAGGATCGGCACGGCTCTGCGGAGCAACGCCGCATTCGCCTGCAATTCCTGTCCACACCGACCGCGATCATCGGTGAGGAGAGGGTGGGCGGGATGCGAGTCGCGCACAACTCGTTGCGGTACAACACAACCGGGGTTGCAGTTGCCGAGCCGGGGGATTCCGGGGAGATCATCGAAGCCGGACTGATCATCAGTGCGGTCGGCTTCGAAACCTCTGCTGTTCGCGGGGTTCCGGTCGACGCGCGGCGCGGCACGATTCTGAACGAATCGGGTCGGGTGCTCGCGGACAGCCTCGCCGCGGATTTGTCCGGCGTCTACGTCTCGGGGTGGGCCAAGCGAGGACCCTCCGGTGTGATCGGCACCAACAAGCCCTGCGCCCACGACACGGTAGACAGCCTGATCACCGATCTCCAGGCGGGGCGGCTCAGGCGCTCGACACGGGACAGGTCTTCGCTCGAGGAACTGGTGCGGCGACGCTGCCCGAACCATGTGACCTGGACAGGCTGGAATGCTATCGATGCCGCAGAGCGCGACAATGGCGCACGCCTCGGACGTCCCCGGGTGAAGTACACCGATCCGGCCGCCATGATCGCGATCGCGCACTGCGAAGCAGTCGCGGAATGAACGTTTCAGCGCCCCGCGTGGCGGCTCTCAAATCCCTCGGTATGCGCATTGCGACAACGCCGGTTCGGGGTGTGCCGACCATCGGACGTTTCGCGCTGCTGACCGCCGAAGTGCTCGCGCTCATCGTCGTCGATGGGATCCGTATGCGGTTGCCGGCTCAGGAATACTGCTCGCAGGCGTGGGCGCTGTTCAAGGTCACCGCCGCCCCCGCGGTCATGATGGCCGTCCCGTTCGGTGCCATGGTGTCAGTACAGACCTCGGGCATCATCAACCAGGTCGGTGCCAGTTCACTGGTCGGCGCGGCCAGCGGAATCGGTGTGCTACGCCAAGGGGCGCCGATCACCGCAGGGCTACTCATGGGTGGCGCGGCCGCCTCGGCGATCGGCGCCGATCTCGGTGCGCGCGCGATCCGTGAAGAACTCGACGCCATGCGGGTCATGGGCGTCGACCCGGTGCGCCGGATGGTGGTGCCGCGGGTGCTGGCGCTGCTGTCCATCGCGCCGATTCTGTGCACGCTCATCATCGCGACGGCGGTGATGGCTTCGTTCACACTCGCGGTGGCTGTCAACGACGTAACGCCGGGCAGCTTCTGGAATTCCTTCGGAGCGTTCGCATCCGTGGTCGACATGTGGTTCGCCATCGGTAAGTCCATGGTTTTCGCGCTGCTGGTCGCCGTGATCGCCGCGCTGCGGGGAATGGATGCCAAGGGCGGGCCGCGGGGTGTCGCGGACGCGGTGAACTCCTCGGTGGTGCTGTCCATTATCGCGATCGTGCTCGCCAATCTGGCCATCACGCAGGTGCAGACGATGTTCTTTCCGATGGAGCTGTCATGATCGCGAGCAGGGGTACGCCGGGTCCGCTGGTCGCCGCGCGGCTGCGAACGCGGGCGCACCGGACGGGTGCGGCGGTCGTGCGGACCCTGGGTACCGCGGGCCAGTGGATCGTATTCATCGGGCAAACGCTGTGGCTGTTGCCGATCACCGTGCTGCACTACCGCAAGCAGACGGCAAAGGTCATGAACGGAATGGCCTGGGGCCGTGGCGCGATCATCGTCGACGGTGGCGTCGTGGCCGTGCTGCTGATCCTGGGGATAGCCATCGGCGCGTCGGTCGCCATCGAGGCGTTCGCCGCCCTCGATCTGCTCGGATTCGGGGCGATGGCGGGCATCATCGGCGGCTTCGCGAATGTGCGCGAGATGGGGCCGATCGTGGCCGGCATCGGTTACGCCGCACAGGTGGGGTGCCGGATGACGGCCGAGATCGGCTCGATGCGCATCGCCGAGGAGATCGATGCGCTCGAGACTATGGGAATCCGGCCCATTCCCTTCGTCGTCGGTACCCGCTTGATCGGCGGAATGATCTGTGTCGGACCGGGATTCCTGCTCGCGCTGGTAGTCAGCTTCTGGGTCTCCCAGACGGTCATCGTGACGGCCTTCGGCCAGCGGGCGGGCACGTATCACCACTACTTCGTTCAGTCGCTGTCCGCGGGCGATATCTGTTACTCGCTGATCAAGGCCGTCGTCTTCTGCGCGGTCGTCACGATCGTGCATTGCTATTACGGCTATTTCGCCCGCGGTGGGCCAGAGGGCGTGGGGTCGGCATCCGGGCGGGCAGTGCGCGCGAGCATGGTCGCCATCATCACGCTGGACTTCTTGTTGACCGTGGCGCTGTGGGGGTTGCAGCCGACATTCGTATTCAAAGGGTGAGCCGATGCTACTTCGTGGTACGGAACAAGACGAGACGCGCAAGCTGGCCCTCATCGGCTTGGCCGGGATTCTCTGTATGGTGCTCGTCGGTGGATTGGTCGTCATGTTGCGTCCCGGGCGATCCGGCACCGAAGGCACGATCGACCTCGGCATCGAGGTGCCCTACGTCGGGCAGGGGGTCACCGAAGGCACCGGATTGATGCTGCACGGGCTACCGGTCGGAGCTGTCGAGACGGTATCGCGCCGCACCGGGGGCGGGGTGCTGCTGGGAATCAGCTTGCGCGCCAACGCGATCGAGGGACTCACCGACAGTTTCGATATCGACTACCGACCGGTCAACTATTTCGGGATCACCGGCGTGAATATCGTTCCGGGCGCAGGTGGTAACCCGCTGCGATATGGCGAAACCCTCAGCAAGGCACCGCTCGGCAACTTCACGATGCAGGCGCTGCTGTCCAGCGTGGGCGGTGTCTCGGGCGGTGTCCTCACCGAGAAATTCATCTCGGTGATCGACCGGGCTACTCGGTACACCGACGGCCTGACTCCATTCGTCCGGGTCCTGCTGCAAGCCGCGAATGCGCTGACGAGGGTACAGATCGTACCGACAGAGACACTGCTCGAGAACGCCGCAGGGCTCAGCGCCTCGTTCCCGAGTTTTCTGCACGGGACCCTCGACGGTTCGAACAAGCTGATCGGAACCAAATTGTCGACCGTCACCGATGCCTATTTCACGGATGTCGTGACCGCAACGCTGGATCTGTTTGCCAATCAATTGTTCGGGGCGGTCGGAACGTTGTTGCGCAGTCACGGTGAAGAATTGACGCCACTGACCGGAATTCTCGGCGTAGCCGCCGACACGGCTGCGGTCCTAGCCACCAGAGCCGACGCCGGACCGGAATCGCACGAATTGCTGCAACGGTTGCGCACGCTCTTCACGGCGGCCGACGGCCGGCCCGGAGCAACCGTGCACATCGTTGTCGATCGGTTGCCCGCATTCGCCGGACCCCTCGCGATCCTGGGCGCGGCGGCGCAAGAAGGTCAGCGATGATCATCAACGTGCGAGCAGCGGCTCTCCGGCTCGTCATCGCCGCGGTGGTGGGGGTTCTGCTTTTCATCGCTTTGACCAATGCGATCCGAAACCCGGTGACCGGCCACGTCCGCGGTTTCGTCGCCGAATTCACTGATGCCTCTGGCCTGCACACCGGCGCGGACGTCCGTGTTCGCGGTGTCCAGGTCGGCAAGGTCACCGGAATCGATCTGCATCATGAATCCGGACGCACCGTCGCGCTGGTTCGATTCGACCTCGACGACCGATACGACATCGACGCCGAAACTCGGCTTGCGGTGAAGTTCCAATCCCTCACGGGCGTTCGGTACGTGGATGTTACGAACGAAGTCAGCGGCACCTCGCCACACCGCCGCACCCATGTGCCGTTGGATCACACTGTTCCGTCGCTGGACGTCACGAGATTGTTCAACGGTTTGCAACCGGTGCTGGAGACATTGAGCCCCGACGAGATCAACACCTTTACCAACACCGTCTCGACGGTTTTCGAAGGGGACGGTAGCGGCCTCGCGCCGATGCTGGATGGCATCAACCGGCTGACCCGTTACGCATCGGATCGGCAACAGATAATCGGACGACTGATGGACAACCTCGCCACGGTCGCCGACACCCTCGGGGGAAAATCACCGCAGGTCATCCAAATACTGAAGTATTTGAATCGTCCGCTGGACGCGGCATTATCGGTGCTCGACGAGTTCCGTAAATCCAAGCTGTACGGCCCGGAATTCACCGGAACGGTGGTCCATCTGCTCGACAATATCGGCCTCGGCCGCGATACGAATGTCGACCAGCTGCTGTCGAAGGCGTTCACTTCGGCGGGCGCAGCGGCAAACGCGTTGCGCGCCTTGCCGACCGTGCTCGACGGACTGTCGGCGACGCCGCGCCAGGCCGACGGGTCACCCACCGGCTGCACGAACGGGCAGGCTGACCTGCCGCTGCCTGTCAAGGTACTTCTCAACGGTCAGAAGGTGATCCTTTGCAAGCCCTTGTGAACCTCGGCCGCCGCCCGATGCTGTGCGGCATCATCGCGATAGCGCTGGCCGTTGTCGTCGCCGTCGCGTTGGCGGTCGTGTACGTGAGACCGCCCGGCCGGCAGGCGGTCGTGTTCTTCACCGACGACTCCGCCGCCATCCGTGTCGGCGACAGTGTCCGGATCGCGGGGCTGCCTGTCGGAAAGGTCACCGAGCTCAGCCTCGAGCACGATCGGGTCCGGGTCGAGACCGCGGTCGCCTCCAGCGCTTTCGTCGGCGATCAGTCACAGATCGAGGTGAGGATGCTGACGATCGTCGGCGGCTATTACGTGAACCTGGTGCCGCTGGGGGATCGGCGGCTCGGCTCCGCGGTGATCCCCGAAGGGCGAGTTCGCCTGCCCTACAGCGTCATGCAGACGTTGGCGGACGCCACAAAGGTGACGGATAACGTGAAACCCGCACCGGTGGAACAAGACCTCGATCAGTTGCAGGCGGGGCTGACGGGCTCGCGGATCGACTCGCTTCGTTCCATCGTCGCCGCCGGCGATGATCTGATCGACACGATCAACCGGCAACGCGGTCAGGTGTCGAAGATCCTGGACGTGTCCAATGAGTATCTGCGTGCGTTCAACGAGTACCGCGACGGGTTGGTGAACCTGATCCGCAACGCCGCCATTCTCGAGACGACGCTCGTTCAGTACGGCGACGGATTCGCCACGGCCCTGATGGGTTTGGGTGAGGTCGCTCAGCGAATCTCCCGGGTCGCGGACTTCTACGTCGCCCACCGCGACGAGGCATTGGCGCTGATGGCGCAGATCAAGACCGCTGCCCAGAGCGTCGACCAGCATCTGCAGCCGATGATCGACGACCTGCGGGGAGTCCGTGGGCGGATGCAGGATCTGCTGTCCGCGCTCGGGCCGGGTGGGCAGCAACCGCTGCTACTTGCCACCGACCTCTGTATCCCACTGCCCACCAAACCGTGCTGAGCTGCTGATGAACAAGAAACTGAGGATCACGCGGCGCACGGCGGTACTCGCCGCCGCCGTATCGGTCGCACTCGCCGGTGCGGTGCCGCTGACGAAGTATGCGGTGACCACCGTGGGCGCCACCGCGAAGACGAACGGGTTCTGCGCCGAACTCGACGACGCGATCGGCCTGTATGTCGGCAACCCGGTGACCCAGATGGGATATCCCATCGGCACGGTCGAGCACGTCACCGGTGCCGGCAATACCGCGGTACGTGTCGACTTCTCCCTCGACCGTGACCGGACCATCCCGGCCGACGTGAGAGCGCTCATCCGCTCGACATCGATCCTCGCCGACCGCAGCCTCGAACTGGTCGGCAATTACGTCCAGGGGCCGAAACTCGCACCGGGAGAGTGCATTCCGCTCACCCGGACGGCCACACCGAAGAGTATCTCCCGAGTTGTCGGCTCGACCACACGGCTCATCAACGGCATCACCAGCAGCGACTCGGCCAACCTCGCCGACACGATCACCGGACTCGACTCGGCGATGACGGACTCCGGCCCGCGGATCAACAAGCTGCTGACCGGCGGCGCCGACCTGATGAACAATCCCGACAAGACCGTCGCCGATATCGGGCTCGTCCTCGGCAACCTCGCCGAATTCACCTCGGTGCTCCACGAGAACACCGGGCCGCTGCGAAACATCATCGAGGCGATGCCCGCGACGACGCCCTATCTGTCGGACGCTTTGATCGGAAGCACCGACATCATGTTCGCGCTGACGAGCATCGTCACCGGAATCACCGATCTGGAACGCAATCTCGGCGGCGAGACCCAGCACATGCTCGACGCGCTCCCCTCCGTGATTCATCTGGCCACCACCCGCGCACCCGATATAGCCGCCGTGCTCGACCCGATTCCGGGGCTGATCGGCCTCGCCGCGACAACATCGAGCGGTGGATTCGGCATCGATATCGCCTACCGGCAGCCGATGGTATCCCTCGACACCCCCGATCCAGGTCAATTCTGCGATGCGCTCAATGCCGTTGCGCCGCAGAGCTGTACGACAGTGGCGGGCCGGGCCCGCACGACTCATGTGGGATTGCTGCAGCTGGCGCTGGTAGGAGCGAAGCCATGAACCGGATCCGAATTCGACGGTGCGGCGCGGTCCTCGCTGTGACGTGTGCACTGGTCGGTACCGCCGCTTGTGCGCAAATCAATGTGAAAAACGTTCCGGTGCCGGGGACAACCGTCGGCGACGGATACAACCTGACCCTGCAATTCTCCAGCGTGCTCAACCTCCCCGAACGAGCACGCGTGGTATTCGACGGAACCAGGGTCGGTCGGGTCACCAGACTTCACATCGCCGGGTCCAGCGTCGATGTCGAGATCCGTGTCGAATCCGGTGTCGCGATCCCCGCAAATATTCATGCCGTGCTGCAGCAAGACACCATCCTCGGGGACACCTACGTTGCGCTGCTGCACGATGAAAACGACATCGCAGCACCGAAACTGACTGCAAATGCGACTGTCCCGGTCACACAGACGTCCGCGCCGCCGCAGCTGGAGGACACGATCGCGGTGCTCGCCACCTTCATCACCAGCGGGAGCATTCAGCGTGCCCAGACCACGATTTCCCGGCTCAACGCCGTGACCCCGGCGGACAACATCGAACTGCAGGGAATCGTCCACCGGGTAGCCACCGACCTGGGTGCACTATCCGACCGCCTCGATGAGGTCGACACTTGGCTCGACGGTGTGGATCGCACTGCCGCGGACCTGCACGAGCAGGCCCCGGTGCTCGCGTACTTCACCTCCCCTGCCGGCCAATTGAGCTGGTACAGAAATACTTTCGGACTCAGTTACATGGGGAAGCTGTTGCCTTCCATCGGCAGCATCTACCAGGGCGGCTTCTGGCTCGTGCCGATGCTGCACTCACTGGTCGACGCGACCGGCGCTCTCGAGGAATCGGGCACTGATATCCTCGGCGACGGACCCGCGTGGCTGCGTCTGCTCACCGAACAGGTGCTGCCGTTCGCCCATGACCCGTCCATCGACGTCAGCTCCATCACGACGAGTGACGGACGTGATCTCACCGGTGACATCACTGCGGTGCTTCGGATGCTGGGGGCGATCCGATGAGCCTGCGCACCATCGCCTCTGCGGCCTCGCTCATCGCCATTGTCGCCGCGAGCACGATCTACATCTCGAATCTGGGCGTCGCGCTCGGCCCGCCGGAGCACCGGATCACCCTGGTCATGACGGTCGGCGAGACCAACGGGCTGGCGGTCGGGTCCAATGTGCTGCTGCGTGGCATACCGATTGGCAAGGTCAGTGCCCTCGAGCCGAGGGTGGATGGTGCGGTGGTCACCTTCTATTACGACGCGGCACACCACATTCCCGAAGACACTCAGATCCAACTCGACAACATGTCGGCGCTGGGCGAGACCTACATCGAGATGACGCCGAACGTCGTGGACGGTCCGAAGTTGCGAGACGGCCAACATCTTTCGACGCGCCAGGTCATTCAGCAACCCACCGTCTCCGACCTCGCCGCGAGTCTCGTCGGACTGCTTCAGCAGGTCGGCCCGGACGAGGTCGCGCGAATCGTGAACGAGACCGATACTGCACTGCCGGCGCAGGAGGATGTCCTCGCTAGGCTCTCACGCGCCGGTGATCTGCTGTCCGCCACGGTCGATGGCCGGCCGGGCCAGGGCCGGGAAATCCTCGCGAACCTACAGGATCTACTGAAGAACGCCGGATTCGTGGGGCCCGCGCTCGCCGCGACCGGCCCAGAACTTCCGCCGGTGGGCGCCGGATGGCAGAGCGCCATCGCGGGATCCTTCGACTTGGTCGAGAAAACTGGTGCCCCGCAATCTATCTCGGACTTCGGCGCCTTCCTGGAGCGGATTCTGCATTTCCTCGACAAATCAGCGCCCGATCTGAAGGTCCTGGCCGAAACGCTGCTGCCCAACGTCACCTCGATCGGGACCGCGGCCCGCCACATTGATACGGGAGCCATGTTGGGCAGCGCACTAGCGGCGGTTCCCAGGGAAGGAGCACTCACCCTGCACATCGACTCAGGTCCATAAGCCCCACCCTCCCAGCGCAGTGAAGGAATCCCCATGACGAATACGACCAAACGGTCGAGATTTGCAACAACCGAATCGAAGATCGAATCGACGCCCGAACAGGACACGGAGTCCGCGGAATCCGGAAGGCTGCAAGGGGAACCGCGACGTGGCCGTCTGCGGCTACCGCTCCCCGAGGCAATCGACACTGGCACGGTCAGCGTGAAGACCCTGCTGGTGTCGGTTCTCGTCATCGGCGTAGCGGCAGGTGCCGCTGTGCTGGCCTGGCGGGACCACAACGCTCGAAACGACTTGTCACCCTGCGGCAACAAGGCGCCGACAATACTCACGCCGAAAAGATCGCCCTCGACTACGCCGTCGGAGCGGCTCAGATGAATTTCCAAGACCTCAGTTCATGGCGCGGAAAACTCACCGCTGGAACGAGCCCGGACATGAGCAAGAAGCTGACCGATGCGGCAACCTCGATGGGGCAGATAATCGTTCCTCTGCAGTGGGTTTCGACTTCAACGCCCATCGCCGCGAAGGTCACCAGCAGCGGAAGCGGTGTCTACCAGGTAGCCACCTTCGTCAATGTGACAACGAAGAACTCCCAGTCGCCCAACCCGCTACAGTCCACGGCGACTTACGACATCACCATCGACAGCAACAACAACTGGCTGATCACCAACATCGGCGGCATCGCCGGCGTGACCGCACCGAAATAGGGACTGTAAGAATTCCCCCGCAGCCCGATCGCTCGGCCGCGCGACCATCGCCCGCCTGCAAAACCAGTGTTCAGAGCACCTTTAGCAGTGGAATGATCTCGCTATCATCAATCCATGTCCGAACTCGGGAAGGCGCTCGAGAAGGCTAAACAACTGTCGCAGCGAGTCAGCTACGACGACCTCTATCGAATGGGCACGTCCTATCTCGGGCTGCCGCGCCAGGTGATGGTCGATGTCGTGAATCGGGTGCGCGGTGCCGTACGGGATCTGGTGATGGAGGATCAGGCGGTTGTGCAGGCTTTGTCGGAAATAACCGCCAGCGGCACATTCATGGTCGAAGTAGACCCGGAACTGCACGAGCGGCTCATAGGCGAGGCGCTGCGGCAGGGTATCTCGCTGAACGAACTGGCCGCGCAACGCCTCGCCGCCTCGCCCTCGACTCCACTGCGGTCTGCCGAGGAGATCGTCGGCGAGGCTCTGACGCGGGTGGACAGAACCATCGAATCCGCTTGGACGGCAGCGACCAACTGGTTCCGCCGGTAGTCACCTCGCGCCTGGCAGATTGCACCGCTGGTCAACAGATTCTGGGAGTGGTCGTGTGGCTTGGTGGGAGCCATGGATAAGGGCTGTTCATGAGTGCGTCTGAGATACTGCTTGGCATGACACGCGATGTGCCGGTGACGGGGGCTGCCGGGATGGAGGGGCAGCCTGAGACGGTGGCGGGGCGTGGTCCGGGGGTTCTCGATGATGTGGATCGGGCGTTGGTGGAGCGGCTTCGACATGACGGACGTGAAACCAATCGGTCACTGGCGCAGGCGTTGGGGATCAGCGAGGTGACCGTTGCGGCGCGGCTGCGGCGGATGGAGCAGAACGCCATCATGCGGGTGGTCGCGGTCACCGACATGCAGGTGTTCGGGCATCGAGAGTTCGCATTCGCGTTCTTTACGGTCGCGAAAAGGTCAGCGTTGGAGGTCGGCGCCGAGTTGGCGAAGCTGCCCGAAGTGATCGCGGTGACCATCTCGACGGGCCGCTACGACCTGATCGCGCCACTGTTAGGGCGCGATCAGAAGCATTTGGCGGAGCTGTTCGGCAGCACTCTCGCCGGCATTGCGGGTGTAGACGAGGTGAGAGGGCTGCTCGCGCTCGATGTGCTGAAGTTCGACTCCCGGTGGGCGCTGCTGGCCGCCGATTCCGGTACGACCCCCGAAGCTCAGCCGAGCGAGACCGTCGACGAATTGGATTTGTCGGTGATACGCCTGCTCCAAATCGACGCACGCCGCAGCAATCGCAGTATCGCCGCCGAACTCGGGGTCTCCGAGGGCACGATCAGAGCCCGGGTCAAGCGCTTGATCTCCGACCGGGTGATCAGGATTCAAGCGATCTCCGACGTCTATGCCTTCGGGATCGGCGCGCATGCGTATGTCGGGATCGTTGCCGACGGTGGCGCCGCTGATGATCTCGGACGCCGGTTGGCGGCACGGGACGACGTAGTCCAATTGAGCCGCACACTGGGCGAATTCGATTTCGTGGCGGTACTCATCGGGAACGATCGGGCTGGCCTGGCATCGGCGTTGATCAACGAGATAGCCGTACTTCCGGGTCTGCGTCGAACGGAGACCTTCGAAACATACACGTCCACGAAACACACCTACGAGTGGTCGTGGATCGTATAGCGGCCCTTACGGATCGAGCCGCTTGAAGTAGGGCGTGAACTTCACGACGTCGACCAGTTGCAGGGTGTCGATGGAACGCACGCCTGCCAGAGCGCGCAGGCGCTGCTTCACCAGATCCACCATTTCGTTCTGGTCGCGCACGGCGATCGTCGCCGAGATATCGGCGCTGCCGAGTGTCGTTGCCACGAACACGATTCCCGGCAATCGCTCGATCTCGCCGACCACGGCCCCCAGGTGCCGCCGTTCGACGCGCATGCTCAGCGTCGCGAGGGCGCCGACCATGCCGAGGGTGACCGGCTCGATGATCGCCTCCACGCGCAGAAGTCTTGCCGCGACCATCCGTTGCAGGCGGGTTCGTACGGTGCCCTCGGAGACTCCGAGCCTGCGGGCGATTCTGCGGTTCGAGTGGCGGCCGTCGACCAGCAATTCCTGGATGATCCGGGTATCGAGGATGTCCAACTCGATGACCGGGTTGGGCAGATGGAGTTCGGCGGCGTTGTGCGCCATGAAGAAGCTGCGCCCCTCCGGCGACATGGCGGTCCAGGTCGCGACGTCGAAGGCCATGGTGGCTATGCCGTCGATACCGGGCAGCAGATCGGTGGTCAAGTGGTGCAGTTCGGCCCGGTTCTCGGCCACGAAATAGCACAGGACATCCGAGTCTCCGAAGACCAGCGCCACCGCCAGGCAGGTGGGCAGGGCAGCCAGGTCGGCGGCGACCAGGCGCGCCGAGCGGTCCGCGACCACGACCTTCACGATGACGAACCAGTCGAAACCGGCCCGCTCCCAATCGAAGACCGGCGCGAAGGTCAGGGCGTGAGCATCCATGAGCCGGCGTACGCGGGCGCCGACGGTCGCGTAGCCGATGCCGATCGCGGCGGCCAGATCGCGGTTGGTCATCCGGGCGTTCGCGGTCAGCAGTTCGAGCAGCTTCAGATCGACCTCATCGAGCTGGGTGAGCTGCTTCGCCCGCGCCGAGCCCGTCCGCTCACGGGCGGCCGCGTGGACGTCGACCCGCGGCGGCCGCAGCAGTTTCGGCGTTCCGAACGCCTTAGGTTGTCTCATCTTCGAGCCCCCGACCCGTAGGACGTCAGTGAATTGTGTGCGCTATTGAATTGATGTGCGCTACTTCGCCGCGAGCGCGGTGTCGATCCCACCGACCTCGGTGATGGTCCAGTCGTGGGACTTGTCGATGGTTAGCCGATAGGTGGCGGTGGACTGCACGCCGTCGGGCGCCTGCGCGTTCTTGGTCAGCACGCTGACGAAGCAATCGACCGCGAACAGGCCGTTGGCCTCCGATCGCACCTTGGCGACGATGGGGGTCGAGGTCGAGGTCCATTGCAACGGCGTGATGATCTGCTCCATCGACGCCGCGGCCTGCTCGAGCTTGTTCGACATCTCCGGCGTGGTGCCTTTGGTCAGCCGGGTCTGCCAGGACTGGAGATCCTTGAAGTCCATATTCGCCGCTCCGACAGCGTAATCCAGCGCGACCTGCTCGGCGTGCGCGCGGTCGGCTGCCTCCGTGTGCAGCTCGTCGAGCCGGTTCTGCCGGGTATGCAGCTGCCAGCCCAGCACGGCCGAGGTGATAACCAGCAGCGCGATCAGCCCGCCGACCACCAGCGTCTTGACCTTGATCGCGCCATCGCCGATCGATACGGCCAGCTTTCGCGGCGCGGTGGACCCGAGCTCGACGCTCTTGTCGTCAGTGACGTCCTCGGCGTGAATTGTTGTGGTGGACATGACGTACCTCGGTTCTGGTTGATCGGTTTCAGTGGGGGACGGACACATGGATGGCGATTGCGCCGTCCACGCTGTTGGCGATCGCGTTGTCGAGCAGGGTTCCGATGTCGACGGTGCGAATGGCGGCCGCGGCCGCCTGGACCGCCGGAGTCACGGTGAGCGCCAGGACCTTCAAGTCGGGCGCCGCCTTGTCGAGGAAATTCTGGAGCTGGGCAATGAACGGTCCTGTGCCGGTGATGAGACCGCCGGGCAGTGGCGCGATGTCGAGCGCGTCGGCCGAGGCGTTCACCCAGCTACCCATGCCCACCCCGGTCTTGCGCATATCACCTGTCATATCGCTGAGGGCGGTCGGCAGCCAGGAACTATCGGCGAGCAGCGCTTGGAAATTCGTGAGGAAGGCGGTCAGGTCATCGGCGCGGCTGGTAGTCGTTTCGCTGATCAGTGACCATGCCCGGGACAGGTCGACCAGGACGACGCCGTCCTTGGGGAACGCCTGGTGGAGTTCGTCAGTGATCGTGCGCAACTGGTCGGGGTGCACCTGATCGAGCAGCCGGGTCAGCCGCGCCGAGAGTTCCTGTACCGTCGTCGGAACCGTGATCTGTTCGGGCGGGATGACCGCGTGGTCGGCGAGGTACGGGCCGTGCTCAGTGGCGGGCAGCACCGCCAGATAGGTCTCACCGAGCGCAGAGAGATTGTCGATGCGCAGACGGCTCCGGTCGGGAATCCGGTAGCTGTCTTGGTACTTCCATCGCACCTCGACCCCGGTCGCGCTCGGGTTCAGAGCCTCGATATCGCCGATCGCGATCCCACGCAACAGCACCTTCGAGCCCACGGTCAGCCCATCGCTGTCGGGCACTACGACCGACGCGTGGCGCATAGGTGTCCGGCTGCCGAGCCCGAGGCCCAGCACGTTCATGTAGAGCACCGAGCTGACCGCGATCGCCAGCATGCCCGTCATGGACAATCCTGTGCGGAGGTTCATCGCGCGACCCCCAGCATGCGCAGAATGTTCCCGATGCCGGGAGTGAGGTCGGTGCCGTCCGCCGCGCGGATCGACCCGACGTTCACCGAAGGATTCCTTAGGAAGGGAACAAGAATCCGGTTGATGAAGTCTGACAGTGCCGCAGCATCTCCGGGCACGTCCTCGGCCGTGGACCGGACCGACGCCGCCGCAGATGCGAGAGATTCGAGCATCGGCACGAGCCAGATCCCGCCTTCGAAGATGCTGCCGATCGAAGGCAGCACCGTGCCGACGTAGCGCAGGACGTTGTCGTTCAAGTGCCGCCAGTACGTCACGCCGGAGTCGGAGAACATCACCGAGAGGGCCTGGCTGTTCTCGTCGACCGACACGGCGGTGTTGTTCAGCTGAGCCAGGAATCGGTCCAGCTCGTCGGTTTGCCGGGACAAATCCTGTAGATCGGTGGATACCGTCGTGGCGAGCCGATCGACATCGGGCGCCGGCGGCATCACGGTGTTGATGCGGACGATGGCGTCCTGGATCTTCTGCACGCTGCCGCCGTTGATGAAATTGGACAGTACGGCCATGACGTCCTCGAGCTGCGGTGGCGAGACGGTCCTGGCCAACGGGACGACCGCGCCCGGATCGAGAACGGCGGTCGAGTGGTGTGACCCGTCGCGTTCGAGCGCGACGTAGGTGTCGCCCAGCAGGGTGTTCTGGCGGATGGCTGCCGTGATGTCGGCAGGGATCCGGGTCCCGCCCGAGATCTGGGCCGTGACCGCCACTGAACCGCCGGTCAGCCGCATCGACCGCACTTCGCCGATGCGAATGCCGTCCATCGTCACGTGTGCCCGATCGGGCAGGTTCATCGCGCTGGCGAATTCGAACACGACGGCGTAGCCGCCTCGAACACCGGTGCCGGGGATCGGAACCTGGTTGGGGTCGGGCCCGCACGCCGCAGTGGCGATCGCGGTGCAAGACACTAGAGCGGTGAGCAACAGCGTTGTCCGCGTGCGACCCGGCTTCACTTGTTCTCCTTCGCCAGCACGAGATCGAGCAGGTTACGGCCCGAGAGTTGCTGGCGGCCATCGATGTTCGCGCAGCTTCCGGGCAGGACGGTGTTCATGGCATCGCAGACCGCGGGCCCGCCGGCAAGATCGACCCGGAGGGTCGGAGCCCGGAACTGCACCGCGCCGCTGTCGTTGCGGGTGGTCTTGGCCATGAATTCCGCGACCGACGGGATGACAGCCAGGACGCCGCGGATATCGTCGGCCCGAGTCGCGGCGACATGAATGAGGTCGGCGAGGTTGTCTGCCAGCGGCCAGATGTCGCCGCCGTACTGGGTCTGGATCTCGTTGATGACCGCGATGAGTGGAGCGATGCCCTGGAGCAGACCCTGGACTCCGGGCCAGAGGTCCGTGGGCGCCGAGCCGAGCGTCGTCGGCAGCTGGCTGATCAGCTGCCGGATGAGATCCCACTGGGCGAGCGTCTGTCCGGTCAGAGGTGCGCTGCTGGCAATGATCGACCCAATGGCGGCCACCATGCGGTCCGGGTCCGCCATGGCCTGCTGTGCGTGGCGCAGTAGCGAATTGACGTCGCCGCCCTGCCCGGCCAGCGCCTTGGCCAACCCGTCGACGGCGCCCTC
The DNA here is from genome assembly GCF_048910785.1 of Nocardia nepalensis. Taxonomy (NCBI): domain Bacteria; kingdom Bacillati; phylum Actinomycetota; class Actinomycetes; order Mycobacteriales; family Nocardiaceae; genus Nocardia; species Nocardia nepalensis. The sequence goes on along the minus strand of NZ_JBKBET010000031.1, from coordinate 789,273 downwards.
GACCGGACGCGTGCCATTGTCGGGTGTCAAGCGATCGATGAAATCCGCTGCGGAGCCGGTGATTTCGGACAGGCTCTTCGGCGTCGCCGCATTCGTGAGAGACACGCATTGCCCGGGTTCGAGCCGGGGGCCCGCGTGATAGTTGCCGACGAGCTCCAGCGTCCGATCCGCCAGGACGGACTTGGATCGGGTCACCGTCTTGACATCGGCCGGGTAGCTGCGGCCGGATTCGAGTGTGAACGACACCCGCACGTGGTCACCCGCCGCCTCGACCCGATCGACGCTGCCCACACGAAAACCCATCTGTGTGACCGGGTTACCGGGATAGAGGCCGACCGCATCGGGCATGAGGGCGCAGAATCCGGCTGTCCGGTCGGAACCGCTGCGCCCGACCAGGACATAGCCGCCGGCACCGACGGTCGCGATCGTGGCGGCCACCGCGACTCCGGTGAGCAACTTTCGTTTCTGGATCATCAGCACACCTGCCCTGGAACCGGGAGACAGATCTGGGACGCGAGGATCTGCCCGCCGCCGAGCCGTGCGATGCCGTCGGGACCCAGCCAGGCGGTGATCTGGTCGCGCAGGGCGGTGAGCTGGTCGATGGTGGGACCGGCCGATCCCTGAAAATTCGAGATCGCTTGCTTCAATTGATCCACCGCCGCTCGCAGGTCCTGCTTGTGATCGAGGAAGTACTGCTCTTCGGGAACGAGCCGGAGCACTGTGTCTCCCAGCAATTGATAGGTCTCGTTGAATCCGGCACGGTTGATGTTGTAGGTCGCGACGACAGTGTTCAGATCGCGGAGAAACTGGAAGATCAGGTCACGCGACTCGTTGAATTTGCCCGAGTATTCAGAGGCGAGATCGAGGGTGGTGCGGATCTGTTCGCGCTGCTTCGCCATGATCTGGGCGATGCTGTCCAGACCCGAGATGACCGAGGCAACGGAACCCGGATTGTGCTGTAGTCCGGCCGCCACCTGGGCCAGATCGCCGTGCACCGTGTCGCCTTCGACCTTGTCGGTGACCGCCGGCGCTTCCTGGAGCACGTCGGCGATGGAGTAGGGCATCGAGACATGATCGGACGAGATCACCTGGTTCCCCAGGGATGAAGTGCCGATCGGGATGATCGTGACGTAGTAGCCGCCGACCGGGGTGAGCATCCGTACCTCGACCCGGGAGTCCTTCCCGACGAAGACGTCGTCGCGCACCTGCATCGTGATCCGGACCAGGTCCTGACCGAGGACCACCTTGCCGACCTTGCCGATCGACATGCCCGCGACCCGGACGTCTTCGCCGCCCTGCAGCGCCGCGGCGTCGGCGGTCTCGAATGACACCGCTCTCCGTCCGAGCGGGTGCGCGTACAGCACGATCGTCGCGATCACGATGGCCATCACCACCCCGAACACCGCCGTTCCCAGCGCGACATCGTTGCCCGCGATCCTGCGAATCACGTTCGCGGCGGCCCGATTTCCCATCCTGATTCTCAGCCTTTGCATACCGTCACCTTGCTGCCGCTCAGTAGTACGTCGACCATTCCCGGAAGCTCGGCACGGCCTTGCGAACAGTTCGTCGTCGTTCCGGTTCCCGTGGTCGTCAGCCCCGGGATCTGGAGGCCCTCGAAAGCGACCGGCAGCATTCTCAGCGCTTGGGCGGCGTCCGCGAGGGATGCGAAGGCTGTGCTCATGAGCTTGTTGAAGTCCAGATCACGCTCTAATCCGAGCTGCGTCACCAGCCGGGACACCGGCCGCATGAATTGCGGGCCGAACAGCGCCGTCTTGCGGAATTCGTCGAGCACGGTCATCGCCGCACCGAGCGTGGTGTCGAGGCTGCGGATGAATTCGATGACATTCGAGGACTTCCCGCCGAGCGAGCTGTCGATGCGCGCGAAATTGTCGACGAGCGTCGAGATCAGCTGCTCGCGATCGCGGGCCTGGTTCGCGAGTCTCTGCAGACTGTCCAGCATCGGCGCCAGCCCGCTGCCGTCGCCCTGCAACACCGTGAGCGCGTTGGAGGCGAAGGTGTTGAGCTCGTCGGGCCGCAGCGTCCGCAGCACGGGTTGCAGACCGTTGAACAGGCGCGTGATGTCGAACGACGGCTGGGTGCGGTCGGCCGACAAGTGATCGACTGGAGCGCCCGCGTCATCGGGGGTGTCCATGTCGATGTAGCGAATGCCGGTCAGGTTCTGATATTTCACCGCCAGCCGCGTGTTCGCGGTGAGCCGCCGGGGTGCGACGAGCCCGAGGTTCACCCGTGCCACCGTCTGGCCGTGCTGAACCAGCAGATCGATGCCGCGGACCTTGCCGACCTGGAGGCCGCGAATTCTGACATCCGAGTTCACGTGCAGGCCCGAGACATCGGTGAAGTCCGCGGTGAAAGACGTCGTGGGGCCCGAGGCGGGACGCTGGATCGCGTTGACCACCAACGACAGCAGCAGCCCGGCGACGATCACGGCCGCGCCGAGTTTTACGGCGAGCGCGATGATGGTCCGGCGGTCGCTCATCGGTTTCCTCCGGCAGCCGAGGGGGCCATGCCCAGCGGCGCAGCGATTCCCGGGAGGCTGTCCAGCACGAGCCGGAGGTTGAGGGTCCGCGCGCCGTCGCCCCCGGAGAACGCCTGATCGCATTGCGCGACGAGTTGTTTGAAGCGTGGTGTCAGCGCGCCGTTGGCCAGGACCGCGGGGATGGCATCGGTCAGCGCCTGGACGGCGTCGGTCACGGCCGGAAGTTCGGCCGCATGCGAGGCCAGCAGGTGTCCGGCGGCGCCGAACAGGTTGCCGCTGACCAGATTCAGCGCCACATCGGCGTCGGCGAAACGCTTGTCGTTGACGCCGAGTGCTCCGTCCGCCCGCCGGTTGTAGAGGGTGTCGAAGACCCCGTACAGTCCGGGTACCGCTTCGCGGTTGAAGCTGGGCAGGACCTGGAGAATGTCGTCGACGTAGCCGAGGGAGGTGCTCGGCAGCGCCTGTTGGGTTCTGGCGACCCGGTCGGCGACGACGATGCCGGTCTGGATCATCGGATTGAGGCCGTTGGTGTACTTGATGACCTGATCGAGCGTCGCGACCATGTCGTCGGTGAGCGTTCCGCTGACCACGAACGAGCCCTTCTCGAGCATGGTGGACATCGAAAAGTCGCCGAGCGGCTGCTTCGGCAGGATCCGCCCCGCGGTCAGCGGACGGCCCGCGGCCGCGTCGCCGGTGATATTGATGGCCGTGACGCCGAAGTAGTTCTCGGGCCGGAAATCGATATCGAACGAGTCGGTGAGCCCGTGCACGCGGTCCGGGTGCAGCGCCACCCGCACGCGCACCGCGCCCGTCTCCACCCGGTCGAGTCCGGTGACCTCACCGACCGGTACGCCGTGCAGGATCACGTGGGTGCCTGAGGCGATCCCGGGCGCGACGTATGGCGTGTCGATGTCCAGCAGCAGTTTTCCGTTGTTCTGGGTATGCCGATGAATGCCGATGCCCAGCGCGAGGGCCGCGGTGAGCATCACGATGCTCGCCACCGCCGCCAGCGTCACCGCTCGTTGCTGGGTCCGGTCGGAACCACGGAGAAAGTCTTGTTCCACAGTTACCCCTTGAATTCCATGACCGGGCTCAGACCCCAGATGCTCACGGAAAGAACGAAATTCATGGCGACGACCACGATGAGGCTCATCCTGATCGCGCGGCCCGACGCGGATCCCACCCCGGCCGGCCCGCCGTGCGCGAAGTATCCGAAGTAGCAGTGGACGAAGGTCACCACCGCGCAGAAGGTCACCGCTTTCAGCAGTGAGAAGCCCACTTCGGCTGGGCTGAGGAACTGGCTGAAGTAGTGGTCGTAGGTTCCCGGCGGCACGCCTTGGAACAGCTTGATCACCGTGCCGCCGGTAATGAAGCTGACCACGAGCGCCAGCAGATACGCGGGGATGACGCAGAGCATGCCGCCGATCAGCCGGGTGCCGACCACGAAGGGAATGGCTTGCAGGCCCAGCGCTTCGGTGGCGTCGATCTCCTCGGCGATGCGCATCGCGCCGATTTCGGCGGTCATGCGGCACCCGGCCTGGGCTGCGAATCCGATCCCGGTGAGAATGGGCGCGATCTCGCGAATGTTCGCGAACGACCCGATGATTCCGCTCAACGCGCCGAATCCGAGCAAGTTCAGCGCGTTGTAGGCCTGCACCGCGATCGCGACGCCGACCGAGAAGCCGAGGATGAGCATGAGGCTGACCACGCCGCCGTCGACCACGAGCGATCCGCGGCCCCAGGCCATGCTGTTCATGGTCTTGAACGTCTGCTGCCGATAGAGCCTGACCGTCTTCGGCAGCAGATACACGGTTTTGGCGACGAAAATGGTCGCGCGGCCGATTTCGCCGAGCGAATTGTGCAGCGCGCGCCGCAGTGGATCCGTCAGGATCCGCGTGCGGGGGAGGGGAGTGTATTTCGAAGGCGCATTCATGGCTATGAGACCTGAGTCGGGAAGAACATCGACTGAAGCTGCGTGATCACCAGATTCGAGACGAAGATGGCGACGACGCTGAGCACCACCGACGCGTTCACCGCGTCGGCGACGCCGCGGGGCCCGCCCTTGGCCTCGAGTCCGCGCAGGCTCGCGACCAGGACGACGATCGCGGCGAAGACGAGGGCCTTGATGATCGCGAAGACGACGTCGGTCACCGTGGCGAACGCGCCGAGGGACTGCCAGAAGCTGCCGGGGACCAGGTGACTCACGGTGACCGCGATGAACAGGCCCGCGAACACGCCCGCCGAGACGATGACGATGCACAGGATCGGCGCGATGCAGATCATCGCCAGGAAGCGCGGCATGACCAGGCGCTCGACCGGATCGATCCCCATTACGCGCATGGCGTCGATTTCGTCTCTGATGGTTCGAGATCCGATATCCGAGGCGACCGCCGAGGCGGCCGCACCGCTCATCAAAAGCCCGGTGGCCATGGGCGCGCCTTGGCTGATGACACCCAAACCGCTTGCGGCACCGGCCAAGGAGTTGGCTCCGACCTGCTGCATCAAGCCGCCGACCTGGACCGAGACCTCGGCGCCGATGGGGATGGCCATCAAGAGAGCGGGCAGGGAGGTGACCTTGAGCAGCGTCCACATCTGGGTCAGTAGCTCGAGGAGCGGGAGTCGAAGGCGCATCGTGTCGACCACGCTGTAGCGCACGACCGCGGCGCTGAGCTGGGCGGTCCGGCCCGCGGTGGCGAGCGAGAGCCTGGCCTTGTTCTGGAAATAGCTGCCGACTACGGATCCGCGCCTGGTTACGGACCGGGCGTGGTCTGGCGGTTTCGACTGGTTACTCATGTTGAGGCACCTTGCTGCTGAGTAGCTCGGGCGAGTGACCCGTGGATCGTTGGCATCGGGGCGAGCTGAGACCGGTGTCGCCGGATGCATCCAACGTGTTGCCGATCACTTTCGAGTGGGTTCACCATGCCACATCTATGTCCCGATTGGCAACAATGTACGTAGCTGCTGCGCATCTTCGCTACGCATAATGCGACTGAAATGTGGTTCAGTGTTCTGTCTGCGTTTCAGATATCCGGATGCTATGTAGGTGTGGCCCTGAAGTCGTGTGCAACGGGTTACCCTGGGCAATAATGCGCAACAGAAACGTTCATTAGCTACGCACTCTTGACAATGGAATGAACAGAACGGCTACTATGCGCATGTCGGATCCGCTTTCGGTATGGCAGGGCGGTCGTGGACGTGAGGAAGGGATTTGATCCGTGGGGACACTGGGAACCGTCGTTGCCGAGAGGTCGCGCCCCGCGCGTATCGGCGTCGTCCGGGAAAGTGATCCGGACGAGCGTCGCGTAGCGCTGGTGCCGCAAGTCATTCCCGCCCTGTTGAAGCGGGGCGTCGAGGTCGTCGTGGAGTCGGGAGCGGGCCTGCGGGCGCAGATATCCGATACCAGCTATCTCGAAGCCGGTGCGACAATCGGTGACCCGTGGTCGGCGGAGGTGGTCGTCAAGGTGGCCCCGCCGAATGTGGCCGAGGTCCGCGCCCTGTCCGCCGGGCAGACGCTGATCGGATTCCTCGCGCCTCGCAGTGCGGACAACAAGATCGGGGAATTGCGGTCGGCCGGTGTGAGAGCCTTTGCCATGGAGGCGATTCCGCGCATCTCCCGCGCCCAGGTCATGGACGCGCTGTCGTCGCAGGCGAATGTCGCCGGCTACAAGGCCGTGTTGCTCGCCGCCTCCGAATCGACTCGATTCTTCCCCATGCTGACCACCGCTGCGGGCACCGTGAAGCCCGCCACCGTGCTGGTGCTGGGCGTGGGTGTCGCCGGTCTGCAGGCGCTGGCCACCGCCAAGCGCCTCGGCGGGCGGACCACCGGTTACGACGTGCGGCCCGAGGTCGCCGACCAGGTGCGCTCGGTCGGTGCGCAGTGGCTGGACCTGGGTATCGACGCTGCCGGTGAGGAACGTCATCGGTGGTTTCGTCGTGACCGACCGCATGCTGGGCATGTTCAAGGCGAAAAGGCATGTCGCGCAGGATCAGAACGCCGTCAATCCAGGTGAGTAATCATGGACAATCTGGTCAATATCCTCTACATCGTCGCGTTCGCGCTGTTCATCTACGGTCTGATGGGCCTCACCGGTCCCAAGACCGCGGTGCGCGGCAACTGGATCGCCGCGGTCGGCATGGTCATCGCAGTCATCGCGACATTGATCTCCATCCGCGGTAGCAGTAATTGGGTCGTGATCGCCATCGGTTTGGTGGTCGGTGTGGCATTGGGTGTTCCACCTGCCAAGTTCACCAAGATGACCGAGATGCCGCAGCTGGTCGCGGTGTTCAACGGCGTCGGCGGTGGCACGGTCGCGCTTATCGCGTGGGCGGAATTCCTGGATACCAACGGGTTTTCGCATTTCCCTCCCGAGGAGTCGCTGACCACGCACATCGTGATCGCCTCCTTGTTCGCCGCCCTGATCGGGTCGGTATCGTTCTGGGGTTCGCTGGTCGCGTTCGGCAAGCTCCAAGGGGTGCTGCCAGGTCGTCCGATCGGGCTCGGACGCCTGCAGCAGCCAGTGAATCTGGTGGTTCTAGCCGGTGCTCTGACCGCGGCCGCGGTCATCGGTATCGGTGCGACCAACGGCGGCGCTTCGCAATGGTGGATGATCGGCCTGCTGCTACTTGCCGCGATCCTGGGCCTGATGGTCGTGCTGCCGATCGGCGGCGCGGACATGCCGGTCGTCATCTCGCTGCTCAACGCCCTCACCGGTCTGTCGGCCGCGGCCGCGGGTCTGGCGCTGAACAACACCGCCATGATCGTGGCGGGCATGATCGTCGGCGCGTCCGGCACCATCCTGACCAACCTGATGGCCAAGGCCATGAACCGGTCCATCCCCGCCATCGTCGCGGGCGGATTCGGTGGCGGCGGCACCGCGCCCGGCGCGGGCGGCATCGACAACCCGCTGTTCTACGCCGACCACACCTCCATGCTGTTCGGCGACGCCAAGAAGTCCGTCGGCGCGGTCACCGAGGAACTGAAGGCGCTATAGCTCGCTGACCACACCGGACTCGCGCCATCCCGGCTGGTGCGATGCGCCACTCTTCCCTTCGCGGTGGCGCACATGTGCCGTCACCGGGCACCTGCGATTTGCCCGGTGGCGGTACTGAAATCCGTTGGCAGTACTGAAAAGACAGATTGAGTCACGCCAGGAGGCTGTAGGTCCATGCATGATCCCGCGCCCAGCGCCGATATCGACGAGTCCGACCTGTCGGTCTCCGCGCCGCACACACGGGCGGCGGGAGTCAAGGCAGTGACAGTCGCGCTGGATCGTGCCGTCGCGGAAATGGGCGTGACGCGCACCGCGAAGACCTTGGTCCGGCTCAACCAGCGCCATGGATTCGACTGCCCGGGTTGCGCTTGGCCGGAGCCGACCGGTGCGCGCCGACCCGCCGAGTTCTGTGAGAACGGTGCCAAAGCGGTCGCCGAAGAAGCGACCCTGCGCACGGTGACTCCCGCGTTCTTCGCCGAGCATTCGATCGATGAGCTCGCGGGCAAGTCCGGCTATTGGCTCGGGCAGCAAGGCAGGCTGACGCATCCCATGGTGGCGTGGCCGGGAGACACTCACTATTCGCCGATCGCGTGGTCCGAGGCGTATCGCCTGATCGCCGACACACTCCGTGGCTTGGATTCGCCGGACGAGGCCGTGTTCTACACCTCCGGCCGCACCGCCAACGAAACCGCGTTCCTCTACCAGCTGCTGGCCCGCAGCTTCGGCACCAACAACCTGCCCGACTGCTCGAACATGTGCCACGAGTCCTCGGGCACCGCGCTGGTCAGCTCCATCGGCATCGGCAAGGGGTCGGTCACCATCGACGACTTCGAGCGGGCGGACGTGATCGTGGTCGCAGGCCAGAACCCCGGCACGAATCATCCCCGGATGCTCTCGGCGCTGCACAAGGCGAAAGCGCACGGGGCCACGGTGATCGCCGTGAACCCGTTGCCGGAGACCGGGCTCATCGGATTCAAGGACCCGCAGACTATTCGGGGGCTCACCACCGGAGTGCGGATCGCGGATGAATTCCTGCAGATTCGCCTCGGTGGCGATATGGCCCTGTTCCAAGGTTTGGGCAGGTTGCTGTTCGACGCCGAGGACCGCGCGCCGGGCACCGTCGTCGATCGCGCGTTCGTCGACGCGCACAGCGCGGGCTTCGCCGAGTACGAAAAGCACATGCGCGCAGTAGATCTCGACACGGTCGTCGAGGCGACCGGCCTCACCCGAGCACATCTGGACCGCACCGCGCAGCTGCTTGCCGAGTCCAAGTCCACCATCATCTGCTGGGCGATGGGCCTGACCCAGCAGGTGCACGGCGTCGCCACCATCGAGGAGGCCACGAATCTGCTGTTGCTGCGCGGCATGATCGGCAAGCCGGGCGCGGGCGTGTGCCCGGTGCGCGGGCACTCCAATGTGCAGGGCGATCGCACCATGGGCATCTGGGAGAAGATGCCCGAGACCTTCCTGGATTCCCTCGACAAGCGGTTCGGTATCACCAGTCCCCGTGAACACGGCTGGGACACGGTCGATTCGATCCGCGCCATGCGTGACGGCCGCGGCAAGGTGTTCTTCGGCATGGGCGGCAATTTCGCCTCCGCGACCCCGGACACCGAGGTTACCGAGGCCGCGCTGCGCAATTGCGAGCTCACCGTGCAGGTGTCGACGAAGCTCAACCGCAGCCATGTGGTGCGCGGGCGGACCGCGCTCATTCTGCCGACGCTGGGCCGCGCCGACGCAGACCTGCGCAATGGTGTGCGCCAGCAGGTTTCGGTCGAGGACTCCATGTCCATGGTGCACCTGTCCACCGGCCGCCTGCGCCCGGTGAGCGATGAGTTGCGCAGCGAGATCGCCATCGTGTGCGAGCTCGCGCAGCGGCTGTTGGGCCCCGATCACCCGGTGCCGTGGACGCAGTTCCAGGACGATTACGATACGATTCGCGACGCCATCGCGGAGGTAGTGCCCGGTTGTGCCGATTACAACGCGAAGGTGCGGGGCCGCAATGGATTTCAGCTCCCGCATCCACCGCGTGATGCCCGCGAATTCCAGACCGCCACCGGGAAGGCCAATTTCGCGGTCAACGACCTGCATTGGCTGCCCGTCCCACCGGGCCGCCTGATTCTGCAGACGCTACGGAGCCACGACCAGTACAACACCACCATCTACGGCCTGGACGACCGCTACCGCGGCATCCGCAACGGCCGGCGCGTGGTATTGGCTCCAACCCAGCCGACATCGCCGCGTTCGGTTTCGCCGAAGGCGACTTGGTGGACGTGATCTCGGAATTCGATGACGGCTTCGAACGCCGCGTAACCGGCTTCCGTCTGGTCGGCTACCCCAGCCCGCGCGGCAATGCCGCCGCCTACTACCCAGAGACCAACCCCTTGGTTCCGCTCGATCACGTCGCCACCCGCTCGAACCCCCCAGTCTCCAAGGCGATTACCATTCGGCTCGAACGCCACACGCCCGAGGCGCGTCGGTGAGCCGGGTTACCGCGCGTCGCAAGATGCTGCGGGTCACTCCCGCGGCCTGGATCGAGCGTCCCGACAGCCTGGCCGTCGAGGAACCGCTGGAACTGCGGATCGACGGTGAGCCGCTGACCGTGACCATGCGGACGCCGGGCCACGATGTCGATCTCGCGCACGGGTTTCTGCTGAGCGAGGGCATCGTCGCCGCGCCCGGTGAGATCGTGTCGGCGCGCTACTGCGCGGGCACGGGAGCAGACGGCCGGAACACCTACAACGTGCTCGACATCCGATTACGCACGCCCACAACGTTTTCGCCCCGGTCATTCTTGACCAGCAGCTCGTGCGGGTTGTGTGGCAAGGCGGCGCTCGACGAGGTACGCACTCGCAGCCGCCTGCCGCTGCCGCTCACAGGACCCGAGCTGGACCCGGCCGTGCTGTCGGATCTGCCGCGGCGGCTGCGTGCGCGCCAAGCTGCGTTCGATCTCACCGGCGGCCTGCATGCCGCAGGTCTGTTCACTGCGGACGGCTCCACGGTCGCCGTCCGCGAGGACATCGGCCGCCACAATGCCGTCGACAAGGTCCTCGGCTGGGCGCTACGCGAAAATCTGCTGCCCGCAGCCGATCTGGTCTTGGTCGTTAGCGGCCGGGCTTCCTTCGAACTGGTGCAGAAGGCGATCATGGCGGGTATGCCGGTACTGGCCGCGGTGTCGGCGCCCAGTTCGCTTGCGGTCGATCTGGCGGCCGACGCCGAACTGACGCTGGCGGGATTCGTACGCGGTCACACGATGAACGTGTACACGGGCCTGCACCGAATCCGTCGCGGGCACGGTCGGCCGGACTGATCAAAGTCCGACCTGCCGGAGCCCCGGACCCGCTTCACGATCGGGTCAGTCTTCGGACACGGAGATCGCCATATTCGGGCATGCCGCTGCGGCCAGTCTTGCAAGCGACAGCGGATCCTCGTGCGTGGTCGCCGTGATGACCGTCTTGCCGTTTCCGTCGAAGTCGAACAACCCGTCGGACACTGCAATGCACTGTCCCTGGCCGTCGCAGAGCGCGTAGTCGATCGAGAGCTTCATGGATTCCCTTTCCCGAAGGTGGATGGTACTAATGTTACTAATATAGTATGACTAGTAACATTCTGGAAGGGGAACACATGAATATGGCGCTCCGTCCGTTGCGTGTGGCCATCGTCGGCACCGGCCCCGCCGGCATCTACGCGGCTGATGCCCTCATGAAATCGGGTGTCGAGGTTGCGATCGATCTCTTCGAGCGCATGCCGGCACCGTTCGGTCTGTTGCGCTACGGGGTCGCACCAGATCATCCGCGGATCAAGGCGATCGTTGCCTCCCTGCACAAGATTTTGGACAAACCGCAGATCAGGCTGCTGGGCAACGTCGACGTCGGTGTTGACATCACGGTCGAAGAGCTGCGCGGCTTCTACGATGCCGTGGTGTTCGCCAGTGGCGCGAATGCCGATCGGGTGCTGGGCATCCCGGGAATCGAGCTCGAAGGGTCGTACGGGGCAGCCGATTTCGTCTCCTGGTACGACGGGCATCCCGATGTGCCTCGCACGTGGCCGCTGGCGGCGAAACAGGTCGCGGTTCTCGGTGTCGGGAATGTCGCACTCGATGTCGCCCGGATTCTGGCGAAATCTGCCGACGAACTGTTGCCCACGGAAATCCCGCCCAACGTCTACGACGGGTTGCGAGTGAACCGGGCGGTCGAGGTCCATGTCTTCGGTCGGCGCGGACCCGCGTATGCCAAGTTCACCCCGCTCGAGCTGCGGGAGCTGGATCACTCGCCGAATATCGAGGTCATCGTCGATCCAGGTGACCTGGTCTACGACGAGCAGGCGCGAGCTCTGCGGCAGAACTCCAAGTCGGTGCAGCTCATCTGCAATACCCTCGAGCAGTGGGCATCGCGTACCCCCGGCGATCGGCCGTGCAAACTGTTCCTCCACTTCTTCCAGGACCCGGTCGAGATCTTGGACGACGGCAACGGCCGGGTCGCTGGACTGCGTACCGAGCGCACGTTGCCGGGCGCCGCCGGCGATGCGACTTCCGTTGACAGCCGGGTCGATTGGAGGGTGCAGGCGGTGTACCGGGCGATCGGCTACCGGTCCGCGCCGATCGTGGGGCTGCCCTTCGACGGGCGGGCGGGTGTAATCCCAAGTGAGGCGGGTCGCGTCATCGCTGATGCCGAGGCCGATGAACCCGGCGTCAGGTATCTGCCTGCCACGTACGTCACGGGTTGGATCAAACGTGGACCGATCGGGCTTATCGGCCACACCAAAAGCGATGCGAGCGAGACGATCGCGTCGTTGCTCGCCGACGCCGGGGGTTTCGCGCCGCCCGCCGATCCGGAGCCGCGGGCGATCGTCGACTTCCTCGAGCGCCGTGGTGTTCCCTTCACGACCTGGCCGGGCTGGTATCTCCTCGATGCCTATGAAAGGGATCTTGGTGCCCATGAGGGACGGGAGCGGATCAAGGTCGTCGAGCGTGAGGTGATGGTCGCTGTCAGCCGGTCGTTCGATGAGACGAGCGATCGGCGTGTCAGTATCGAACCATGATGTCGGCAGAGACCCGCACCGTCCTCGAGGCCTTCCTGCCCGCCGCCGACGGCGGTGCGATCAAGGTGCCCGAGAGTCGCACCGATAGAGCCATTCTTACCGCGGCGGCGGCCGTGATCAGCGCTAATGGCGAGCGCAACCTCACCATCGACGAGGTTGCAGAACGTGCCGGGTATACCCGGATGACGGTCTTCCGGCGATTCGGTAGTCGTGAACAACTGCTACTGGCGACGTACACCTACGAGCTGCGGAAGGTGCTGGACGCGGTCGCGAATGCGGCCGATTCGGCGCACAATCGGCTCGAACGGGCGGAAACTGTTGTCTGGCAGTTGGTTTCCGCCGCCCAAGGAAATCCGATCGCGCAGCGTCTGGCCCAGGTCGAGCCGACGGCGGTCGTTGACCTGTGGCGCGGAACGGAATTCGCAGGTCAGGCATGGGGTGCGAGCCTGATTTCGCGCCTGCTGCAAGACGGTCACCTCGAGGATCCGCTGGACGCGGACGAAGCTGATTTCGTCGGCGACGTCTTCATGCGGCTGGTCGTCTCGCTCTTGCTGGTCCCCGGCCAGTCCGAGGATGAGCAGCGGATCTTCGTCCGTAAGGTTGTCGCTCGCGTTCTTCCGCGCTGATTTCCCGACCTGACGTCCCGACCCGACAGGTGTGACTTGAATCCCGTTCGGCTCTTGTTGTCATGCTCACAGAATGTTACTAATAGAGCATGAGAAGTAACATTAGTAACTCCGCGATGTTGTTCCTGGCCGACCCGCCCGTGCAGATGCCCGGGCAGGGGCAGATTCCACTCCCTGCTGATCCACATGCTGACCAGACCGTCGCGTGGGTCGTGACTGTGCTGCTCTACGTCGGTGCGGCTGCGGCGGTGGGCTGGGCGTCGTGGAAGTTGGTCCGCGAACGTGAAGCGCTGCCGCTGGTCCTGGTAGTGGCCGGGGTGCTCGCCGCCAATATCGAGCCGCTGGGCGACGCCACGGGCGCAATCGTGTACGCCGCGGATATTCCGTGGTTCCACTACACGATCATGGGCAGGTCGATGCCCGCGTTCATTCTCATCGGGACCATGCCGTATGTCGCCATGGGCGGGTACTACGCCTACCGCTACATCGCCGAGGGCAGATCCCTACGCGACATCATCATGCTGTCAGCCGTTTATGTCGGCATTCCGGAGATCGTTGTCGAGATGGCGTTGCACCACTTCGGGATCATCACCTATTACGGCGACAACCCCACCCGAATTCTCGGCATCCCGCTCTACTCCATCGTCCAGAACACGACGCTGCTGCCGGTGTACGGCATCGTCGTCTACTTCTGCGTTCGGTATCTGCGCGGCGCGAACCTGCTCTGGATCATCCTGTTCATCCCTGCGGTCACCATCGGCTACATCGTCGGTGTGAGCTGGCCGGCCTACCAGGCGGTGCAGTCCTCGGCGCCGTGGCCGATCACCTGGCTCGCGGGAATCGTCGTCTGTGTGACGTCACTGGCCGCGACCTACATGCTGCTCCAGATTCCTGCGCTGCGCGAACTGCGTGAGCGCGCGCAGCGGTCCCCCGAAGCGGTCGCGGGACGGCATTCCGTTCCCGAAAATGCTTGAAATGAATTGTGAGAGAGGATATTTCGATGGATACAACCAGTGTTGACCGAGCCGGGAGCGGTATCGATCCGGCTACCGCGCCGCTTCCGCCCGGTCCCCGTGGCCGGGAGGCGCTGGAAGTGTGGCGAGGCTTCCTGCGCGACCCTTACCTCTACCCCGGGGAAATCACCAAGAAATACGGCGACGTCGTCTCCCTGCCGATACCCGGAGCGAAGATCGTCCTGCTCGGGTCGCTCGAGAACATCAATCGTGTTGCCGTGGCCAACGCCGAAAACTACCGGCGCTCGGATTGGGTTGCCGCGCAGATGAACCCGGTCGAACACAAGTTCAGGTTCTTCGCCTTCGACGAAAGCGACTGGGCCCGCGGCCGCGCGCTGCTCAAACCGCACCTCACCAAGAAGTCGCTGCTGGGACTGGAATCCCTGTTCGCAGACGCGATCTCGGACCAGCTGGACCACTGGGAGCGGTACGCGAACAGCGGCGAAACCTTCGATCTTCAGCGCCGCATGAAGGTGCTGACGACCGCGGTGCTGTTCAACGCGCTGTTCTCTCGTCGCCTGACCGAAGCGCGTCTGCTCTGGGTCATCGACCGGCTGGCCGGCATCATGGCCGCCACCACCGCGCGCACCCTCATGTGGTCGGCGCCCCGCTCGTATCCGCGGCTGTGGGAACACCGCGGCATCGTCGCGCAACGCGAACTCGATCTGTTCCTCACCGACCTGATCGCCGAGCGCCGCGCCGCGCCGATCGAGCGCGACGACATCCTCAACGTGCTGATCAATGCCACCTATGACGACGGCCAACCGCTCGAGGACAGCAAGATTCTCTCGGAGATGGTGGGACTGGTCATCGGTGGCTACGACACCACCTCCGCGGCACTGACGTGGGCCTTCGGACAGATCGCCACCCATCCCGAGGCGGAGCGTCGACTGCTCGAGGAGCTGGGGATCGGTGGCGCGGACCTTTCACCCGGCGAATCCATGAATCTTGCCTACGCGCGCGCCTGCTTCGACGAAGCGCAACGCCTCCAAGGCGGCCTGATCATCAACCCGAAGGTCGCGGTCCAGGACGACGTGATCGACGGCTACCGCATCACGGCGGGCACGACGGTGGTCAGCTCGAACATCTCGATCCACCGCGACGAGCGCTACTGGAACGACCCCGGCAGCTACCGTCCCGAGCGCTGGCTGGACCGCTCGGTCCGACGCGACGCCTTCATCGGGTTCGGCCGTGGATCACGTCTGTGCCTGGGCATGCACATGGCCTACATGGAGGGAATCCACACGCTTGCAGCCGCTTTCGCGCGCTATCACATCGAGGTGGACCCACGCCACGAGCTTCGACCCAAGTACCGGATGGCCGTGGAAATGAAGGGCGGCCTGCCGGTCAAACTGACCAAGCGCGGCTGAGCGCATCGATGTGGGGTAGCGGGACCTGCGACAGGCCGCCCCAGCACATCCCGGCTGTCGTCGCGACCGCCTGATCCATCGGGATCGGGCGGTCCGCGTCGAGCCAGTAACGCGCCGAGGAGGATCCGATTCCGGTCAGGCCGATGGCCAGCATGCGGGCGCGGCGGGGGTTCATGCCGGAATTTCGGACGAGGAAGCCGGCGATGATGGCGACGCAGTCGTCGATGGCCCGGTCGGTTCGGCGGCGCACACAGGGCACCTCGGGCAGTTCCGACTCGAAAACCAGGCGGAAGCCGTCGGGGTCTCGATCGATGAAATCGAAGTACGCCCACACCGCCGCGTACGTCTGCTCTCGGATGTCCGTGGTGGAGAACAGCGCCTGGCGAATATCGCTCACCAGCCGGTCCAGATACAGCTCCAGCACTGCCAGGTAGAGGTCGAGCTTTCCCCGGTAATCCCGAACTGGATCCGCGGATCATCGACGACATCGTCCTCGGCGTGGTCTCGCCCGTCGGTGATCAGGGCGGCGACATCGCCAAGGCCGCGGCGTTGGCGGCCGGCCTACCCGACACTGTGGCGGGCGTGCAGCTCAACCGGTTCTGCGCTTCGGGCCTCGAAGCGGTGAACACCGCGGCGCAGAAGGTGAGGTCCGGCTGGGACCAGCTGGTGCTCGCCGGTGGCGTCGAGTCGATGTCGCGACTGGCGCTGGGGTCCGACGGTGGCGGGTGGGCCCTGGACCCGGCCACCAATTACCGCACCCACTTCATTCCGCAGGGTGTGTCGGCGGACCTGATCGCCACCATCGAGGGCTTCTCGCGCGAGGACGTCGACGCGTATGCCGTGCGCTCGCAGCAGCGTGCCGCGGCCGCGTGGTCGGGCGGCTACTTCGCCAAATCCATTGTGCCAGTGAAGGACATCAATGGTTCGGTGATCCTCGACCACGACGAGTTCATGCGCCCGGAAACCACTGTCGAGAGTCTGGGAGGCCTGCGTCCCTCCTTCGCGCTCATGGGTGAGCAGGGTGGTTTCGACCCGGACGAGAAGATCAACGTCAACGGCGGCGCCATCGCCATGGGCCACCCGCTGGGCGCGACCGGGGCGATGATCACCGGAACCATGGTCGACGAACTCGAACGCCGCGGGGCCGCGCGCGCACTGATGACCCTGTGCGTCGGCGGCGGCATGGGCATCGCCACCATCATCGAGCGCGTCTGAGTGACCAGGGATACAGAGGAAAACATATGAGCAAGAACATGATTGCCTGGGAGCTCTTGAAGCTGGGGCAGAAGATTCGGCGCAGCATGCGGGAGAACTTCCTCGCCGAGGGCCGCCGCTGGGTCGACTCCAACGCCTACCCGCTCGTCGACGCCATGGTCGAGGAATTCGATCGCCCGGGCCGCCTCGAGGGTCGCGGCTTCTACGAATACGACGACCAGGGCAACAAGGTCGGCCTGTGGTCCGGGTTGGTGGAGAAGTACACCCGTGACGACCACGGTATCCCCTTCGCGGATATGCAGGAACGCATGCTCTTCGCAGAAGCCCTCGACACCGTGCGCTGCTTCGAGGAAGGCGTGTTGCGCACCGTGCCCGACGCCAATATCGGTTCCATCTTCGGCATCGGGTTCCCGGCCTGGACCGGCGGCGTGATCCAGTACATCAATCAATACGCGGGTGGCCCGGCCGGATTCGTGGCGCGCGCCGACGAACTGCGCGGCCGTTACGGCGACCGGTTCGAGGTCCCGGAATCGCTGCGAGCCGACGCCGCAACCGGCGCAGCCTACGCGGGTGCGAAGGAGCTGTGATGATGACCCGAGCAGCGTGGAACGACGACGAAGTCGAAGCCGTGCGAGCTCTGGCCCGGTCCTTCTTCGAGAAGGAGGTCATTCCACACACCGAACGGTTCGTTGCACAGGGACATCCGGATCGCGACCTGTACCGGAGGGCCGGTGAACGCGGCCTGCTCGGTGCCGCGGTGCCCGAGGAATTCGGCGGTGGCGGAGGGACTTTCGCGCACGAGGCGGCGATTATCGAGGAGCAGTGCTACACGGGTGATTCCGCGCTCGGCATGCCGATCCACTCTTCGATCATTGCGCCCTACCTCGTCGAGTTCGGCTCGGACGAACTCGAGCGCCGGGTGCTGCCGAAGGTCGTCAGCGGCGAGATGCTGTTGTCGGTCGGCATGACCGAGCCGGGCACCGGGTCGGATTTGCAGAACATCAAGACACGCGCGGTGCGTGACGGTGACGAGTACGTCATCACCGGCTCGAAGATCTTCATCACCAACGGCTGGCTGTGCGACGGTATCATCATCGCCGCTAAGACCGATCCGACCCAGGGCGCTGCGGGTGTCTCGCTGATCTTCGCCGAAGTATCCGATGACACAACGGGTTTCACTCGCGGCCGCATCCTGTCCAAGATCGGCGGCAAGGGTCAGGACACCGCAGAGCTGTTCTTCGACGGCCTGCGCGTCCCCGCCGCGAACCTGCTCGGCGGAGTCGAGGGGCAGGGTTCTATCAGATGATGCGGCTTCTGGCCCAGGAGCGGCTGGTCTGCGCCGTCATGGCGGTCGCCATGATGGAACGCGCGGTCCGGCTTATCGTCGAATACACCAAGGGCCGTGAGGCTTTCGGTAAGCCGCTGTTCGCGATGCAGAACTCCAGGTTCGAACTCGCCGAGTGCGCGGCCATTGCCACCGTGAGCCGGACGTTCCTCGATGACTGCATCGCCAAGAGCATTCGCGGTGAGCTGGATGTCCCCACCGCGGCCATGGCCAAGTATTGGCTCACCGACAAGCTCGGCACGGTGGTGGATCGCTGTGTGCAGTTGTTCGGCGGCTACGGCTACATGACCGAGTATCCGATCTCGCAGCTCTACACCGACGCCAGGGTGCTTCGCATCCTGGCGGGTGCCAACGAGGTCATGAAGGACCTGATCGCCCGTTCGTTGTAACGGCATACCCCGCAGGCATGGCCCGCCCTCCGAATCTGACGATGTGGACCCGGCTTGGGGTGGTCCCAGTGCAATCGCCTGTCCTGCCGGTCCACATCGGCAGCGAGCGGCTCCCGGCCTTAACCCGCTCCCGGCTGGGAGCCGCTCGCATTTTCCTGACTGCGCGATGATGTCCTCGACAGGCAGACCAATGCTCGTATGCGTTATAGATAGCGATTGAGACTACGCAATCTATTGTAGATATCTGCTATGACTGTTAGATTGCGTTATGTGGAGCTGCTACCAATCGATCTGATCAAGGAGTCAGCTCGGCGATCCCGCAGAAAGGCTCGAATCATGGTGACGCTGCGTCCGGCAACCCTTCCGCTCCTCGCGATCGCGGGGATGATCCTGTCTGGCACCGCCGTGGCGGCATCGCCACCCGCGTGGGCGGCGGACAGTGCCGGGGCCGCACCCGCCGCTGGCTCCACCGAGGTGCAGCCCAGCGTCCCCGGGATTCCGGCGATCGCCATGGCGGCCTATCGGAATGCCGAGCGCATGATCGCTCGGTCAGATCCGGGGTGTGGTCTGTCCTGGAGCCTGTTGGCCGGGATCGGTCGCATCGAATCGGGCCACGCCAATGGCGGCAGCACCGATGTACACGGGACGACCCTGAGCCCAATTCTCGGCCCCGTGTTGGACGGTTCGTTGCCGGGCAACGAGGTCATCGCGAGTGGCTCGGGAGGATACGTCCGGGCGATCGGGCCCATGCAGTTCCTGCCGAGCACCTGGAGCGCGTACGCCGCCGATGGTGACGGTGACGGCGACGCGAACCCGAACAATCTGTTCGACGCGGCGCTGGCGGCTGGGAAGTATCTCTGTGTGGGGGGTCTTGACTTGCGCGACCCGAACCAGCAGGAGCAGGCCGTCCTGCGGTACAACCATTCGGCGGCGTATGCGTCCAACGTGCTGGGCTGGGCGGCTGCCTACCGCGGCGGTGGCGATCCGCCCGTACATGTGAACGTCGAACCCGACCCGGGCCTGGGCGCGCCGGCGGAGGCATCCGGCGGGGCGACACCGACGGAATCCCCAACTACACCACGCGAACCCGTCGAACCGGCTACCCCGAAGACCGATGGTTCCGACCCGGTCGTCGATCCGCCCGTCCCGGCGACGATTCCGCCTCAACCTTCGCAGCCGATGATCGAGATCCCCGGTCTTCCGCCCATACCGTGCGGGATCTTCTGCCCGGCACCGCCTGTGGGTGCGGCGAACACCGCGGGGTAGCCGTCCCGGGTCGCGGCGGCATGGATCAGTTCATTGTTGCCAATATGGGTTCCGCGCCCTCGTCGCGGAGGACTCGCAGGAGACCCAGCTCGCGGCATCGGGTCGCCGTCGGCGCCAGTTCCCTTATCGCGGTGTCGCGCTGACCGGAATCCCAGAGACATCGAGCCAGCAACGCTTCTGCCGTGATCAGGGCCCGGGCGCGTCCGCGTGCGGCCAGCGTTTCGACCAGGGACCGGGCCTCCTCGAGGGGTATCGGGCCAGGAGCATTGCCGAGGGTGTAGCGGATGGTGTTGGTGCGGTGGAGATCGCGCAGGAGCGGCGTTGCGTTGGAGGGTTCTTCGACGGCTTCCGTCGGCCGACCCGTGATCCCGAGCCGAAGGCGTTCGCCGACAATGCTCGCGGCCAGGCGCGGCAACGACTGCTGCTCGGCCAGGCTCATCCCCGCCGCCAAACGGGCATCGGCCGCGGCCAGATCGTGGCGTGCGGCTTTGACTTTCGCGCCGGCGACATAGATCGCGATGAAGAAGTCGACTGTTCCCGCGGTCGGCGTGGGGTCCAAAGCTTGGTCGAGGAGCTGCTCGGCGGCATCGAGTTCGTCACGCTCGTAGAGCAATTCGCCGAGCAGGGCGCCGGCCAGGCGAGCGGCCATACCTGGAGAAGAACGGCCCCGGGTTGCGACCTGGTACGCCTTGCGCAGGTAGTACTCGGCGGCATCGATGTCCAACTGCTCGTGGGCGGCAATGCCGCTGAGGCAGTAGGCGTAGGTCTCGGTGAAGGGTCCCGTCGCATTCTCGAGGTAGGCAGCGGCGCGTTCCCGGCAGGTCCGGGCCGCCACGTAGTCGCAGCGGGCCAAGGCCGCGAACGCGGAGACGACCGCGACGCCCGCCGGGTACCAGGGCTCGAGCGGGGCGGCCTCATCCGGTACGGCCGTGAGCAGTTCGTCGTCTACGACGCGATCGGCCATCATGGCGGTGATCGCGTCGAGCAGCTCGCAGTGCGCACGCAATCTCGCGGCGTCCGCAGCGGTGCCGTCGGACAGCTCCGTCATCGCACGCAGGCGATCGAGCGCGGCGCGAGCCGCTGAGGTCTTCCGCAGGGTGAGGTTCGCTAATGCGGTCATCAACTGCAATCCCGGCCGGGTGGCAGCGGCGTCGGCGGGAATCGTGTCGACGAGGGCCAGCACCCGCGCCATCTGTCCCTGCTCCATCAGTTCGATCCCGGCGTTCTCGGCCAGATCCATCGCCAGATCGTGATCCTTCGCGTGCAGGGCGTGACCGACGGCTTCGCTGATCATGCCGTGCGAGGCGAACCACCGTGTCGCCGCCCGGTGCAGGTCCGGAAGGCGCTGGGGCTGATCGCGTTCCAGGCGCTGCCGCAGGAAGTCCGCGAAGAGCCGGTAGTAGCGGAACCAGGTGCCTTCCTCGTCGATCCGGCGCAAGAACAGATTGCGCTCCTCGATGGTCTCGAGCACCGCCTGCCCGCGGTCTCCCGTGGTGAGGGCATTGGCGAGATCGGCGCAGATCTGACGGGTGATCGAGGTCGCCATCATGAAGTCGACCAGCGCCGGATCGAGTGTGTCGAGGACGTTCTCGGTCAGGAACTCGCCGACCGCGTGGTGGCGGCCCGAGATCTCGGTGAGCAATATGGCCGGGTCGGTACCGTGCTGTAGCGACAGCGCGGCCAATTGCAGCCCCGCCGCCCAGCCCTCGGTGGCCGCGGTGATGCGCACAGCCTCCTCGGTCCCGATATCGGACCGGTGGTATCGAGACAGCAGCGAGTGGGCCTCCTCGGCACTGAAACGCAGTGCGGTGGAGTCGATCTCGGCCAGTTCGCCACGTACGCGCAGCGTACCGAGCGGCAGTCCGGATGTGGTCCGGCTGGTGAGGATCCACTGAAGGTGGTGACATCCCTTGTCGAGCATGAAGCGCAATGCTGCGTGGGTCGCCTCGCCGGTGACGAGATGCCAGTCCTCAACCACGAGGGCCAGTTGCCCTGCGCGTTCGTGGATCTCATTGATCAGGCAGCCGAGCACGTATCGCTCGGCGCCGGTCCCGGCTTCTTCGAGCACGGGCTGCAATCCGGCGCCCAGCCCGGGCTCGGCTCGGTTCAATGCTGCCAGGATGTGGGTGCAGAAGGTGACGGGATTGTCGTCGTCGACATCGGCCGCCAGCCACGCGACGTGCGCGCCGTTCTGTTGTAACTGCTGTGCCAGCTGTGTGGCGGCGCTGGTCTTTCCGAACCCGGCAGGCGCGCAGATGAGGGTGAGCCGTTTGCGGGCGGGTAGTTCCGCCGATTCGATCAGCCGGGGGCGGCGAACCAACGCGTCGGACGGGCGTGGTGGTCGGAAGCGGGTGGTAGGGGCGGGCGGCGAGGCGTTGCGCTGCGCTGGGCTCGACCTAGGGGCGTCCGCGGCCAGACCCATGTCGGCGATGGGCAGCCCGAGGCGGTGCTGGAGCTTGCGCAGGGACGTTCCGAACTCGTGTGCCGAGGCCGGCCGATCCTGCGGTCGCGTTGCCATGGCCGAGGCAATTACCGGTGCGGCTTCGGGCGGGATCTCGGACATCGAGGGTGCGCCCGCCCGCCCGATGCGGATGAACTGGGCCACCACATCCTCTCCTTCGAGCCGTTCGAAGGCCGCGTGGCCGGTGAGGAGGGTGAACAGGGTGGCGCCCAGGCTGTAGATGTCCGATCGCACAGTCGAGGCGCGCCCGGACAGCACCTCGGGTGCGGTGAATGCCGGGGAGCCGGTGATCTCGCCGGTGCCGGTCTCGAATCCGCCCGCGGCATGGGCGATTCCGAAGTCACACAGCTGCGCTTCACCGTAGTCGCTGATCAGTACGTTGGCGGGTTTGACATCGCGATGCAGGATCCCGTTGCGATGTGCGGTTTCGAGTGCCCCGGCCAGTTGCACGCCCAGCCGCAACGTGTCCGCGAGCGTGAGTGGGCCGCGGGTGCTCAGGATCTGGGCCAGGGAACCGCGGGGGTGATAGGGCATTGCCAGGTACGGCCGACCGGTAACGGTGATGTCGGCGTGTAGCACCGTCACGATGTTCGGATGCCCTGACAGCGCCCCCAGCGCGCGCTGTTCGCGCAGAAACCGGTCCAGATCGCCGGGCCCGGTGTCGGACCTGAGCACCTTCACGGCTACCCGCCGGTCCAAGGCGCGCTCTAGACACCGGTACACGGTGCCGAAACCGCCGCGACCGATCACCTGCGCGCCTTCGAATCCCTCGGCGTCCAGTTCCGCTTCGATTCCGGCCATGGAGTTCCGCTCGGTCCCGGCCGGATCGCTGACGGTCCGCAATCGATAGTCCTCGACAGAGTGTCTGTTCGTGGTTCCAGGATACGACCGTCAACAGCCCGGCCCGGCTCACTGCGCGGCAGCCCGTCCTGTGACCCAGCCGTTGTAGTCGTCGGCGATCTTCAGTAGTGCCAGGGGGATGTAGACGTTCATCGCGGCGGCGATCAAGGCCAGCGGCAGGAACACCGGCGCCGGGAATTCGGCATGCAGAGCCAGATACGCGGGCCACGTGCACAGGGCAGCGCCGCCGAAGTAGCAACCCGGAATCACAGGGATGAACAACACCGCCTTCCAGCCCTTCAGATGTGGAGCGGCGAACAGGATCGCCGCCGCCATGAGGCTGTAGACGAAGCAGTTCTGGACCATGCTGGTGAATGGCAGCCCCAGGATTCGGGACGGGTTGTCACCGTAGTACTCGAACACCTTCCAATGAATGGCCATCCATTCCAGCACCCAGTCGATAATCCCGGCGACCAGACAGATCCCCACGATTTTGCGCATCGTCACGCCCGCGATCGTCATCCGGTAGATGAACCACGGGAACAGGAAGAACATCGCGCCGATTCCGAGCGCGCTGAGCGGGATGACACGCCCGGCGACGGTGAAGATTATGGCCGGGGAGTCCGCCGCGTACTGGAACCCCAGGATGGTGTCGATGAACGGTTCGTTCGGCAGCCACAACGTGGCGCTGAGAAGCACCACCAGCGGCAGCACCGATCGCATCCGATACGTCTCGAGGGTCGCGATGACGACCGATGCCACGACCATCACGATGGTCGCGGCGGTGAAGATCCAGAACACCGTGGCACTGCCGTGCAGGGGAGCGGGCAGGTCGAGGAAGCCGGAGTAGGCCAGCGTTTGCGTCATTGTGATCACCGGGCCTGCAGTGTCAGCGGAACTCCACCGCGCACCACGGTGGAGAACGAGAACCGGGGCAGCGGTTGCCATCCCGGGGTCAGCGCGAAGTGATACCGCTGGAAGGCCGTGGCCAGGGTGCACAGACCCACCATGTAGGCCATGCGGAAGCCCAGGCAGCGACGCGGGCCGATGCCCATCGGCAGGAACGCGTAGTCGTTGACTTCCTCGTCGAGGAATCGCGACGGATCGAAGGCGTTCGGGTCGCGCCAGAAGCGAGGATCGTGATGCAGCGTGTACCCCGAGACGCCGATAACCGTACCGGCGGGGATTCGGAAGCCGCCGATCTCGTCGTCCTCGGTGGCTTGGCGGGCGTTGAGCGGAAACCCTTGCAGCCGTTGCGCTTCGTCGAAACAGGCCCGCAAGTAGCCGAGATTATCGAGATCGTCGCGCGATACCTGGTTGCCGCCGAGTGCGTCGACCTCAGCGTAAGCCCTCGCCTGTGCAGCGGGTGCGAAGGGCAGCCGCGCCAGCACCCAGGACATCACCGCGGCGGTGGTCTCATAGCCTCCGATGATGAGCCCCATCAGTTCACGGCGGACGTGCTCCTCGGTGAGCGTGGTCCCGTCGTCGAAGCTCGCGTCGAGGACCATGCTGAGAAGATCGCCATCCGGAATTGGGTTGCGGCGCCGATCGGCGACCATCTCGTCGATGTAGCTCATGATGGCGGCATAAGCGCCGGCGGTGCGGCGGCCGTACGGCCGGGGGACCTGCGGTGGCAGGGTGGTGGTGAACATCGAGATAGCCATGCCCGCGGTCAGATCCGCGAAATGGCGGGCCAGCGGCTCGACCGTCGAGCGTGGAACCGGACGGGTGAACATCGTCCGCAGCATGACCGACATGGTCAGGATGGTCAGTTCGTCCTGCATATTCACAGGAGTACCGCCTACGAAACGCTGCCAGGAATCGACGACCTCGGTGATTTGGTCGACCATCAGCTCGTTCAACGGAGCCAAGCCGCGCTCGGTGAACTTCGGATTCAACACCCGCCGTACTCGGCGCCACTCGTCACCGTTGGCCATGCCGTGGAAGCGGGGTGCCTCACGGAAGAGCACATTCTCGAAGATCGGCGGCTTGGGGTAGATGGCCTGGCGGGTGTTCATGACGTGCTTGACATAGTCGGGATGGCTGACCAGCACGAGATTCATTCCCGGAATCGGAACCCGGGCGACGTCGCCGTAGGTCTGGGCGATGCGCTGCAGCGAGCGATACGGATCGCGCACGATGTCCGCGGCCACGCCCACCAGTGGGAGGCCGCGGGGGCCCGGGGGGCGACCGTGCGCATCGGCACGGTAGGCGCCGGCCGTCGGTTGCGGCCACGCTGCCGCAGGTGATGAGGTCATGACAATTCCATTCTCTGGTAACTGATCACAGGTCGATCGAGGCCGCGGGGCTGGCCCCGACGGCGAGGAGTTCGGGGAGGCGAGCGAGCTTCACGCGCGGCCTGCCAGTGGGGCGCCCGAGCGCGCACTCGTGCTCGTCGATGGCCTTCCAGCCGTCGAAGTTGACCACTTCGACGCCGATATGGCGCAGCAGCTGCACGGCAGCGTCGCGGTCGCCTTCAATGCGTCGGGGAGGGAGTAGACCTGCTCGCAGGTCGGCGAGCACGCTGTCGGCGGTGTCCTGTGCGCACACGCGGTTGGTGCCGATGATGCCGGTGGGACCACGCTTGATCCAGCCGCTGACGTATTGGCCCGGAATCACGGTGTCCGCGTCCAGGATCCGCCCGTGAAGGTTGGGGACGATGCCGCGTTCCGCGTCGAACGGAAGCCCGGACAGCGGGGAGCCCGTGTAGCCAACCGCGTGTACCACGAGCCCAGCGGTCAGCAGCCGCTCGGATGCGTCGCCGGTGCGATCTGCGGTGCGCCGCACCCGAATTCCGCGGACGTGCTCGTCTCCGTCAACGGCCACCGGGGTCGTGTGGAACCGCAGCACGATCCGGCGGTTATCCGTACGTTGTGGCCGCCTGGCGTATTCGCGCAGGATCGCGACTTTCTCTTGTGCCGAATCGCTTAGTGCGCTGTGCGTGCCGGGCAATTCGGCGGGATCAACCACGACGTCGACATCCGGGAGTTCGCCCAGCTCGAGCAGTTCGGGCACGGTGAAGGCGGCGTCCTCGGCGCCGCGCCGGCCAAGCACCACGATCTCGCGCAAGCGGCTACGCCGTAGTGCGGCCAGGGCGTGGTCGGCGATATCGGTCGCCGCCAGTCGCTCGGCGGGCAGCGCGAGTATGCGGGTGACATCCAGTGCGACATTGCCGTTCCCGATCACGACGGCGCGCGCGCCGGTCAGATCCAGTTCGAGGTCTGCGCGATCGGGGTGGCTGTTGTACCAGCCCACCACTTCGGTCGCGGTATGGTTCCCGGTCAGCGAGTCGCCGGGGACACCGGCGAACCTGCCGCGGTCGGCGCCGTGGGCGTAGACGACCGCGTCGTAGTAGAGCGCCAGGTGGCCGGTCAGCACATCACGCCCGACCTGCACATTGCCCAGGAATCGGAATCGCGGATCGCGCGCGATCTTCTCGAACACCCGGGTAACGGACTTGATCTTGGGATGATCCGGCGCCACCCCGGCCCGGACCAGTCCGAACGGTGTCGGTAGCCGATCGAACATGTCGACGGTGATCCCGTCCTCGGCGAGCAGCGCGCCCGCGGTGTAGAAGCCGGAGGGCCCGCTGCCGACCACCGCGACGCGAATGTCGTTGTGGCTCAAGAGTAGTACTCCGCATTGCGTTCGGCAGCGCCCGCGTATTCGGTAGGTAGCCGCTTGATCGGGTAGATCGCGTCTACCGGGCACGCCTCCATGCAGGCGTCGCAGTCGATGCACTCCTCCGGGTCGATGTAGAGCTGTTCGGCTGTGGCGTAACCCGGTTCATCGGGCGTCGGATGGATGCACTCGACCGGGCATACCCGGGTGCAGGACGCGTCTTTGGTGGATGTGCACCGTTCGGTGATGACGTATGCCATGTCGCTCCTTTAGAAAACTGATAAGGCTATTTCCAGATATGCGAATTCTAGATATTGCCTTATCAGATTTCAACCCTCGGCGGGCATGACACGATGGACCCATGACCCAGCGTGTCTATGGCGGTGTTGCCGAGGAGGATCGCCGGTCCGACCGGCGTAAACGGCTGATCGAGTCGGCGTACAGCCTGTTGGCGGCCGGTGGTCCCGACGCGGTGACGGTGACCGGAGTGTCCCGCGATGCCGGGCTGAGCCCGCGCTACTTCTACGAGAACTTCGATAATCGCGACGCGCTGGTGCAGGCCATCCTCGATAGCGAGTCCGATTCCGTCATCGGTTACATCCTCGATCGTGCGCACTCCACGTCCGGCGGCGCGCGCGAGCGCGGCACGGCTGCGATGAACGCGCTGCTGGACGCACTCGAGAATGATCCGCGGCGCGCCGCACTTGGCAAGGCCACCGGTTACGACGACCTGCTGCTGCGATTCCGTACGACGGTCACGAAACGCATGGCCGCGGAGCTGGCCACACAACTACGCGGAGTATCCGCCTACGCCGATCGGGGGGCCGAGGTACAGGTGGCCTGCACGCTGATCATGTTCGGCGGGATGCAGCTGGTGATCGACTGGCTCGGCGGAGAGGTGCCACTGGATCGGGAGCGGCTCGTCGACTCCGTGGTCGAGTACGCCCTTACGACCGCGACCCATCTACTGGGCCGAGCCGGGTAGATGGATCAGCGTCGCCGCATGGTGCGCGCGAATTTGCCTGGTGTGGTGCCGGTCCAGCGAGTAAAGGCGTGGGTGAAGGCGGAGGCGTCGCCGTAACCGAGGCGCTCGGCTACGTCCTCGACGGTCGCGCCGATGGCGAGCAGCTCCTCGGCCAGCAGCTGTCTGGTCTCGTCGACCAACTCCCGGAACCCGGTGCCTTCGTCGCCGAGGCGGCGGCGCAGTGTCCGGATGCTCATTCGCAGTTCGGCGGCGATCTCATCCTGGGAAGCGCTGGTGCCTCGGGCGATCAGCGCGGCGCGGACCCGCCCGCCGACACCGGATCGTTCTCGGCGCCGTTGCAGCAGCTCACTGCACTGTCGCTCCGCGAGTGCAGCGGTATACGGATTGGCTTGCGGCATTGGCAGATTCAGGGTGTCCGCCCCTACGGTAAGGCGGGCCGCCGGTGCGTCGAATACTGGTTCGCACCCGAGGATCTCGCGGTGCATATGAACGTAGCCCGGTTCGGGGTAGGGCAGTTCGATCCGGTCCAAGGGCCGCAGCTCGCCGAAGGCATCGCGGTCCGCGGTCATCACGCAGGCGACATCGCGTTCGATGAGGAAGGTGCGCACCGCTTCCGGTACCCGGGCGGTGTCGAGGATGATGTCCGCGCCGGTCTCGTGCTCGGCGATTCGCCAGCCGAAGAACGAACTGCCGACGTCCATGTAGGCGATCGCGGTGTACAGGGCTGCGCGCACGGTCGGGCAGCTGATTACCGCGAAGGCCCAGATGCCGTGGGTGGCAAGGTGATAACGGCTTCCGGCGAGCAGGCCGAGGCCGGGTACGTCGCCGATAGCCGCCACGATATTGCCGACCATCTGCAATTCCTGACGGGCCTGGATCTCGGCCTCGACATCGGCCAGCGCGGGGGCGTCGATCCCGGTCCCATGCAGGATCTCCCGCGATTCCATGCCGTGCTCGGTCGCGATCTGCGCCAGAATGGCCGCGCTCGAGATCGAACGCGACAGCAGTAGTGCTTCGGTCACTGCCTCATCGTCGCCGCTTTGGCCGGAATTCACAAGTACTGGCCTCAGATCCCATGGATTGGTGACGGCCGGGTTCCTAGCCTGATGTGCCAGGGACAGAGAGTGGAGGACTCAATGGCGAGACATCACAACCGCGCTCGGCGACCGAGGACGGTGCGAGGGTGAACCAGGTCGTCGACGTACCCGGTTTGGTGTCGGAACTGCGTGCGGCACAACCGGAATGGGAGAGACTGGGCGTCGAGGCCCGGACCCGCTGGCTGCGGCGCTACGCCGAATGGCTGCTGGACAACCAAGAGCGGATCGTGGCGGCGCTCGCCGCCGACACCGGGAAACCGACGGTGGAAGCACGGATCGAGTTCACGGTCCCGGTCGATCTGATCAAATACTCCGCGCGGCATGCACGCGGGTGGTTGCGCCCCGGGCATCCGGCGCCGCCGAACCTGCTCAACGCGATGAAGCAGGCGACGGTGACACATCGGCCATATCCGGTCGTCGCAGTGATCACGCCCTGGAACTTTCCGCTCGGATTGTCACTGTGCGATGCGATTCCGGCTTTGCTGGCCGGCGCTGCGGTGGTGGTGAAACCCGCCTCGGCGACACCGCGCAGCGTGATCGCGGCGATCCAGGGGTGGGCCGAGATCGGCGCGCCCCCGGTGTTCAGGGTCCTGCACGGTCCCGGCTCCAGCGGCGCGGCCCTGGTGGAGCAGGCCGACTTTGTGCAGTTCACCGGTTCGACCGAAGTCGGTATCCGGATCGCGGAGCGTTGTGCACAGCGTTTGGTGCCCTGCGGACTCGAATTGGGCGGCAAGGACGCGGCCATTGTGCTCGCCGACGCCGATCTGGACCTGGCCGTGCGCGGAATCGCGTGGGGCGCACTGGCCAACGCTGGTCAGATGTGCACCTCGGTGGAACGGGTCTACGTGGAGTCGGCGGTGTATCCGCGGTTCGTGGAACGGCTCTCCGCCCATGTCGGGGCGCTGCGCCGCGGCGCGGATGTGGCTCCGCTGGTGACCACCGATCAGTTCGACCTGGTCCGTGCGCATCTCGTCGACGCGTTGGCCGCGGGCGCGCGGGTCGCGGTCGGCGGGAACACCGATCGCGACGCGAAGTGGGTGCAGCCGACCGTGCTGACCGGGGTCGATCACACCATGGCGGTGGTGTGCGAGGAGACTTTCGGACCACTCATCCCCGTGATCGAGGTCGCCGACGCGGACGAGGCTGTCGCCCTGGCCAATTCGTCGCGATTCGGCCTGTCGGCGAGCGTGTGGACCCGTGACACCCGCCGTGGCCGTGCGATCGCTGCGCGTTTGGACGCGGGCTCGGTCAATATCAACGACTCGCACGCGAACGTCTTCTTCTTCGCGGCGCCCATGGACGGCTGGAAGCAGTCCGGGCTCGGCGGGCGCTTCGGCGGGGCGGACTCGGTACTGCGCTACTGCCGCCCGCAGACCGTTACCGCTCCCCGCGCGCCAATTCCCTACCAGCGATATCTGCTGTGGTTCCCATACACCCCTAGCGGCACCGTGGTCCTCGGACGGATCATGCGCGCGCTGGCCGCGACCGGACGACGGAGGTGGGGCTGGTGACCCGCACGACCTTGCCCAGCGGGGTGCGCGACCTCGTGGAGAAGGTGGCTGCGGCGGCCGTGCTGCATCGCGCGGGTGTCGTGGACCTCACCCGTCCCGACCGTCTGCGGCGGCTGGCCGCCGACAACCGGACCTACGGGCCGCAGGCCGCCTTGATCATGAAGGCGGCCCTGGAACGACCCGATGCAGTCGCCGTCGTGGACGAGCGGGGTGCACTGACCTACCGGGAACTCGACGAACAGTCGAACGCCTTGGCGTCCATGCTGACCGCGGCGGGCCTGCTACCAGGCTCGGTAATCGCTGTGCTGGCGCGTGATCACCGCGGCCTGCTACTCGCGATCAGCGCGGCCGGGCGGGCCGGACTGCGGCTGGCCATGATGAACACCGGCTTCGCCAAACCCCAGTTCCTGGACGTGGCGCGCCGGGAGCAGGTCCGGGCGGTACTGCACGACAGCGAATTCACCGAACTGCTCGACGAATTGCCGCTGCCTCGCTTCCTCACCTGGGTCGACCAGGGGCACCAGCTACCCGTGGCCGCGGAGACCATCGAGGACCTGATCGCCCGCGGCGACCGACGCCGGCCGCCGCCGCCCCCTCGGCCCGGCGGATTCGTCATCCTCACCAGCGGCACCACCGGACCGCCGAAAGGCGCTCCGCGCACCAAGGTTTCACCGCTGCTGAGCGCTACGTTCGTCGATCGGATCCCATTCCCGCGTGGCGGCAGCGCGATCATCGCCTCACCGCTGTTCCACAGCACCGGGTTCGGCATGTGGACGGTGAACACCGCGCTCGGCAACGCCGCGATCACCATGCGCCGCTTCGACGCCGAGGCGACGCTGTCCGCGGTCGCCACACACCGGGCCGAGATGCTGGTGCTGGTGCCGACCATGCTCAACCGCATCCTTGCCCTCGGTCCGGAAACGCTCGGCCGCTACGACTCGAGCTCGCTGCGCGCGATCGTTGTCGCGGGCTCCGCACTCGATCCGGACCTGGCGATCCGCGCTCTCGACGCGTTCGGCGATGTCCTGTACAACCTGTATGGCTCGACCGAGGTGGCCATCGCTGCCGTCGCGCAGCCGTTGGAGTTGCGCCTGGCGCCAGGCACCGTCGGGCGTCCGCCGGTCACCACCGACGTCGTTCTGCTCGACGACGCCGACCGGCGCGTCGACGGTCCCAACACCATCGGCCGGGTCTTCGTCCGCAGCGGAGCGCCTTTCGAGGGTTACACCGACGGTCGCCGCAAACAGGTGGTGGACGGCTACATGTCCACCGGCGATGTCGGCCACATCGACGAATACGGGCTGCTGTTCATCGACGGCCGCGATGACGACATGATCGTGTCCGGCGGCGAGAACGTCTACCCCCTCGAAGTCGAGAACCTGCTGGCCGGGTTGCCGGAAGTGACCGAGGCGGCGGTGGTCGGGGTCAACGACGCCGACTTCGGGAAACGATTGCGCGCCGTCATCGTTCGCGCGCCCGCCGCAGTCCTCGACGAGGCCGCGGTCAAGGCCCACGTAAAGGCCAACCTCGCCCGCTACAAGGTGCCACGAGACGTGATCTTCGTCGACGAACTACCCCGAAATGCCACCGGTAAGGTGCAGCGCCGCACCCTCGAGGAGCTTGATCTCACATGACAACTCAGTACCCATCATCGAGCGCCCCGGCGCCCTCGGTTGCCATCATCGGCTGTGGCTTCGGCGGACTCGGTGCGGCGATCGAACTCGAGCGCCACGGCATCACCGACTACATCGTCTTCGAGAAGGGCGACGGGGTCGGGGGAGTGTGGCGGGCCAACCATTACCCGGGCGCCGCCTGTGACGTGCCGTCGTCGACCTACTCGTACTCCTTCGAGCTGGAGTCCGAGTGGTCACGGCGCTTCGGATCGCAGCACGAGATCAAGGCATACCTGGAGCGGTGCGCGGTCAAATACGGTGTCGCACCGAAGATCCGGTCGAATACCGAAGTGACCGCCGCCCGCTTCGACGAGGCGACCGGACGCTGGCGAGTGACGCTCGCCGGTAGCGAGGAGCACTGCTACGACGCCTTGATCTGCGCGACCGGACAGCTTTCACGGCCGAAGGTTCCGGCGTTTCCGGGCCTGGATACCTTCGCGGGCAGCCAGTTTCATTCGGCCGAATGGGACGACACCGTGGATCTGCGGGGCAAACGCGTCGCAGTGGTCGGTAGTGGCGCCAGTGCGGTACAGCTAGTGCCGGCCATCGCCGACCGGGTCGCGGAACTGCATGTGATCCAGCGGTCTCCGAACTGGATCGGCAACAAATGGAACTACCGCACCGCGGCGTGGATCCGGCGGATGATGCGGGTAGTGCCGGGACTGTCCCGCGCGCAGCACAACCTGGAATGGCTCTGGTACGAGTCGCGAGTTCCGATGATCCACAACTGGTTCGACCCGATGCGGGCGGTACTGCACGCGTGGCTGCGATTCAAGATCCGCCGCGAGATCTCTGATCCGACCCTGCGCCGGAAAGTGACCCCCGATTACAAGGTGCTCTGCAACCGCATTCTGCTGTCCAACGACTGGTACCCGGCACTGGATCGCTCCCACGTGTCGGTGCACGCCGAAGCCGTCACCCAAGTGACGCCCTCAGGTCTGGTGCTGTCCGACGGAACTGCCGTCGACGCCGACGTGATCGTGTGGTGTACGGGGTTTACCGCCACCGAGTACCTCGCCCCGATCGATATCACCGGCCGTGACGGGCGCAAGCTGCACACCGAGTGGAAGGCTGGGCCTGAGGCATATCTGGGGATTTCGGTGTCGGGGTACCCGAATCTGTTCATGGTCTACGGCCCTAACACCGGCTCGATCACGAATACGATCATCTTCCTGTTGGAGAAGCAGGCTCGGTATGCGCGCCAGGCCCTCGAAATCAGTGCGCGTACGGGCCGCTGGCTCGACGTTCGCCGTGAAGTCCAGGACGAATTCAATCAGGACCTGCAACGCCGATTGGCCGCAACGGTATTCACCAGCGGATGCCCGGGCTGGTATCACACCGAGGCCGGAAAGGTCGTCGCCGTCTGGCCCGGATCGCATATTGCCTATGCCCGCGCCACTGCCCGTGTCGATCTGGCGGCCTACGAGCTTGGTGGCCGGGTCATTTCGGAGGCACGGATATGAGAGTGCACGCCTGCGCGCGGGTCGCGTTGCCGCGGTCGCTGGTATGGGAGGTGCTCGCTGACCACGAGGGCATGTCCGGCTGGCTGCCGGGCATCGTCGCCAAGCTCGAGCGCCCGGGGCAATTCGAAGCCAACGGGATCGGTGCTGTGCGTAGCATCGGGATTCCCGGCGTAGCGGTACGCGAAGAGATCATCGGTCATGTGCCGCGGCGCTGGCTGGCGTACAAGGCGGTGTCCGGAATCCCGCTGCGGAGCTACTGCGGCGAAGTGCTGCTGTCCGGGGACAACCACCACACCACTGTTACCTGGACGCTTGGCTGCGAAAACCGTTCATGGGTTATCGAGTTCGCGCTGCGGCGACTGGCCCATGTACTGGTCCTTTCACTGGTCCGCGCGGCTCGGCGGCAGCATAAGCGCGAGCGGCTGAAAACGGGATGAGTTCTCCGGGATAGCTGCGCCCCTGACAACTTCATACGGCACCGCTGAACAACGACGTTCGGGCTGTTGCGGTCATTAGATCGAAGATATCGCCGAAACACTCTAGGGGACTGAGTGGAACGTCAGCGCTCGAACGCGCCTGTCAAAAGTCTGCATCTATTCGACGCCGGCTGGTTGTGGCTGGAGTCCGACACAAATCTCATGCATGCCTCGGTGCTCGCGGTGTGCCGCGAGCCCGAAGGGTGCGAGGAAGGGTACGTCAGTCGTCTTGTGGCGGGATTGCGGTCTCACCAGGACCCCGCACCGCCGTACGACCTGCGGTTGAAATCCACAGGTCGCGGCCGGATCTGGCCGCACTGGGAGTCCGTCGACCGGATCGACACCCGCTATCACGTGCGGCACACCCAGGTTCCGGACGGGACTGGCCTGCTCGATGTCGTGTCCCGACTACAAGGGATCCAGCTAGACCGGTCAACGCCGCTGTGGACCGTCCACATCATCGACGGGTTCCAAGACGGTCACTTCGCGGTACTCGGCAAACTGCACCACTCGATTGCCGATGGCATGACCGGAGCTGAACTGCTGCAGCGGTGGTTCTCGACGGATCCGAGCGAAACGGCCAAACCGCCGGTCTGGGCGAAACAGCTGCCGGGATCGAGGTACGCGCCAGTCGGCAATCGGACACAGGGGGCCGCCGAATGGTCCCGGTCTTGGCTGAGCCGGGCAGCGCGCAGGGTGGTGTCATCGAGTCGAACTCTGCGCGTGGTGCCGTCGGTAGTGCGCGCAACGCGGATCTCTGCCGCAGACCCTGCGACCCGGACTCGGACCAGCCCCAGGACCGTGCTCAATTCCGTCATCACCGCCGAACGCCGGGTCGCCATCAGGTCCTTCGACCTCGAGGAATTCCGGGCTATATCCCGGGCCGCCGGTGGCACGGTCAACGACGTGCTGCTCGCGGCCTGCTCCGGCGCATTGCGCCGCTATCTCAGCGAGTCGGACGCTCTTCCGAAAGCCTCATTGGTGACCAATATCCCGATCTCGATCAGGTACACCGCCCGATACGGGGGAGTGGGCAATGCCATCACCTGGGCACGCATCGCACTCGGCACCGACCGGGCCGACCCCGGCCAGCGGCTGGCCTCTATAGTCAGGGCGACGGCGAAGGCGAAGGGGCAGCTCTCGCTGCTCCGCGGCGCGGCACTAACCGGCTACACCCTGTTAGTCACACTCCCGATCCTAGTCGAGCATCTGCTGCGGCTCGGTGGCCGTACTCGGCCGCTGTTCAACGTGCCGGTCTCCAATGTGCCCGGGCCCGCAGAACCGTTGTACCTCAATGGATCGCAGGTTATGAGCCTGCACGCCATGACCGTCCTCTACAACGGCCAGGGACTCAATGTGGTGTGCCTGTCCTACGGCGGGCGACTCGAACTGTCTTTCACCGCGTGTCCGGCCGCTGTCCCGGACGTTGACCGGCTGGCCGCCCTGTACGACGAATCGGTCGCGGAACTCCGCCGCTGCCACCTGCCCCACCGAGAGGGATAACTATGTCGATCTCTTTGTCCGGTCGCGTCGTCGCGGTCACGGGCGGATCCCGAGGGATCGGGTACGCAATCGCCAAAGCGTTCCGCGACAGCGGTGCCGAGGTCGCCATCGGTGCTCTCGGCGAGCGTCAATTACACACCGCTGCAACGCAACTCGGACTACGCTGCTCAGCTCGGCTCGACGTCGCCGACCCGCTGTCGGTCCGAGCTTTCCTTGGCACCGTGACCCGTGAACTCGGGCCCATCGATGTCCTTGTCAATAACGCCGGAATCATGCCCATCGGTGCTCTACTCGATGAGGACGACGGGCTTACCAAGCGCACGCTCGAAACTGACGTCCTCGGACTGATCCTCGGCACCAAACGCGCTCTCGAACTGATGATTCCGCGTGGCACCGGCCATATCGTCAACATCTGCTCGGTCATGGGCCAAACGGCGCTGCCCGGCATGGCGACCTACAACGCAGCCAAGGCTGCCGCTGTCACTTTCACCGACGCCGCTCGCCTCGAACACCGTCACACCGGAATCCGCATCTCTACCATCCTTCCCGGCGGCGTCACCACCGACCTTGTTGCGGGTCTGGACACTACGGTGTCGCTCCCACTTCCGCTGACTACCCGCCGCCTTCCACTGATCAAGGAGGTCCGCCCCGCCGACGTCGCCCGTGCAGTCGTGACAACAGTGGCCCGCGATAAATCGGCCCCCCGCATATACGTTCCAGCAATTGCGGGCACATTCCTTGCAGCCCAACGATTCCTGCCTCGACGAGTCAACGAGAACCTGAACCTGAAACTGGGCGGGGAAAACGCCCGCAACGCCGACCACACGGCCCGAGCCGACTACCACGGCCGCATTACCGCTGAGCATGAAATCAAGCCGCCGATGCTACTGCCGACAAGACCTCCTGGTGACAGATAGCGTGACCAAGTAGATATGGCGATCGGTCATACCTGACGGTCTGTAGGACCATCGTGCTAGACGCGACATTCATCGAACATAGGTTCGAACCGAGCGGTATTATTGATGGGTGACCACCCGTCTGCTCTACACCGTCGACGGCAAAGTCGTACCGCCCGATCAGCTCGTCCGCACCGAGCGCGGATGGGTCGAGCCCGCGCCCGTGCGCTGTCCGGCGGGCCATATCCTCGGCCCCAACAGAGTCTTCGTCGGCTGGACCCCATGCGTCGCGCCCGGTCGGAGTGGGCACCGAACCCACGCCTGCCGATGCAACGCCGTGGTCTACACCCCGCCGCTCGACCGCAGGTGCTCTTGCCGGACAGGGACCGAAGCCGTGGGAGTGGAAGGCACTCTAAGGCGGTCGCACTTGAGCGCGGGCTGGGGCGGTTGAACCGGCGTTAGTCGGTCACGTAGCGCAGCATCACCACCTTGTCGAAGTGCTTCGTCTCGACCAGCCGGAGCTGGATTCGCTTGTCCAGCAACGGGAAGAACGGTGTGCCGCCGCCGACGATCATCGGATACAGGAACAGCCAGTCCTCGTCGATGAGCCCGTGCGGCATCAGCGAGGCCGCGATTTCCGCGCCGCCGACCTCCATCACGCCGTCGCCTGCGGCCTTCAGCTGGCGGACCTCCTCGACCGCGTTCTCACTGGCCAGGGTGCTGTTCCAGTGGACCTCGGTGAGCGTCCTGGAGAAGACGACCTTGGGCTTGTCCGTCCAGAGCCGGCCGAACTCGCGCGCGATGCGCGGCGCGTCCTCGGTTGCGCGGTGGGCATGACCGCGACGGACGGCCCTCATCCGCATTGCCGGATGAGGGCCGTCTAGTCAGTGAGGTGGCTGGTTCACGCCACGGCTCACTGGGCAGGCGCCAGTACCGGGCTGTTGTGATAGGCGGCGATCAGCCACTGGCCGTCGCGCTTCTCGAGGACCCAGGTCGCGTTCACCTTGCGCTCGTCGGCGGGAACTTCGGTCTCGCCGGCGAACAGGATGGCGGATTCGCTGATAACGATCGCGGCATCCTTGCCGACCAAGCGGATGCTGAGCTGCTTGTTGTAGGTCGAGCTGCCCGCGAGCGGCCCCTCGAAGGCCAGTGCCATGTTCTGGCGGATCACCTCACGGCTGTCGCGGAGCGAGCCGGTCATGATGGCGGTCGCGTCCGCGGTGTAGTTGGCGACCATGGCGTCGGCGTCGCCCGCCGCCCATGCCTTGTAGGAATCAGCCAGCACGGCCTGGATTGCGGCCTCGTCTGCGGCACGATCGTTCGACATCGGAGTCTCCCTTGTTGATCGGCTCGCCAGCAGTGTTCCGGCGAGCTCGGGAATACATACCGGCGGTGGCGTCCGAACTCATCCCGCCCGCTGAAAGAAATTCTCGGATCTACGCGTCGAGTCGGGCCGCCAGGCCGAAAGCCGCGAAAATCTCAGGATCCTGGAACACCGAATTCCGGCTGATGCCCTCGGCGGTGACGGTGAAGATCTGGAGCGTGTGCAGTTCGTACCGGCCATCGACGCGCTGATAGGCGGCGAATCCGGGTTGCCCGCCGTTGGCGGCGACCTGCTCGAGAAGCCAGTCCTTCCCGGCCGCCTCGAAGACCCATTCCATGAACAGGCCGTAGTTGCTGCGGCCGGAGAACCAGTTGAGCATCGGCGGCATCTCCATGATGACGTCCTCGGTGAGCAGACGCTTGAGGCCCTCGACGTCGGCGTGCACGAACGCCCGCATGTATCGCTCGACCCAGACGCGCTGCTCTGCCGTGGACGGCTCGCTGACCCGTTCGGGACCGACCCCGATCCCCTTCAGGCGGGCGCGTGCCCGCTGCAGGGAGCTGTTCACCGATACGACGGTGGTGCCGAGAATTTCCGCCGTCTCAGCCGCGGAGAAGCTGAGCACCTCACGCAGGATCAACGCACCGCGCTGCCGCGCCGACAGGTGCTGCAGGGCGGAGGCGAATGCCAAGCGCAGGCTGCTGTGATCGATCACGGTCCCGGACGGATCGCCGGTGTCCAGCAACGAATCCGGTAAGGGCTGCAGCCAGGCGGCGTGCTCTCCCCGCACGAGCGGCCCGAGCGGATCGGTCGCGGACACCAGTCCCGATGGCAGCGGTCGGCCGCCGCGAGTCTGCAGAGCGGTCAGGCAGACGTTGGTCGCGATCCGGTAGAGCCAGGTACGCAGTGAGCTGCGCGTATCGTCGTACTGCTCCCGCGCCCGCCACGCCCTCAGATACGTGTCCTGGACCAGGTCCTCTGCGTCGTGCGCCGAGCCCAACATCCGGTAGCAGTACGCCAGCAGCTCCGTCCGGAACGGTTCGATCCGACGATCGAAGCCTTCTTCCCTCGTCATCACGCCTCATCTCCACTGCCGCCACAAGCACCATACCGGCGACCGCATTGATCATCCGCTGTGGACGGATCGACCACCACGCGGGTCGTCAACAGCCTGGCCACGGCCAACCTCCTGGCCGTCCGCTTTTGCCGCGGGGCGCGCGGCTTGTATCGGCCAGGCGGTCGGCCCCGAAGATCAACGGGCCGACCGTTTTTGATCTCCGCTCTCGCGTGATTTGCCAGACCGACCGGTCCGCGACGCGCGCCGCGAGTGCGCGATCATGCCGGTGTGCGCGTGTTTTCAGGTCCGGCTTCGCTACAGGTGGCTCATGTAGTTTCCGTAACGACCCTCGAGAGCATCTTTTGCTGCGGCCGCGACGATCTGGCGGCTGTCTTGTGCACAGCGGCTCAGAAAAGCCTGCACGCGAGGCCCGGACCAACCGGCCGCTGCGACCGCTGGCCAGTACGGCAGGGCCTTATGGTTGAGATCGTGGAAATGGGCTTCGGCGTAGTCGAGGACGCCGTTCACCGCAGTATCGGGGAGGTGCAGGCGCAGCGTCGCTACCGCGCGCACTGCGCCGTCAGCAAGAAGTTCGACGTCCTGTTGAAGACACCATAGGAGAGGCTCCGGGTCGGTATCGTCCGCACGACCAAGGCGGACAATAGCGTCTCCAAGTGCGCAGTTGACTGCTGTCGCGGAGCGAGGTTGCAGCGCAAGCCTTTTCAATTGTTCGACGTCGGCTCGGCTGCCTGTCATCCCCAGTGCCATGACCAATTGGTACTGGGTCTCCCAGGTACGCTTGTCGAGCACCTCACGTTCAAGGGCCGTGCGGACCTCGACTGCTGTAGTCGGGTCGGCGAGCGCGCGCAGCCGTTTGGCGCCTCGTCGTCGCCGCGCCGACAGCGAGTCTGTCAGGAGCCCCAATGCCTCATCTCGCGTCAGCGTCATCAGGTTCTTCCTACCGTTTCCAAGGTCGTCGATCGAAGCACATAGTTGCACGCCCATACGACAGGAACACTGCTTATGCGAACCACCACGGACGAATGCACGCTCATGCCGCGGAGCGCGCGTTGGTCGGCCGTCCAAATGTGTTGGTCGACACGGCTTCTCAACGCGTGCAAATGCCGAATTGAGTGTGTTCAGTCAGCCGGTGACGACGCGTTTGGATCCGGCGAGTAGGGCCGCAAGCTCACGACTGATGTCGGGTATCTACCGCTATATCCGCGTACAGTTGCTACCTTGGCCGGACACCGCTTCCCAGCGCCTTGCAACCCAAACCACTGCTGAGACACGGCCTAGCAGCGTTCATACTGACGCGCGTAGGGCTGCGACTCCGGTGGAACATGCCGCCAGGATGGCTGGCAACCGCCGACGAAGACCGCGAAAACGGGGACGTTGCGGTCTCCGATCGTGTAGTCGACCACGGCACCGGGCTGGGCCAAGTAGGGAAGATGCCGTTCGGCGAGTTGTGTTGCCTGCGCAGCGGTGAATTGCTTTCCGACAGGAGGGTATATCGCGACGTCCAGGGTGCGGTCTGCTTTGCCGGGCGGGTCGTATACGGAAATCTCGACGAAGAATGGGGTGGGTTGATCGGTCAGGAACCACTCCCACATGTCGAGTTCACCATTGAACGGGAAGCGGGGCCGGCTGGACGGAGGAGGGATTGGCGGCCGGAGTTGAGCCACCCGGGTTCCAGGATCGAGCGATTCTTCAACCCGCTCTCCACAGGAACGGTGGCCACCGTCCAATGGTTGGGCGCCAGTTCGGGAAAGTCCTGGATGATTCGGCGCATCGCCGCGGTGGCACGGTGGGGTTCCGCCTCGGAGCCCGCTCCTACGCTGATGGCGTTGCTCATCTTGTCTACGTCGAAGCCGCGTGACCTCCAGCCCACCTGTGTGCCGGGGGCCGAGACTCTCACCCAGGTGTGTGCCGAGTTCGCTTCCCTGCTCACGTCCCGACCGAACCGCCAATCCGCAGAATAAGAACCCGTCATCCGGTCGATGTTGACCTCGGTGTAGTCGCCTTGGTAGCGCGGCGGAAGCTGCTGGGCGCCCATGGCACGCACCACAGACGCGGCCTCGTCCGGTGTGGCGCCATCCTCCAGGCGCGCGAAGAGTCGGGATGCGTACGTGCGGGACTTGCCCTCGTAGTCGAACCAATGTGACGCATCGACCACCCCGGGAAGAGCCGCGATGGCAGTTTCGATCACGCGTGACCAGCTGTCACGCTCGGTCTGGTCGGGTCCTCGTGTCGGAAGAGTACATCCTGTCAGCAGGACTGCGGCCATCATCAATATGACGGTCGGGGTGGTGAAGCGCATAACGTTTCATTCTGGCGTCCGGAGTGCCAGGCGAAGTTAGCGGATTTCGGTCATGACGTTGGTCAGATCATTGCCAGCGACACTGCCAACCCGACCCGGCGCGGTCACGGCGGCGGCGATACCACGAACTCGCCACCACCCACCGAGCCGGATTCGTCCTGGCCCGCGTCGTCGAATGGCTCGAAATATCGGGAGACACGCCCCAACGGCCGCGGCCGCTAGAGCAGGGCCCCGCGGCGTCGAGGAGCTGGCCCGTGACCCAGCCCCACAGTCGGCCCGCCGCCACAGGATCCAACCACGCGGCGGGCCCACTCATGCCATCGCACTGTAATGCCGCCTACCGCGCTGAGCGAAGCCGCCACGTCGTGGTAGCCGGCGGGCCAGACCGGTTGCGGCTCAGAACATCCGGTGGTGCCGATCAGCGGATCTCGACCACCACTTTGCCCAGGGCGCGTCCCGCGCCGACGTAGGCCAGCGCGTTCGCGGTCTCGTCGAGGGGGAAACTGCGGTCGATGTGGATACCGATCCGTCCCGCGACACACGACTCCGCGAGAGGTGTGAAGTGCGCGGGCCCTTCCTTCACCGCGAGGACCCCGAGCCCGCGGCCGGTCACCATTCCGGCGACCACTCCGACCGTCGTCAACCGCAGCAACGCGCGCGTGGTGCCGCCGACGCAGCGGTACCGGCCGCCACGCGCGACCGACCTGCGATAGGCGAAGACCGACCGGTGGGCGACGAGGTCGAGTACCCGGTCGTAGGGTCCGGTTCGAGTGAAGTCCTCAGCGAGATAGTCGATGACCTCGTCGGCGCCGAGCGTGCGCATGAACGCCAGTTTGGCGGCGTTGTCCACCCCGGTCACATGAGCCCCGGCACTCTTGGCCAACTGGATCGCAAACGCTCCGGACCCGCCGCCCGCTCCGTTGATCAACACCGACATACCGGCTGCGATGCCGGCCGTGCCCTGCAGTGCTATCGCCCCCGCCTGTGGCAGGGTTGACGCCTCGGCGAAGCTCAGCGACGCCGGTTTG
Source organism: Nocardia nepalensis (assembly GCF_048910785.1). Taxonomy (NCBI): domain Bacteria; kingdom Bacillati; phylum Actinomycetota; class Actinomycetes; order Mycobacteriales; family Nocardiaceae; genus Nocardia; species Nocardia nepalensis. The sequence goes on along the minus strand of NZ_JBKBET010000031.1, from coordinate 747,266 downwards.
TGGGCCAGCGCCGATTCAGGAACCACGGCATATTCCGCGAACCCGCCCTTGAGCATGAGATTGTCGCCGTAGACCTCGTCACCCGGTGCGAACAGTGTGACCTCGGAGCCGACGACTTCGACCCGTCCGGCGATATCGGATCCGAGAACCGGGCGTCTGGGTGCCCGGAGCCCGCCGATGCGCGAATACAGCGGCGTCCCCCGCAGCGTCTCCCAGTCGGAGAGGTTGATCGACGTCGCGTGCACCTGGACGAGCACCTGTTTCGGCCCTGGGGAGGGCGCTGGGACCTCCGCGATCGACAGCACCTCGGGGCCGCCGTAGCGGTCATACACGACGGCCCTCATGCGATTCCAGCATGGAGGATCGAGCGACAGCCTGACACACGACAAACTCTAGTCGGCGGGCCGCCCCGCGACCGGCGAACTGTGCGTCGGCATTCGGCGCTACTCGCCGAACCCTCTCCCGCACACCAGCAACGTCCTGTATTACCGCGTGACGCGCGGGTCCGACAGGCCACGCGGAACACCCACGCACCATCGGTGAAACCGAATGAGAATCAACAACTCTGGCAGAATCACCGCTGGTCAACAAGTGTGCTCCCCGCGCACGCGGGGATGATCCCGGGATTGCGGCCTGTTCACGCCGGAACGTCTCGTGCTCCCCCGCGCACGCGGGGATGATCCGCCGCGCGGTCGGTATGTCGGTCACCCAGGGATGGGCTCCCCGCGCATGCGGGGAGAGGTGAAGCCACTGCTGATCGGGACAGGTGCGTGCAACCGTGCCGCCAAAATCGTTCGTACACTACAGGATTCGTTGTCCAGCGATGGATGTGCATCTTACAATGCAGTGAGGGCCGCCCAGGCGGTCCTGTAGCACTGGTGTCAGGGGGTTCACGGTGTCACCGCGATCGGATCTGCGCTCGCTGTTCAGCCCGGGACGCGATGGCGTGGACGCGCAGGACGTTTTCGCCAATCGCCATGATGAGTGGCGGGCGACGACCGACAGTCTGCTGGCGCACTGGGCCGTGGTGCGAGCGCCGGGGTTCAGTGTGGAGGATTTCGCCACTCCGCGCCGCAATGTGCTCGTCTTCTACGGTGTCGGCGGCATCGGGAAAACCACTCTGTCCAAGCGGCTGGAAACGCACCTGACGATTGGTTCGGAGTCCGTGGGCTCGGAATGGGGGCCGGTTCCTGCGGAGGTCGGCCGCGTGCTGCCGATCCGGATCGATCTGTCGCGGCAGGGCGGAGTCCAGTTCGAGGATGTCCTCCTGGCCATGCGGTTGGCGGTGGCGCGGGTTGGGCATCCGATGCGGGCGTTCGATCTTGCGTTGCGGCGGTATTGGGAGGTCAATCATCCTGGTGAGCCGTTGGAGGGATATCTGCGCCGCAACGGATTTCTGCGCCGGGCAGGTGATGTGACCGATCTTCGGGAGCAGATGCGTTCGGTCGCTGAGGATGTCGTTCAGGCGTTGACGTTGCCGACCGTGGCCGGGGTGGCCGCGACCACCGCGGTGCGTGAAATCGTGCGGGCGTTGCGGCAGCGACGCAGTGCCGTGCGGGCTTTGGCGCGCTGCACCAGGTTGGCCGACCTGTTGGAAGCCGATCAGGATGCGGAGACTCTGAGCTATTTCCCGCATCTGCTCGCTTGGGATTTGGCGCAGGTGCCGGTCGATCGCTCTGGTGTGCTGGTGGTCCTGTTGGACACGTTCGAAGAGGTCGGGGACCGCAGCCATCGAGACCTCGAGCGGCTGTTCCAACGGATGGTGTGGCTTATGCCCAACGCCCTGTTCATCGTCACCGGCCGCAACCGGCTGCAGTGGGACGACCCCTCGCTGGAGGGACAACTCGACCAGGCCGGGCCGTTCCCGTGGCCGCAGCTCACACCGGCGGCGTCAGCGGATCCCCGCCAGCATCTGGTCGGTTTCTTGTCCGACGACGACCGGGAGCGCTATCTGCGCACCCGGCTGACCCGCAACTACGAACCAGTTATCCCGCCACAGGTGCGCTCCGAGATCGCTTCTCGCTCTTACGGTCTGCCGCTTTTCCTCGACCTGGCCGTGATGCGGTTCCTCGACATCCTCAACCGCACCGGCACTGTGCCGGGACCAGGTGAATTCGATCATGACTTTCCGGCATTGGTTGCTCGGATCGTGCGGGACCTGACCCCAGGAGAACGCACGGTCCTGCGGACGGTCACCCTGCTGGACTCGTTCACCGTCGACCTGGCCACCGCCGCGGCCGGACTGGACAGCGACGCCTCTGCGCTCAACCTCGTCGAAAGACCGTTCGTCGGTAACGATCCCGCCGCGCCGTGGCCGTATCGGCTGCACGATCTGATCAGGTCCGCGGTCCGCGAAGCCGACGCGACCAGCGAAGACCGCTGGTCACCGAGCGACTGGCGGCGCGCGGCGCAACGCACCCTCGACGCGGTAGGCACCCAGATGCCCGCGCCGGGCGGCTACCAACATCGACGCCAGCTGATGGGGTGTCTGACACAGGGACTACGGATCGCCCGCGACTTCCAACTCGAACCAGGCTGGATCGTCGACGCCGCGTGGCGGTACGTGATCGAGTCGGTCTGGGAGCCCATCGACATCCCAGATCCCCGCACTCGAACCGACGACGAGCCCGACACCCCTTGCGCCGCAGTCGCGTTGGCTCGGGTCCTGCATTCGGTGTCCCGGGGGCAACGCGCACACCGCCAAGACACTGCCGACGAACTCCAAGCCGTTCTGAGCCTCGGCGTCCTGCCGGAATCCGCCGAAGATATCGCGCACTATTTCCTGGGTGAAAGCCTGCGCCATCTCGGACACTACGAAGCCTCGGCCGAGCACATGAGCCATGTCGCGGCCGGGCACAGTCCGATGGCAGGCGAAGCGCGCCGCGGACTCGCCCACATCGCCCGACACCTCGGAGACTTCCCGACCGCCCTCGACACCATCGAGGCACTCGACCACGACACGCATTACTACCGGGCACTCGGCCACCTGTGGTGGACACAAGGCGATCTCGCGCTGTCATGCTCCACCTACGGCACCGCACGCGAACTAGCGCTCGCCGACCACAACCCCGGACATGCCGCGCTCGCCCAGGCCGGGCTCGCGTTCGCCGCGGCCCTCGGTGACCGCACTCGTGCCGACCAGCAGATCGAGCTGGCCCGCGGTCTGCTCGAGAACGTCAAGCAGAACTGGTCGGAAACACAGGTCCGCACCGCCCACCTGCTGCGAGACGCGGGCTCGGACGCACACGTGCCCGCCCGCGCCAGAGAACTCGAACACGACGCCGCCGAGGCCGGCCTCGGGTCCGCGCTCGCATACATCCGGTTCGCCCGCTGCTTCCACCACGCTCTACGCGCAGAAAACGACCAACTCCACATAGCCCGCGATCAGCTCCAACTCAGTGTCGATCACGGCGAATACGCATACCTCGTCGAAATCACCCACTTCTTCGACGGCACCGAACCCGACCCGGACCTGCAGCGCGCGAACTGGATCGACGGACCCGACACCGTGGTAGCCCGATGGCAGAGACTGATCGCCGAACGACGCGCCGCACTCGGCTACGAACCCAATACCCAACCACCCCAACGGAGTTAGACTCGCGCAGATGACCGTCGACCTCGACGCCCCCTTCTCCGATACCACAGCCCGCCGCGCCCTCCAACTAGCCGGTACCCGCCTTGGTGTAGCCACCGACGACGCACGGCTGATCCGGATGGGCGAGAACGCCATCTACGCGCTCCCGCACGTCGATGTCGTCGCCCGCATCGCCCGCAGCGAGCAACGCCGGGCGCGCGTGGAGAAGGAGCTGGCCGTTGCACGGTGGCTCGCCCGACACGACTTCCCAGCCGTCCGGGTAGCCGAGCAATTCGAACAGCTCATCCCCGCCGACGGCCGCCTGATCACGTTCTGGCAGCTGGTCGACATCGCCGGCGAACCGACCGAGGTCGAGCTGGCTGCCCTGCTTCGTGACTTCCACACCCTGCCCGAACCTGGGTTTGCGCTACCGACATTCGACCCGTTCAGCGCCGTGCCGGCTCGGTTGGCCAATCCTGGGAACGCTGATCCCGCCGCGGTCGAGTTCCTCACCGAGCTCTACCACACACTCCGAACCCGTTATACGGAACTGGAACTCACCACCGCGCACACGGTGATCCACGGAGACGCGCACATAGACAACGTCATTCCCACTCCTTCGGGCCCGATACTGTCGGACTTCGAAGCCGTCGCCCGTGGTCCCCGGGAGTGGGATCTGACCACCGTCGCCATGACCGTCGACCGATTCGGTCTGCCCCACACCATCTATCAGGCATTCGCCGACACCTACGGCTACGACGTCACCGGCATCCCCGGGTATCCCGTCCTATGCGCTGTCCGAGAACTCACCATGGTCACCTGGCTCATGCAGATCATCGACGTCAGCCCACGACACGCTCAGGAGTTCACCCACCGCGTCGACTCCCTGCGCAGCGGCGACCAACAACAGCGATGGCACATCTTCTAAGCCCCCGGCGACGCGAGGGAACAGTTTGCAGCCAGCGGTCCAACTGGTCGCGATTCCGGTGTCCCCCCGGCACACGGGGATGATCCCGCTACGGACGCTGGTGCTGGTCGACCTTGCCCGCGCTCCCCGCGCACGCGGGATGACTCCGCCGGGGAACGATCAGCGACGGTGCTGATGCACCCGAAGGCGATCTCGCAACCCACCAAATCATGAATTGCAGGTAGTTGGTTGTCAGCGGCCAGTTGGAACTCCCCACTGGCGGCCAGTTAGCGGAGGAGCATCTGGCCGTGAACGGTTTTCTGTCAGCTAACGATTCGCGGCTGGGTTGAACACCGCTCGGGCAGTTCCCTTCCAGGCTGCTGGATATAGTCATTTCAAGTGAGCAGTAGCCGATGACCGCGCACGCCCTGGCCAATTTGTAGATCGCGATCTCCGTCGACCGTTCTGGTGGCAGCGTTCACGCGAACGCCTGCGATCTACGTATGGGTCAGCACGGCACCCGTGAGATCGCGGCCTCGCAGATCCGATTCCCAGAGCGACGTCATTTCCATGCGCACACCCCGAAGGTCTTCTGCTCGGCCATCGGAACAGAGCCGCCGCGGTCCACCAACGAACCACCTACTGGATTCTCCGTGGTGGGTTCCGTGGTCGGCACGGATGGCACCGGGGTGGCCCGTTCCTATCGTTATGGACATGGAAATCACCACGAAGACCAGCACCGACATCACCATCGAACTCGAAGTCGCCGACCCCCGAGCCGCCGCCGCGATCTACGAGTCCGCCTTCGGGCTCGGTGACCGGATCGGGTTCCGCGCCTCGCAGACACCCAGCACCGGATTCCGCGGATTCCTGCTGTCGCTGGTCGTCTCCCAGCCCTCCACGGTCGACAGCCTCGTCATCACCGCCGTCGCAGCCGGGTTCACCATCGTCAAACCGGCCAAGAAGAGTCTGTGGGGATACGGCGCGGTCCTGCAAGCACCCGAAGGCACGATCTGGAAGGTTGATACCTCCAATAAGAAGGACGTCGGGCCGTTCACTCGCGAGATCGACAACCTGGTATTGCTGCTCGGCGTGGCAGATGTCAAGGCCAGCAAGCAGTTCTACGTCGATCGCGGGTTCACGGTCGCGAAGAGCTTCGGCGGCAAGTACGCCGAGTTCGCCAACCCGGGTTCGCCGGTGACCCTGGCGATGTATCCGCGCAAGGCCGCCGCCAAGGACGCCGGGATGTCGCCGGAAGGCAGCGGATCGCACCGCATCGTGATGGACAGCGGCATTGGTTCGTTCACCGACCCGGACGGGTTCATGTGGGACGCCACGGCCTGAGCCCACAAGTTGACCAGCGGCAGAACAACAGGAGACGGCTCATGAAGTTTCGGACCCACGTCGAACCGCCCGAGCCCATGCGGGGCCTGGAAGTGCCGCCCGAGGTGGTGGCCGCGCTCGGCGAGGGCGCGCGGCCACCGGTGACGATCACGATCAACGGGCATTCCTGGAAGAGCCGGGTCGCCCTCATGCGCGGCCGCTACCTGCTCGGCCTCAGCAACGCCAACCGGCAGGCCGCGGGTGTCGAGATCGGCGAGGAAATCGAGGTCGAGGTCGAACTCGACACCCAGCCTCGTGTCGTCGTCGAACCGCCGGACTTCGCCGAAGCTCTGGACGCCGACCCCGTCGCCCGCGCCGCGTACGACAACCTTGCCTACAGCCGCAAGCGCGAGCACGTGCACGCCATCGAGAGCGCGAAGAAGCCCGACACGCGTCAACGGCGCATCGAGAAGGCCATCGCCACCTTGCGGGGCTGAAATTCGGTAGCGATACTCCGCCGACTGGCTACACGGGTCAGAGGAACGCCACCAGTGCCAGTAACCGTACTAACTGGCCGTCCTTGGGGAATTCGTGCTGGCCGCTGACAGCTGTCGTTGTGTCTCGCACTCGTGACGTGACGACCGCACGGAACTCCACTTTTACTCCACATTTTCAGCCGAATTCGGCAGAATCCGATGCGGCACAGCATGATTCGACAGAAGATAGCTACAAGCTATTCACGCTGGTAGAAGTATGTAAGCGAAGATGATCGCAGAGAGCCGAATCCTGTTGTGCCAGAAGCAGAAGTTCTACCATTGGACTTCTATCGGCCAGCCCCGAACGGGAGTGATGATGGGGCATGATCTCGCACACCGTCATTCCCACGCCGCACGGTGCCACGTTCTATGGCGGGCGTCCCCAGTGCTCAGCGGTGGTGTGGCGATCAACGAGCTGGACGCAGATGTCTGGCCGTCGGTAAGGCGGCTACACAAGAGATTCCGCCGCGCGCTCCGCAAGCTGCTGCGGGACCGAAGAATTCGCGACCAGGCCGACCGTCTCGAGTTGTCCGCTGCCAGCACCGGTTGCGGCCTGCCGGACTGACAGGCACGGTTCATGAAACGCAAGCTCCGAACGAAACCAGTTTCGTTCGGAGCTTGCTCCTTACGCGCCCGACCGCTTCTTACTTGGCCGCCACGGCCGACCAGCCGTAATACGTCGCGGATCCACCCGCAGCCACCGTTGCAGTGGGTTCACCGCTGCAATCCTTGGATGCGTACACCAGGAAATTGCGCTTACTACGGTTCTCGAAGCGAATGTCACGCGGGAAGCCACTAGCCCAGCACGAGTCCAGGTCGCTCAGCTCCAGTTGGCCGTCGATGATCACCACTTCCCGGCTGTCCCCACCCCCCGCTGAGCCGGGGATGGGGAAGGCGGAGGCAGCGGGAGCCGCGACGGACACTGCAGCGACAACGAGAGCGCCTGCGACAGAGCACATTCCAGTTTTCACCAGTTGATGCTACAAGCTACCGACTCCCTGCCCGCCACTGCCCGAACTGCCGCTCTGCCACCGCTGCCGCCGGATCGCCAACTGACTGTGATGGAAGGGGTTTTCGGAAATATTCTGAGGTCGTTGCACACCGCTGCCCTGGAACTGATTGGATTGCACAGTGATTGCTGCGTCTGTGCAGAGTTTGACCGAGGCGACGGTGGATTGAGCCTGTGAGCGAGCGGTCGCCCCACGGTTGTCGCTCAGGTGGTCACCATTTACTCTCTATTTCATCCGAATACGACCGAAATCGCTCGAACGCCAACGCATTCCAGGTTCTCGCCCTCTTGGAATATTCGTGCAGCTGAACCGGTGAAATCGAACATAGCCGAATCCGGTCGAATCGGCTGGTGAGCCGTAGACTGCGAATCCATTGGTAGCGGGTTCGGGGATCGACTCTTGTCGCCAAGCGACGAAGCGATGTCGAACATCCGCCCAGTCTGCACGGGGGATCGCACGTGAGTCGAGGACTGTGTCCTGACCACGTCAGTTCGGTCCGTGGCGTTGGCAGCACTTCATCTCTGAGTTGTGTGCTGAGAGTGAGACTTTCGCTTCTTTGTGGGAGCGTAATGATGTTGCGGTTCCGGCGAGTCGGACCAAGCAGATCCGTAATTTGGCGGTGGGGGAGTTGGAGATGTTCTTGACGAGTATGTCTTTGCCTTCGCTTCCGCATGCGTGGATGCAGATCTATACCCCGGTCGATGAGGTGGCGTGGGTGAAGTTGCGTGAGTTGTTGGCGATGGGTGAGGAGCAGCGGCTAGGTCCGTGGGTCGAGCATCGCGAGCAGTTTCATGCTGCGGCGGGGTAGCGGGCGCCTTGTTGCGTGGGCTGCGGTGGACCGACCGTGTTGACGTCGTGATTCGTTGCGCGCGAGGGATCCTGGTTACGGCGTAGGCGATACTGTCGGCAGGGTGCTCATTGGTCTGATGCGTAGCCTCCGTGCTACCAGCGGCGCAGTATGGCGAGTTGTCGCTCGGTGAGTGGGCCGGCCAGTTGTTCTTGGATCTTGTCGAGGTAGGCCAGAATCGCATGATGGGGTGGCGTTCGGTCTGAGCATATTTGTGGGCAACCCCGAAGGCATCGAGTGTCATATCCTGGCTTCCCGCTGTCGGTTGCTACGTGGGTCTCGGCAGTGCGAAGCGATCGCAGCAAGCGGCTATGGGGCCGGTGTGGGTGGTTGTGTCCGGAGGGTGTATCGACCAGTACGCCAACCTCCTGCAGCACCGAAAACTGCTGGTCATCGGCAAATAGCGGGGGCGTGACGGTTCTGGTCCGGTTGCCACAGTTTCGTGCCGTCGACGGGGTACTAAACCTCGATCCACCGATGTGTGTGTGTCTGTCGGTGTGCCGTGAATGAGAAAGTGCCCCTTCGAGCTGGGATGATCACGGTTGTCTAGGCAATGATCGAGTCCGGTTCAGAAGGGGCACTTCGGGTGCATCGCATAGGTTCGCCGCGGAGTCAGCGGTGTTCGATGATGACAATCTCGTGTCGCTGGCCGGGCTGGTGCCGGTGATGCGGCTGGCCGAGCAGATCGGGCTGGTCGAGGTGCTGGCGGAGAAGGTGTCGATCACCGCGCCGCGGATCAAGTCCGGGTCGACGGATCCGGCGCCGAAGTTGGCCACATTGATCGCGGGATGGCGGCTGGCGCGGACAGCATCGACGATGTCGATGTGCTACGCAGTGGCGGCATAACCACCGTGTTCGAGCGGGTGTACGCGCCGTCGACGATCGGGACCCTGTTGCGGGAGTTCACCTTCGGCCACGCCCGTCAGCTCGAGGCGGGCTGCGGGAGCATCTGGCCCGGTTGTGTTGGCGGGTTGATCTGTTGCCCGGCTCGGCTGAGCGGGTGTCCGTCGATATCGACTCGCTAGTGCGTCCGGTGTACGGGGATGCCAAGCAGAGCGCCTCATATGGTCACACCAAGATCGCAGGGAAACCGGTTCTGCGGAAAGGACTTTCACCGCTGGCCACGACTCTCAGCACCGACACCGCCACGCCGGTGGTTGTCGGGATGCGGTTGCGGGCCGGGAAGACCAGCGCGGGCAAGGGTGCCGGGCGGATGGTCGCCCAGGCAATTGCCTGCTCCCGCACGGCTGGAGTTACCGGTGAGATCCTGGTCCGGGGCGATTCGGCCTACGGCACCCGCGCGGTGGTCGGTGCCTGCCGACGCGCCGGTGTTCGGTTCTCGCTCGACGGTATTCGCCGACCTCATCGACGGCCCGCTCGCGCACATGCCCTCTGGGCGGTTCGGAGCGAACTCCGCGTGGGTGTTGTGCGCTGCGATCACGCACAATCTGCTGCGCGCCGCCGGTGCGCTCGCCGACCCCGTCCTGGGCAAAGCCCGCGGGGCCACCCTGCGACGCAAGATCATTGAGAGGTGAGGTGCCGTAGGCGCGCGCGTCAGTTAAGAATCATTCGGTCGCTGTATTGGCGGCTGCGGCTGGTACTCCGGCGGACGGATGGTCGTGAAGATCGCATTTCCCGATCACCCGCCCCTGATGCGCCTGGAACCTGCTGTCCGGATTGCGTCGACGATCGTGATGATGGCGTGGGCGATCGCGTCGAGTTCGACGTCGCTCACGCCATTGGTGCCGGCAGCAAGGTGCTGCATGTAAATTCCATCGATCGCACCGATGGTGTATCGGGACAAGGCGGTTGTATCGCTATCTCCGATGTCGTATGCCTGCGCGAACTCCGCGCTGAACGCGTCTATGAACTTCTGGTAGCTGGCCGCGGCGAGTTCGTCCTTGCCACCGCGCAGCGCCCACAGCAGCAACTCGTACTGCGCGAGGGCGATATCGCGGTCGGTGCGCAGCTTGTCCTGGAATCGGCTGATGAGCGAGCGGGCGACGCTGTGCCGGGTCGGGGGTTCCGGTGAGTCGTGATCGGTCTCCATGACGATGGCGCGCAGCGCGTCGTCGGCGGCCAGGTAGATGTCTTCCTTGCCGTCGAAGCTGTAGTGCAGGGCCGCGAGGTTTACCCCGGCTTCATCTGCGATTCGTCGGGTGCTCGCCGCGGCTAGTCCGTCGCGGGCGATGACTCGCGTGGCGGCTTCGACGATCTTCGATCGTCGTTCGGACGCCGTCAGGTAGGCCATGGCACCGCCGTTCTTGCTCGTAAAAGGTCCTGCGGGCATGCGCCCGTCTCTGTCGAGATTATCCGGTCAGGCGCGCGCAAAGAGACAGTGGACTCCTTTGCTTCGCTGGTTCAGGGTGCTCTACGGGTCCGGTGTGTGTTGACGACCACAATCTATCGCCTAATGTCAGTCATGTGACTCAGTCGTTTGACTGACATCACCGTCGGATCGGCTCGAATCCGCTGCCACGTAACCCAGTGCGGTGCGCGCGACGGCCGTGGTCCGTCCGACACGGGATCGAGCGATACGCCCTTGGGGCGGCGCTCGACAAGAGAAGGAACCCCCACATGACCGTTACCCATGAGGCGGCGGATTCGGCTCGGCAGGCATCGAACGACGCCTCGGCAAATCCGTCCGATCCACGCGTTGTTGTCGAGCGCAATGCGCCACCGTTCGTTCGTGCAGTGGCGACTCGCGCCCGACTGGCTCTCCGGACCGACCATGGTTGCCGCGCATTCGAAGCGCTTGCCGGCACGATCACCCTGCGGTCGGCCATCGATGTACAAGGCGCCCAGGTGCGTCGGACGCCCGAAGGGCTCGAAATCGGTAGTCCGGCCGAGCCGGCCTGTGGAACGATCACGGTAAATCCGGTGTCGTTCGATGTAGTCGACTCGGATCTCGAGCCTGACGCCCGCGCCATTGCGGTGACTCTGATCGATCCCGAACCGTTATCGTTCGCGCTTGCCGCACAGCAGTTCCAGGAGCTTTCAGCAGATCTGCCAGGCATGCCCGGAGTGCGGATGTCGGCAGTGGACACCGGTGCGGTGGCGACCCTCGGGCTCGCGGCCGATCCGTACGAGATCTTCGGCCTCGAACAGGATCTACGCCGAGTTCTGTCTGGAATGGACTGGTTCCCGCATTCCCTGCAAGCCGGCCGATTCGCGATCCGTGGTTCCCTCCGGCAGCTGTCCGTGCTGATCGGTGCGTCGATGAAGGCGGTGTACGGTGTTTGACCTCAATGGTCTCGACGCATGGGTTGACGAGCGGTCGATCCGCACTGTTCGCGCCCAGACTGTGAACCTCGATGGCGTCCTTATCGGAAAGCACCTGGCTCCCAGCAAGTTTCTGTCGGGAGCACGGTCCGGCTGGGGATTCAGTGATATCGCGCTAGCGGTCGACATGGGCAACAGCACGCAACTCGGTTTCGATTTCGGCGACTGGCGCGGCGAGCTGCGTGATGTGGTGCTGCGCCCCGACTTGAAAACGCTCGCCGAGGACGACGCACTCCCGGGGCTGGCCACGGTGATGTGCGACCTGGTCGATCAACATGGTACGGCCCTGCCCGTCTGTTCGCGTTCGACACTGGCTCGGATGGCGGATCTGGTCGCCCAGCGTGGCTACACCGGGAAAGCAGCCATCGAAATCGAGGCGACTGTCTTCGAGGAATCGATCGAACAGGCTCGGGCGCAACAGTTTCGAGATCTGCATCCGCTGGGTGGCACCGGCGCAGCGATCTATGTGCTCAGCCGCTCCCGCGACTTCACCGTCCTGATGGACGCCATGGCGGAACGGTTGCAGCGCTCCGGAATACCTTGGGAAGGCTGGGCCGATGAATCCGCGCACGGGCAGATCGAATTCAACCTTCCGCCGACCGACATCGTGACCGCTGCGGACCGGTATGTGCGCGCCAAGCAGGTCATGCGGGAAGTGGCCTACGAGCACGGACGCACCATTACGTTCATGGCCCGGTGGTCGCCCGATCTCTTCGGTCAGGGCGCGCACATCAATCTGTCGCTCATGCGAGACGAACACAATGTTTTCTTCGATCCCGCTGCGCCGCAGGCTCCTTCGGAGACCATGCGCCATTTCATCGGGGGCGTGCTTGCCACTTTGCCCGCCGCGAGTTCCTTCCAGTTCCCGACAGCGAATTCGTATCGGCGCATTGCGGAGTTCAACGGCCCACCTACCTCGGTGACCTGGGGTATCGATAACAAGAGCACCGCGGTCCGCGCGGTCTGCGCTGGCGAGAAGCTGTCCCGGATCGAATACCGGGTTCCCTCCGCCGATGTGAATATCTATCTGTCGATGGCGTCGTTCCTCGCGGGTGGGCTGATCGGCCTGCGTGACCAGATCGACCCGGGCGAACCATGCGCGGTCATGGCGTGGGCGCTGCCGCCGGGTACACCCAAGCTGGCCGGTACGTTGTCTGAATCGATCGCGGCCCTGGAAGCCGATAGTGCGCTGACCGACCTGCTCGGCGAGGAACTCGTCCGCTATTGGATCGGGACACGGCGGTGGGAGTGGCTGCAATTCCACACCACCGGGGGTGATCCCGAGGCCGGAGTTTCCAGCTGGGAGCTCCAACGCTATTTCGAGCATGTCTGAGGCCGGAGGCCAGGCGGTGCCGATCCGCGCGGCCGTTCTCAACACTGCGCCCGGGCAGCTCGAATTCGAGCAGCTCGAACTGGATTCCCCCGGTCCGCACGAAGTTATCGTCCGGACCGCGGCAGTCGGTCTGTGCCACACCGACCTTCACTACATCGATGCGGTCTGGGGCACGGATCTGCCGGAGGTACTCGGGCACGAGGCGGCGGGGATCGTAACCGCCGTCGGTTCGGAGGTCAGATCTGTCGCGCCCGGCGACCATGTCGTCACCTGTATGTCCGCCTTCTGCGGTCGCTGCCGACACTGCGTTGAAGGCCGATTGACATTGTGCCTCAATCATTCCGCGCTACGCATGCGGTCGCGGGCAGCACTGCTGAACGAGCACGGCCGGGCTGTCGGTCGCATTGGCGGTATAGGCGGCTTTGCCGACCGAATGCTGATACACGAGAACAGCGTTGTCCGCATCGCCACCGAAGTCCCGTTGGACCGGGCATGCCTGCTCGGCTGCGCGACTATCACAGGTGTCGGCGCCGTCTGGCATAGCGCACGCGTACGCCCGGGCTCGTCTGTCGCGGTCATCGGGTGCGGCGGAGTCGGACTGTCGGTTGTCCAAGGCGCCAAGCTGGCCGGGGCAGCGCATATCGTGGCCGTGGACCTCGATGGGCGAAGCCGCGCACAGGCACGTCGCTTCGGCGCAACGGCGGTGGTCGATCCGACCGACGGCGATCCGATAGACAGGGTCCGGGCCATTTGCCCCGCCGGGGTGGACTATTCCTTCGAGGCGATCGGACGCCGGGACACTGTCGAGCAGTCGTTCGCAATGCTCGGCCCAGGCGGCGTCGCAACCGTCCTTGGCATGGTGCCCGATGACCAGCCACTGCGAATCACCGCGTCGGAACTCTTCTTTCACGAGAAGCGGCTGCAGGGTTCCCTCCTGGGCTCGAATCATTTTCCCGCCGATATTCCGCGGCTGGCCGAGCTGTATCTGAGCGGCAGGCTGGACCTGGATTCCATGATCTCGAAGCGGTTCGCCTTCGACGACATCAATGCCGGGGTCGACGCCTTGCGCCGAGGAGGTGTACATCGTGTCGTCGTTGTTTTCGAATGAACCGAATCGCTGCCCGCTGATCGGCATCACCGGCCGCCGGTTTCGTGCGGACCGACTCGATGTGGAGCAACGTTACCGCGCAGCGGAGTTCGACAGCCACTACGCGGACTTTCCGCAACGGATCGCGGATGCAGGTGGATTACCGGTCCAGCTGCCGTATGAGGCGGCGGGAGCGGACGTCGTCCGCCGCCTGGACGGACTGGTCATCTCTGGCGGCCAAGACATCCATCCGGACACACTCGGCGACGGCTCTCCCCCAACCGACCCCGACAGCGATCCCCGCCGTGATGCCCATGAGATCGAATTAGTCCGCGCCGCAGTGGATCTGAATGTGCCGGTGCTCGGGATATGCCGGGGGCTGCAGGTGCTCGCTGTGGCACTCGGCGGCAGTCTGATCGCGGACTTACCTCAGGACGAGATCGATCATCGATCGACGGGCTTCCCGGTCGCAGAGGAAACGCACTATGTCCGATTCATCACGGGATCGACGATGTTCGAGATCTACGGAGCCCACGCTGCGGTGAACTCCCTCCACCATCAGGCGGTCGACCGGCTCGGCGGGGGACTGGCTGCCACCGGGTGGGCTCCGGACGGAGTGGTCGAGGCCATCGAACTGGCCGGTCACGACGTTGTCGGCGTCCAGTGGCATCCGGAGTGGCGGCGCAAGGATCCGATATTCAGCTGGCTCGTGCGGGTCGCAAACACGAAAGGAGGTACCCGATGAAGTTGGATGAATACGCCGCGCTCGACGCGACCGCCCTGGCGGAATTGATCGGTCGCGGCGAGGTGACCCGGACCGAGGTGCTGGACGTCGCACGATCGGCCGTCATCGGGGTGGACTCCGCTCTCGGCGCCGTAGTCGGGCCCATTTTCAACGAAGCGCTCGCACACTCGTCAGTCGGCCCATTGAGCGGAGTGCCTTTCGCGCTCAAGGATCTGCTGTGTACAGCGGCCGGGGTCCCCTCCGAAGGAGGCAGCCGTGCCCTCGCCGGTAACGTCGCGTCTGCCGACTCGGACCTCATGAAGCGCTGGCGCGCAGCTGGTCTCGCGGTCATCTGCCGGAGTGCGGTACCCGAATTCGGTTTCAGCGCCAGCACAGAACCGGCCGCCAACGGGCCGTGCAAGAACCCTTGGAACCTGGAGCGGGTCGCGGGCGGGTCCAGTGGCGGCGCGGCGGCTCTGGTCGCGTCGGGCGCACTGCCGGTCGCACACGGTAACGACGCCGGCGGTTCCATTCGAATCCCCGCGGCGCTGTGCGGGCTGGTCGGGTTGAAGCCGACGCGCGGCCTGGTCCCGCCCGGGCCGGATTTCGACGAGCCGTTGTTCGGCCTGACGACCGAATTCGCGCTCACGCGTACCGTCCGCGATGCCGCACTGCTGCTCGATTCCGTGCACGGGAGTGCCGAAGGCGACAGGTATCACCTCCGTCGGTGGGCATCAGGGACCTTCAGTCGAGCGGCAGGTATGCGTCCACGCGGCCTTCGGATCGCGGTGTGGACGGCAACGCCGGAGGGCGTCGCGGATACACAGTCGGACGTTGCCGCTGAAGTGGAGCGCGTCGGGCGCGCGCTCGAACAGCTCGGACACCGAATCGACTGGGCAACACCGGATATCGATCACGAGCGGTTGAAGCAGCTGACCCTGACATTCTGGTCGGCCTCGATCGCCGACACCGCGCGGGCTCTCGCCGTGGGAGGGCAGATCAGCGACGTCCTGGCGGCCTTCGAGGGAACAACTGCCGCCATGGTGCGGCACGGACTGCCCCTCTCATGGGCCGAGGTCTCAAAGGCACGGGCCTACCAAAACGAGCTGACTCGCCGGATGGGGCGTTTCCTCAGAACGTTCGACCTGCTGCTGACACCCACGACGCGAACCGTCGCCTGGCCGGTCGGCGAGCTGAACGCCGACCGTCACGACCTTACCGCCGCCGCCTGGGTCGACACCCTCGCGGACTACGGATCATTCACCGCGCTCCACAACGTCACCGGCCAACCCGCGATCTCGGTACCGACCGGCGCGACGGCCGATGGATTGCCGATCGGGGTGCAGCTCGCCGCAGCACCCGGCCGAGAAGACCTGCTACTCGGCATCGCCGCGCAGCTCGAAGAGCTGGACCGGTGGAGCCTTCGACGGCCGGCTGTGCACGCGGCGACGCTGGATTCCGAAGGAGCGCAATTAGCGCCTCGTCCGGAAAGGTTGACACGGTAATGCCTGAGAATGGCGATCCGTCATGACCGCCAAAGGATACTTCCCGCCCGACGGTGATGTCCACCTGCGAATCTGGCTGACCGGCGTGGTCTTCGACTACACGGCCACCGCGGTGGCAGTCCGCAACTTGATCGACGATTGGAGGCGAATGCATTGGTGCACAATCGAATTGATACGCGACAATATCGAGGACTGTCGGTTGCTGCCGCGCCTGCCCTGCGAACGATTGTTCCTCGGACCGTGACCAACAGCGCCACAATGCCAGCGAGTCGGGTTGATCAGCGAGCTGCGATCGGGCGCGGGCCATACCGACGCACTCAGCTCCGCGATCTAACGCCGAGCTTTCCACATACTGAACCAACCTTTCCGGACGGGCAATAGTATGAACACACGCCAGGAATGGATGGCCTTCGCCGAGCTTCTCAAACTTCCGTCTGCAATGTGGTTGAACGGCAAGCCATTCGATGGCACCGGCTCCGATCGGCATGCGGTGGTGTCGCCGCACACGGAGACCGCGGTAAGCAGCGTCCCATCGGCCACCGCAGCGGATGTAGACTTCGCCGTCGCCGGGGCTCGCGATGCCTTCGGCAGCGGGGTCTGGGCTGACCTCGCGCCACGCGAGCGCGGCACTGTCTTGCTGCGCTGGGCCGACTTGATCCACCAACACCGTGACGAGCTCGCCGTCCTCATTACCCTCGAGATGGGCAAACCCATTGTCCAAGCGCGAGATATCGAGGTGCGGGCGGCCGAAAACACCTTCAGGTGGTATGGCGAACTCGCCGACAAGATGTACGACGAAGCGCCGCACGGGCTTCGGGGGGCGGTCGCCCTCGTCACGCGGGAACCGGTCGGCGTTGTCGCGGGCATCACCCCTTGGAATTTTCCGCTGACTCTCAGTAGCTGGAAGATCGCACCGGCACTGCTCGCGGGTAACAGCATGGTCATCAAACCCGCGACCCAGGCACCACTGTCTCTGCTGCGTCTGGCCGAAATCGCCTCGGCAGCAGGGCTTCCCGATGGGATTCTGCAGATCGTCACCGGCAGCGGTGGCAGCACGGGAGAAACATTGGCCCGTCATCCGAACGTCGATTGCCTTACTTTCACCGGCTCACCGGACGTGGGCAAGAAGCTGCTCACCTATGCCGGAGAATCCAATGCGAAGGCAGTGCATCTGGAGCTCGGCGGCAAGAGTCCTCAGATAGTCTTCGCCGACGCGCCGGATCTCGCCGTCGCCGCTCGCACTGTGGCCTGGGCGATCACCTTCAACGCTGGCCAGATGTGCACCGCCGGTTCCCGTTTACTCGTCCAGGACACGATCGCCGAACGCTTCGTTGCGACCGTAACCGCCGAGCTGGCGCGCTACCGCGTAGGCGATCCGTTCGACCCCGCCACGGAGATTGGACCGGTAGCCGGACCGCAGCACCGCGCCGAGATCCTGAACTATGCGCGCGAGGCCGTGCGGGAAGGCGCGACGCTCGTGCTGGGAACGCTCGAGGAGTGCACGGGGGCTGGGACGTATCTCGAACCGATTGTCTGCACCAATGTCCGGCCCGATCACAGGCTATTTCAAGAAGAGGTCTTCGGACCCGTCCTAGCGGTCACCACATTCACCGACGAAGCACAGGCGGTGGAGCTGGCCAACGACTCGCAATTCGGCTTGGGCGCGGGGGTCTGGACCTCGAATCTGTCCCGCGCACATCGGCTTTCACGGCGAATCGAGGCAGGTCTGGTGTGGGTGAACTGCTACGAGGAGGGTGACATGACCGTGCCATTCGGCGGCCGCAAACTGTCAGGTCACAGCGTGGACAAGAGCCTCCACGCGCTCTCCAAGTTCACCTCCATGAAAACGACATGGATTCATCTCTAGACGAAGGCACAAGGTATGGCACTCAGTAGCACCGACGGCCATGTCGCCATCATCGGCACCGGCTTTTCCGGGTTGGGCATGGCGATCGCATTGAAAAAGAAGGGAATTCACGACTTCACCCTGCTCGAACGAAGCGACGATGTCGGCGGGACCTGGCGGGACAACACATATCCTGGGGCCGCCTGTGACGTTCCCAGCGTTCTGTACTCGTACTCGTTCGCCCAGAACCCTGGCTGGACTCGGGTCTTTCCACCGTGGTCGGAGCTGCACACGTACTTGCGCACGATCGCGGAGGAATACGGGCTGATGCCGCATATCCGGTTCGGCGCGGAAGTCACGGAAATGAGCTTCGACGAAGGTCATCTCAGTTGGCAGTTGCAACTCGCATCAGGTGAGTCGATGGCAGCGCGATTCGTGGCCAACGCCTCGGGTGGACTGAGCAACCCGTTCATCCCGCACTTGGCCGGGATGGAGACCTTCGAAGGCGAATCGTTCCATTCGGCCCAGTGGCGCCACGACCTCGACCTCGCAGGACGCCGGGTAGCGGTGATCGGTTCTGCAGCCAGCGCAATCCAGTTCGTTCCCGAGATCGCTGCCAAAACCGAAGCTCTATATGTATTCCAGCGGACTCCGAATTGGATCCTGCCACGCGGCGACGCGCCGCTCCCCGAAATGACTCGCAAGACCTTCGCGAGGAGCCCCTGGCGGCAGCGGCTGGTGAGGTGGCGAACCTACTGGGAATTCGAGAGATTGGCCAGTGCCTTCCTCGGTGATCAGCGCCGCGTCCGTGACTATCAGGCGGCAGCGCTCACATATCTCCAGCGAGAGGTTCCGGATCCGGTTCTGCGGGCGAAGGTCACGCCCAACTACGATCCGGGCTGCAAGCGTCGCCTCGTCTCCGACGACTGGTACCCGGCACTGCAACGCGAAAACGTGCACCTCGTCACCGAAGGCGTCGCAGAGATACGGCCCCGGTCGATCGTCACCGCGGCAGGTGCCGAGCACAACCTGGACACCATCATCTTCGCTACGGGATTCCAGCCCACGAACTTCCTCGCTCCCATGAAGGTATTCGGGTGGGGCGGAAGGGAATTGTCCGACGTCTGGCGCGGCGGCGCAGCCACAAAACTCGGCTTGGCAACATCGGGATTCCCGAATCTGTTCTTCCTCAACGGTCCGAACACCGGACTGGGTCATAACTCCGTCGTCTTCATGATCGAAGCGCAGGCCCGCTACATCGCCCGTGCTATTAGCCATATGCGGCAAAAGAACATTGCCGCCCTCGACCTCGATCGGGCCGTGCAGCGTCGCTGCTACGACCGCATTCAGCAACGGATGCGGCGGACCGTATGGTCGTCCGGCGGTTGCACCAGTTGGTATCAGTCCGAGGACGGTCGCATCGACACGCTCTGGCCGGCCACGACCGTCGAGTACTGGGTACGTACCAAGTTCTTCCGCGAATCCGATTACCACCGCCTTACAAGAAAGAAGTGAGAAGTATGGACATTGCACTGCTCGGAACGGGACTGATGGGTTCCGCGCTCGCCAAGGGCTTGCTCGACACCGGGGTCGAGGTCACCGTCTGGAATCGCACCGCGGACAAGTGCGCCGCATTAGCCGAGTGCGGGGCCGTCGTAGCGGCCTCGCCTGGGGCGGCGGTCGCGGCGGCTCCGGCCGTCCTGATCAGCCTGCTGAACTATGACGTCGCGAAATCTGTTCTCGCGGAATGTGGTTCGATCAACGGCAAGGTTATAGTCAACACCGCCACCGGGTCGCCGGAGGAGGCGAACGCGTTCTCCGAGTGGGTGGTCGGGCGGGGTGGCCAGTACCTCGACGGCGCGATCGCCGCCTATCCGGAGGACATAGGCACCGAGAACGCGGGCATCAACTACTCGGGCTCCGAAGCGGCGTGGCACCAGGTACGCGCCCTGCTCATGCCGATCGCGCCGCAGTCGAGGTTTGTGGGAACCAGGCCCGGCGCGGCCAACGTGCTGGATGCCGCGATGGCGGGGGCGTTCTTCAATGTCGCGCTCGGCGCGTTCCACGAAGCCGCGTCGTATGTCCGCGCCGAGGGAGTTGCGGTATCGGAGATGTCCTATGCCCTGCACCTGTGGACCGACAAACTGCTGCAGTTGTTGCGCGAAGCGCTGACCGCCTTCGAATCTCGTGAGTACGCCACCGATCAAGCCACGTTGGAAATCTACACCGCCGCGGTCGAATCCTGGCGGGATTCCATGGTGCGGGCGGGGCAACGCGCCGCGCTCATGACCGCGAATCTGCAAAACCTGCGCCGCGCGTGCGAGGCCGGATATGGCGACCAGGGTCTATTCGCACAAATCGAAACACTCTCCACGCACGCCACTGTCGTCGAATAGAAGGAGGACGCACAATGACGACCGAGACTCGGCTTACCACACTTCCGCCCACCACCACGGTCGACGAGATCGTCGAGGCCATCCAGCGGGACGGCGGCGTCGTCGTCGAGGGCTTCCTCGTCGATGACCGCCTGGCCGAGCTGCGCAGTCAGGTCTATCCGATCTTGGAGAGCACCGGATACGGTGTGGACGAGTTCTTTGCCGGCACTCAAACCCGCAGGGCCGGAGGGCTTTTCGGGCGAGTCGACATGATGTCGGAGATCGCTCTGCACCCGCTCTACTACGGCGCGGCGAAGAAGATCCTCCAGCAGCCGGTAGCCTTGTGGGTCGGTGACGACCGGGTCGAAATAGTCCCCGACATCCAGATCGGTGTCACTCAGGCCATTCAAATCCATTCTGGCCAGGGTGCGCAGCGGCTGCACCGTGACGATGGCAGTTTCCTCTGGCGACACCCCGACTACGGCCGTGAGGGACGAGTCCAGATCATGGTCGCCGTAAGCGATTTTACCGAGGAAAATGGCGGCACCCTCATAATTCCCGGCAGCCACCGATGGGACGACGAGCGTGGACCCAAGCAGGAGGAGGCTATTCCCACTGTTATGCGCGCGGGATCGGCACTGATCTGGATCGGTTCCACCTACCACGGCGGTGGCAAGAATACATCCGACACCGCGCGCACCGGACTGACCATGGCCTTCGATCTGGCCTGTCTGCGCCAGGAGGAGAACCAATACCTCAGCGTTCCAAGGGACAAGCTGGTCGGGTTGTCGGAAGAAGTACAGCGCCTGCTCGGCTGGGGTTCGGGCATTAATCTCATGGGATATGTGGAGCGTGACGGTCAAATGGCCGATCCCCACTTCCTCCTCGAGGACCCCGCTCTCGAACTTCCAACCGTACGCTGACCTGATCGGTTCCGGGGATACGGCGTCCTCGGAACCGATTTAGTCTAGCCCGAGGCGTTTCGTCTCGAGTTTTAGCAGTCCGCATCCAGACGTCGTCGTTCCCGAGTCGCGATCCACGATTTGCTCTTCGACAGGCCGAGACGGACCTCGACCGCATCGCGCTGATCGACGGTTCGTCCGGGATCAGTTGTGACTACCGAGCGTTGCTGGACAGGATCAATGCGATCGCCGGGGCGTCTGCGAGCCGCGGTCTGGAGCCGGGAGATGTCGTCGCGTACGCGTCGAACAGCCCAGGTTCGCGATGGTGCAACGTCTGACCGGGTTCCGCTCGCAATATCCAGTCAATAATCCGGGTCCGTGGCAATGGGATTACGACGAACTCGCTACCCGGCTCGGGCTTTAGCGGGCTTAACGCGGACACCCAACGGCCCCGATGAAGCGGCTATGTCAACGAGATGTATTCCGTTTCGAGGTACTCCTCGATTCCTTCCAGCCCTGCTTCACGACCGAGGCCGGACTGCTTGACGCCGCCGAACGGTGCGGCGACGTCGGAGATGACGCCGCGGTGCGGGGCTGCGCGGCGACGATTCGGGTTCGGCGCTTGCGGCACTGGCGACCGGTCCGAACACTTCCTCAGCACGATGCGCGCGTCAGGTGTGATATCTGCGAGCACGGTCGGCTCGTAGAATCAGCCAGGGCAGGGGAGGATTGAGCCCCCTGTTGTCAGTCTCGCGCCCTTGGCTACCGCGTCGTCGACAAGCTCGGCGACCGCGTTGCGTTGTTTCTGCGTGATGAGCGGTCCTACCTCAACGCCAGTGAGCCAATTCTCAGCCTGCGCATGCGTTCGGTGAGTTGATCGGTGAAGTCTGCGCGCACGGCATTGTCGACGTGGATACGGTTTGTTGCCGTACATGCTTCTCCGTAATTGCGCATCTTCGCGGCCATCGCCCCATCGACTGCGGCATCGGGGTCGGCGTCCCGGAAAACAGGAAGGGAGCGTTGCCACCGAGCTCCATCGAGGTCCGGAGGACGCGAGAAGCGGACTGCGCGAGAAGGACTTTGCCGATAAGGCGTTGCAATCCCCTGGCGGATAATAGGTCTGCCAGGGGATTGCAGTCGTGACCGCTACGCGGCTGCCGAAAGTGTCGCGAGGCCAATGATTCCGGCCACAGCGGCGAGGACGCCGGAAAGCGCGCCTGCTACTGCTCCGAAGAGGGCCAGTTCCGCACCGGTGGATCCCATGATCGTTTCTCCTGAATTAGACTGGTGGGTAATAGAATTGGACACATTTGGTGCACGGGGGGCCTCTGGCTCCGGGCCGCGGCCGCCGCGGCGGGTTTCGATGAGTCACGAACGCTCTTCGACGAGCGCCGCGTCGCCGGGGTCTTCGTCCCATTTGGGTTCGGGTGCCGACGAGGCCTCCCTACGAATGCGAGCGTGGAATGCGAGTGCGAGCGCCGCAGTGGATCCCAACGCGACATAGGACATTGCGCCAGCGGGTTGTAATGGGGGAGAAACGATTCCGCCAATGTAGAGCCACAGTGCTGTCCCAGCCCCGGCGACCATGGCAATAAGAAAGCCGACGTTAGCAGCACGCTCACGAATCAGCAGGACGGCCGCTCCCACGCATACCAGGACATAGGGTGCTACCCAGAAATAGACGACCAGCGTCGATACCGCGCTGTACAGCGATGGCAGCGGTCCTCCGAAACCGAGGGCAAGCACGCAGATTCCGCAGAAGCCGGCGAGGATTGTCAGCGTTATCGCGGCTCCCGGACTGTGGAAACGCGGATTCACCTCTGCGAATCGGCTTGGGAGCAGACCTCGGATGGAAAGGGTCGCCACAAGTCGTGACCCATAGTTGACGAAGCCGATCAGGGCGGCGAAAGTTGCGATCGCGAGAACCAGATCGGTCGCTTTGCCGAAGGTGTCAGGTAGTCCGGCCTCATGGGCCAACACGGTCGACGAAGAGGCGCCGTCGAGAATCGCACCCCGGGCGGCCATGATTCCCGGTGCTTGGAGAACTGTCGCTGCTATATAGAGCGACCCGAGCACGATGGGCACACTCATGACGGCCACCGGCACACTGCGTTTTGGGTCGCGAGTCTCCCTGGCCAGAGCGGCGCTACCTTCGAATCCGACGAGAAATGCTGAGCCCGAGGCGATTCCGGCGACTATCGATGTGAACGTCGTACCGTGGAGCGACAGTTGTTCGTGTAGGGCCAACCCGGTGTGTGCGGCGCTGGCGCCGGTTATGAGCAGCAACAAAGGCAGGCAAATGACGGTCAAAACCACTGCTATCAAAACCGAAACGTCCAGGCCGCGGTAGGTGATGACCGCGACGATCGCGGAGGCGACGGCGTAGATCGCGAGCTGCGTCGGCTTCCCCAGCCCGTCGTCGATGCCGATCGATACCAAGAAACTGCCGGTGTACGCACCGATCACGAGCAGGATGCTCGCGACCATCGCTAGATACCCGAGTAGGAGCGATGCTGCGGTGATAGACCGGGCCCATGGCCCGAACACGTCGCCGATGTACGCGAACAGCGAGCCCGACGCGGTGTCGCGGCGTGCGAAGACGGTCACTGCCATACCTATGCAAATCACCGCAATCGCGGAAATCAGCGCGGCGATCCAGCTTCCCCATCCCGCATTGACTACGAGCAGCATCGGGAACGAGGCCATCCCGACGGCAGGGATCATCGAGCAGATCGCGAGCGAGGTGAGGCCGGCGTGGCCGAGCCGTCCCGGGTCGCTCTCTTCAAGCCCGTCGGGCAGGTCCAGCGAGCCGGAGTGGGATGTTTCGGACATGGTGATTCCTTGAAATATTGGGCTGCAAGAGAATTCGGCACGAAAAAACAATCAGCAGCCAACTAATGGACGACGAGAATCGCGCGCCGGTAAGAGCACTTGTCCGGTACGTGATGTCAGTCACACGACTAAGTCGTGTGACTGAGAATAGAGGCGGTCCCCCGCTCCGTCAATCAGTTCGGGAAAATTGTCTGCCGTGTGCTCGCGGTGCCCCAGGCATTCCTGCCCTTGCTCGGCGCGGGAAAGACGCGGCGAGGCGCGCCCGGGCGGATCGTCAACGTCAGCTCCATCAGCGGCGACGGGTGTCGAGTGATCGCGGGAACAGTAGGGGCTGTTCGTGTAGTTCTTCGAGTCCCATACGACCACGCATCGAACTGGCCGTTCGGGTCGCGGGCACGGCTGGCGGTCGGTAAGGGCCATCGATCCGAACTCTCAGCGCATGGATTGCGGCGTGTACTTGCACCGGAGTTGGGTACGGCCAGAGCGAGTCGTCCTGGCCGAGGACGGTTTCGTCGGCAGACAGGAGGGCTTCTCGATGACAACAGCAGCAGACATCATGACCGCAGGAGTGGAGTGTGTGCGATCCAGTGACTCGGTGGTGGAGGCGGCGCAGCGGATGGCCGAGCTGAATGTGGGCTCACTGCCGATCTGTGGTGAGGACAACAAGTTGAAGGGCATGCTCACCGATCGCGACATCGTGGTCAAAGTGATCGCGCAACGGAAGGATCCGCTCGGGGTGAAGGCAGGTGAACTCGGCACGGGGGTCCCGGTCACTGTGGATGCGATCGATGATGTGCGGAAGGTGATGTCGATCATGTCGCAGCATCAGGTGCGTCGCGTACCTGTCTTGGAAGGTGGGCGGCTGGTTGGCATTATTGCCCAGGCCGATGTCGCCACCGCGCTGGGCAACGAAGAGGCCGGGAGCACGGTCGAGGCGATTTCTACCGACTTCGATAGCTACTGACCTGGGCAGACGAGAAGGTTGACGCGAGACAATGCTGGCCGTTCCGGGGTGTAACCGGTACTGGCGTGCGCTGTCAGACCCGTGCCGTGTCAGATCATGTAATGGACAGCATGGTGCGACGGCGTCTCGCGGTCCTTCGTCATGTCGAGGAAGTCTTCGGCGACGTCGCGATGGCCTGCCGTTACTTCCGGCCAGCCGACCGACCTACTACACGTGGCCGCGCAGCGACGCAGGGCGGAATCTGTCAAAGCCGATGAGACCGGTCAGGCCGCGAATTCTGTGTTGATGTTCTCCTTGGTGGCTTCGTTGATTCAGGGCCGCGCTCGGTAGCTTGGGTCGGGTGGGTGGTCGTCGAAACCGGGTCGGGTTGGCGGCGTAGGCGGCGGCAAGTACCGAGCCGCGCTCGGCGCGGATCTGGTGGGCGGTGCCGTCGTGAACCGTTGCAGGAGTGTGCAATCCGATTCCCGGTTGCTGCAGTCATTTGTGACTCGGGTTGCGCGTGATTACTTCGCGAGCGGGCTGCCCGGCGCTCGGCGTCGCCGGCTGCAGTAGCGATAGTGAACCCGCCCGGCAGGCCCGGCGCTGGCAGCTCGGCCAGGTCGTGAATGTACCTGCGGAAGAATGGTCCATCCTCCTGCGGTGCGTAACCGCGTCCCGACAACGACGCACGTCCGTGGTGATCGGTTGCTGGATTGTTGACGCAACGTTGTTCGGGGCAGCGGCGGTCTCCTTGCCGCGGTTCGCGCTACCCGTGTTCGGCAGCGCCTAGCGTGACGGATTGACGGCGCGTGTGCTCTGCTTGTGATCCGGTCCCGGACGGTCCTGCTCACGGTGTTGCAGAGCGCGTACCGTCATTGTGCCTGCGGCGATGAGCACGGCAGCAATTGCGACGAACACGATCTGTGGCCGATCCAAGGTGTTGTCACCGGCGAGGAGATACCACGCGATATTGATCAGCCAATGCCCGATCGACGCGACCAGCACACGCTGGCGGAAACTCCCGTTGCCCAGGTATCCGAGCACGATGGCGAACGCCATCGCCGAGACGAAGAAGCAGACCGCGGTCACCGGGCCCGCCGCGAATGCCTGGACATGCCACAGTGCCCAGGTCACCCCTGTCGCAGAAATTGCCGCGAACCTGGTCATTCGAGATTCCAGTATCGGCTGCATCAGGCCCCGCCAACCAATCTCCTCGCCGCCCGCGCCGAGGAGTTGGAGCACCAGAAACACTGCGAAAGGAAGACCCCCGACTGCCGCGGGGCCGACAAGGGCGGTGCCCGACACGACAGCCGCCATGGTGATCAACAGGCAGAAAAGCACGCAAGCCGTGACCACCGCCACGACACTCGCGCCTACTCGCCGGAAGGAGACTGCTGCGGGCAGCACTCCGGCGACGGTCTTCCTGAACGTCAGCCAGGTTGCCAGCGCGCCCAGCGCCGGGCCGAACTGGACCAGTGACAGCGCCGACGGGTCAATGCCCGAAAGAGGTTGCACCACAAGTAAGGCAACCGAGGCGGCAAGGGTGGACAGCACGTAGACGCCGAGTGCGGCCCAGACCCTTGCAGTGGTCGGCGACTGCATTGCGCACACGGGGCCAGGCTGGGCGTTGCTGGTATCGGTGGGGCTCACGTTACTTACCTTGTCCGTCGATATCCGCCCCGCGCATCACCCTGAGGTCCTGATGATCTTTGTACCAAAGTATTAGGCGCGACCGGTCCCCAGGGACAGGTAACTCCAGCCTGCAGTGGTCGGCAAAGCGAGCGCGGCAAGTGCCCCACGACTGGACATGGACGCAACGATCAACCTGCGTTGGGTTGGTGGCAGAACACCCCAACTTGCGCCAGAGCCTTGGCAATACGACAGATCACTGGCATACCACAGATAGGAGTCCTCATCAGCCAAGGGTGGATGACCTCGGCGGGCTGGAGCAGCGTGGCTACTTCGGTGTGACGTCGTTGGTCGGTGGATGGTGACGTCGGTGTGGATCGGAAGATGTTCGTACCGGCGAAATTGACGTCGTGATCTTGATTGCGTGCTCGGATGCTGACCAAATGTCGGTTCGGAAAGAACGTGTCCTGCGCCTCGCCGTGACACCCGGAGCGCCACCGCGGCTGGCGTCGGCGTTGCGACGGGCCGCCGCAGATCCTGCCCCCGAGATCACCGACCTACAGACCGCCGAGCAGCTGCCCCGGCTCCGGGGCGGTGCGCTCGATGCCGGAGTACTGCTATTGCCCGCGGATGTGGCGGGCCTGCACCATGTCACGATCGAGCACGCCGAACTCGGGGTGGTGGTCGCGACCGGCCATCGACTGGCCGGACGGCATGCGGTGCGGTGGGCCGACCTCGAGGGCAGCGCACTGCTGTGGTTCGCGCGTTCGTCGGTCCGGCCGGTCTGGGATGTGTGGCCGGGCGACGGATTGGTCTGGGTGCCGTTCGCCGCTGACGCACTCCGAATCCGCTATGCCCTGGTGTGGAATCCGGCCGATTCATTCGCCGCGCGATACCGCGAGATCGCCGCTGACCTGGTGGCTGCGGATCCACCGCACACCCATCCGGTATTACCTCGTGGACAGCGGTACCCACGATCGGCTGTCGAAACCGATCGGGCCGCACCGCGGTAGGACTTCGTTGCGGCGCAACCTGTATCCAGGAAGGTAAACACATGGCGCTCACCTCGTGGGGATTCAATCTACACCGCAGCCGGCAGTGACCCGAGCCGGGAGACCGTTGTCGAAACACCCGCCTGCCGGTCGGTGTTCGTCGGCGTGGACCGTCCGGAACAGGCCATCGCTGTGGCACGCCGACTCGTCGATAGCGGTGCTCAGCTGATCGAGCTGTGCGGCGGGTTCGGCCCGCTGTGGACTGCCCGGGTTATCGAGGCCGTTCCGGGGGTGGTTCTGGTAGGTGCGGTTGCCTACGGTGTGGAGGCCGTCGATCAGGTACATGCACTTTTCGAGGGCTGATCGTTACCCATATACCAACGCAGACAACAGCCTTCAGAACAACCGAGGGGGCACCGCGCAGCAGTGCCCCCTCGCCTTCCGGTCAAAGCTTCCGCCGGTCCGTCCTGAGCGCGCTGACGATATCGATCACCCCGACAACTACGAGGACGGCGCCGAGTGGCCCACCTCGGAACCAGACGAATTCGGTGTCCCGCGCGAAGAGCCACAATGCTGCGCCGGCGACGACGAGCAATACCCCGAAACCGGCCACAAATCGTATCTGCATGCTGCAATCCTGGCGCCCCCGTCGGGTGCGATTCATCGGCCGTAAGGCGGTGTGTACGTCATCATTTCGTATGACGAGCCCGGTGACCCGTCATCACGGCGAGCAGCGACACCACCGCCCCCGTCGCACGCTGTGCTGTCACCAAACCCACCCGACGCTGCGGGCGCGGTGGCTGGTTGTGCGCGCAACCGCAACAGCGAACTCATGTACACGCAGCACCTTTTCGGCACCGATCGGCGGATCCGGCACGCCGTGGACCAGACGCTACAGGGTGTCCCGGCTAGCTGACGGCCCCAACCGCGCACGCTGCCGCGGCGATACCGTCTTGCCGGTTCCAGGGGACACCAAATCGAGTGTCGCGGGCAGGATCAATGTGGTGGGGGTTGTATTGCGCCGGGTTTGGTGCAGGTGAACTGCATGACGTTGAGGTGGCCGCGGCGGAAGTGGTCGGCGCACTCGGTCAGATAGCTGATGTAGGAGTTGTAGGTGTGTTGTCCGGCGAGTTCGATCGCCCGGTCGCGGTGCTCCTGCAGAGAGGTGGCCCACCTGTCCAGGGTGGTGGTGTAGTGGGATCCCAGTTCCTGAATGCGGGTGAGGGTGAATCCGGCGTCCTGCGCGTATTCGTTGATTCCCCTGGGGTTGTGGCCGGTTGATCGTGGGAGCCGGCTACTCGGGAAGACGGTGCCGCGTAGGAACGCGAATTCGGTTTCGGTCGTCAGGCTGGGTACCTGGTCCGCTTGCGCGTCGTGCGGGTCATGGGCGACGACGGTTTGTACCAGCAGCACTCCGTCGTCGGGCATTATCCGGTAGGCGAAGTCGAAGAAGTCGGGGTATCGCTGGTGGTGGATGTGTTCGAGTGCGCCGATGCAGACGATGCGGTCTACGGGGCGGTCGAATTGTTGCCAGCCTTGCTGTCGCACACCGCCGTAGGGGCGGCCGTGGATGAGCCGGTCAACGAGGCGGTCTCGTACGTACCGGTGCTGGTTGCGGTGCGGCGTCAGCCCGATCGCATTGACGCCGTAGGTGTCCATGGCGCGCAGCATGGTCGAACCCCAGCCGCAGCCGACGTCGAGCAGGGTCATCCCCGGTCGCAGATCGCATTTGGCCAGTGCAAGGTCGATCTTGGCGGACTGGGCTTGTTCCAGGGTGTCGTCCGGGTGAGTCCAGTACGCGCAACTGTAGGTGCGAGTCGGGTCGAGGAACTGCGCGAAGAACTCGTCGGGTAGCTGGTCGCGGGACGGGATCTGACGGTCGGCGGGGGCGTAACCGGTCATGGTGCGGGTCTTCCTTGCATGCAGGCCGAATCGTGTCGGTGTCCTCCCGCCATACAGCTGAGGTTGGACCGCCCTTCGGGGCGCGATTGTCTGCGAGTCGTCGATCGGGCGGCTGGGGGTGCCTAGGTCGGGTGGCATCCAGATCCGAGATTACAGATCTCACAGCTGTGCGAAACGGTGCGTGAGCAACATTTAACCAGGAAGTAACTGTAGTGCTCGTCAGAGAGACGCCGGTGCGCGACGAGCACGAAGCGCGGTCCTGTCCGGGTTATTGGCCCGAAGCCGCGTTCCAGGACAAACTCTGGCGGCCCGACCTGATGGCGTTGGCCGAGTTCGCCGAGATGCGCATCATTCACCACCACAGTGACCGGGTCGGGTGGATCCAGCAGCGAGGAATCCACACGGCGGTTCTACAACGTCGGCTCGGCAGACGAGTCTCGACGAGTGATGTGGCTCGTCGGTGGTGGATCCGGCGTGTCAAGGCGAGCTCGCCGGGTTCGCCGTCGACGATCCACCCCATGACCGATTTCGGGCAACACCACGAGTCGTCGGGGGTGCTCGTCATGGACCACACCGTCGGCTTCGGCCGCGACCGCCTGCTCGGCACGTATCTGCTCGCTCGCCTGCACCGTCGGTTCGCCGAGCGGGCCGCTGCCTCGCAGAACGCGGCCTGCGACCGGGTTGGTCGGCACATCGACCTCGGATCGCCCGATCAGGTGCACACGGTGCTGGCCGATTAGCTCGGCTTGCCGATCCAACGAGAGGCCGGTTCCGACCGCGCCGCGTTGTCCGAGCTGTCGCAGCAGTACCCGCACCCGTTTCTGACGCACCTATTGGACTGGCACGACGCCATTCGAGACCGGGATACCGTCGCCGCTGCCCTTTCCGTGGCGACGCGGCCTTGAACAATGTGGGCTCCTGGTAGGTACGCCAGGCCCGGCCCGCAAGCCCGGCGCCAACCACCAGCAGGACCGGCGGACCCATGCCGTGAACTCGTCACCGGTGTGCGACTGCCTCATGCGGCCGCGGCGTGATCGGGCCGGCCGAGAATCTTCCGCAGCCGATCGGAAATATGGTGAACCACAACCTGGTTCAGGAGCTTGTTCGGACCGGAATCTTGGTCTCGCGCAACCTGGAATGGATGGTGTTCTGGTGCCGCGGAATTTGTCGGGTTCGAAATGTGTGCATGGAACCGGGCCCCAGGCGTACACCCGGATAGGCCGATAGCTCTTGGGGGACTGAGAAGCGTGCAGGCATCTCGGAAGCCCGTGAGTCTTCGGCGACCGGTGCGGACCACCGGGCAATGCCATTGCGCGACAAGAGATCTACGAATCTACCCCTCCAACCATGACCCCGCAGGCGTCGTGATCGGTTGTCGGCTGCCATGGCTGCCGAGACTGCAGCGGCTCGGTTGCGGACTTGACGGCGCGAACACACTGCTCTGGTCAGCTCCGAGTGCGGCAGCCGGGATGCCTCCGAAGCAGTTGGTAGTGATTTCGTCGGCATCCGGGCATCGGCTCGCGCGACCATGGTCGCGATACCCGCGCCGAAGCCGTTCACAGACCAGCAACTCCAGCCAAGAGAGGTTGCAGGTCGAATCGGGTCTCCGGGCAACACGCGATCTGCGACCATTGCAGGGACGTTCGATCCACGAACACCCCTGACATCCCTACCGCGAACCACGAGGACGCGGGAAAGGGCATCTCGATTACGACCCAACCCATCCAAGAAGGTGCTTCACGACAGCGGAAGGAACCAGACGGATGTTGCTGCTTACCCCCACCGCGATCGAAGCCGTTCGCACTATTACCTCCACCGGGGACGCGCCAATGGAGGCGGGGCTGCGAATCTCGGCGACTGACGGCGCCGAGACGCTGCAGATGGCGGTCACCGCAGGACCAGAGGAGCAAGACCGGGTCGTGACCACCCAAGGAGCACGGGTCTTCCTCGACGAGCAGGCCGCCGCTTTCCTGGATGACAAGATCCTCGACACCGGCCAAGACCACGACGGGCAAGGCGGCTTCGTCCTCGCCCAGCAGGACCAGAACACCAGTCGATGAACTGACTCCGATGAAATCGGGTCCCCGGCAGCGCCAGTGTCCAAACGATGACGCCGACGGTAACCGGACTGATGGAATGTTCGCCGCGCAGGTGGTGGCGGCAACCACGCGCGGTGAGGCCCCGCAGTGATCCCCGGCGAGCCAGATCAACCTGCCGCAGGCGTCAGCGGAGCCGGAATTCCGCGTACCTGAAACGCCTACCGCTAACCCGCAGCACATCTGCAATAGGTCTGATCCCGATGTGAACTCCGGGGTGCCGTGCGTATCCCAAGCCCGACGCGGCTGACATGGCTGCATCGAAGTGGTGAAGCCCAGGAATGCTCCCGGGCTTCACCCAATAGGGAATCGTCACATGGAGCACAACCAATCCACCGGGAAGATAGTCGTGGTGCCTCGACCACGTGGCGATGCTTGACTCGTTCCAGAAAGCGGACGAGACTCTGGGCGTGCCTATGGCCACGGAATTCCAGCAGATGCTGCGGGGAGTTTCGCTTCGGGTGACCGCTCCGCGTGTCGCGGTATTGAGTGCGGTGCACGACCATCCGCACGCCGACACGGATTCGATCATCCGCGCCGTCCGATCTCGCCTGTCAGCGGTGTCCCACCAGGCGGTGTACGACTCGTTGCGCGTGCTCACCGGCGCGGGCCTGCTGCGATGTATTCAGCCGTACGGCTCGGTCGCACGCTACGAAACACGGGTCGGTGACAACCACCATCACGTCGTATGCCGGGCGTGCGGATCGATCGCCGATGTCGACTGCGCGGTCGGCGAGGCTCCGTGCTTGACCGCGTCCGACGACAGCGGCTTCGCCATCGATGAGGCCGAGGTCATCTACTGGGGCCTGTGTCCCGATTGCGTCGCATCGCACGCCGGTTGATCACGTCCTGACCACAACCTATTCAGGAAGGAATGTCATGACATCCGATAGCCGCCCACCCGCTCCCGAGGCCGGAACTCGAAGTGCGAGTGAGAGCGAGAACCCGGCCATCCCGTCCCCGACTCCGCAGACCGATCATCGGCCCCGCACGAACATGGACTGGTGGCCGGAACAGATCGATGTGTCGGTGCTGCACGCGCATTCGTCCAAGTCCAACCCACTGGGCGAGGATTTCGACTATGCCGAGGAGTTCAAGAAGCTCGATGTCGACGCGCTGAAGGCCGATGTCGCCGCGGTGCTGACCGATTCGCAGGACTGGTGGCCCGCGGACTACGGCAACTACGGTGGCCTGTTCATCCGGATGAGCTGGCATGCGGCGGGTACGTACCGAATCGCCGACGGGCGCGGTGGCGGCGGTCAGGGCGCGCAGCGCTTCGCGCCGCTCAACAGTTGGCCGGATAACGCCAGCCTGGACAAGGCGCGTCGGCTGCTGTGGCCGGTCAAGCAGAAGTACGGCAACAAGATCTCCTGGGCGGACCTGTTGGTTTTCGCTGGCAATGTCGCTCTCGATTCGATGGGTTTCCAGACCTTCGGCTTCGGTTTCGGGCGCCCCGATATCTGGGAGCCGGAAGAGGTGTACTGGGGTCCGGAGGACAGCTGGCTCGGCGATGAGCGCTACAGCGGTGACCGGGATCTGGCGAAACCGTTTGGCGCTGTCCAGATGGGTCTGATCTATGTGAATCCGGAAGGGCCCAACGGCCGCCCGGATCCGGTGGCCGCCGCGCGGGACATCCGCGAGACGTTCGGCCGGATGGCGATGAACGACGAGGAGACCGTCGCACTGATCGTCGGCGGCCATACTTTCGGCAAGACCCACGGTGCGGGCGATGCCGACCTGGTCGGTCCCGAACCCGAAGCGGCCCCGCTCGAGCAGCAGGGCCTGGGCTGGAAGAGTTCCTACGGTACCGGCAAGGGTAAGGACGCCATCACCAGCGGTCTCGAGGTCGTCTGGACCGCCACGCCGACCAAGTGGGACAACAGCTTTCTGCAGAACCTGTACGGCTACGAGTGGGAGCTGACCAAGAGCCCAGCCGGGGCGTGGCAGTACAAGGCGAAGGACGGTGCGGGCGCGATTCCGGATCCGTTCGGCGGGCCCGCCCGAACCCCGACCATGCTGACTACGGACCTGTCGTTGCGCGAAGATCCGATCTATCGGGAGATCACCCGCCGCTGGCTGGATCACCCCGAGGAACTGACCGAGGCGTTCGCCAAGGCGTGGTACAAGCTGCTGCACCGTGATATGGGACCGCTCAGCCGTTATCTCGGGCCGTGGGTTCCGGAGCCGCAGCTGTGGCAGGATCCGGTTCCGGCCGTCGATCACGAACTGGTCGATGAACAGGACGTCGCGGCGCTGAAGCGAAGCGTCCTCGACTCCGGCCTCTCGGTCGCGCAGCTGGTCAAGACCGCGTGGGCGTCGGCGGCGAGCTACCGCAGCACCGACAAGCGCGGCGGCGCCAACGGCGCCCGGATTCGGCTGCAGCCGCAAAAGGATTGGGAGGTCAACGAACCCGCCGAGTTGGCGAAGGTACTGCCCGTGCTCGAGCAGATCCAGCGCGAGTTCAACGATTCGGCCGCCGGCGGTAAGAAGGTGTCACTGGCCGACCTGATCATCCTCGCCGGGTCCGCGGCGGTCGAGAAAGCGGCCAGGGACGCCGGTCACGACATCACGGTGCCGTTCGCACCCGGTCGGACCGACGCCACGCAGGACAACACCGATGTGGTCTCGTTCGCGGTGCTCGAACCGCGGGCGGACGGGTTCCGCAACTATGTGCGGTCCGGCGAGAAGGCTCCGCTGGAGCGTCTGCTGCTCGACCGCGCGTACATGCTCGATGTAACGGCTCCGGAGATGACGGTACTGATCGGCGGTCTGCGCGCTCTTGGCGCCAACTACGGCGGCAGCAAGCACGGTGTGCTCACTGAACGTCCGGGCCTGCTGACCAACGACTTCTTCGTCAACCTGCTCGACATGCGCACGGAGTGGCAGGCGTCGGAGTCGGCGGAGAACGTCTACGAGGGTTTCGACCGGTCCTCAGGGGAGCCGAAATGGACGGCCACCGCCAACGACCTCGTCTTCGGCTCGCACTCGGTGCTGCGCGCGATGGCCGAAGTCTATGCGCAAAACGACGCCGCGGAGCGGTTCGTGAAGGACTTCGTCGCCGCGTGGGTCAAGGTGGTCGACAACGACCGATTCGACCTCGCCTGATCTGGACCGGGGCTGCGACGGGCGTGGCGCGCCCTGACGTGTCACGACCCAGTCAGGTAGTGCCGCGGCCTCGGCAGTAGGAGCGAACGCCCTCATCTCGCGGCCTGATCCGGCTCGCAGGCCGGACATCGATCAGCCAGATCCCGGCGTCGGTGCAGGCCAAGAAATCCGGAACATGCTCTGCCACAACATCATCTGTGACGAACCGCTGCCTCGTCGGCTGCGGCAACACATCCGTCACACCACCAACGAAATCCAACACCTGTCACATCGAGCTGCAGTCCTACATGCCGCGCTGAATGCGCGCCAGCGAGGAGGACCCGCCCGCCTGGAATAGGAATACCTCCGGCGAGCGCAAGTCCTGGAACCTGACGAACCGTAGTTCCCGATAGCGAGAAAGCGCAACCGGGCGCCGCCCACGCCGTCGGCGCAGGCCCTGGCCCTGGTGGTGCGGGCCTCGCCATCGTCGACGTCCGTCTCGCGTGACTTGCTGCGCGTCAGTCCGGCAGCCAGTGCAGCTCGTGTGCCAGGGTTTTGGCGACGGTACGGATGCGGCGGTGTAGTGGTGACTGCTCGCGTGGGAGGACCAGGTGGATCGTCAGGCTGGGTGCGCCGCGCAGTGGTCGCCAGGTGAGACCGGCCGGTTGTGTCGTGAGCGCGGTTTCACCGGCCGGGGCGAGGGTGAGCCCGTCGCGTAGG
Source organism: Nocardia nepalensis (assembly GCF_048910785.1). Taxonomy (NCBI): domain Bacteria; kingdom Bacillati; phylum Actinomycetota; class Actinomycetes; order Mycobacteriales; family Nocardiaceae; genus Nocardia; species Nocardia nepalensis. The sequence goes on along the minus strand of NZ_JBKBET010000031.1, from coordinate 711,817 downwards.
TCGCGCTGAGACATGTCGAAAGAGACTGCGGGCGTGTGGAATCGAGGGTGTGGTCGGGTGTCGCGGAACAGTGCGGACAGCTGATCGTGGATCACGGGGTTGGCCGCACGGTCGGGCAGTCGCAGCGGGTACGCGGCCGCGTCGGCGATCTCGATCTCCGGGTGTTCGGCCAGCGGATGATGCTGCGCCAATTGGACCCCGACGCGCACACGCCGCAACAGGAACCGGCGCACGCCACGGCCCGGCTGTTCACCGCGGGTGATCCCGGCATCGATGCGGCCGTCGGCGACTGCGGGGGAGATCTCCGGTGTCGCCATCGGGACCGCGCCGACCTCGAGTCCCGGGCTGCTGCGAATGAGCCTGTCCACCAGGGCCGGTGCCGTCTCGGCCCCGGCGCTGAGGCTGTATCCGATACGCAGCGTGCCCAGTTCACCGGCGCCCGCGCTCCGGGCGGTGTCCCATGCCCGGTCCAGCGCCGCCAGCGCGGGGGGCGCGGACTCCGCCAAAGCCGCACCGGCCGTGGTCAATACGACGCTACGGGTGTTACGAACCAGCAGGGCCGTACCGAGTTCCGCCTCCAATCGGCGCATCCGGGCACTGAGTGCGGGCTGCGCGATACCGATCCGTGCGGCCGCGCGGGTGAAGTTCAACTCCTGCGCCAGCACCAGAAAGTACCGCAGGCTCACCGTATCCGGCGCCACATACCCTCCCCGTCGATTGATAACGATCCGTTCTGAGCCTATCCCGTCCCGGTCTTTCCCTCGACCACACATCAAGCCCTAACCTGCGCATATGACGATTCAACCGACCGCGGTACTGGATATCGCACTCACACACACCGCCGACCCTGATCTGGACGGAGGTCGTCATGCATAAGTTGTTGGTCCTGTATCCCAAGCCCGCCGACCCTGACCACTTCCGCGACTACTACGTGACCAACCACCTTCCGCTGGTCATGGAGATGCCCGGCCTGCTCGCGTGGCGCTACAGCTTCGACGTGGCGGCGACCAAGGGAGAAGCGCCGTATTTCGTGGTCTTCGAAGGCGACTTCGCTGACGCCGCCGCCCTGGCCGCGGCTCGGGCGTCGGCGCAAGGCCAGCGGGCGGCCGCCGATGTCGTCAACTACGCCACCGGCGGTGTGGTCGTCATCGACTATCCGGTGCAGGACGGCACCAGCTGAGGCAGGACGGCACGCTCCGGGACGCCTTCGGTCGGCCGATGCGGCCAGGTCCGGCTCTCGGCGGAAACGCCGTTCCCGCATACCGCGCTGACCGAACCGGCCAGCGCGGGGGCGTGGAAGATCAACGGGCAGGGGTCATCTGAAGGCCAGTATCAGCGCAGTAAGGCGAGATCAGGCCGGATGATCTCGCCGCGATGTCTTGTGCCGGCCTTCGACGTCGGCGCTACCGATCATCTCGACACGGTGGTTGTGGGACGCGGATCAGCAGTGTTCGTATTGACGTACGTAGGGCTGCGACTCCGGTAGGACGTTGTATCCGGGTGTCTGGCAGCCGCCGACCACGACCTCGAAAAAGGGGCCCCTGGAGTAGAAGACGGGGCCGTTGGGTGTGTGGATCGTGTAGTCGACCGCCGCGCCGGAGCCTGCCAGGTAGGGAAGATGCAGATCGGCGAGTTGTGTGGTCTGCGCGGCGCTGAATTCCGTACCTACGGGAGGGAATACGGTGACGCCCAGTGTGCGGCCTTCAAAAGGCGGGTCGTAGACGGACACCCAAGCGAAGAACGGGATGGGTTGATCGGTCAGGAACCACTGCCACAGGTCGAGTTCGTCATTGGACGGGAAGCGAGGGGTGGGCTCTTGGTGGGGGGTGACGCGATCATGTGGCCATGGATACGACCCGGGGCGCCGTTCCGAGTGATTGGGTAACCCGCGCTCCCGCTCATGAACGGTGGATACGGTCCACTGGTTGGATGCCAGTTCGGGGAAGTCCCGGATGATTCGGCGCATCGCCGCGGTGGCGCGGTGGGGTTCGCTCTCGGAGCCCGCCCGGATGTCGATGGCGTTGGTGATGCGGCTCGCGTCGCCGCCTCTCGAGTCCCAGTGCACTTCGGTGCCAGCGGCCCATAGTCGCGCCCAGTTGTTTGCGGCGTTCGCTTCCGTGCTCACGTCACGGCCGAAAAGCCAGTATGCGGAATAGGAGTCCGCCATCCGGTCGATGGTGACGTTCATCGGTTCGCCGTGGAAACGCCGCGGAAGCGGTTGAGTGCCCATGGTATTCACCACGGACGCGGCCTCTGCCGGTGTGGCCTCGTCCCTGAGTCGCACGTCGAGATAGGCGTGGAAGATTTTGCCCTCGTAGTGCTCGAAGCGGTGAGACGCGTCGGTCACCCCAGGAAGGGCCCGGATGGCCGTCTCGATCTTGCGTGACCAGCTGTCATGCTCGGCCTGGTCGCGTCCATGTCCGAAATAGCCACATCCGGTCAGCAGGACAGCCGCCATCAGCAACACGAGGGCGGGCACGGTAGAGCGCATAACGTTGATCTTGCCAGCAATTGGCGTCACAGCGCTGCCGCCGACGCGCCCCCAGTTCTGTGGCCGGATTGCGAGAGTTTCGACGCAGCTGGGGAATTGCGGTGGCGTAACGGACGGGGACGCCCTATGCCGCTTACGGGTCGCTTTGGACTGGCTGGGATGGTCGAACCAGGTCACTATGTCCGATGGTGGGCGTCGCTGGGGTGTTAGCCCGAGGACCAGTGGCCGACCGAAAGTAGTGCGCCGAGCGTCGCAGTGCGACTAGAGGATCATGAGCACGGCCGGGATGACGGCCACTACCAGGCACATAACGACCAGCAACACGATGCCGATGAACACCGAGGAGAGGAAGAGCACCAGGGCGGGACGGGCCTTCCGATGCGCTGACGGTCGAATCCCATCCTTTTTGCCGAAAGCAACTTCCACCCCAGCGACGCGGCCCTTGCCGGCCTCGATCTTCTCGATGATCGCTTCGATTCCACTTCTATGCTCGACCTGTTCACTCTTACCCACGCCGCCAGCATGCCACGAAACGGACATCCCGTGGCCGATGGCAAGGCGCTACAGGCCACCGCGCGGCATCCGAACTGCACTCGCCGCCGTTCGTGCCGACGGCCAACCCCCGACGCGGCGAATCTTCGAGTGCTGGAACGCTTGCCGACGCCGATGTTGGCCACCGCACACAGGACGCTCTACACCATCCCAGTGGCAAAGCACGGACTGCTCGGCCACGCCGATAAAACGCCTCTCGAAATCGGCACCATGCTCGACGATCTCACAGCCTTAGCCGACAAAAGCAACATCGACACCGCCGCACTGACGAACCTCGCCGCCCGGCTCGACATCCCGAATAGACCGGCGGACACCGGCTGTGCTGACCGAACTGAACGCCGCCGGCCAGAGGTCCGACTGAAGGAAGTTTGGAACATCCGCTACTGCCGCAATCCGCACGGTCCGATTGACCGCCCGGACCGACCACAAATCTGCACACCGGTATCGATCCGGACTGTACGTCTGTGGCCAGTTTTGGAACACCGGTTACCGGTTTACCCCGATACCGGTTTGGGCGCGAACTTGCTCGACACCGCAAATGTTCATACCTAGGCTCAGCAGATGCCCGATCGGTTCGGCGTGCCCGACAACATGTTTGGCCCTATGCCGGAAGACTTCTATTCAGCGGTCGGCCGCGTCGTGTTGATTGCCGCACTGCTCGAGGTCAAGCTCGTTGACTTGCTCAATACCCTAGATCGTGTCCCACAGACGACACACGCTGGCAAGCATGGCGCAGAACTCGTCAAGTCCGCGCTGAAGTCCCTCGAGTCCACCAACCCGGCGCTCCGCGACCAGGGCAAGACTGTGCTGGTAGAAGCACTCGACGCGTTGGACCGCCGCAATGATGTTGTCCACAACGTGTGGACCGCTCCCACATCCGACGCCGCCTATGGCTGGCGTGCCGTTCATAGACGCTTGCGAAGCGAGCCGCATCAACCGCATGTTGGTACCACCATGTCGCTGACCGATCTCAGCGATTTCATTGGTCAACTGATTCGGCTGGTCGCACAGATCGACGACCTTCGGCAACAGGTGGAAGCGACACTGTAGTCAGCAAGCCCGTCGCAGATCATATTTGACACGTTGCTGCGACCTCACATCGCAGATGCGGCAGTCCCTAAGATGGTCGAGTCAGAATACGTCTAGCTCGTCACGGACTGATGCCACGGCGACAAACCGACCGTCTCAGGCCTGTTGGCCTTCGTCGCTTCAGGCTAGCGGTTTCGTCACCGGCTAGTACACTCCGCCGATGGGTTGGTCGGGCACTACAACCGTCGTGCTGTTGAAACAGAACCAATACCAGTCGCCGCTGAGGTGATGGGATGCGCCTGTCGCGGGCCGGTGGCCAGAAAGATTGGCAAAGCCACTTCCCATCGAGCAATGGGACGCCATAGGGCCAGTCCTGAAGTAGATGCCGTCGTTGCGGCGTTCCACGCCGCGATCGCCGCTGGGTTCCACACCGCGAATGCGATAAAGGCCGAGGCGGTCACCTTCGAACGTCCGTGGATCGATCCCGGCACTCACCTGCTGTGCCGCATCGTCGAAGGCGTGCGCCGAGAAGTGCCAGCGCACAGCCATTGGCAGGTCTGCGCTCCATAGGATGGCCGTGAGCGCGACTATCAGTGCGGGAGCAGCCAGGGGGCCGAGCTCAGGTACCCGAAGCCGCCGGGATCGGACTGCCAGGATCGGGTAGACGATGACCACGCACAACACCACAGCCACCACGTATGTCCCCCCGAGGATCAGCAACGGCGACAACGACATCAGCTCGGCGCTGGCCGGCTTGCTCGCCGAGACGAGTATCCCAAGGCAGGCCACGATGGTGCAGACGAGCAGAAGATACCTGCGAAGCCGCGACCGTAATCGTCGGTTCCCCGGTCGGCTTTTCTCGGTTTGGGCCGTGCTCATGCCGGGAGCCTAGACTCCAGCCTGAGATCGTGGGTGTCGGCGTGTCGCCGCCGGTGAAAGGCTGGCACCGCGCCGTCGATGCCGAGCGAACCTTCCCTCGGCGTTGACACACACGCCTGTCGAATTTGTCTGTAATACAACCAAATTCGCCGTGGCCGTCGCGCACAGCCTCGCGGATGATCGGTGGCAGGCCGGTTTGGAGTACCTGACGGGTTCTGGGCGTGGAGTTGCCGGACAAGAACTGCCCCGCTATTCATCGCAGTCGTTGTCGCGCGCGGGGAGATGCTCCAACTGGCTGCCGTCAGCTTCGGATTCGAGTTCGGTCAGAAGCGTTTCGAGGCGGGCGGCAATTGTGTTGTGTCGCTCAGCTTCTCGGGGCCGTCCGCGGTCGGTGGCGTCCTCGGCGAGGGTGTGTTCCAGACCGTCGGGATCGCGTAGGCGTGTGCGAGCTCGGCGAGGGTTACCGCGCCGAGGTCGATCTCCTCGGCGGGCGCGGATCCGACCGTGGCGTACTGGCCCGGTTGGAAGTCGATGAGGACGATCGCGCAGTTCTGCGGTGTGAGCTGGTGATCGTTCTTCGGGTCACGGACGGGCTCGGGGCGGGTTTTCGACATTGGTCCTCGTCGATGAGTTCGGAAAGGTCTGTACCCGCCCCGGGCCTCGATGCGTGACCGCTGCTCAGGACCGAATGAATGCGAGCAGGTCGGCGTTGATGGTCGCGGCTTCGGTGGTCGGCATACCGTGCGGGAAACCCGGATACGTCTTGAGGGTGCTGTTGGGCAACAGTCCGGCCGAGCGGATGCCGGTGTTCTCGATCGGGACCACCTGGTCATCCTCCCCGTGCATGACGAGGGTGGGGATCGTGATCTTGGTGAGCTCATCGGTGAAGTCGGTCTGGGAGAATGCGACGACACCGTCGTAGTGGGCCTTGGCGCCGCCGGCCATGCCTTGGCGCCACCAGTTGGCGATCACTCCTTCGGAGGGCTGTGCGCCGGGCCGGTTGTAGCCGTAGAACGGTCCTTCGGCGAACGTGCGGAAGAAGTCCGACCGGCGGGTGGCGACCTGTTCCTGGATGCCATCGAAGACTGACTTGTCCAATCCGCCCGGATTGTCGGCGGTCTTCACCATGATCGGCGGCACCGCACTGATCAGAACGGCTTTGGCCGCCCGATCCTGTCCGTGGCGCGTCAGGTAACGCACGACCTCCCCACCGCCGGTGGAATGACCGACATGAACCGCGTCCGACAGATCGAGATGGGTGACGACGGCGGCCAGGTCATCGGCATAGTGGTCCATATCGTGCCCTTCGGCGACCTGAGCGGAACGGCCATGGCCACGCCGGTCGTGAGCAACCACCCGGAAACCGTGGGACACGAAGAACATCAGCTGTGCGTCCCAGTCATCCGAGGACAGAGGCCAGCCGTGGCTGAAGACGATGGGCTGTCCGCTGCCCCAGTCCTTGTAGTAGATGTCGACGCCGTCCGAGGTTGTAATGAAAGGCATGTGGGACTCCTTGTGATCGGATACTCGGTTGTTGCCCGCAGGTATCAACTGGAACCGGTTGGGCGACAATGCTTCTGAAAGGTTGACGCCGGATCAGTGTGCTCGATTCGGACCTGGCGCGCCCCGCTGTGCGCGCCACGAATCCCCCATTTTCGGCCATCCCGGTTCGCGGTCGCCGGATCCTTCGAACAGTTGTGACTGGCCTTGTGCCATTGCGAGCTGCACTCTCGGGCACGCTGGCACAGGGCCGTGCTTCCCATAAACCACAGTTTGCACGTGGTCTTGTCGCAGCGCACACTCTGACCCAGTTGCCTTTGATCGCAGCAGCAGGTGTCGCCGCCTCGCTCGTCCTCCTGCTTCTCACGCGCCGCCGCGCGACCCCACGACCGCCCGCATAATGCCACGCTTCAGGCGGTGCAGAGTCGATCGTTCGACCGTCCGTGCCGCTGTACACCGTGGCGAACTTGGGGTTCCCGTAGAACTCGCCGAATTTCGGGCGGATTTGGGGTCCTGCGGCGAACGACGGGGGTGGCGGCCGTGCGGCTCGAACACCTCAGGAGCCACACTCTGTGCGGATCAGCGAGCGATCGAGATCGCGAAGGGCGCGAATCCGCTGGATCGGATCACGTGTGGTACGAACAAGATTGCGGCCTCGGCAGCCCGCGCGGTCTCGATCCCGCCGAGGTCCGTGATCCACTCCTGGTGCCAGCCGAGGTCCGCGAGAAGCCCTAGGACGACCTGCTTGGCCTCCGGGTCCTTGCCGGAGAGGAACGCCGTTGGCGTCTGGGTGAGCGCGGCGGGCGCGGTCATCACCGAGTGAAGCATCGTGTTGAGCGTCTTGACGACGTGCGTCTCGGGGAGCGCCTCCTGGAGTTGCTCCGCGAGGCTCGAGCCGGGGTAGAGCAGGTCGGCGGGCAGTCCGTCCGGTCCGTCGACGGTGGCGTTGGAGACGTCTACGAGGATCTTGCCACGCAGTTGCTCGCGTAGCGCGGCGAGCCGCTCCAGCGAGCTGGCGCCCGGCGTGGCGTTGATGACGATCTGCGCTGTCCGGGCAGCGTCGGCGGCAGCGCCCGGCGAGCGGTCCGCCACGGTCACTTCGTGCCCGGCCCGGGTGAGGGCGGTGGCCAGGCCGCCGCCGACGCGGCCGCCGCCGAGGATGGTGATCTTGCTCATGGTGAACTGGTCCTCCTGGTTTCTGTTCTGGTCGGTGGTCAGCGGGAGAGCGTGGCGACCGCATCGGCGTGCACGCCGGGGGCCGCTGCCAGGAAGCTGTCGCTCTCCGGGGTCCAGGAGCGGCCCTCGGCGGTGGAGATCCGTCCGCCGGCCTCGGCGACGAGCAGCGCCCCGGGAAGCAAGTCCGCGCGGGCCCCGGCGAACTGCCAGAAGGCGTCGATCCGGCCGGCGGCCACGTTCAGCAGGTGCAGGGTGGCGGGCACGGCTGTCCGCACCACGAGCGCGTCGATGAGCATCTCGGTGATCGAGGAGCCGACGCGCCGCACGACCTTCTCGTCCTCGTTCGGCCTGGCCTGGCTCGTGGCCACGATGCTCAGCCCGAGGTCCGTGGTCCCCGACACGTGCAGCGGCCGGCCGTCGAGGTGGGCGCCGGCGCCGGCGAGCGCGGTGTAGGTCTCGCCGGTCAGCGGCAGATGGACCGCGGTGAGCACGGGCTGGTTATCGCGCACGAGGGTGGCGGTCACCGCCCACTCCGGCAGGGCGTGCAGGTGGTTGACGTTGCCTTCGGCCGGATCCACGACCCACCATTCGCCGGCCGGCAGAGCGCCGCCGTCGAGCTCCTCCTCCACCCAGCGGGCGTCCGGGCGCAGGACTTCGAGGCGGGGGCGCAGGATGTCGAGAACCGCGTCGTCGTTGGCGGCGAGTGCGCCCATCAGCTCTTCGCGGGTCTGGAACTGGACCACGTCGCCGAAGCGCTCCCGCAGTGCCGAACTCGCCGTGCGTACGGCGATCGCGGTCTGTGCGAGCAGGTCGGCGTCGGAGGCGGAGCCGGCGGCTGTGGCAACACCGGTGTTCCGAATCGACTCGGGCATGGCGGGTGCTCCTATCTGAGCAGGGATGATGAGGTCAGCCGGGCGAGAACCGTGGTCTTTTGCGCCCGCATCTCGAACGTTAGGAGGGACCATCATTAACTTCAAGTGCATGTAAAGCACGGCTAACATGACTCTCATGCAATTGGATTTGAATCTACTCGCCGCGCTCGACGCTCTCCTGGAGGAAGGCAGCGTGGCCGGCGCGGCCGACCGCCTGCACGTGACCGCTCCCGCGATGAGCCGAAGCCTCGGCCGAATCCGGCGTACGACGGGGGATCAGATCCTGGTACGCACAGGGCGCACGATGACCCCGACGCCCTACGCGCTCGCCGTCCGGGAACAGGTGCACGACCTGCTGCGGCAGGTCCAGGGCGTGCTCGCGCCAAGCCGTGAACTCGACCTTGCGACGCTCGAGCGCACCTTTACGCTGCGCTGGCACGACGCACTGGTCGCCCTCAGCGGCCCCGCCCTTCTCGCAGCCGTGCGCGAGCAGGCGCCGGGCGTGCGTCTGCGCTTCATCGCGGAATCGAGCATCGACACCCCCGAGTTGCGGCGCGGCGAGGTCGACCTCGCCGCGAACGCGGACCGCCCGACCGCACCCGAGATTCGCGCCGAAATGGTGGCCGAGACCCAGCACGTCATCGTCGTACGGCGGGGGCACCCGCTCACCCATGTCGAGACCGTCACCGCCGCGCGGTACGCCGCGGCCGAGCACATCACCGTCTCGCGGCGCGGAAAGCTCGGCAACATCCTCGACGACACTCTCGCGCAGCTCGACCTCACCCGACGCGTGGTGGCGACCGCGCCCACCGAAAGAGCCGCGTTCGAGTTCGTGCGAGGCTCCGATCTCCTCGTCACAGCCCCCGAATCCATGGCGCGTTCGGCCGCCGCAGATCTCGGCCTGGTCCTGCTCCCGCTCCCGTTCGACCTGCCGCCGGCCTCGGCGTACCTGTCATGGCATCAGCGCTATGACACCGACCCCGCACACATCTGGCTGCGCGATCTGGCACGGACCGCGTTGACCAGTGCGATGAGAGGACAGGGTCAGACCGCGCGTTGACACCTGCCGACGCAGAGAACCAGTCCGTCATGGGGAACCTGACAGCGGCTGCCAAGGAGGAGGATCATGGCCGGTGCCCGGCACCGTCGTGGTGCGTGGACGCGCGGCCGGAGGTCGCGCGCGGGTCACTCCAGTAATGGACGACGGATCACGGCCGATTGATTTCTGTCGGGTGCCGGCGCGATTCGGGGCACTATGCCTACTCGATGCCGAAGTCCTTGATCCTGCGGTAGATGGTTGCCCGCGACATCCCTAGTGCCGCAGCGGCTTCGGCCTTGTTGCCGCTGTTCTCCTGTAGGCTGCGCACGATCGCGTCGCGTTCCAGTGCCTCGATCCGGCTCAGTTTGCGCCGGGTCAGCGAATGGCATTGCGGTGGCAGGTTGTCGATGTGGATCAGACCGGATCGTTGCTGTGAAATGGTTTCGGCCAGCACCCGGCGTAGTTGGGCGACATTGCCTGGCCACGATAGCTTGTTGAGCTGGCGCATGGCGTCCGGGGCAAGCCGGACTTCGGCGCCGTTGGTCAGCTCGCTCAGCAGGAAGGGGACCAGCTCTTCGAGGTCTTCGATGCGGTGCCGGAGTGCGGGCACGCCGACGGTCTGGCTGAACAGTGGCAGCAGCGAATCGAGAGCCGTAGCGGGCGTGGCCGAATGCATTGTTGCCGCGATCCATCCGCGACCGGCGCAGCCGTGGAGTATGTCCGCGATCGACTCGACCGCCTCGGTCGGCAGGCGGTCTATATCTTTGATGACAACGTTGAAATTGCTGTTGCCGGTTTCGGTGCGCAGCGCGGCCAGCAGGCCCTCGGTGTCGGCGAAGTCGGCCGTCCGCAGCACCCGGGCCATCCTGCCGGGGTTGACGTGCGCGACGACAGATTTCGCGAGTTTTGTTCGTCCGGAACCTTTTTCGCCATCGATGACCACCCATTCCCGATCCCGACAGCAGCGTTCGACCTGCTGGCAGCTGCGCCGCCATGAGCTGCTCCTACCGGCGATGCCGGGCAATGCGAGCGTGCCGTGTGCGATCGGGTGGGTCACGGTGCGGTCGATGTCCAGCTGAACGTGCAGGACCATGTTGAAGCTGCTGCCACGTATCGAAATACGTTCGACTGCTCTCACTTTTGCGGTCTGACCGCTCGGTAACGGGGCCAGGAGGGTGTCGATGGATCCGGAACGAACGAGGTCGGTCGAATATTGCAGCAACGCCTCTTGGTCGTGCGGGTCAAGAGCCTGGCGCAGGTAGGGGTTCATCAGCACCACGTCGCCACCGATCGCGAGAACGCCGAGCGGATACTGGCGGCATTGGCGCAGATACGTCTCCAGCAGCGCGGTCTCGGTCTCGCTGGCGAGCGCGCGCAGCCGGTCCTGGATCTGGCTGCTCGCGCTGTTGGCGAGGGCGAGCAGCAGCGGATCGGATCTGCTGGCCCAGCAGGTGAGATCGATGACGCCCAGCACCGAGCGCGTCAGCGGGTGGCGAATGGGCGAGCCTGCACACGCGAGTCCGCCGAGGGTGCCGAGATAGTGTTCACCACCGCGAATGAACGTCGGGGTGGCTGTTTCCAGGGTGGTGCCGATTCCGTTGGTGCCGACGAAGTCCTCGGCATAGCTGTAGCCGGGAGCGAGTTGCACACCGTCGAGTGTGCGCATGATTGTGGCATCGGCGGCGCAGCGCTCGAGCAGGAGCCCATCCGACGAGGTCAGGATGACGCTGACAGCCTGGTCGGCTAAGTCGCTCGCGAGCCGCCGCAGCACCGGCGCAGCGGCGCTCACCAGCGGGGAGTCGAGATTCGGGTCCCGCACATAAGGCAGCTCCACACGGTCTGGATGGATCTGCAGCGCGCGCGATCGGCACCACGAATCGAGCACAGTGTCGCGCACCGGCGGGAAATCGAGCGAACCCACGGTGAGGAATTGTTCGCGCGCCTTCTCCAGGCTCACGGTGACGTCGGCTCGAGGATCCGGCATCGGCTCATACCTCGGTGTTTGTTGCTCAACCCATGGTGGCGGCCGTCTCAATGGATGACGCGTCTCAGATTGAGACCGTCAGTCTATCGCTTCCGCTGTTTCATGGGCACCAGGAGATGTGCTTCGCCCAGCAAAATCAGGAGAAAGAAGTTTGAGCCGCCAGAGCCTCAGCAAAGCCCATCGGAAGATCACCGACATCTCAGGCGACACCTTGGAACGAGCCCAGTTGGCGATGATCGACCTCGCTCTGGCCCAGTGCGATCTGCGGCCGGGGATGACCTTGTTGGATGTCGGTTGTGGCTGGGGTACGACCATGTTGCGCGCCATGGACACCTACGGGGTGAATGTGATCGGGCTGACTCCCAGCCGCAACCAGTACCGGTATGTGCGGAATCAGCTGGTCGACCGGGTGATCCGAGGGCGCCCCTATGGCGGGGTGCGGCTGCAAGGCTGGGAGGAATTCGACCGCCGCGTAGACCGGATCGTGTGTATCGGCTCGTTCGAACCCTTCGAACGAGACCGCTACGGCGAGTTCTTCGAGTTCGCCTACCGCACAATGCCCGCCGATGGAGTGCTGCTGCTGCAGGTCCTCGTCGGCGGCACCCGCGACGAACTGCGTGGACACGGAATCCAGCACACCAGCATCGATGACGCGTGCATGCGATTCCTCCCCGAAACCATCTTCGGCGGCGGCCCGCTGTTGCCCCCAACCGGACGCGACCCCAAAGGTGTCACCGCATACGCCGAAGACGCCGGCTTCACCGTTACCGGCATGCAGTCGATAGGACCGCACTACGCCACCGCCCTCGACCATTGGGCCGATGCATTGCACGAGCACCGCGACCGCGCCATCGAGCTCGCCGGACCCGATACCTACAACGCCTACATCCGGTACCTGACCGGATGCGCCGACTACGCTCGCTGTCGCCGCATCGACGTCATGCAATTCACCTGCACTAAACCCAGCACACCGCGGTGAACCAGACACGTGACCAGCGACGACAGATCGTCACATCGGGGTTCTTGCTGCCGCAGACCGGGCGGATCGTTCAGGTAGGGACGCCGAGCTGGGCCAGCAGCACGTGAGTATCGGAATTGATCCAGTACTCAGCGAACTTGCCGTCCTCCACGCGCAGCACGTCGGTGCCCGCGAAACGGATCGCGGCGCCTGCCGTTGCCGTCGCGCCGGGGAACCCGCCGCCGTAGGTTCCGGTGGCGATCCACCGGACCGCGCACTGGTCACCGTCCACGATCGGACCCACCTCCACCTGAAACACCAACTCGGAGAAGGCGGCTCGAGTCTGGGCGATCCACGCGACCAATCCCCGCGGGCCTCGCACCGCACTGCCGTCACCACCGTCGAGCAGCGCGGCGTGCACGGTGAAGTCGGGGGCGATGATGTCCTCGGCGAGGCTGTAGTCACCGTTCCAGGTGGTGAGCCATCTGGAGAACAGCTGCCCGACCGTGGTGTCGGTCGTTGATTCCATGACGAAAATCCTTGGTCGAGTGGTGGTTTCAGCTCTGGGTCGGGATCCAGTGCCCGTGTATGCCGGCGGGCACTCGCTGCGGTAGATCGACGGCGGCGATCGGCTCGGACAGATCCGAGGCGTCGAGGATGAGCAGCTGGGACGCGTCGGCCTCGATATCGCTGACGATGGTGAGCAGATAGCCGTCGTCCTCGCGGGTCGCCCCGGCGGCGGGCGCGAAGACGGCCTCGCCGGGCATGCGTCCCGGTCCGTGCGCGAACAGCTGTCGCGCACCGGTCCGGGTGTCGAATTTGACCGTGTGATAGCCGGTCAGTCCGGTTCCCGGGAAAGCGACCGCGTAGCTGTAGCGATTCGGTGCTCCCGTCAGGTCGTCGTTGATGGCGGGGAATTCAACGACCAGATCGTCCAGCGGCTCCTCGGTCGCGGTGCCGGTGGCAGGGTCGAGAATCCAGCGATGGAACGTGGTGCCGACGCCGGGGGTGTCGGGGTAGCCCGGGGCGGCGATCCACCACTTCCAGGAGGTTTCCCAGGCCGCGCGGTCGAAGCGCGGGCATTCGAGCACGACGCGCCCGCGGTCGTCGACATAGGAGTTGGCGACGTGCAGGATGGCCGCCGGGCTGTCGATGTCGAACCAGCTGATCTCTCCCGAGCCGTGCCTGGGCAGCACGCCGATCCGGAACGGCGCGTCGTCGTGCCAGCGGTAGGGGATTCCGGAGTGCTCCGCGGGATCGAAGACAACCGGGGAATGCAGGAAGACGGCATGCTCACGGGTGATCGCGAAATCGTGCATGAGCGAGGGCCCCGCGCCGTCGATCGTGGTCGCCCGGATGATCTCGCCGGACGCGTCCGCGATGTAGTAGATCAGATAGGGCGGGAAGGGGCTGTAGGAGAAGAAGTGCAGCTCGCCCGTGACCGGATCCACTTTGGGATGCGCGGTCATCGAACTGGTCAGCTTCCCGCCGAAGTCGTAGACGCCGACCGTGTCCAGTTCGCCGGTGACCTCCCAGGGCAGATTGGCCTCCTGCAGGGCCAGATAGCGTCCGCCGTGGAAGATGATGTTGGTCGCGGCCGCGCTGACCTCGAGTTCGGTACCTGTGAACGGAACTCCGTCCAGATAGGGCGTCTTCACCCAGCGGTTGCGGTACCACTGCGCGCGCCCGCCGGACAGCCGGATACCGTGCAGCATCCCCGCACCGCGGAACCAATGGGTCGGTGTCACACCCGGTTTGGGATTGTGACCGTTGCGGAAGTAACGGCCGTCGAGGTCGTCGGGCAGTGTTCCGTGGACGGTCAGCTCGAATGCGGTGAGCTCGTCGGGGGTCGGTGCGTAGTGCCCGGTGACATAGGGCCTGGGTGGTTGTGCCATATCGATATCGCCTTTCCGGTGACAGTGATGAGGGTGAGCACAGTGATGGCGGCACAGGTCAGAAAGACCGCGCCGAAGGTGGGCAGGACGGTCAGGAAGGACAGGCCGGCGGCGCCGCCGAGCTGGCGGCTCGCATTCACCAGGCCGCCCGCCAGTCCGCTGTCGGTGGCCGGAACTCCGGCGGAGGCCGACGCGGTGATCCGGACGAAGGCCACGCCCATTCCGGCCCCGATGAGCAGGGTCGGACCGAGCAGATCGATGAGAAAGCTTGCGGCGGACGGTGTCCGGGCCAGCCAGAGCAGGCCGGTTGCGAGCATGAGCAGGCCGACCGGCAGCGTGGCACGGCCCGGAAACCGGCCCGCCACCCAGGAGGAGACGATGATCATCAGCGCAAGCGGAAGTTGGGTCAGCCCGGCGCGTAACGGTGTGTAGCCGAGGGTGTGCTGCTGATACAGCGGCAGATAGTAGAACAATCCCAGCCAGACGGCGCCGAGCAGCGCCATCGCGACATTGGGCCACGCGACCGGCGCCATCCGCGGCGGCAGCAGCGGGTCGGCCACGCGCCGCTGCCGAAAGGCGAAGGCCGCCAGCAGGATCAGTCCTGCGGCCGCCGCCGTCCAGTGGCCCGACAGCCCGTAGATGAGGGCGACGAGCCCGCCGGTAGCGGTGACCGCGCTCGGAACATCCGGTCGCCCACCGACCGCGGGTCTCGGCTCGACCCACCGCCACGTCGTCAGCAGAACGGCGAGCGCGAGGGGAACGACCACGAAGAAGACCGACCGCCAGCCGAAGCGATCGGTGAGCAGTCCGCCCAGCAATACACCCGTGGCACCGCCTGCACCGGATACCGCACCCCAAACCCCCAACGCAACGCCACTGTCCCGGGAATCGCGGTACAGCGTGAGTACCAGGGCCAGCGCCGTCGGCGCCATGAGCGCCGCGCCGAGCCCCTGCACCGATCGGGCCGCGATCAGGGCAGCGATGTCGGGAGCGATCGCCGCGGCCGCCGCCGAAGCCGCGAAAATGCCCGCACCGACGAGGAATACGCGGCGAAGACCGTAGGCGTCGCCGAATCGCCCGCCCGGCAGCAACAGCGCTCCGAACGCCAGCACATAGGCGTTGACCACCCACGACAGGCCGGTCGCCGATGTGCCCAGACCGCTGCGGATCTGCGGCAGGGAGACGTTGACGATAGAGGTGCTGAGCACCACGAGGAACTGCGCGGTAGCCAGCACCGCCAGCGGCAGCCATCGTGTTCTCATGCCGTCAGCTTGGCCGGCGCCGCGGCTCGCTCGCGTCGGTAATTCCTACCTACTCTGGTCGTGCCGCAGGCCGATGGTCCGGCATGATGCACGGTGTATGGATTCGTTGATCGGGCGCCGGGATGAGACGGCGCGGCTGCGCGCATTTCTGGAACAGGCGAGGCGGTCGCGGGGCGGTGCCCTGCTGATGCACGGCGAGCCGGGCATCGGCAAGAGCGCCTTGCTGGCCGCCCTCGCGGACACGGCCGCCGATTTCGTGATCATGCGGGCCTGCGGCGCCGAATTCGAGACGGAACTGCCGTATTCGGCGCTGCATCAGCTGTGCGCGGCGGCCCTGGCGCATATGGACAGGCTGCCGCCCGCGCAGGGCAGGGCGTTGCGCATCGCATTCGGTATGGATGTCGGAACCTCCGACCCGTTCCTGGTCGGTGCCGCGACGCTCGGGCTGCTGCTCGAACACGACCGGCCGGTGCTGTGTCTCGTCGACGACGCGCAGTGGCTGGACCGCGCCTCTGCCCGTGCACTGGCCTTCGTGGCCCGGCGCGTGGATGCCGAACGGGTGGCGATGGTCTTCGCCGCGCGCGACGACGCGGGTGATCTGAATCTGTTGCCGCGGTTGGCGATATCGCGGCTCGGCGATACCGCGGCCCGTGCCCTGCTGGCTCGCGCGCTGCGCGGTCCGCTGGACGATCGGGTGCGCGACCGCATTCTGGCCGAGGCGCGTGGCAACCCGCTAGCCCTGCTGGAACTGCCCGAAACCACCGAATTGGCAGGTATCACTGGAGATTTCGATCTGCCCGCCCCGGCGGCTGCGGAACGGAGCTATCGCGCCCGCCTGGAAATGCTGCCCGACCGGGTCCGGCTGCTGCTGACGGTCGCCGCCGCCGAACCCGTCGGCGATCCGTGCCTGCTATGGCGGGCGGCAGCGCTGCTCGGCATCGAGACGACCGCCGACGACGAGGTGCCACTGGTCGAATTCGGCACTCGGATCCGCTTCGTACATCCCCTGGCTCGCTCCGCGGTCTACCGGGCCGCGACCGATCGCGAGCGACGCCGTGCGCACGGTGCACTCGCGAGGGTGAGCGATCCGGTCGCCGATCCGGACCGCGTGGCCTGGCATCGCGCCCAGGCCAGCGCCGGCCCCGACGAAGAGGTGGCCGCCGCCCTGGCCGGTTCAGCGGCGCGCGCGCAGGCCCGCGGCGGGGTGGCGGCCGCGGCGGCCTTCCTGGAACGTTCGGCCGCACTGACATTCGATCCGGCACTGCGGGCCGAACGGGTGCTGGCGGCGGTCGAGGCCAAACTGTCCGCGGGGGATTTCGAGGCCGCCGCCGAGCTGCTGTCGACGCTCACTTCCGACGATCCCCGTATCGACCTGCTGCGCGGCCGAATATCCTTCGCTCGCTACCGGGGTGACGACCGACCCATCGTCCACCTGCTCCGCGCCGCCGCGAAATTGGCTGTGCGCGAACCGGATCGTGCCCGCGCCTGCTATGTGGACGCGATCGAGACGGCCGTGCTGACCGGCGGCCTCGACAGCGTGATCGCGGCCGCGGTGACCGCGCCGCGCGCCTCGACGCGGCCCGGCAGCGTCGATATCGTCCTCGACGGCATGGTGGCCTTGACCACCGAGGGGCATGCGGCCGCCGCGAAGCTGCTGCGCCCGCTCGTCTCGAATCACCGCGACGAGGTCTGGAGTCGTTGGCCCACACTCGGTTATCTGCTCGCCCTCGAACTGTGGGATCCCGATGCGATACGCGCTATCGCCTCGCGGACCGTGGTGTCCGGCCGCAGCTCCGGCTCGCTGCACATACTGCGGATCGGGCTGGCCATGCTCGCCACCGTCGCCGTGCACGCCGGCGATTTCGGCGCGGCCCAGGAGCTGATCTCCGAGGAGGAGGCGATCGCGGAGGCCACCTCCGCCGCCCCACTGGTCTACCCGCGCATCCACCTGGCCGCGCTGCGCGGCCGCCGCGCCGAGGCCGAAGTGCTGTTCGCCGCGGTGGGACCGCAGCTGACCCTCAGCGTGCAGTACGCCACCGCCGTCCTGCACAACGGCCTCGCCGACTATCCCACGGCGCTGCGGGCCGCCGAACAGGCCGTCGCGGCGGGCGATCTCGGCCTGGCCGGCCAGGCGCTGCCCGAACTGGTAGAGGCGGCGGTGCGCTGTGGCGAGGCGGCGGTGGCCCGGTCCGCGCTCGCGGCACTGACCGAACGCGCTGGCGAGCAGTCGTGGGGACAAGGCGTCGAAGCCTGGGCGCGAGCCATGGTGGACGAGGACGAGGACGCCTACCGGGAGGCCGTCGCACTGCTGGATTCATGCCCGATGCGGAACTGGTCCGGTCGCGCCCACCTGGTGTACGGCGAGTGGTTGCGCCGTAAAGGACGCCGCCGCGACGCCCGAGCTGAATTGCGCCACGCCCACGAGTTGCTGTCCGTCTTCGGCGCGGAGGCCTTCGCCACCCGGGCCGCGGGTGAGCTCCGCGCCACCGGCGAACACGCCCGCCGCCGCACCGCGCAGGCATCCGACGCGCTCACCATGCAGGAAGTGCACATCGCGCGCCTAGCCGCCGACGGCGCCACGTCCAAAGAGATCGCGGCCACCCTGTTCCTCAGCCCACGCACCGTGGAAGCCCACCTGCGTAACATCTTCCGCAAACTCGGCATCACCTCTCGTCGGCAGCTGCGCGACATCCGTTGATCGTCCCCTTGTGCCCAAGCGCCGCAGTGCGCCGCGCGCCGCGACCGTGATCGTGATCGTGATCGTCACGAGCGTTGCCGACAAGGTTCGGATCGTGCGCTCTGCGAGGCATCCGGCCTTCTTCAGCCGCGACATCGTCGACGAAGGACCAGAGGGAGAGCGCTACCGCAAGGTCGACGCACCGGGACGACGCTTTCAGCCCCTCGGGCCAGGCGCACCGGTCGCCGAAGAGGCTGGCGGGTCGGTGGCGAAGAAGATCCTGCGTTAAAGCAGCAGGTATTCGAACTACAGAGGCAGAGGCTTGGGCCGCAGATCGATGTTGATAACTTTGGTGAGTGGGTCGATTATTTGCTCCACAGCGATCCTGGAATTTTGTTGATGCAGTGAGGATTGCGGCTAGTAGAGCACCTGTCAGCAATGTCAGCATCCCGCGCCCCAGCTGGCAAGGATCTATGACACCAAACCTGTTGGTAATCCGTTGACTTGGTGCAGTTTTCGCGCAGACCAGGACAACCCTGGATGTCAGCAATAGCCGCGCCGAGGCGCCTCGTCTGCCGCAGTTTCGGGTCACGCTGAACGCGTGGTGCGGCCGTGCCTGCTTCTTCTGTCGCTCGTCCAGTTCTGGTCGTCGTCCACCAGTAGCCAACCCAGGCACGACAGTACAAGCTGTGAAGAACAAGGCTGGCCACGGGATGAGAACGATCAGTTGCATCGTTCAGGATTCGTCCTCGCACACAAGCAGATACACCGCCTCCGCATGCACGATGCAGTCGTCCGGATGGTGATCGCGGTGGATTTTGAGGAGTTGGCGAGCACGTTCGGGGGTGAGTTCCATCAGGTGGGCCTGGCACATGTACTCGGCCAGCACGCCTTCGGCGTGTACGAATGTCATGTGGCTGAATGGATCTGCCATCAGCGATCCGCCCAGTCATGCCGACGGTTCGTCTGCGGTACATCAGTGTCCTCGGCAGCCGATCCGTCCGGCTGAATCGCCTTCAGCGGAAATCCATCCCTCGCTGTCTTCGGCAATTTCACTCGCCCAGCGCATACATCGGCAACCAGCTCGTCGAGTGCTTCGATTTGTCGATTCAGCTCTGCCGCGTCATGTTCGGCGCGGGCGGATTGATCCTGCCGGAGCGCCACCAGCAAGCACTTCCACGCCAGCCAGGCCACCATCTCGCCATACGACGACGGGTTCGTCGGCGCACCGTCGTCGACCGTGGTTCCGCTGACGTGCCCACCCGCTTCGCGGTCGATCAGCCAGGTCAGCAGCGACAAGTGCTCCTCGGCCGGGGCACCTGTGTTGCGGCCGTGCTTGTAGACGTAGCGCCAGATTCCTATGTACTGATGGGCGCAACGCATCAAGACGGTTGTCGGCTCGTCCGCACCCGCGAATACCCGAAGGAACGATCCGGCATCGGGCAGCGGCTGGTCGGGCTGAGCCTCAACCGGTGGGGCTGAGAACAGCGCCGGTCTGTCTGGCGAGAGCCCGAACACAAAATAATCTCGTGGTTGATGGTCAGATGGCACAGTCAAGCGCCCCTTTACATTTCGCAGATGACTGGTGCTTGATGGCGAGGCCGAGGGCGGTCAGTCCCAGAGTTCGCCGCACGGCAAGGGCGGCAGATCGATGTGCACATCGTCATCGACGGTCACCACGAATTCCGGAAACCCTTGGGCCAGTTCATCAGCCACGTTTTGGGCTTGTTCGGCGCTGGCTTGGTAGTCCAAGGTGAGAGCGCCCGATTCGATATGGATGTGGCGAATTCGGCGCGGTGACGGCCTATGCCGCTGGTGCGTCGTCACCACCACCATCACCGTGGTCTGTGCGCGGCAGGCACGATCCGGCCAGCGTCGACCAGGATCTGCTGCGCGACAGCCTTCCGCGGGCACTGCTTCGCTCGGCACGCAATGTGGATCCGCATGATCTCGTGCGCTTGAGCGACCGTGAACGGCAGCATCGGTGCCTGATGGGCACCGGCGTCGCACAGGGCGATGAGTTGGTACATGGCAAGGGAATTGGTGGGCATCGGGCATCGCTTCTTTCTGGTGCAATAAGCCAGCAAGGTCAGGCGGCACCCGGCACCGGGGGCTTTCGCCACCGGCCTGCCACTCTGGCGGGCTGGTGCGCCGCACGGGTTCCAGGCGTCTGCCCGGTACCGGGTACCGCTTTCGACCTTGGCCCACAGGCGGTTTCGGGCGGCACCGCGCGGTTGTGGGGTACTGTGGGCGTACCGTAGGTGTTTGCCCAGGTCAGGCGGTCGAAACGTAGGTAGAGGCGATGGTGCGAGGGCGAGAATGGACCGGCTTCGAGGCGGCTGCACTGCAAGAGGCGATGCGTAAATCGATCCGCGAGTACGCCGCTCTGCTCGGCGTCGAGACCACCACGATCAACAACTGGCGCAGCGGCCTAAGCGCCGTCACCCCACGCTCGAATACTCAGGCGATCCTGGATACGACCTACCAGCAGCGTGCCTCCGCGGACGATCGGGCCAGGTTCGAGCAAATCGTGGCGGAAGGCGAACCGGCGTGGCGAGATCGGCATCGGGCGACGGGTGACGATCGGTCGGCAGAGATAGCGCCTGCCGCAGCCACTCCACTCGGCGTCGCCGTCAGGGAAACCGAAGCGGTGACACCTCCCGATCAGGGCGTCACCGACGAGCTGATCACTGTGCTCAGCCGCATCCAAAAGCTCAGCCGGACGGTCGATCCCGATATCATCGACCAATTGCACGACAGCACGCACCTGAGCATTGCCCGGTATGAAACGCTCGATCCGGCCGCGTTGGTAGCACCGCTCAGGAAGCAACGCACCTGGCTCGACGAACTCATCGGCGAGTGCGGTCATCCAGCGCAGCGGAGTCAGCTGTTCGGGATCGCCAGCATGACGTCGGGCCTACTCGGTTACATCGCCGTCGGCTGTGCTCACTTTTCACTTGCGCGGGCCTACTGCCAGGAGTCCTACCAGCTCGGTGACTACGCTCAGGACCACAATCTCGCGGCGTGGGCACGCGGCCTGCAAAGCTTCTGCGAATACTATGCGGGGCGATTCGACAAGGCGCTGCACTATGCGGAGGACGGACTTGCACGCACTGCGGCCGGGCCACAAAGTGTTCGCCTCGCGATCAACGGTGTTGCCCGCGCCAGAGGCAAGCTCGGCGATGTCGAGGGTGTGCACCGAGCGGTTGACGATGCATACGAAATGCTGCCAGGAACCGATACGCCGGCCGGAGTCCCTTCCAGCATCTCGCTGGAGAGCTACAGTCCGGCGCAGATCGCTGGCAACGCGGCCACGGCTTACCTGTCGTTGGCGAAGCCGGATCACGTCGAGCACTACGCTGAACTGGCCTTGTCTGAGATGAGCGACGCCAATTCTCCGTGGGGCCGTTCGCTGGTGATGATCGACGTGGCACGGTCGCACGTCCTGAGCGAAGAAGCCGACCTGGACGCAGCAGTGGCTATCATGCACGAAGCGCTCAGTCCGTCACGAGGGAGGCTCATGCTGCAGGTCCAATGTCGGGGTTCGGAGTTTGTGCGAGATGCCGCTGCTAGGTGGGGGAGTACGTCACAGCTTCGGACTGTGCAGGATGCACTTGCGAGCGGGTGTGCAGAGCGGTGACGAGCAACATGGATAGCCCGCGCCTACAACACCGTCAGGGCCGCGTCGGCCCGCTTGGCCACTACTGGTTCCTGACCTTCGAACACGCATCGGAACTCCACGCGCTGACCAAACAATGCCAACATGCGATAGATACGGCGTACTTCGATCCGACTCCCGTCGATGGCCTCCATCTCACACTGGACAGAATCGCCTACGACGCGGCGAGCACCCCAGAGCAACGTGCATCCATCGCGGCAGTAGCGGGCCGGGCCTGCGGCGATCAGGCACCATTCACCCTCACGTTCGAGCGGCTGACCAATCTCCGTGGTGCGGTTGGCTTCATCGCCTCGCCTGCCGAATCCGTTCGCACCCTTCGTGAGATGCTCCGCGAGGTGACATTGTCTGCCTTTCCAGACGCAACGGTGAAGGACTCGTCATCCGCACCACACGTCACGATTGCCTATCCGATCTTCGAGGGACTGTCCGCACAGGCAGCCGCGACCGCGGAAAATATGAACGCGACGATCGCGGGCGTCGACGTCGTGATATCTGAGGTCGTGATGGTCGCGCTGGAGCAATGCGGGAATCTGTACTCGTGGCAGGTGGTTACGCGAATTCCACTGGGCGCCAACAAAGCGTAGGGGTGCAATGATTCGCGCTTTGAGCGCGACATTGGCCTTGTTTCGCCCGTTCGGCCCTGTGCGCCCTTGGGCCTACCTTCGGCCGGTTCTGGCGCGTGTCGGCCCGCTGGCGGGCCTGTTTCGCCCCCCACGCGCGCAGCGGATGACCAACAGCGACAGGCTGCCGCTGGTGTTGTATGTCTAATCGCTCTTCCAATCGTCCGACCCGTGCCCGGTCGGCTGATTGAGGGCAGCAATCGGGCGTCGTTAACTGGGAGCGGTTCCTTGGAACCACGACGTTGCTCACAGCGCGGCCTGGCTCGCTATCCCCACTCCGGACCGCCCCGAGGTTCTCGTCGGTGTCCTGCGGCCGTACTCGTAACCGCACCAAGCGTTTACCGGCCGCTCGCACCGAGGAGGAGCGATGTCCACACCCGAAGGGGGCAAGGAAATCACCCTTGCCATCCGAATCGACACCGCTCGGCACGCCCAGCTCACCTGGATTGCCGAACACGCGGCAGCGGCCTGAAAGCCTCGGAGGTGACCAGCTGCACGCCCGAGAGGCCGCGGGCGACCAGATCGCGGAAGAACGCCAGCCAGCGCTTCGGAGTAGATACGCACCCGGCCGGCTAGGCCGCACACCATCATTGAACGGGTGTGCCACCATCGAATCCATGAGTCCACAGGTGACCGCTGAAGCGATTGTCGCGGTATGGAAGTCGCGACTGGTCACGCTCGCGGACAACCCGGAGTATGTCTTCATCGACACGCCACAGGAGCTGATCGACCAGCATCGCGCCTGGCTCACCACCTTCAGCGGCTGTCGCGACGCGGAGCTCGAAGCTGTTGAGGCGCGGGGCGGCGGACGGTTCTCGGCGGTGTTTCGCCAGTATCTGTTGCGAATGGGTGAGGCGTGCGGTGACCTGTTCCGAGGCAGCGACCGCGCAGGCATCCGCGGCTTCGACCGGCTGCGCGAGGACGCACGGGAGATCGTCGACGATGTCGGCGGTGCCTGGAACTTGCCGACGGATGCGGCCATTGTTCTCACCCACCAGGGCTACACGTTCGACTATGTGCGGGCGATCGGCGGGTTCGACGGCCCGGTCATGCGGTGGACCGACGGGAAGCCGGACGAGGACACTCAGGTCGCAGCCACGTTCGCCCACTACGTCGACGCGCACCTGCAGCTTATGGAGCACAACAACCGCAGCACCCGCGAGAGAGGCGGCTACTACCTGACCCTGCACCCCGGCGGCGGAGGGCGGCAGGTGCACCCCGCCCGCAAATCCGGCGACCGCGCACTCGATTCCAGGTGACCGGCGAACCGGCACCAGGCGGACCTCTCGGCCGCCGAGCCTGAGCTGGCACCGGCGATGGCTAGCGTCCGCGCGGGAAAGACCAACGGACAGAGCGCCGTAGGGCTACCAGCAGTGCGCGCTCATGGCTCCGCATATCGAGTGTTTTCTGCTGGTCACGACCCGGATGTCGGTCGAGTCTGGCGTTTTCGATGCCGCCGATCCGGCGAGTGCGTGAGGAGCGTCGATAACCAGCGAACCCAAAAACCGCAGGTCATGCCTTCAATGTCGCCCTACGCGTGCCGACCGGCTTGATCCGGAGCTCCGGCGCTTCAGCGGTCGGGCCGTTCGGATTGATCAGCGTTAGGCCCACTGAGGATAGCCCTGGCGGTGGTCACCCCTGGAGTGCCGTGGCGACGTCGGCGCGCATTCGCGATTCGATGTGGCGAATCAATTTGGTCAGGTCGGCGCAATACACCGAGGGATTTCGGAAGCCGTCGCCCTCACGGTATCGAGTGACGTAGTGACCACCGCCGCACACGGTGTGTATCGAGCAGGCGCGGCAGGTGTCGCTGAGCGCGTCCACGCCGATCTGGCGCGCCACGATCTCGGGTTCCAGCATTGCCTGGTCGAGCGGATTGCGTTGGCCGGCAGGCAGTTTGGTCGCGCCGGAGAAGGTCGCCTTCAAGTCGTCGATCTGTGCGACGCTGCCGTCGGTTTCGATCACCGCTATTCGGGTGGGACCGAGGCCCCATACCTCTGATTCCACGGTCCCGCCCAGTAGCAGGTCCATGATGTTCTCGAACATTCGGATCCGCGTGTCCAGTTGCGGCGCGTCATACCAGTGGTCGAAGATCGTGATCAGCCAGTCCGCATACGGAGTGACTCCGGGATCGGCGGAAAAGCCGGGGGGCGGTGTCGTCCAATTGCCCAGTGGAATCTCGAAATTGACCGCCGGGGGCTGAAACGCGAGCAATCCTTCATAGGCCTGCAAGGGGTCGTTTGCGAGGTCGATGACGCAGAGCAGACCGTTGAGCAGATGCCGCCGATCGCCGGCCGTCAATTTCTCGAGGGCGGCAGCGACCCGGGAGTAGCTCCCCGCGCCGCGGCGGTCCCGGCGATGGCGGTCGTGACCGTGCTCATCACCGTCGAGACTGACGGTGATGCTGATGTCCCAGTCGTCGCAGATCCTCAGGAACTCGTCGTCGAGTAGCACGCCGTTGGTCTGCAGAGTGAGGGTGACAGCGGTAATCGGCTCCAGCGCCGCCCGCGCGTGCGATGCGAAGTACTCGAGATTGGCATGACCCGCCATGAGCGGCTCGCCGCCGAAGAAGACGAGGCTCACCGCGGGAGGGCCGAACCTGCGAACGTGATCGGCGATTGTTCGGAGGGCGTCGTCGAAAACCTCCCGGCGCATCGCCTTCGGCTGCTCCCGCCAACTCTGATCGGCCATTTCGTAGATGTAGCAGTAATCGCATGCCAGATTGCATCGGCTGTGAATCTTGAGGAGAAATTCCGTAAACGGAAGGGGCTCGAATCCGTTGCGCTGCAATGCGGCCACGTCGAGTCCCGCTTCGGGCCATGACTTCCGCACTGCGGGCAGCCCCAGTGCCACCGATGTTGGTTCCATTGTGTGCTCTCGATTCCTGGTTTCAGATATCGGTGCGTGGGCGGTCGGACAACCACCGCACCAGCTCGACCACGTCGGTCTCGGTGCCGTCGGACAGCAGCCGCTGGTACAGGCGCGCCGCCACCTCGGCCCGATCGTTGAGAACGCCGAAGTCTTTGTCGGGGAACAGTTTCGGCAGGCTCAAGGCCATACCGGCCCAGAGCTGCGGGAGTAGCGGGTCGACGCGCAGCTCCAGGGCGTACAACTCGACGGCCTCGGCCGGCTCGCCGGCCAGGTAGGCGCGGGTGCCGCGGGGCAGATCAGCGGGCGCGACGCTCGAAGCGGCGGCCGGGTCGTGCAATCTCAGCCGCACCGGAATATGCAGATCGCGGTGGCGATCCGGGATCGTCTCCTGATCCACGTACCGTACGGACGGCAGTATCGCGGGAGGTGCCGCTCGCGCGACCCACAGCTCTGCCAGCTCGGCCAGCTCGGCGTCGTTGGATGTACGATTGCGCACCTGCCAAGAAGTGCGATGTGCCACCATAATCTCGGCCACTGCGTCGCGTGCCTCCGCCGGCACGTCCTCGTTGGCCCACGGCCGGACGCCTGCGGTCAGCGCGCTCATGAACTCCTCACCACGCTCGGTGAGTAGGCCCGAACCCGATGCCTCCACCATCGCGGTCGCCAGTTGTGTACGCCAGCGCTCGAATTCGATGTGCGCCCGCATCGATCGGTGGCAGTCGGCGTGCCGATGTACCCGCCAGAAGTCGGTGACACCGAAGAAGGCGTAGATCCCGTGCATCAGACCGAGGATCGGCCGTGGATCATCGCGCCACGGCGCGTAGAAGCGACACGTCGGGTCGGGATTCACCATCAGCACCTGATCGGCGACCATGGCGAGTTTGCTGTGCTGGATCTCGTGGATCAGCGATACCGCCATTTCACACGAGTCCTTCGGGGCTGTGGTGTACACACAGCCGGTCCCACTGAAGGCGGTGTGGCCGATGGTCGCCGCCACCGGTCGCGCGGTGAGCGGCGTCAGTAGCCGCAGGCAGGCACGCATCGGCGTCAGATAGCCGGGGAAGTCTCGTTGCAGCAGGTGCCAGGCCTGCGCGAAATCCTTTCGCCAAGTGCCGAATTCGTCGGTCGTGAGCCGCGGTGCCGTACCCGAGGGCAGGTCGCGGAACGGATCGAGATCATCGAGGACGACCTCGGGTTCGCCGTTCCCGCCGTGCACCCGCCGCAGCGGCAGCCACGCCGGGTCGGACTCGTCCGCCGGCGACGCCACCAGGATAGGGGCGCTGCCGTCGGCGACGATGCGTATCGCGCCATCCACCCAGGTCAGCTCGCAGTGGCCGTAGTCGCCCGCGGATCCAACCCGCGCCATCCCGATCCCGGGCAGCATGACTTCGCCGTTGCGTACGACAACCCGCATCGATCCGCTGGGCAGATTCGTGACCACGGCGGCCGCCGCCAACCAGCCGAGGTAGCCGCAGTCGGCCCACAACGGAGTTGGTTCCCGATCGTCCGAGGCGTTGCGCACGCGCTGGAGCACGCGGCCGAGCCACACCCCGGTGTGCGGGTAGACCAGCAGTGCCTCGACCGCGGCCGGATGTGACGCCTCTAACTCGGTCAGGACCCGATAGGCATCGGAAAGGCCGGCGGCGGCGTCGATTTCCGGTTGGTGCGCGGTGACTTCGGTGATGAGCGCGCGTAGTAGTACGAGTCGTACGGTCAGCATGTCCGAAGTTATCCGGACGACGGCTGACTCCGTGCCGTAACCAGTGAACAGCTCGGCCGCTGCATCGTCGATACCGATGGTCGGGGCGGACATGGTTGCACTCCTGTCGTCAGTGATTGGCGGCGGTGGCGAGGTCGGTGCGGACCCGTGCTCCGATGTGGCGGATCAGCTTCGTCAGGTCGGCGCAATACACGGAGGGATTGCGGAAGCCGCTATCGGCGCGATACCGGTGCACGTAATGCCCGCCGCCGCAGACGCTGTGGACAGAGCATGCCCGGCAGGTTTCGCTCAGGGCGTCCGCGCCGATCTGACGAGCGACGATCGCGGGTTCCAGCAGTGCGAGGTCGAGCGGATTGCCCACGTTCGCGGTGCGCAACTTGGTGGCCCCCGCGAAGGCCGACTTCAACTCGTCGACCTGTTCCAGAGTGCCGTCGGTTTCGATCACGGCCAGCCGAATGGGGGCCAGCCCGAGTAATTCCGATGTCACGGAGCCGCCCAGCAGCAGGTCGATGATGTCATCGAAGATCCTGACCCGGGTCTCCAGCTCCGGCGCCTCGAACCAGCGATCGAACACCGGGATGAGCCAGTCGGCGTAGGGGGTAGCGGTGTGGTCGCCGGTCGACGCCGGTGGCGGCGTCATCCAATTGCCGTGCGGAAGCAGAAAATCGACCGCCGGGGGTCGAAAGGCCAGCAGCGCCTCGTAGGTCCGCACCGGGTCGTTGGCCACATCGATGGTGCAGAGCAGGCCGGCGAACAGGTGCCGGTTCTCCTCCGCGGTCAGTTGCGTGATCCCGGCCGCGACGCGCGCGTAGCTCCCGGCGCCCCGCCGATCGCGGCGATGCCTGTCGTTACCGCTCTCGTCGCCGTCGAGGCTGACTCCGACGCGAACATTCCAGCGCGCGCAGATGCGCAAGAACTCCAGGTCGAGCAGCACGCCATTGGTCTGCACGCCCAGCCGCACCTCGGTGATCGGCTCCAGCGATTCGCGCGCCGACCGGGCGAAGTATTCGAGATCGCGATGTCCGACCAGCAGCGGTTCGCCACCGTGGAACACAAGATCCACCGCGGGCAGCTGGAAGCGGTGAGCATGATCGGCGATCATCCGGATGGCCTCGTCGAAAACCCTGCGGCTCATAGTCTTCGGCTGATCGCGCCAGCTCTGATCGGCCATCTCGTAGACGTAGCAGTAATCGCATGCCAGGTTGCAACGGCTGTGGATCTTGACAACGAATTCCGTGAACGCCAGCGGCTCCCAGCCGCCGCGGCGCAGTCCGTCGACATCCAATCCATGTGCGGGCCAGGACGTTTGCACCACGGGAACGCCCAACGGCACCGGGCCGGACTCCATATTCGCTCCCTCGAGCTGCGGAACAGCCACGGGCGCGCTGCTACCGAGTCGCCCGTGGCCGTCTGATCACTTGGTGGGGTTATTGATGAACGATTTGAACCCGCCGGGGGCCCTGTCCCGCGAACCCTTGGCGTAGCGCTCGAGGGCGGCTCGCATGGCCGGAGTGCACTGGGTGGCCAGCTCTTCCGCGTTGAGTGTGGCGAGTTCATCGAGTCTTCCCATTACGGGACCTCCTTTTCCGTATTCCCGTACCAGCACGGCGAATTGCCAGGCGTTGCAAGAATTGATCGGCTCGACAATGCCGACAAATGAAACGGGAAATCTACCAATGGGTGACGGGGTTGTCCTCCCGAGAGTGAATCCTAATCGCACGAAACGTGCGATCGCTCACGTCCGTTCCCGTTGCTGGGAAGGGCATCTCGCGCAAAAGAAAGTCGCATGCCGACCATTGTGGACAATCCGCCAACCGGCCGGTAGCGCCTGCGGCATGTAAGCGCAGCGGCACGGTGATCTCATGAGGTGCACCTGGTACCGGTCATGCATGCCAGTCGTAAAAACACTGGCCAGAGCGCCGCGTTCGATCGACCGGGCCTACGTCCGGGGCGATGGCTGGCGAATACCAGTGGGTCCGTGGGCGATTCATCGTTGCGAGAAGCCGCGGTGACAGCCGGTCGGGCGTCTGTTCCACATCGGTTCGGCGCGAGTCGATGCGGGTCTTGCCCGGAACGGTCTGCGCCGAGCCCGAGGGTCGTCGGGCTCGTCGAGTTCGCCCGACCGGGGTCGAGACGATCCACGGCGCCATCCACTGGACCTGGCCACCTTGCTCCACTCGTAGGCAGGCTGCTTGCCATCGAATACCGCACGCCCCCTGTCGATTTCGCTGTTGGCGCCACTCGCGCTGTCGGTTGTCGGCTGTCGCCTGCGGTCCGGCGATCCGAAGTGGCAACCGACACAGCCGTCACAGTGACGTAGCTCGCTGCCAGCGTGGCAAGCCCGGCCAACGCCGCAACCTTGACCGTCACGATCGCACCCGCCGCGATGTCCAGCGCCTTCGCCACGCCACGGCACGCCCGGTCCAGGTCCGCCACATGCGTGGCGTTTATCCGGATGCGGCACGCCACAAATATTGAGGAAGAACGCAACCTCACCCGGAATTTCTGTTGCCGCAGCCAGATCCCCTCCGTGGATCGGGCATCCGCTGCGGTGTCCCGCGTTCGCTGATGCTCTCTCGAGAACTCCCAATTCCCAACCGTGGGAGTGGTGACTGTCGGGAATCCCGTTGTCTTGCAATAGACTTCAGCCAGCCGGGTCGACGGCAGGTCGTCTGGCGAAGGTAATCTGCCATGACTGTAGCCGGAACTGTCGGTCGATTATTCGACTGTGCGATCGGCGTTTCACTATCCGTAAATGGGAGTGAAAGAAGGAGGTATCTCGTGGTAAATCTTGCCGAACTCGCCGGACAGGTGTGGCGCAGTTGATGGCCAACTCCGACCCCGCTCTGCGTGCTGCGGTCGAGCGCCATCTCATCCATGCCGATAAAGGCCACGGGGGATTCAACTCGTTCATCAACCCCGGTAAATAGTCCGGCGATATAGAAATTTGCCAC
The DNA here is from genome assembly GCF_048910785.1 of Nocardia nepalensis. Lineage (NCBI taxonomy): Bacteria > Bacillati > Actinomycetota > Actinomycetes > Mycobacteriales > Nocardiaceae > Nocardia > Nocardia nepalensis. The sequence continues at coordinate 681,659 of NZ_JBKBET010000031.1, read as the reverse complement.
GGGTGGCCTGGTGCCGTGCTACCCGTGGTCGTTCACACAGGTAGAGAAAGCGCCGTTGCCTGTATCGACGGGACATTTCCGTGAGCAACCCTCTTGGCCCGCGGCGGGATTGGATATCGAAACCGGCGTGCGACTCCTCGGCGACATCATCGATTTTCTGCTCGGCGGACAACCGACATCGGAATCCGTTGACTCTGCCATCAACACCTAGCGACGGGACACCCACATGCCAACGACGGTCACCGGGATCGACGATGTCACGGCCAGCTCGAGTTCTGGCTACGGAACCGAGTCGGCCATCGCGACGCTGACCGAAGGCGCGATCCTGATGCGGCTGATCCTGCTGCGCGCACTCATCGCCGAAACCACCTCGCGCCCCGAAATTGCCGACGCCGCGGGACTTTCCCTCGCCTACCAGACGCTGGCCGAACTGCAACGATCCCATCCGGCCGAGGTCGCGACGTTGTTGTCGTACCCGCACGTCGGCCCGTGGCTCGCCGAGGTCCTGCAGCGCCTTCATGCCGAGTCCGACGACGCGCCGACCCCACTGTGGGCCGACTGTGGCTACCTGGGCTGGCTCGCCGCGGCAGGCGCCATCGCCTGTCTACCCGAAGGTTCCATCAACGTCGTAGTGCGGAACGGCGTGGTGATGTTGCCCGGGATCGGCAGGGCCCAGCTCGGCCCTGCCGAGGACAACGGGCACTGCGAACTGCACTGGACACGGGACGGCGCACTGCGCTTCACCCGGGGCACCAGCACAGTTCTCGTCCCGTCCCGGGATGACGAGTCCGATCCCGCCTGGCTGCCGCTGCGGCGATTGCGGGGGGCGGATGCGGAACGGGAGGTGTTACTGGACGACCTGGACCCGTTCCGATACTTGCTGGACGGTCAGCAGCCACCCCGGCTCACGACCGCCCAAACCAGCACGTGGCAACAGGATTTCGCGGCGGCTTGGGAACTACTGCGCCGCGACTTCGACCGGTACCTCGTGCCGATGCGCAGTTGCCTGCAGTCTTTGGCGCCGCTGAGCGCACAACCACTCGCGGCGAGCACGAGCCACACCGCATTCAACGGAGTCGGCTGCGTCTACACCACGGCCCCCGCGGACCCATGCCAGCTGGCGCTCACGCTGATCCATGAGGTCCAGCACACGAAGTTCGCGCTGCTGACCGATCAGATCGTGCTGTTCGATCCCGATCCGGTGTGCCGCTACTACGCGCCGTGGCGCGACGACCCGCGTCCGATCATGGGCCTGCTGCACGGGATCTACGCATTCTTCGGAGTCACCGACTTCTGGCGAATACATCGTCACGCCGACTGCCACCGATCGATGCAGGCGAACGTCGATTTCGAATTGTGGCGTCTGCAGGTGGAAGGTGCTGTGGCGCAGGTATCGACCTCGAGCCTGCTCACCGAGGCGGGTTCGCATTTCCTGAACGCGCTCAGTGCTGAAATGCGCCCCTGGCGCGAGGAGGACGTGCCCACGGCGGCCAGGGTCGCCGCGTCCGAGGTGGCGATAGCGCATCGGACGTTCTGGCAGGTGCGGAACCTGAAACCGGACATCGGCGGCATCGCCGAGCTGGCCGCGTGCTGGATCGCGCAGGCGCCACGGCCCGACGATCTGCCGCCCGTGGATCAGGTGGACCAGAGTGCCGTGCCGAACAACCATCGCCGCCTGCACCTTCCAGCGCAGCTGAAGCTGCTGGACCACGCCGCGGCCGAAGCTCTGTCGATCCCCGAGCAGCCGCGCGGCGACCGGGCCTACCTAGCGGGTGACCTGGCCGCGGCGGTTGCGTTGTACACCGAGGAACTGCACGTCGACCCGCTCCGGCCACAGTTGTGGGCGGGCTTGGCGCTGGCGTTGCCGAAGCTCCACCCGGACGATGACTTCAGCGTTCTCGATGACAGGGCCGAGGTCGCCGCCCACCTGTGCCAGGTACTGCTGGCGGATGCCGAAGGTGTCGAGATCGTCGATCTGGTGCGGTGGTTGTCGAGGTGTCCGCGCACTCATGGGTAGATCGGGAATCCACACCAACCGGAACTTCCTGCTGCTGTGGTCCGGAAACGGGACATCGCTGGTGGGATTCCACGGCGTCCGAATCGCCTACCCGATGCTGGTTCTCGCGGTGACCGGCTCGCCCGCCGCGGCGGGATGGGTCGGTTTCGCATTGAGCCTGCCGAGTCTGATCTTCCAGATCGCGGCCGGCATCGTCGCGGACTATTCCAACCGGATCCGGACCCTGGTGATATGCCAGATCACCGGGTTGATCGCGGCCTGCCTGGCTGCCGGAGCGGTCGCTGCCCAGCTCCCGAGCCTCGCGCTGATAGTCGGTATCACAGCGTTCATCGAGGGCAGTGTCTACGTCTTCGTCGGCCTCAGTGAGCTGGGCGCGATCCGCGACGTGGTGACGCACGCACAGCGACCCGCCGCGTTCTCGTTCCTCGAGGCCGAGCAACCGATCGCCATCCTGGTCGGACGAGCAGCAGGTGCGGCGGTCTACGGCGTGGCCCGCTGGCTGCCGTTCATCGCCGACGCCGTGTCGTATCTTTGCTGCCTCGTCGCACTGTTGCTGATCCGTCCGGACTCGGCAGCGCCGCCGAAAGCCGCCGAGTCCGAGCGTCATTCGGTCCGGCGCACCATCACCGACGGCTTCCGTGTCGTATGGACCGAACCTTTCCTGCGGACGTCGACGGCAATGATCGGACTGTCGAATATCGTCATTCAGCTCGTCTTGCTGCTGATACTGGTGGAACTGAAGAACAGCGACGGTCCCGCGTGGACCGTCGGCGTGGTGCTCGGTACCGCGGGCGTCGGTGGAGTACTCGGCGCCGCCGCGGCATCACGGCTCACCACTCGCTTCCCGCCCCGGAATGTCTATCGGGGCGCGTTGTGGGCATGGACGGTGCTGCTCGTTCCAATGGCGTTCAGCGCCAATCCCTTTGTGCTGGCCGCGTGTTGGTGTGGCGTCGGCGGCGTGGGGGTCGTCAGCAACGTCGCGTTGACGATATCCCGGATCGATGTGATCCCCGAACAGACGCTCGGTCGCGCGGTCGCGACCATGGCATTGTTCTGCGACGGCGCGGTCGCGCTCGGCGCGCTCGGGGCGGGCTATCTGTTGTCCACCGTGGGCGCCGTCGCCACGCGATGGTTAGCACTGACGGCCATGTTCACACTCGCCGCATACGCAAGTACTCACACCACCCGCTCTCGCGATCTACCGCTTGCGCTGACATCATCGGATTCCTGAGGCGAGAGCCCATTACTGCTGTAGGACCGACAAGACGTTGCCCGCGGGGTCGGTGAACCAGGCGATCAGGGGGCCTTCGCCGCGGTGGATGCCTTTGTCGTCTTGTTCGGCGAACTCGTAGCGTTCGAAGCGCACCTTGCGGTTGATGAGTTCGTCAACGGCCGCCTCGATGTCGGGGACCGGAAAGTTCAATATCGTGAATGTTGCCGGAGTATGGTCCGGCTTCGGGTACACCAAGACGGTGCCACCACCGCCCAGGTGCAGGCGAAGCATTCCGTTCTCCTCGGAGACCTGTATCCCTAACGTCTGGGCGTAGAACGTCCTGGCTGCCTCGATATCGTCCACCGAGAACCCACTGAACGCGTGACTGTCGGCAAGCATCATTCACCCTCTCTCGGTCATCGCAGCTCGATGCTGCGGGCTCAGCTGAATGAGTTGAACGTAGTTCCATCCGGGTCGATCGCGGTGGCGGACAGACTGCCGTCGCGATCCTCGAGATCGGCCAGCCACCGGCCGCCGAGGTGATCGACGCGACCGGCCACCGCCCGGGCATCGTCCACGTCGACGTTCAGGATCACCCGCCCCGGCTCGGGATTCGTGTCCCCGACGTCGTCGCGGCTGTCGATCAGAACGTAGAAACCGCCGAAGTCCAAGACATCGTAGCTGGGCTCGTCGGGCGTGCGGTCGACCTTCAACGCGAATACCGCCGCATACCAGTCACGCAGACGGGTCGGATCGACGCTGGACAACAACAGACTGCCGATGGCGGGTGTAGTCATACCGAATCGGACGGTCCGAGGCCGACAGAATCACAGGTGCCTCGGACACGGTGTGCCCGGATGGCCACATGACGGTCGGTCGGCCACGACGACGTTCAGCCCGCGGCGAGCGCCGCGAGCAGAGTTCTGGCCTCGAGCACCAATCGCGTCGAGCCGGGGCGTTCCGCCAAGGCCAGCACGGCGGGGTAGTGGGCCACGGCACCGCAACGACGGGCGCAATCTGCGGCCACCGCGAGTACATCCGCGACACCGGTTGTCTTGTCGCGTGCCAACAGTGGCGGCAAGAGGGCATCGATCACGGGCCAGGCGTGGTGAGCGCCCAGTGCGACCACGGCGTCGCGGAGTGAGCCCGCCAGGCGCTTGGCCGATGTCCAGTCGGGCAGTTCCAGCAGCTTCGGTTGCAGCTGTGCGGTGGCCGCCAGCGCGACCAGGGCATCGACGGCCGCGGTCCGGGCCCGGGCATCGTCGGCCACCATGGCGTACATGACGCGACGGTGCACGGTCTGCCCCTTCGTTCCCGGAAGTTCCGCCAGTTTCACCGCCGCGTGGGTGTCATCCGACTGCCACAGTTGCCATTGGGCAAGGATTTCCGGGTGCGGGAACTCGATAGGATCCACAGGTAGCCCGTACCACTCGTGGTCGGGCCCGTGCAGGACCTGGTCCAAGGGCGCGGGAAGTGGAGTCGGCAGCTCTCCACGCAACACCGCGGCCAACCGGAGTCCTTCAGGAGTGCCGAGAGCTTCGGCCGCCGTTGGCATTGCGGCATCGTCGCTCGGAGCGACGCGCACCAGCGCCTGGGCGAATTCGATCGGTCCTGCAGGCACATCGGCCTCACGGTATCGGCGCAATCGGTCGATCAGCTCGGCGGCGGCGATCTGACCGTTCTCGAACGTGGGTGTGGCCAACGCGCACGGCGGCAGCGGCGCATCGGTCAGCACCAGATTGCCCCACTCGATCATGCGCTGGGTCAGCATGCCCGAAGGTGAACTGCCGAGCGGCCTTTCGCGAAGTGTGCCGATGGCGATCGCGGCCACCGTCAGCGGCCGCCAGCCATAGGACTTCCACCACTTGCGCAGCCACCAGCTGGTTTTGTCGCCGTTCGCGCCGCTCAGGTCGGCTTCCAGCACCGGGCCGAGTGCCTCGGTCAGCGCCGGGCGGTCCGCATGGGTGAAACGGATCAGGCCGTCCAGGAATCGCTCGCCGTGCAGCGCATCGTCGAAGGGCCGGGCGGAGAGCCAGCGGTAGAGCTCGGCGGTGTCGGCCGGGACCGTGGGCACGCCGTCGAGGGGCGCGGGCGCAGGCGGGAGTGGGAGCGGGAATTCTTCCTCCGACGGCGTTTCGGGCTCAGCAGCCAGGTCCATGCGGGTGTCGTCGTCGGCCTGCGGCAGATAACGGGTGATCAGCTTGTTGATCCGGGCTCGCAGGGTCGCGTCCTCGATGGCGGTGACGGTGGCTGCCCAGGTTCGCACCGCGGCGGAGATGTGTTCGGGTTCGGCCCGCACGATCCGTTCCAGCCAACTCAGTTGGGCGCGAATGAGTTTCTTCTCCGGCCGGGCCAGCACCTCGTCGGATAGCGCCACCACATCGGCGGAGGGCAGCAGGCCCGCGCCGTGCAATCCGATGAGGACCTGCTGTGCGTGCCCGGCCACCGTGGAGCGGCCCTCGGCGAGCAGACGGGTGTAGGTGTCCGCCCGGCTCGCACATTCGGCCGGGTCGGCCTGCAGGGCGATGAGCACGCCCAACCGGCTTGCCGCATCGGACGGTCGGCCGTCATTGCGCAGCAGGGCGTTCAGGGTGCAGGTGTGCAGGGAGTTCCGATCGACGATGCCCTCGCGGGACAGCACGTTCAGTGTGTGCGGCCAGGAATTCTCCGGATCGCGAGGATTGTCCACGAGGAAGAAGCCGTTCACCTCCACCACCCGGCGCGCCAAGGCCGGCAGAAAGGGGTCGATGCGCAAGCGCTCCAGCAGGTTCGGGCCGGTCGGCAACTGCTGCACCTGCCACGGCTCGCGCAACTGATCTCGGTCGAACTCGCGCGTCAACCAGGATCTGACGAACTCGTCGGTCGTGGGCACCGGCGCGCCCGAGGTGCGCACCAGGTGCACGATCAGCGGGAAGTACGGCAGGCCCTGCCAACGCTCCGCGCGGGCGGCGGCCAGCAGTTGCGCCAGCTCGGCCCGCCACGCGGCATCCCGTTCGCCCGCTTCGAGGCAGGCCAGCAGGACTTCCGGACGGGTATCGGGCTGCCGGGTGACGCCGACGGTCAGCCAGCGCGCGACCGCGGTGGGCGTTGGCAGGCAGCCGAGGCCCCAGAGCTGCACCGCGACATGCTTTTCGGAGCTCTCCTCCCACCAACTGCGGCGCGGCAACGCGGACCGCGCCTGTTTGAGCGCGGGCACCATGGCCCGGCGCTGCGCCACCGTCATCTGGGCGAGATGGGCGGGAATGTGCGCCGGCTCGAGCTGGAGCAGGTGATCGGCATCGGCCATTTCGGTCATGAATCCCCCTCGGGGTGAAGTCTTTTCGATGGTCAGAGTGAAGCAGCGGCGCGGCGGACGATCCGCACCGCCAGGGCGTGACGACAAGGTCCCCGATTGCCGCGGGTCTCCGCCCACCAATCGCAGGTGCAGACGAAGCCACCATCCGCGTCGGTACGGACGCGGTGCACGTAGCTCCCGGAGTGCACATCCGCCAGCTCGGGATTCCCTGCATCCAGCTGCACGGCTCCGGCGGCGACCAGCTCACGCGCCGCCTTCAAGCGCGGATTGTGACGCTCGACTCGCCCTGCGGCATATGGGAGTTCGCGATGATAGTGAGCGCCCTCGGCCATGTCGTACCCGACGCGGCCATCGACCCCGAGCCGCGTCAGTGCTGCGCGCACCCGTTCGATCGTGAGTCCGGATCCGCTCGCCAGCTCTCCCAGTTCGATGCGCGGATCCCACGCCAGCAGCACCGACAACAGTTCGGCGTCAGAGTCGGTATCCGTATTCGCGAGCCCATCCAAAACCGTTCCCTCACCGGAGAATCCACGCCCTGTCTCCGGTGAAAGAGTAAGCGTGAGCCGCATCCCGGGCAGTCCGATCTCCCACGCGGAGGCCCCCAACGGACTGTCGGCGGCAACCGGCGCGGAATACAACCGCAGCGAATCCGCGTAGCGCAGTACCCGATGCAGCGCACCCAACCGCTGCGGCCCCGGCAAACACACCGCCCCGGGCACCGGCCGCGAGGTAACCCGCAACCGCCCGCCCACGGCAACCACCCACTGCCCACCCCGCGACGCGGCACTCCCTGACCGCGGCAACCCCCGCAGGAATCGCACCGCCTCGGCAGCCGAAACCTCCACCCGCACATCGAATCCCGCCGAGATCACCTGTGTCTCGGCGAACCCCCGCAACCAGCGATCCGGCAGTGGCACCTTCTTCTCCACCACCCGATCGCCGATTGTCGTCACCGCCAACTCATCCGGCCCCACGGTGAAATGCAGCGGATCCCCGGCCCCCACCCCGTTCAACGCATCCCGCAACGGCGCATTCACATCAACATTCGTTGTGCCATACCCGATTTCCCCATCCAGCCCCGCCTCCAGAACGTCCAGCCGCGCATGCACCCCACAGCACCCGGAAAACGACTCGAACCGCAACCGATCCCCATTGGCCGTCACCACCGGATCCAACAACGCCGCCCGCACCTGCCGCGGATCGTAGTACCGCGCCCCCGCCACATCCGCCACCGCCAGCAACCCCGCCGCCACCACCTCCGGCCGCTTCACGAACCCCCTGAAAAATGTAGGATTCGCCACCAACCCCGCTGGCGTACTCCCGCCACTGGTCTGCAACCCGAGCAGATTCTGCCCACCAGATCGGTCGAGCCCCGAAGGCCGAAGGTACATAAGCGAATGCAGCGCAGTCGAACTCATGCGGCGAACAGTAGATGTGACCACCGACAATGAACGCGTCGTTGTGGTCGTGAATCGGTGGTCCATGCGAAATGCGCCGAAACCTCGCCAGTGATCAGCCCTTTCGCGGTCAGCGACGGTCTTGGTGAGCTGGTTGAGCAGCCCACCTGGGCCCACCAGGTCGATGCCCCACTTCGCGGACCCCGATGAGCTGCGCGAGTGAGCTAGAAACCTGTTCCGGGCGCACGATCTGCGAACCAACCCGACGGCCCGAGCGGGTTGCCGATGCGCGGGGCGTAATGGTCGAAAAACACTTTCGACGTCAGCTCGCGCCGACTGGACACCCCAGTCTTGTCGAAGACCACCTTCAGGTGGTCCTGCACCGTGTACGGCGACAGATGCAGTTGCTTGGCGATCTCCGCGGTGCTCGCGCCGCGCAGCACAGCCTCGACCACGTCCCGTTCGCGCGGGGTCAGCCCGAACGCCGCCACCACCAACGGCACCACCTCCGACGCGCCGGCCCGTTCGATGGTGACCACCACCTGGCTGCCGACCGCACCGCGGCCGTTCAGCGGGGACGCGTGGACGGTCAGCCACTCGCCGAGTCGGGACCGCACCTGCACCCGCGGCACGGTGCGGGCCCGGCCCGACTCCAGCGCCCGCGCCGCCGCCACGATCGCCAGCACCGGCTGCGGCAGCTCGCGCCACAGGTCGCCGCCGAGTTCGGCGATGCGCTGCTCGGCGGCTGGGGTGGCCTGGCACACCTCGTTGTCGGAGTCGAAGGTCAGCACGACCGGTCCCTCGGCCGAGTCGCGCAACTCCACCGGGGCGCCGGCCGCCTCGGCGATCAGGCCGGCGCGGACTCCCAGCGCCAGCGTGCCGGACAGTCCGTCGAGGAAATCCGCCTCTGCCGGGCTGAAGCCGCTGCTGCCGAGCCCCCGGTAGATCGCGACGCCACCCCAGGTCTGGCCGCCACAGCGCATCATCGCCCGCAGCTCATGCCCGAGCCCGAACACCGGCTCGAACAGATCCCGGAACCGCGAGCTGCGGCGCGGGTCGCCACCGGTCTCCTCGTGCAGGATACTGACGCCCACGTCCCGGCTCGCGAGGTCGCGGAAGAGGCTGACGTCGTCCTGCACGTACTCGTGGAAGGCGAACTCCGCCTCGCAGGGCTCGGCCAGCCCCACCTTCACCGAGCCGGTCACCAGCGAAGTGCTCGGATCGATGGTGCCGAAGCACGCAGAGTCGAAGGGCACGGCGCGCACGAGGATGTCCAGTGCGTTCTCGCCGAACTCCTGCCACGGCAGCCCGGCGCGGGACAGCACGTCCAACGCGGCCCGCGCGGTCTCGGCTCGAAAGGTGCTCACCGTGGCAAGTGTGCCGCGTAAGACCGAACCCCCAGAACCCTGGGGGGTCGACTTCCCAGGTCAGTGGGATACCGAGCGAAAGGCCCAGCGGCGACGGTTGATGCATGACTTCGACAACCGAGACCCACCCCGGCGCCGATCCCGTCCTTGCCCTACGGGCCGTCCTGGACGGCGCCCTGACCCTGCCCGGCGACGACGGCTGGGAGCTCGCGGCGCAGGCCTGGAACCTGAGCGTGCCCCAGCGTCCCCGCGCGGTAGTAGCCGTCCGCAGCGCCCCCGACGTGGTCGAGACCGTCCGGTTCGCGCGCGACCACTCGCTGCGGATCTCGGCCCAGCCCAGCGGCCACGGCGCTACCCGGGCCCTCGACGATACGATCCTGATCCGGACCGCGGCCCTCGACGACGTCTGGATCGATGCCGACGCCCGGGTCGCCCGGGTCGGATCGGGCGTCACCTGGGCGAAGCTGCAGGGTGAGCTCGACGGCACCGGGCTGACCGGTCTGATCGGCTCGAGCTCGGATGTCACGGTCGTCGGATCCTGCCTCGGCGGCGGGCTGTCCTGGCTGTCGCGGCCGTTCGGCACCAGCGCGAGTGCGCTGCGGGCCGTGGAGCTGGTCGACGCGTCGGGCCGGCACCGCTGGGTCAGCGACGAGAAGGACCCCGAACTGATGTGGGCGCTGCGCGGCGGCGGCGGGGACCTCGGGATCGTCACCGCCGTCGAGATCGACCTGTTCCCCGCGGCGCGGCTCACCGGCGGGCGGCTGGTGTTCCCCGGCGAGCAGGCCGGGCCGGTGCTGCGCGCGTTCACGGCGGTGACCAGCGTTGCCCCGGACACGCTGAGCCTGTGGGCGGCGGTCATGCACTTCCCGCCGCTGCCGTTCCTGCCCGAGGAGATCCGCGGCCGCTCCTTCTGCTTCGTCGACGCCGTGTACGTCGGCGGCCCGGACGAGCTGGCGACACTGCTGGCCCCGGTTCGGCACGCGGGCACCGTGCTACGCGAGACCGTGCGTCCGCTGCAGCCGTCCGAGATCGGCACGGTGTGCGAGGAACCGGCCGAACCCTCGCCCGGCACGCACGCCGCGATGGGGGTGCGCATCGTCGATGACGAGGTGATCGACCGGATCCTGCGGCTCGCCGGGCCAGGCACCGGGACGCCCTTGACTCGGGTCCAGATCCGGCATCTCGGGGCGGCGCTGCGCAGGCCGGTGGCCGGTGCGGCCGGGCGGATCGACGCCGAATACCTAGTGTCGGCGCTGGTAATGCTGCCCGATCCGGCGCTGGCCGGCCCGGTCGCGGCGGCGATGACGCAGTTGCGGGAGGCGATGGCGCCCTGGGACGCCGGCCCGACAGTGCTCAGCATGCTCGGCCCGGACGAGGAGGCCGCCGCCGCGTTCGACGAGCCGACGCTGGCCCGGTTGCGCCGAGTCAAGGCCACCGTCGACCCGAGCGGGGTGATCCGCGGGAACTACCCGCTCGCCGGGAACCAGGTTCTGTCTCGAACATGATTCGGCGACAAGCATGGTGATCACCCGTCGGATAGGTCGGCGCTCGAAATCCGAAGTGCACCAACGCGTTCCCCGGTCAGGCCAGTCGCCGCGTTCGGCGACGCGATCGAGCAGATCGCAGCCGCTATGGACCACCACCTAATGGCGCGCTCCATAGTGTTCGCCATGCTTGCGCGCCAATTCGGCATCGCAGTAGCCGGTCTCGGCGCTTCGAGACCGCGGTGGTCGCATCATTGACCCGGCAAAATCCTCGGCAAGGGCAGCCGACACACCGGCGGCGCAGTGATCCGAGCGATAGGCTTCGATGGCCGGGCGCGGTTTTCGCCGAACACCTTGTGGCGCAACGTGTTCAGCGTCTGCGATGGCCTCGGTTCTGTCCACAGGTGGGCTACGGAGCACTGTCGGCGATCAGCGCTCCGGATAGTTGAATAGGCGGTGGCACAATAGTATTCGTGCCGGGCACGGATCGAGCGCGGTGGGTCAGGCCGGTGTGATCCGTTGGTGTACGGTCAGCAGTAGGTGGTCGAGTTGGGTGCGCCGGTGGACGGGTGCCGCGCCGAGGTGGGGTAGTTCGGCGATAAATTGTGCGGCGAGTTCGCGTAGTTTGGTATTGGTTTCCTGGGATCGCCAGCGCAGTACCCCGAAGGCTTGTTCGGCGTCGATTCCGTAGGCGAGCATCAGTGCGCCCTTGGCCTGTTCAATGGTCGCGCGCGCTTCGAGTAGGTCGGGTAGAGCCTCATCGAGGGTGGTCTGTCGTTGTTGGGCCAGAGTGTCGGTGAGGTCGATGTAGTAGCCCTCGGTGCCGACGACGTTTGCGGAGTCGTCGAGCAGGTGGTCGCCGACGACTATGACCTGGTGGATTCGGCCTGCGGTGTCGATAATGCGGTGTCTGCTCGAGAACGGCTGGCCGGTCTGTACGGCGAGGGTGATGGACTCGGCGACTTGGTCGCGGTCGTCGGGGTGTTTGTGCGCGAGCAGCATGTGCGTGGTCGGCTGTGCGGCGCCTGGGGCGTAGCCGTGCATCGCGGCGACCTCGTCGGACCATTCCCAGCGTTGGTCGGCGAACCAGAATCGGAAACTACCGACGGCTTGCGGAGCACCTCCGAGGGCCTGGTCGACGGCATCGGCCGCGTCTGTTCGGCCGGCTGCGATCTCGTTCACCCTCTAAGTATCGGCTGAATCCACCCCCATGGACAGCAACCGCGAGCCGATCTCAGGGCGACTACCGAACATGTCGCCACTATGTCGATTCGCTTGTCGCGCACGGGTATGTCACCGACGGTCGACTCGAGCCTCGACCTCCTCATGGTCGATCTGTGGTGGCTGCCGTGGCAGCTGTTTGTGCGCGGATTGCGGCATTGGTTCGGCCGTCGGGTTGCGGGTATCCGCACGACGGAAGCGCCCGAGAGGATGACCGATCATGGGATTTCCCGAACAGCAGCAGACGCCGCCTGGGCGTCAGGGCCAGATGTCGCCGGTGCCCGATTGCGGTGAGCGCAGCTACCGCGGGTCTGGTCGACTGGCCGGTAAAGCGGCGGTGATCACCGGGGGTGACAGTGGTATCGGCCGGGCTGTCGCGATCGCCTATGCCCGTGAGGGCGCGGACGTGCTGGTTTCCTATCTGGATGAGCACGACGATGCCGAACAGGTCGCCGAGTTGGTCGAGCAGGCCGGTCGGCGGGGTGTGCTCGTCGCCGGGGATCTGTCCGAGCCAGTGCATTGCCGATCGGTCATCGATCGTGCCGTGGCCGAGTTCGGCAAGATCGACGTGCTGGTGAGCAATGCCGCCTACCAGATGACCCATGACACGCTCGCCGAAATCAGTGACGAGGAATGGGATTACACGTTCCGGCTCAACATCGGGGCGTATTTCCACCTCGTTCGCGCGGCACTGCCGCATATGCCACCGGGATCATCGATCATCGGCAGTTCGTCGGTCAATTCCGATATGCCCAACCCGACACTGGCGCCGTACGCGGCGACCAAAGCGGCCATCGCGAACCTCTCCGCCAGCCTTGCGCAATTGTTGGGAGAACAGGGGATTCGGGTCAACAGCGTCGCACCAGGACCGATCTGGACCCCTTTGATCCCTTCGACGATGCCGGTGGAGAAGGTCGCCCACTTCGGCGAGAACACCCCACTTGGTCGTGCGGGGCAACCGGCCGAACTCGCCGGAGCTTATGTGCTGCTCGCCTCCGACGAGGGCAGCTATATCTCCGGTGCGCGCCTGGCGGTCACCGGAGGCAGACCGATTCTGTGAACAGTCCGCGTACTTCGTGGTGGCAGCGAACCGCTTGCTACCAGCGGTGGCCGTGTCTCGCAACGTCCTGATCTGAGCTCGGACCTGCGTAGCCGGCTCAGGCCTTGGCGAGCGCACGGTCAGCGAATGCGGCGATGAGCGGTCTGAGACCGTTCCATTGCGGTGACCAGCAATGTTCATCGCTTCGGATTCGGGACTCGGGGCGGTGCCGACGGCCCGCCGAGACTATGGCCGAACCGGACAGGCCTCATCCGAGGGCGGCATCGCGGTGGGGTCGACCAGCGCGTCGACGAGCGGGGCCAGTCGCCGAAGTTCTTCCAGATGGGTCTCGCTGAGCTGTGCGAGGACTTCTCGACCTGCCTCGGTCAACGCGAGGCGGACGACGCGGCGGTCCTCGCCGTGCTCCCGATTGCGAGCGACGAGGCCGAGTTGCTCGGTGCGATCGATCAGTTGCACCACGCTGTGGTGTCGGGTGCACAGATAGTCAGCGATTTCTCCGATGCTGGGCCCAGCTGGATGGGAATGGCCTCGAATCGCCAGTAGCAGTTGATGCTGAGTGGCGGTGAGTCCCACATCGGCTGCCCGCCGCTCGCTCCATCGTAGGAACCGGCGGAGCCCGGCCCGGAACGCCAGCAGCCTCGAATACTCCTCGTTACTGAGGTGATCAGCCGCCGACATGGACTGATGTATCATGTCATGATATTATCACAGAATGACCTATAGGTTGGGCGGTTAGGGCTGCGAGCCGTCTCCGCTCGACAGTCTTTATTCACGCACTGTGTCTGAAGGGTGGTGCAGGACATGACCAGTGAGGCCATGAGCATGAGCCGGCATCCCGACATCATGGAGTTGCGGGCCAAGCATGAGAAATATGAGCTCGCCTCGGAAGCCCCGGCCGCCCAGGCGGTCGCCGGCCTGATGTTCCTGACCGGGCTCTATGTCGCGATCTCGCCCTGGGTTGTCGGATTCAACGGGTTCGCGACCTTGACGGGGAACAACCTCATTGTCGGGATCGCCCTGGCGATGCTGGCCGTCGGATTCGCTTCGGTGTACGGCCGGACGCACGGCATCGTCTGGGCTGCTCCGCTGATCGGTGTATGGACGATCATCGCCCCCTGGGTGGTCAGCGGTGACGTCGCCCATACATCGACGATCTGGAGCAACGTAGTCGCCGGCGCGGTTGCTGTAGTACTCGGTCTGGGCTCGATGCTCCTCGGGACCAGCCGAATCGGCCGACTGCCAGGCCGCGCGCCTTCCGCGGGCCTGGGGCAAGGCTAGAACCGGCCGGGTGTGCCTGAGGCCCCCACAGGTGAGGCGCTGACGGCATTCGCCTGTGGGGTGCGGGCAGTCGGGGTGCGGGCGGGGTTGCGCGCGCTGACCAAGCATCGGGATTCTGTCCGATCTCATCGGCGCGCTCAATGCTGCCCGCTCCGCACGAACAACCTTCGCAGCTGTCCGGGCTGGCGCGGCAGTACCCTGACGCACCTATTGGAATTTGGAGCGCACGATGATCATCGGGATTTCCGCTGAGTGCAGCAGGGCGCTGCTGGTAGAGCCGAGGATCATGGTGGCGAAGCCCCCGCGGCCGTGGCTGCCGACGACCACGAGCTGAGCATTGTCGGATTCTTCGAGGAGACAGCGGCCGGGCCGATCGACGACGACGATCCGACGGACCGGGATGTCGGGGTATTTGGCGGTGTAGCCTGCCAGATTTTCGGCGAGTACGACCTGTTCCTGCCGATGTAGGTCCTCCCAGTCGCCGATCGGCAGATCCAGGCCGGTGACGTCGCTCCAAGCATGCAGGGCGATAACGCCGACCCCGCGCAGCGAGGCCTCCTCGAAGGCCAGTTCGACGGCGGGAACGCTGTTGTCGGTGCCGTCGACGCCGACCAGAATCGGCTTGGTCGCCGACACCGCGTCGATTGCGGACGTACCGTGGATCACCGCGACCGGGCAACGAGCGTGGTGCGTGGCAGCTGTGCTGACCGAGCCGAGCAGTCCGCTCCGGAATGCGCCCAAGCCGCGGCTACCGACAACCAGCATTCTGCTGTGGTCGCTTCGATCGAGCAGCGTGGGAATGATCGACTCGAATGTCACCTCGCCGGTGATATCCGGCTCCGTGCCGGGCGCGGCCGTGCGGGCCACACGCGTCGCCTCGTGCAGGACCCGTTCGCCGTCGCGGCGCAGCGACTCCAGGTCCGCTTCCCCGAGCGAGGTGCCCGGACCGAAGCCAGTCGGGATCGCCATCGAGGTGAGGATGTGCAACGGGCTGCGGTGCAGTGCGGCTTCTACCGCCGCCCAAGCAACGGCGTGATACGAGCTGGGCGATCCGTCCACGGCCGCGAGAATCGATGGATTGCCTACCATGGGTTTACCTTTCGCTCCAGAGATCACTACCTGGCCGCACACCGGATACCCGGTTCCGGCGGCGCGACGCCGAGCCGCGATGCCGCAGGCCGTGCCGACGCGCTGGTGATCAATTCCAAGATTTCCGCCGGATCGCCGTACCGCCAGCGCGTTAAGATCAACGTGAGGATCTGATCAGTTGGGGTTGAATCCACAGCCCGGGACCCTCGGGAAACACCCCCCAGGTGCGGCCATCGACAACTGGACGGCAGGAATCTTCGGCCCATATCTATCGCGCGGGTGCGAGAAGAATGCGGGTTCACGTTATGCCATCCAAATACCTGGCTCCGGTGATCAGAAGCAACCCGACGGATGCGGGTTCTGTCGGACCCTCGATTCCAGAATTCGCACGTAGTGGCATATCTTCGTCGATCTACGTAGGCCGACGACGGCGCGTTGGCTACGTCCGTGTCGTCCGAACGCGGCCGTGTGTCGGTGTCACGCTTTACAGCGTGCTGGGTGAGGTCGATTTGTGCACCGCGGCAGATTTCGAGCGGCACTTGCTCGGGACGCTGCACACTGCTGCACCGACAATCGTCATCGACCTGTCCGAACTCGATTTTCTCGGTGTGGCAGGCATGAAGGTGCTCGACGACGCACGGGTGTGGTCGCAGCACACCCACGAGATGTACCTCGTCACCGGCACCGAATGCGTGGACCACATGATCGCGGCCAGCGGAATGTCGACATGCTTCGACACCTTCGCCAATCTCGACGATGCGCTGCGTGAAGCGGCCAAGAGGCACGGTCACGGATGAGCGACGCTCCTCGCGCGTCGATTGCTCTCCCCGAATCTTTCTGGGCCTTCGATCTCCGGGTCCCACTCGGCGTCCTGGGCCTGTTCGATCGCCCGGTCTATCTGGTCCGCTTCGGCGTCATCCCACCATTCCCAGACGGTGATGAACTCGGCTAGCAGCTCGGACGGATGGAAGCCCGTGGGTTGTGCCGGGCGCGGATGAGCCATAGGCGGGCTGTGGCGCCGTGGTCGATGCGGAGTTCGGTGGGTAATGGGCGGCGGGTTTGGTGTGCGAGGGCGGCGAGGTTGGCGGGGCGAGCATGCCAAGGGTGGTGGGTAAGCCAGGTTCGGGGTTTTTCGAGGGTGGATTGTGGGGTGATGCCGAGCGCCGCGGCGCGTCGGCGGTTGGTGTCTTGGATGGCGTCGAGCTGATGGAAGGCGTGGTTGGCGTGGTCGAGCAGCAGGGTGCTGCCGGGCGCGGAGAGTGTGCTGATGGTGGTGAGCAGTGTGTCGATGTCGCGGGGTGTCAGGTAGAGCAGGACTGCTTCGGCGATCCAGAGTGTTGGTCGGTTGGGGTCGAAACCGGCTGCGGTGAGTGTGGTGGGGTGCAGCGTTGTGAGGTTGGCGGGCAGGTAGGTGTGGTGGCAGCGGGGCGGGTCGGCGCGGGTGGTGGCCACGTCGCCGATGATGTTCCATTTCGGGGCTATTGCGGTCCCGGCGAGGAAATATCCCATGGGCGGTAGGGCTTTTCGTGATTGCGCCAGCGTTAGTGTGGCCGTGGTCCGCCGTACTGCGTAGAGCGGTGATGAGCCGGATGTGTTGGGGCTGAGTGGCATCGGCGACTGTGCGGCCGTAAAGGGTTGGTTCGCAGGACATGGGGTCGAGCCAGTGCACGGGGTCGCTGGGGGCGCGGCCATAGGGCGCGTTGCAGCTCGATATCCGAAGGTCGGTGAAAGGCTTTGTTGGGATGTAGCTTTCGCAGCAGGTGGTGCGCTTGTTCGGACCGCGCGGCTCCTCGCCACCTTGGCCGCACGAAACGACGATATCGACCACCAAACACTCGATCTCCTACCGCAGGACAACACCACCCGCGAAATCCGGCAACCCTCGTGGTCACCGGTGTTTTGCCCGCGCGTAACGAAACGCTTGCCCAGCAACAACTCTGGATCACCGCGTTCCTCGGCGACCTGCCCGCACAACAGCAGCTGATCCTGCGTCCGTATGCCGAATGGCGGATCCTGCGCACGGCCTGCCGCAACGCCCCAGTGGACGATACAGCCACGGCTCGGGCCGACACGATCGCCGCGAACTCCGCACCGCCGCGCGCTTCTTGAACTGGCTCGCCGACAACGAAATTCAAATGTGGTCGAATAAGCGCCCTACTCCGGATATCCGGTAATGCTGAATAGCGCGTTACCCAGAGAAAGTGCAGCAGGTCGAAATCCCGCCCGAATGTGGGCGGCGTGGCGATCCACGAGGGACAATGTCTACTCTGTGAGGCGGGCCGCCCCTGGGAGAGTGACGCTCCCCGTCTCTATGGCCACGGCGGACTGCCCTGTCCGGGCATCCTCGGCGAATTCCTGCCAAGTGGTCGGCACAGCAGAGTCGATGACGGGTTCCTCCAAGTTGACGTCGTACTCGTCTTCGTCCGCCGTCGGGTCCATGTGTTCATCAGCCAATTCGGCCCCTCCTTTTCGCTCATCAGCCGTCGACGGAACCGATGATAGAACGCGTTTTCGAACCGTGCCAGGGTGTCGGCAACAGAATCGGAGCCCGGAAGCATTGTGCCGCAGGAACTCTGACCTGCGCTGTTTTCGCTCGAGTAGCCGTTCGCGTCGTAGCGGTTACGCGAAGATTCTCGTGACCGGCACCACCGGAAACATCTGCCGCATGGTTGCAGAGATCTGTGCGCGCTCTTGCCGCTTCCCCCGCTGCCCGAACCGGCCAGCGCGAAGGGGCGGAAGATCAACGCGCAGAGGGCTTCCGGCATCTAGCGGACATACGCACATGCCGATTCGTCGGGAGAACCACGTCCGGGATCCCCGTCGCCGGCTGGCCCGCGACCTGTGAGTTGGGTGAAAGTTGGGATCGGTAGGAGGCGAGCGCGGTATCTACTTACCCCATGACATCTTCTCAATCGCCCATGAACCAACCGCAGCCCGCCGGCTTGGACAAAAAGACCAGCGCGATCCTGTCGTACGCGCTGGGGTGGCTCACCGGAATCATCTTCCTATTCGTGGGAAAGAACGATCCCGATGTGAAATTCCATGCCTCGCAATCGATCGTCTTCTTCGGGGCGGTCTCGGTGGTCAATATTGTTCTGAGCATCGTCGGCTCGCTCCTCGGGGTCCTGGGGATCATCTTCAGCCTCGCCGGACTCGCAGTCGCGGTCTTCGCGGTCGTCGTCTGGATCATGGCCATGGTCCAAGCGAACAACACCGGCGGTGCCCGCGCGGAGCTCCCCATCGTCGGAAAATTCACTGCCCCCTATGCCGATCAGTTGGCCAACTCGATCAAGTAGCGGCGTATTCGAAAGTCCCCAGCTGGGTTTCGTCATCGATGATGCTGTCGGCACCCCGCACGGCGGCCAGATGCGACAGTCCGAAGATCAACGGCCCGAGGCTACCTCGGGCCGTTGGCGTCCGCGCGGAACGTCCGGAACTGCTGAATGTCGTGCGTTTTCGCGAGGGAGTAAATGGGGTCGAGCGGCGGGGTGTAGGCGATCTCATGGAGCACGCTGAAATGCCGATGTGCGCGCGATGGTGCATGGCGTTGAAGCTCCAGACACCTTCGCAGGCACGGAAACCGGTTGGAGTCGGCTGGGGTGGGTGGGAGGCTACGTTTGTGATTCTCCTCGTGCCAGCCGATGTAATACACGCGTCCCGCGTCGATGAGCATTTCGCCGCTGAGGCCGATGCCGCCCGCGCTGCGGGGATGGATGTGGCCTTGGTCGACCATGATGCGCTGACCTGTCCGGACAATGCGGACGAAGCCGTCCGCCGCGTTCGAGCACAAGGTGAGGCGGTTTACCGCGGCTGGATGCTGCGCAGCGACCGGTACGCGGAATTCGATCGAGCGTTGCGACGTCGAAACGTCACGCTGCGAACCAGCGCCGAGCAGTACCGGCACGCCCATGAGCTACCTCGCTGGTACTCCGAGCTCTCCGACATGACACCTCGGTCGGCATGGACCATCGGGAACGATCGCACCGCATTCGACCGTGCGCTGCGAGAACTGAAATCCGGCCCTGCCGTGCTCCGCGACTACACCAAGTCGATGAAGCACCACTGGCACGAGGCGGCGTTCATTCCCGAGGTGGACGACGCAGACGGTGCCTGGCGCGTGGCGAACAGATTCCAAGAGCTCCGCGGAGAAGACATGACAGGCGGATTCGTTGTCCGCCAATTCGAGAACTTCCGTTCGGCCGAGGTTCGTACCTGGTGGGTCGACGGCAGGTGCCAGTTGATCGGACCGCACCCCGACACCCCGCAGGACATGCCCGCTACGGAACTCGATCCGACCGTGGTCGAGCATGCCATCGCTCGCCTTGGTCTCCCGTTCGTAACAGCTGACTTCGCTCTACGTGCTGATGGAGTATGGCGGTTGGTCGAACTCGGCGACGGGCAGGTCAGCGACCGACCGAAGACGATACGACCAGAGGCGTTGATCACTATCTTTCACAACGGTTTCCGTGGTTGATCACCTGTGGCGAAGCGAAACGCAATACAGCGCGTTCTCTGGGCTTCAGTGGAATCACCAGGGGTGCCCCTAATCGCGAGCGTCCCACAGCTCTTCAACTGCACCACATCACCTTCTGCGCTGTTGGTCGGCCGATCAGGTGGAACTGGTGGCGGCATCGGCCGAGAGGGTGCCGCCGTCAGTTCCACGTGATCACTTGTCCAGTAGTGCATCTCGGGCGGACCGGAGCGGCCGACGGCCACGGGATGGGTGCGGTCCCGGTAACCGGTCGCTGGATCGTGGCGGATGAACCAGAGTCGAATCCGCTTGCTCACGATCAAGGCCGGGACTGAGTTCGCCCAGCTGGCCACGCTATTTATGGACATCTGTTCTAGGTCGTTGCTCATTGGGATGTGGGGCCCGCAATGCCGAGCGCCGAGCTGGCTTCAGTCGACTCGAGTGCGCGGTAATGACGCTTCCCGCGCTGACCGAACGGCCAGTGCGAAGGGGCGGAAGATCAATGGGCAGAGGGCTTCCGGCACCAAGCGGACATACGCGCATGCCGATTACATCGCGTCGTGTTTGATCTCCACGCAGTGCAAGTGGTCAGTGAACGCCCAGTACGTCCGCAGGGCGACCCGCCGACCCACGAATGTGGTCGACAGCGCGCGGGGTGATCAGTTGAATCGGGGCATGATGCGTGTCCGGTTCGAGTTGGCGCCCCTCGAGAAGGTTGTTCCGTGGGGGGAGCATCGCCGTCTGCATTGGTTCGGGCTCACCCAAGGGTGGTACTGCCTGGAGGTTGGTGGTGTCGAGCTGCTGAGATATGCAGAGCGGACCCCGAACTCGATAGGCGATGGCAGCGCTGCCGTAACGTCGTGGGTGGACTATTACGTGGTGCGGCTGTGGGAGGACCTGCTCGCCGTTCTGCCCTCGGCCCTCGAGCCGGTGCCGGATGATTTGGCGAAGTTCTTCGCCGCTGGCGCCGAGGAGTGGGTCGACACCGGCGATCCGGATCTTCTCGAAGATCCAGCGATCGAGGCCGCCTCCGAGGCGTACGGCCTGCGCTGGATCGACACCTCGTATCTGCGATTCGGGCCCGCGTTTCGGTGGTGGCGCACCCTCTGCCCCGAGGACACGGTCACCGTGGCGTGGCAGTTCACACCCGATCCCGACGGTGCGATCACGTTCTCCGCGCCGCTGTCGGGCCTGAGGACGGTCAGCACGGAGGAATTCATCACTGCTGTAACCGATTTCGACCACCGACTGCTGCAAGCCATGCAGGAGCGTGTGGACCACCTGGCTGTGGCCGGCGCCGTCCCGGGGATCGAGCTCGATATCCCTGCGCTGATTCGGGAACAGGCGCAGCGCCGGACGTGGTTGCCGCGGGCGTTGGCCCGGCAGGACGACACCGACTGGGCCAACGTACGTGCAGGCGCGGCGGTCCTGGCTCCGCATCTGGCGTGAACGCACGGAAATGCCGCTGAGCGAGCGTCGAGCGGCAGATACGGTTCGGTCGTGGCGGTGTGGTTGCGCCACAAGGACTTATCGAGGTCGGTTTCGTGTTCGGCCACGATCATGGCCGTGACGATCACCCACGCTCGCGCGGGAGTCGCGGACTTGATGAGAGTGCTTCGCGGGTGCCGCCGACCTGCCAGCCATCGGATGATGGGGTGGCCGCCGGGTCGTGCACTGCAGCTGCCGTGGACTCGGCCGGAACAAGTTGTGTCCGTCCTGCTGCGCCCGCTGGAGCGATGACTACTCGACTGATATCGAGGCCACGGGTTGTCGTGCCGAATTTCGGTTCGCCGTGCGGCGTTCCGTAACGCCTCCTCCTTCGAAGCCAACAACAGATCCTCGACACACCCCTGACCGATTACATGGCCACCGTCCCCGGGCTGGTGGTGATGCGTCCGAAATGAGCCTCGTCGGGTCTCGATCCCGCTTCCGTCGAACTATCCCTCACACAGGGGACCTGGTGTCACGCCCGCGCGTGATGTGCGACGCGTCGCGGCTGACCTACGCTGCCCGCAGCACCGCCGCCCCAGTCCGGCGCGGCATCGACTCGTAGGAGGCCGCAGTGTTCGGCAGACGTGGATTTCTTACCAGCGCGGCCGCCTCGGTGACGGCGGCGGTCGCGGCAAACGCGGCGGGTCCGGCGGCGCGGGCGCGCGCGGATGTGGACCCGAACAAGCCGAACATCCTGGTCGTCATCGTGGACGAGATGCGCGCGCCGGTGTGGTTTCCGGAGCAGTCGATGCTGGATCAGTTGCTGCCGAATATCGGGCGGATCCGGCGCGGCAGTGTGTCTTTCGAGCAGCATTACACCGCCGCCAATGACTGCACCGCCTCGCGTGGCGCGCTGGTCACCGGGCTGTACAGCCATCAGACCGGGTGCATGGTGGTGTCGGAATCGACCTTGTCCCCGCGGTTTCCGACCTGGGGGTCGATGTTGCGCGAGAACGGGTACGAGACGACCTGGTGGGGCAAGTGGCATCTGGGTCACTACCCGGATCGGACGCCAGGTGCGTTGGAGGCGTACGGGTTCGGTGGCGGCACCTATCCCTCGCCGAACGGCGCGCCGGGCCAGGGCCTGCAGGCCGATCCCAAGATCGTCGATGATTTCGTGGACTGGTTCGAGCACGATTCCGGCGGCTCTCCCTGGTGCTCCACGGTGTCGCTGGTGAACCCGCACGACATCCAGTACTGGCCGCGCTGGACGCGTCGCGACCAGAACAGCCTCGACATTCCCCGCTGGGTGAGCGACCTGCCCGGCAATTTCGAGTCCCTGGAACAGCTTTCGGCCAAGCCGCGACTGCAGATGGCCCTGGTGCAGGCGTCGGTGGTGGCCTTCGGTCTCGCGCCCTACGGCACCCCCGAAGCCATGCAGGCCTGGATCGACATGCGCAACCTCTACCTGTGGCTGCAACAGCAGGTGGACACCCAGATCGGCCGCGTCCTGGACACTCTGGAGTCCCGCCCCGACGTCGCCGCCAACACGGTCGTCATCTTCACCTCCGACCACGGCGACTACGCCGGCTCCCACGGCCTGCACGGCAAGGGCGGTGGCGCCTACGACGAAGCCGTCCGCGTCCCCTTCTACATCCACGATCCCCGCGGCCTGCTGAGCCCCACCGACTCCACCGCGGTCCGAACGCAACTCACCTCCAGCGTGGACCTCACACCTCTGCTGCTGTCCATCGCCACCGGCGGCAACCAGTGGCGCTCCACCGACCACTACCAGCACCTGGCAGGCCGCCTGGACCTGACGGCGCTGTGTCGCAACGCCTCCGCCCCCGGTCGTCCATTCATCGCCCACACCACCGACGAGGCCACCATCGAAGAGGCCGCCATTCTCTTCGACCACAACGCCCCCGGTCACGTCACCATGGTCCGCACCGCAGACGCCAAATTCGCGGCATATTCCCACTGGCTCGACGGCCGAATTCAAATCGACAGCTCCGCCGACCAAGAATTCGAACTCTACGACTATTCCACCGACAAGGGCCGCCTGGAACTGGACAACCAAGCCGCCACCGGAAACCCCTTGCGCCCCAAAATGGAACAACTCCTGGCCCAAGCCATAGACACCGAACTCCAACAACCCCTACCCACCTATCTGAAGGATGCCCAAGACCAAGGCATCTCCGACTACATCTCCTCCCAATCCAGCATCACCGCCAAAGCCGAACGCCTGGGCAACTTTCTGGAGGACTTCCTCATCCCTCAGAACTAGTCGCTGGGCGGTGTCAACTCCGGTTGAATCGTGACCCGGCGGACAGGGCGTCAGGGCTGACCAGAGGTAGCCGTCATAGAACTGTTGTCGTCGGCCAATGATGGTGCAGATTCTGGGGTCGCTATCCAACCCGGCATCGCACTCAGAATCGGTACGACTGGATCGTGTCCTTTTCAGGGCTGGGTTGCGATATTCGGGGATAAGCGGCCAGCGGGCCGCGAATTTCAGGGATAGTTGGCGAGGTTGGAGTGATGTCCCGCTCATGCGTTCGGTTGTGCGATAGCTCCCTGTCGTTCGGGCTGATTCCTGACCTCCCGGGGCTGTCTCTTGTCGGCATTTGGTCAAAACGGCTCGAGTAAGGAGGTGAAGAGGTGGCTAGGATTACGGGAATTCTCTGCCAGATCATCACCGGCACGGTCAATGGCGCCGGTACCGACGGTCGCGTCTATCTCGGACTCGGGGGACGCGAGTTCTGTATAGATTCCACCGCCGACGACTTCGAACGCGGCTCCTGGCGCGAGTACATCATGGGCCGAGCTCCCGATGAGCCTGACCTGCCGCCGCCCCTGATCCGTGTACGCAACGGCAAACTGAACGACCCACGCATCGGCTTCCCGCTTGATACGGTGAATCTGCGTAAGAGCCCGGTGTATATCCGTTTCGAGCCAGCGGGTTCCAACCCCGACTGGAATCTCTCCGCTGCGTCTGCGCTCGTCTACGAAGGTGAAGGGCAGTTCGTCACTTCATTTCATCCGCCGGAGGGCTTCGACAACCTTTGGCTGGGGGAGGACTACGGCAAGATCCTGTTCTTGACGCGGGAGGAGCTCTGAACCGCCTTCATGGAAGCCACGTCTTCGACGTGCTCACATGGGCATTGGCCCCACCGCCACAGTTGTCTGCTGAGTGACAATGTCGTTTGGTCTGCGGTTCTACCTGCGCAGGCATTTACGAGCTTTTCGAGACCGGTCCGCCTTTTCCGCTTCCACCGATCACCTCGGAGTTGCCGATGCCCATGCAGCAGGACAGCGCGGTAAACACACACGCCGTCAAGCGCTCCAGCTTGCGGCGGCACCTTGTTGTCGCGGCGGTCGCCCTCGCGGTCGTCCCCATGAGTGTCGCGGTCGCGCCGACGGCATCCGCTCAGGAGGATGCCGTTCTGACCACGCTCTCGTTCGAAGGCCTCGATCGACCGCAGGGGGTCGCCGTGAACGCGGCCGGGGACGTATTCGTCGCGGACACCGGCAACAACCGAGTCCTGAAGCTTCGACCGAGCGGCCTACAGGTGCAGCTTCCGTTCACTGGCCTGGACTCACCGCAGGCGGTGGCGGTGAACACAGCCGGCGACGTATTTGTTGCTGATACAGGAAACGGCCGGGTGCTGAAGCTCGAGGCCGGGACCTCAACACAAACAGTGCTGCCGGCAATGTACGACGACTACTACGACGACACCCATCGGTATACGAATCGGCGCCCGATCGGCTTGGCTGTCGACGTCGGTGGCGACCTGCTGGTCCTCGACGATGGCATCGGCCGGGTGGTCCGGATTCCGGTCGGCGCGGATGTCGGCATCGGCTTGCCGCTCAAAGTCGTCACTCCTGGTGGAATCGCGGTCGACTCCGCAGGCACTGTCTACGTCTCCTATGGCGGGCACTCCGGCGACGACGCCCACGTTGTCAAGCTGCCTGCGGGCGCGAGTGCGGGTATCGACCTGCCGTTCAGATTTTTTGGCGTGATCTACCGGGGCATTGGGGTCGACTCCGCCGGAGATGTTCTCACGGCCGAATATTGGTCGGGCACTGTTTGGCGGTTGTCGGCTGGGAAGGATGCGCCGACCCGCGAACCGTTCACCGATCTGGCCGAACCTGCTGGGCTCGCGATCGACAACCTCGGGGACGTGTATGTCGCCGACACCGCCAACAATCGGATCGTCAAGCTCACCTATCCCTGCGTCGGCTGGCTGTGCGCACTGCGCGGCCTGCAGCTGTACTTTCCACCGGAGCTGCGTCCATGTCTTTTCCTGCCACTGTTGTGCAATCCCTGTGGGCCGTTCGGACTCTGTCTGCCACCGGAATTGCGCGGACGGTGATCATCGTGCAGGTAGACCAGACCGCACGGGTTATGTCCTGAAATCGTGTGATGTGCGAGCTGCGGGTTGTCTCGGTGCTCGATCAAACGGCGGCTCTGTCCGTTTCGGCCGGCAAGCTGTTCAGCAGCGTGCGCACCATGGTTGGTACCTGGACGTCGAGTTGTGTGGGTATCGGCCGGTCGGCTGTGAGATATCGCCGCACCGCGGCATAAGGCAGGTCGACAACGGTGAGAACGATCGTCGCCGTGGACAATCCGGTTTCGGTGCGTAGCGAGTGGACGAGTTCGCGGATGGCCGCATCCCATCGGGCTGCTTCGCTGGCGCGCTCCTCGCGCGCGGTGGCGGGCCAGCTCTGGGGAGCGAAGTGGTGGACACCCGCGAGCAGGACCTGCGCATCGAGCGGGCTGCTGCGGCACCACCGCACGATGTGGCCTGTGATCGCGGCGGCGGCCTCGACCGGGTCGTCCTCGTCGAACAGGAGGTAGGCGTCGCGATGCAGGTGCTCGACGGCCCTGTTCCACAGGGCGGCCAGCAATGAGGGCCGGTCGGCGAAGCGATGGTAGACCGACCCGCTCGGTGCACCGGATTCCCGGATCACACCGGACATCGTGACGCCAGCGGGACCCTGCGTAGCCAGCAGCCGCGCAGCGGCGTCGAGGATCGCCGCGGTGTCGTGTACGAATCTCACCACGCTGTAGAGACTACTCTCCAGACAGGCTTGTAGAGTGAAGTCTCTACAACGATGAGAGGCCGACCGTGACCATCACCACCGAAGACGTCTACCGACTTGCTCCGTTCGTTCGCACCCTCGGAGTGGAGTTCACCGAACTCACATCCGCCGCTGTCGCTGCCCGCCTGCCCCACACCATCGAGCTGTCGACAACAGGTGGTGGCCTGCACGGCGGTGCCCTGATGGGGTTGGCCGACGCGGCTGCCGCGGTCTGCGCGGTGCTCAATTCCGCCCCGGGGGCGCTGCCCGCGACGACCGATTCGACGACGCATTTCCTGCGTCCGGTCCGCGCGGCGGCGCATGCGGTCGCCGAGCCGATGCGTATCAGCCGCAATGCGGTGGTGGTGGGTGTGCAAATCACCGACGAGTCCGGCGAGCTGTGCGTCCATGTGATCCAAACAGTGCAGACACGCGTTCCGCACGCGGCCGCCTGAGGCCGAAAGATCGGCGATCGTAATGCTCACGGCCGCTTGATATTCGGTGACCAATCGTGTCGCAGGTGTGCCAAGTGGCGGTCCTGGCCCCATCGCCTGCCGAGATCGCGCCGAGGGCGCCGATCGGCGAACACAACGCAGTGCTGATGTGAAGTGCCGTGTCAGGGCGCGGAATGCTGCTGCACGGTACAGCTCGCCTGCCACGTCGCGACCGATCGCCGCAGGTGCACCCCGGCCGAACAACAGATGACCTGGGCTACCAGGGGATGACGCTGAACGGCACGTGGTTCGGGCGGCTGCTCGTGTTCCCGCTGTTGTGTCCGGTGTCGGGGTCGATGTCCCAGCCGCGGCTGACGACCGGGGCCCGGTTGCTGGATCGGGACTTGCGCGAGGTGTGCCGCTGCCTGGATCTACTGCGCGACCGAGTTCGGGAGCTGGCTCGAACCAGCGCTGAGGTCTGCTCGCGGACTGCCTCTGTCGAGCGATCGTGCGTTGGCGGGCGGCCAGTGCACTTCACCTGCCGCCGTGCCACCCTCTGTCGCCGCATCGAAGTGTTGGCTATAGTTCTATATAGTCAGCTATGGCGTGAACGAATGAGGAAGGCGGACATGACCAGAATCGAAGGGGCTATCGCCCTGGTGACCGGCGGGCAGCGAGGCCTTGGCCGCGCGTTCACCGAGGAATTGCTGGCGCGCGGCGCGGCCAAGGTCTACGTCACCGCCCGCAAGCCCGGCGCGGCCGATGACTCCCGCATCGTCCCGCTCGAATTGGAGGTTACCGACCAAGATTCGGTTGCGGCCGTTGCGGATCGGGCCACTGATGTGAACATCGTCATCAACAACGCGGGTGTACTGCGCCCGGCGCCGCTACTGCAGGCCGAAATGGCCGATGTCGTCGAAACATTCGAGACCAACGTCTTCGGACCGCTGCGCATCGCACAGGCTTTCGCTCCCATCCTCGCCGCCAATGGTGGTGGCGCACTGGTGGATATGCACTCTGTGCTGTCCTGGAGTTCCGGGGCCGCGGCCTACGGTGCGTCCAAGGCCGCCCTGTGGTCACTGACCAACTCCCTGCGCATCGAACTGGCTGCGCAGGGCACCCAGGTCGTCGGTGTCCACCTCGGCTTCGCCGAGACCGACATGGTCAAGGCCATCGATACCGTGAAGCTCAGCCCCGCTACGGTCGCCGCCGCACTCGCCGATGGTCTGGAACAGGGTGCGAACGAAGTCCTCGTCGATGAGTTCACCCGGCAGGTGAAGGCCACCCTGTCCGGTCCCGTCGAAAACCTCGTCCTTCCCTTCCGTCGCTGAGACACCGGTTCGCCCAAAGGAATTCACCATGCCGCTCTGGCGCATCTACCACCCCGCGAACACCTACACCTCCGAGGACAAGCAGAACTTCGCCCAGGACATCACCGCCTACTACGCCCGCGTCGGCCTCCCGGAGTTCTATGCCGTAGCCCTCTTTCACGAACTGCCCGCCGACTCCTTCTATGTCGGTGGCAAACCCACCGCCGCCTCGGTGCGCATCACCATCGACCACCTCGCCCGTCAACTCGATGACCCTGAAATGCGAAAACGCATGACCCGCGGCCTCGACACCCTCATGGCCCCCTACACGCACGACCGCGGCCTGTACCTCGAATTCAATATCAACGAGGTCCCGCGCGACACCTGGATGATCGCCGGGCTCTTCCCGCCACCGATCGGTAGCGATATCGAGCAGGTCTGGGCCAAGGAGAACAAGCCCATCCCGTACTGAAGCCGTGGGATTCGACGCGTTGGAAGTCGACAATCTCCTCGGTCGCATCAGGACGGGGTCCTTCGCTGCCTGTTCCTGGTTCTCCGGCGAAATTGTCAGTGATCAAGTGCTCGATCGTTATCGGCATTCAGACGCGGGATGCCGACTCGGGCAATGATTCCCATTGGGTCGATCAGGCAAACATGCCAGATCCACTATGCATCCGGCGTTGCCGTACCTTTGGTCGCGACGTGTCGGGCAGAAACTCCTACCGCGGATAGATGTATGGCAAGCTGTGCCGATCCCGAGTGAATGTAGGGCTGGAACAGACGAGCGGACAGCAGCCTGTTCGCTGTCGCCCTACACTCGACGCACATGCATGCTCTCGACGGAGGTGATCGGCGGTTGAACCCCAGGGATCCGCGCGACCAGCACACTGCACGTTACGAAACCGGTTATCAGCCTGGGAACTACAGAGACCCCGCGTACAGCCAGGATCACGGATACGGCCAGGATCACGGATACGGCCAGGATCATGGATACGGCCAGGATCATGGACACGGCCAGGACCAGGGATACGGCCAGGACCAGGGATACCGCCCAGACCACGGATACCGCCCAGACCACGGATACAGCACGGATCAGCAGTCCGATTACCCGAACCGCCAGTCTCGGTCACACCAGGGGCCGGACGTCAACATCGGTACGTTCGCTGGTGGTGTGTTCGCGGCGGCGGTGGTGACCGCACTCGCGGCCTGGCTGTGCGCCTGGATCATCGAGATCATCGCCAACCGAGTGACAGAGAGCGGCAAGCTCGGGGTGTGGAATCCGATGGCCCAGGACGCGTACTGGTTCGCGGCCGTGGCCTTCATGTGCGCGCTGCTGGCCGGGGTGCTCTGGTATCTGCTGCGCCTGGGCACTCCGTCACCGGAATTGTTCTTCAGCTGGATCGTGGGAATCCTGACCGCCGCGGCAGTGATCATTCCACTGGCACTGTCCAGCCACCTCTGGGTGGGTATCTCCACCGCGGTCGAACATTTGGTGATCGGGCTCCCGATTCTCAGCATGGTGCGCATGGTGGGCGCGAAGAGCGTCGTAAACCGGTGAGGAACGGACGACTCGTTCAGAATTTCTGGCGTACCTAGACGAATACCGCGTGGCGCTTGCCGAATGGTCCGCCCCTGCATCGGTGGCGACACTGGACGGCAACGGTGGATCCGCTGATCGGGAGCATCGACATCCCGCGCGGGGACGGCGGCGTGCACGGGCGCCGATCTGGCAGCGTGCAGCACGCGCTATGCGACGCTGGATGTGCTACTCGCACCAGGGACCCGCTCCTAGATCGTTCTGGGTGCGGGTCCTCCGCATGTGGGGCAGGTCGTCCGGCGGTGTCGACCTCGGCGTCGGCCGCGTGGTCCTTATTCTGCGAACGCGGTGCGGCTGGCCCGGTTGCATGTCCTGTTCGACTGCGGGATCCCCGCAGTCGAACACCCGGCGGGAGGTTGCGACCCCGCGTCGGCGCTGCTCGTACGCCAACTTTTGGAAACCCCGTGCCGGTCGCGAATTTCGGCGGCTTCGCACCATGATGGACGGGAGTCCTCACGGTCTTCGTTTTCCAGTACGCTCCGTCTGGACCTAAACGGACTGTATGGATAATGCAGGGGGCTGCGTGCTTGGAGTCCATTCACCATGGATGCGAGAAGCCTTGAGGGCGAAAGGTTTTGCTATGCGAGTCAATGTTCTCGTGGCGACGGCAGCGGTGGCGTGCGCGGCGGCTGGAATCGGCACGGCCGTGGCCTCGGCCGCGCCGCAAGAGGTGTTCGCTACGTGGGAGGTCGGGGTGCATGGCGTCGGCGGCCATAGCGGGGGCAACCTGCAGACCGACGGCACCGCGATCGGCAGCGGAGCGTTGGTACGCCAGATCAATGGCGTCACCGACACCAGTCAGATCGAGGCGGTCAGTTGGCAGCGGCGGACTCGGGTCCGACCGCGATGGAAGAGTGTTGCGCCGTGTGTGGCGGCCAGTCGGCTGTGCAGGGCACGGCCTCCGAGCAACAGCACCCCGACCTTGATCAGCAGCTTGACGATCAGGCCGATACCCGCGCAGACGTCAGCCCAGCTGAAGTCGGCGACCGGCGTGCCGCCCAGTCCGACCTGGATGCCGACCGCGAGTACGCCGACCAATTCGATCCACGCCATGCGGTGATCGGTCGAGGCTTCGGCGTCGCCGGATGTGGGGGTATGGAATACGAAATCAGCGCGCGGGCCGCAGACCGGCCAGGGTCAGCGAAACGAGTCGCTGAACCGCCTCGGGTTCGGTCATCGCTGTCGCCGCGCCGAGTGCGTGGCGGCAATAGTCGGCCAATTCACCTGGATCGACATCGCCGCGCACCGCGCCTTCAGCCCGGGCCGCCGTGATCAGATCGGCGAGGAGTGTGCGCAGATGAGCATCGGCGTGTGCGACATGGTCGTCGTGGTGCACGATGTGCGCGAGTTCGGCCTCATGTCGCTTACGCGCCTGGAAGTTGTGCATCGCGCAGGCCAGCAGACCGGCTGCGAGCCGCTCGGGGGCGCCGTCGATACCGGCCATGATGTCGGTGAGTTCGTCGAGGTGTGCCGCGACTTCCCGCTCATGCCAGGCGATCAGGATGGATTCGACATCGGGAAAGTATTTATAGAGCGTCGCCCGGCTGATACCGGTGGCGTCGGCGATCTGTGACATCGTCACCGAGCGCAGGCCGCGGTCGAGCACCAGTTGGGAGGTCGTAGCCAGGATCGCTTCGCGCACTTCACGACGGTGGGTCTCGATCGTCGTGTTCCACAATCTCGGCATATCTGAATGATACGAGACGGACATGGTAAATACAGTCCGTCTCTGATCAAACGGACTGTACTCTAAAATATTGATGCGAGCTGGAGAGGGGGGCCCGCATCAACTCTCGGGTCGGGTGTGTCGAGCCCACGCCGCCAGCGTGGGCTCGGCAATCAGCTCATCGAGTTGACAACGCGCATCATCCCGAGCGAATCGAAGCCCGGCTCGATCAGGTCGGTGTCGTCCTGGATGGTCGCCGGTTCGACGTCCAGGTGAGTAGCGACCAGTGCGCGGAACTCGGCGAGGGTGGGTGGCTGACGGGTGGTGTTGGGCGACATGGCTATTCGACCACGCGAGGCTGAGATCCGCGGCCCGGAGCCGCTCCGGAAATAACCGGTCGAACTATCCTGAGCCGAAACAGCTGGCCGGGCCGAAACAACTGAGCGTCGCTACCAATTCGGAATTGGTAGCGACGCTCAGTTGTTTCGGCGAAATGTCAGGGCAGCAGGGTAACCTTTCCTGCGATATCGGATTCCGGTTCTGCATTGGCGCAAATGCCGTCATCGGCGAGGGAGACGCCGAGTTCGGGCCCCCCGTCGGAGGAATGCAGGACGATGCAACGGACGCCCGAGATTTCACCCTCCAACTCGACGTGGATCCCATAGGTGTTCGGCGACAAGGCCGTCCAGCTCACCGCCCTGATCCGCGAGGTGATCGCGCCACCGGTCGAGGAGTGGTGGGCCAACTCGCCGCTGCCGGTCGCGGACCCGTCGCTGAACAGGCTGCCGCCCGCCCGCCCCCCGGCATCCCTGGCCTCCACATTCCAGGTGGCGATTCTGGTGGTCGGCGCTGCCGCGGCGTCGGTCGAGTCCAGTCCGACCATTCCGAATGCCAGTGCCAGCGTGGTCGCGGCAAATACGCGAATGTTCATGTGTGCCTTTCGATGTGAATTATTTTATCGGCCTCGTTATCGCGATTCTGTGACGTGGCCGACGGCACTGATAATACGATATGTCTCTATTTGAAACGAAGTGTCTCGTGTTTACAGATAGGCCAGCGCCTCACGGACAGTGATTCGGGAGGCGCGGCTGGCGGCCGCCTCGGTGGCGAGGATCGCCCCGAGGATCACCAGGATCGTCCAGATTCCGACGGCGGCCAGCGAGACCCGGAAAGGCAGCGGAGCCTCCATGAACAGATTGCCGAGACCCGCACCGAGCAGCGCCGTCAACCCGAGGGTGGGCAGCACCGCCAGGATCAGGCTGGCCACAGCCAGACCGAGCCCCTCCGCGACGACAATGCGCCGCACGACCGCGCGACGCGCGCCGATCGCGTGCATAACGGCGAACTCGCGGGTGCGTTCGAGCACATTGGCGCTCATGGTCGAAGCCAGCCCGATAATGCCGAGAATGCCAAGCGAAATGGCGACCGCGACCACCACCATGATGATCGGTCCCAGATGCCCGCTGCTGACCGTATCGCGCACACTGACCGAATCCGCCGATTCCACCGAAAGTCCCGCACCGCGCAGCGCCGTCGCCGCGGCGGTCGCGATCGTGGATCGAGTCTGCTCGTCGTGGGCGCCGGTGACAATGCGCAGCTGGTTGACCATCGGCGCCTGCGCCATCGCCGCGGCAAAGCCTTCCGCGGTGACATAGAGGCCGCCCGCGCCGCCTTCGCGTTCCTCGACAAGCCCGACCACCCGCCACGTGGTGGCCTTGCCATTGACGGTCAGCTGTACGTCGTCATCGATCCCGACGTCGGGAAGTGATTTGTTGCGGGTGATCTGGTTGAGCACGATGGCTCCGGTCTCGCCCGGATTCAGCCAACGACCGGCCAGAAACTTGCTCGGGGGCCGAAATGTGGTGGTGTCGGCCGGGATCGCGGTGACGCTGACACCGCCATGACCTTGATCAGGGTAGGTCCGAGTGACCGGCACCTGGCCCGGACCGGCCAGCCCCGCCTTCGAAACGGCCAGGCCCTCGGCTCGGTCTATCCCGGACACCGATGCCAAGGCCGACTGCACCGCGCTCATCGCTGCAGGCTGGTCCAGCTTCACGTCGACGTCCCAGATGCGCTCCTGCTTGGCGATCTGGCCGACCGCGTCGACACCCGCGCTCAGTGATATCCCCGCGACGAAGACGGTGCACGCACCCGCCATCAAGCCCGCGGCGAGCACGAATCTCGTTGGCCGTCGAACCGTATTGCGCAGCGCGAGCAGCAGACCGCGATCGAGGCGGGGTATGCGGCTGAGCCGGGCCAGCCAGCCGCTCGCGGTTCTGGGGCCGGAGGCGCCGCCGTGATGGTTTATGGCCTCGCGTACGGTGATTCGGCTGGCCCGGACCAGCGGAATCAGTGCCATGACCGGAGCGAGCAACAGACCAGCGGCAATCGTCACCAGATACACCCAGGCCGGGGCGGCGAGAGTGGCGGGCTCAATGCCGATGAAGCCGAAGATGATCTGATCGAGCATGCGCCCGATCAAGACGGCCGGTCCGATCGCGAGCGCGGTCGCGGCGATCGCGATGAGCATGATCATCGTCAGGTAGTGGCGTCCGATCCGCCCGGTCCGCGCGCCGATCGCCTTCATGATCCCGATCTGCGGAACCTGTTGGCTCAGAAGCGTATTCAGCATGTTTGCCACTAGAATTGTGCTCAGCACCAGAGCCGCGGTGCCGCCGGCGAGCAACGATTCGAGCAGCGCGTTGGTCTGCCCCTGATGCGGGTGTGCATAGGGCTCGGGAACCTGCACTTCGCGCACCGAAATACCCCGCTCGGTCTGCAGCCACCGGCTGATCGCCCCGGCCGCGGCGACGACGGTATCGCGATCGCGGGTCGGTGTCTGCCCGCCGGGATCGGCCACCTGAAACTTCAACTGGTCCAGGCGAAGTGGTTGAGGACCCGTTCCGTTGGTGGCCATGAAGGCGTGGCCGGTTTGATGCTGCGGCGCCGGTGCCAGGCTCGGGTCGTAGACCGTGCCCGCAACCCGGAGCGTCACACGCTCGCCGCTGGGCAGCATGGCCATAACGGTGTCGGCGACCGCGGTATCGAGCAGTGCGAGCGAATCGCGACCGATGTAGATGGAG
Source organism: Nocardia nepalensis (assembly GCF_048910785.1). Classification (NCBI taxonomy): domain Bacteria; kingdom Bacillati; phylum Actinomycetota; class Actinomycetes; order Mycobacteriales; family Nocardiaceae; genus Nocardia; species Nocardia nepalensis. Next base: position 647,164 of record NZ_JBKBET010000031.1, on the reverse strand, counting down.
CCCGGTGGCGGTGGCCAGACCCCGTCCTCGACTCGGAATTTCGCCATCCGCATCGGATCGTCCGGTGCCGCGGCGAACACCTGCAGCGGCACATCGCGCATTTCACCGTTGACGGCCAACTTTTCGCTGGTGAACTGAGTGCGCCCGGTGGCAGCGAGAATATCGGGCCGGGTGGCGACCTGCGCCGCCAGTGCCGCCATCTCGGTCGCATCGATCGAGTTGTCGAGCAGAATCGTCGCCGACGCGGGTTCGGTGCCCACATAGGCGTTTCCGGTTTCCCGTGAGCTCACTGCCCAGGCATAGAGCACGCCACCGAATACCGTGAGGCATACGGCGATCGCGACGACCATCATCAGAACTCGGCTCCAGGTCGCGGCCAGATCGCGACGGAGCTTGACGGCAAGCAGGCTACTCACGATCGCACCGCGGTGAGTCGCTCATCGCTGACGATTCGGCCGTCTACGAGCGTTACCTCGCGCTTGACGATGGCCCGGATATCGCGTTCGTGCGACACCACCACGATGGTCCGGCCGTCGTAGTTCAGGTCGGTGAACAGCTCGAGCACCGCCTCGGCGGTGGCCGAATCGAGGTTGCCGGTCGGCTCGTCGGCGAGCAGCAGCGGCGGCTCGTTGGCCAGCGCCCTGGCGATGGCGGCCCGCTGCTGCTGCCCGCCGGACAGTGTCGCTGGCAGTTTGTCGGCCTGGTCGGCGATCCCGACCCGATCGAGCAGCATCCTGGCCCGTTCGAGCCGGTCGCTCGCGGTCACGACCTTCGCGAAATCCATTGGCAACATGACGTTTTCGAGAACCGTCAGGGTCGGCAGCAATTGGAAGAACTGAAACACCAGCCCGACGTTGCGGCCGCGCCATTCGGCGAGTCCGGACTCCGAAAGTGTGCCGAGATCAGCGCCAGCGGCCCGGATGTCGCCCGATGTCGGACGGTCGATTCCCGCGAGCATGTTCAGTACGGTCGTCTTGCCGGAGCCGGAACGTCCGACGATGGCGACGAAGTCTCCTTCGTCGATCTCGAGGTTCAGGTGATCGACGGCGACCACCGTGCTGTCACCCAGGGGATAGGTCTTGACGACGTCATCGACCTCTATCGCGAATCCCATTGTCCGACACTCCTAATCGATGCGAAGGATGCCCGCTCGCGTGCGCGCTAGGCGACTCGTTCCAACGATACGATATGTATTGACTAGAACAAAGTGTATTGATTAACTCGGTGTCGCTGGGTCGTCGGTGCGCGGCGGCCCGATGTGGAGAGGAGGCATGTGATGACGGATCTGCCCGGCCGCACCAAGCGCAAACGCGAGGGTGGCCTGCCCAGATGGGTAGTGATCGGCGGGATCGTGTTGGCCATCATCGTGGTCTTGGCCGTGGTGATGATGATGCTGGGTGGTGGGGGTGGGCACGGCCCGGCTCGGCATATGCCACCGGCGGGTGGGCACGGCGGTCATTCGGCATCGGTAGCGCCGTCCGCGCCGGTCACCTCACCGGTCGAGTCCGTGCCGTCGGCCAATAGTGCAGTGCCGACCGGTCTTCCACCCGGCCATGTGCCGCCGTCCGGTGGGCACGGCTGAGGTCGCGTCGCGGCCAGTTGCCTCCGGGATCGTGGGGCCCGGAAGCGTCGTAGCGTTGTCACGCCCGGTTAGCCGCGGGTGTCCTGGTTCGCTCGGGCTGGCGGTCCGGTCTGCGCAGTCCGTGGGCCGACATGCCCTTCTCGACTACGAGTTCGAAAAAGACCTAATAGTGCAGGAACAAGCCCCATCTCGTGCCGCCCCGCACTGACTGGGAGTCGATGATCGCCGCGGTCGGTGTGGCCTTGCGGCCGGCGCGTACTCGGGTCCGGTCTCGCAGCACGTCGGTGATCCGTTGCCGCACAACGGCTTTGGTTCATCGACGGAAGATGTCGTAGACCGTCGTCGGAGGCGGGAAGTCCGTGGGCAGCGCCCGCCAGGTGATGCCGCCATGTGCCAGGCAGAAGATGGCGTCCGAGACCAGGCGGCGGGGAGGGTTTCTCGCCGCGACCGCCCTTGCCGCCGGTGATCTTGTCCGCGAGCGTTGACGGCAGTTGTGCGTGAATTTCGGGGGTCTTCGAGCCATTCCTTTCCGGTCCCTGTGATCAAGCCTCCGTCGAGGCGGCAGTGTGCAGTGCCAGTGCAGTGGGGACGCTGATCCCGGCCGAACCCAGGTCAAGGCGGTTGAGGAGGTTCTGGATAACGACGTACAGGTTCATGGACCGATCCTTCTTCCGGAAATCCGAGCCAATTGGTTGTGACTGCTGTCACTGTGTGCTCTCATCAAGATACACAGATACATGATAGATATCTGCGTATCACCCAACGAAGGGGAGCATCGGCATGGACCGCATGAGCAGACGTGACGCATTGAGAACTGGTGGCGGATTGCTGGGGGCCGTCGGTGCGATAGCGCTGACCGCACGCACTGCGAGAGCGGAGCCATGGAAATGGTCGCCTGCCGATTCGGTGGTCGGCGCCGGTAGTGACGCTGACCCGATGACCGTCTACGACCCCGCCGCCGACTCCGTGCTGGCGGATGTGATCGACCATGCCGACGTGCCGCAGATCAACAGGTTGCTGGCGACCTGGGTCTACAACGACCAGCCCCTGCCTGCCGGCCTGCCGAAGGGGTTGGCCGACTTCATCGAAGAGGCTCGTCAGCTGCCCTCATGGGCCGATCATGGCGCACTCGCCAGCTCCTTCGAATTCACCAAGAAGCGAGGAACGTATCTCGGCGTGCTCTACGCCTTCGCCAGCGGCATGATGTCCACGGTCATCCCACACGAGGCACTCGCGGTGTACTACTCACGCGGCGGATCGCATCTGAAAGAACGCATCGCCAAGACCGCGAAGTTCGGGTACGACATCGGTGCGGTCAACGCCTACGGCGACGGCGGCGAAATGATCGTGACCTGTGTGAAGACCCGGATCATTCATGCGTCGGTGCGCCGTCTGCTGCCGCAGTCGCCGCACTGGCCCGCCGACGTTACACCGATCAGCCAGGACGACTTGATGGTCACCTGGCACAGTCTGGCTACCACCATCATGCGGACCCTCACAGCGTGGAAGATGCCCATGACCGTCGCGGAATCAGCCGGCTATCTGCACAGCTGGCAGCTGGCCGCACACCTTCTCGGCATCCGCGACGAGTACATTCCGGCGACCTGGGATCAGGCCAACGCACAGGCCGCGCAGCAACTCGATCCAATCCTCGCCCCCACCAGGGAGGGCAACGACCTGGCCAATCAGCTGCTCAATCTGGGGGCTGATCTCGACTTGACCCTGCTCAGCCGCGGTGTTCTGGGGGCATTCACCCGATTCATTTTGGGAAACAAGATCGCGGACTGGCTCAACATCCCCCGGGAACCGGTCTGGAGCCCGCTGCTGGAGGTCTCATGGGGCCCGTATGTCGCCGTTCGGGAAGGAGCTTTGTCAATCGCTCCGGTGCTCGACGCCCCCTACTGGATGTTCGATGAGTTCCTGCGGCAGTTCGTCCTCTGGTACATGGCCGAACTGCGGATGCCCCTGAGCATCGAAATCCCGCTGACCAACCGCTGATTCGCCATTCTCCACCAGCGACCGCGTCGGCATCACAGCGGCTCGCGTGATGCCGACGCGAAACCTTCAGATCCAAAGAAACAGCTAACGTACCCATGTATCGGTAACGATGTGGAGACGTGGAACGCGATCAGGAGGACGCCGTGGAATCTGCTCCGCTCGCCAATGAGCTCCCGCTCGGTCAGTCCTTGATCGAACGCGCCTACCTGCAGGCCGTTCAACAGGTCGATGACACCGACGGATTCCGTACCCGCATCCTCGACGCGGCCGCCGAACAATTCCGGCAGTGGGGTATTCAGCGCTCGACCATGGAAGACGTGGCTCGAAGGGCGGGCGTCTCACGCATCACCGTCTATCGCCGATTCAGCACCAAAGAAGAGCTGGTCGAACTCGTCATCCTGCGTGAGTTCCGTCGGTACTTCGATACCTTCCTCGTCGATATCGCCGCGGCGACAGATGTCGGCGATCGCGTAGTCCTGGGATTCGTGAGCTCCCTGCGCGCTCTGCGCGGCAACCCGCTCATTGGTGCTCTGATCACCGCCGAACCCGACTACGTCGTGAGCTCACTGGTCGGAGACGGTGGGCGGGCGGTAGCCATGGTCCGCGAATTCGTCGCCCGTCAACTGCGCCAGGAGCAGCGGGCCGGCACCATCTCACCGGACCTGCGGGTCGAGTTGGTCGCCGAGGTGATGGTTCGAATCTGTGCCTCCTTCCTGGCGATCCCGAGCCAAGTCGTCGACCTCGACGACGACGAACAACTCGCGGCGATCGCTCGTCAATTTCTCGTCCCCATGCTCGAGCCGCCGGGTCGATAGACCATCACCCCGGAATCCGGCTATCGCGGCCTCGGTGCCCAAGGCGATCAGCAGCTGGGGCGTTAGTCGGCCACGTAGCGCAGCATCACAACCTTGTCGAAGTGCTTCGTCTCGGCCAGCCGGAGCTGAATTCGCTTGTCCAGCAACGGGAAGAGTGGCGTGCCGCCGCCGAGGACCACCGGATAGAGGAACAGCCAGTACTCGTCGATGAGCCCGTGCGGCATCAGCGAGGCTGCGAGGCTCGCGCCGCCGACCTCCATCACCCCGTCACCTCCGGCCTTGAGCCTGCGGACCTCCTCGACCGCGTTCTCGCTGATCAGGGTGCTGTTCCAGTGGACCTCGGTGAGCGTCCTGGAGAAGACGACCTTGGGCTTGTCCGTCCAGAGCCGGCCGAACTCGCGCGCGATGCGCGGCGCGTCCTCGGGCACGTGGGGCCAGTACTCGGCCATCAGCTCGTACAGGCGACGACCGTGCAGCGAGACCTCGATCTCGCGGTACCTGTCGTTGTGGAACTGGTGCAGCTCCTCATCCGGGACAGTCCAGTCGATGCTGCCGTTGCGGTCGTTGACGTAGCCGTCCAGGGACACGCCGAATGAGTAGATCAGTTTCCTCATGACTGGGTAGACCTCCCGAACGTGGAGAACTCATCGGCCTTCCGGGAACTCCTCCTGCCCAGTGTCTCGATGCGGATCGTCGCCGCCACGATATGCCCGACACCGGATACGCATCCGTCGCGGGTGCGGTCACCGCGACCGTTCGTGGGACCAGCGTGAACCGGGCTTCAGGTCTTGCGGAGCAGGCCGGTGACGCCGGCGAGGAGGATGGCGGTGAATATCCAATTCTCGGCGTGGGCCGACGGCAGAGCTGAGACCAACTCGTCATCACCCACCCGCCTGTCGCGTCGTTCCCGGGTTGCGCGGACCACGGAGACTTGTCGTCGTGCTCTCGGTGAGGATGAATGATTTGGCGGCTGAAGCCGTGGGCGTGCTATCGGTTGGGCTCATCGAGCCCCCGGGAGGGCTGAGCGCCGGTCTTCGCGAGCAGGCGGCGCGCGGGATCGTCCACCGAGGTCGAGTAGTTACCTGGGCCGACTCCACCGGCGACGTTGACAACGCGCCGTCGTTCTTCTCCGATCTCACCGGTTGGGAATGCAGCGACAGTTCGCTCCATCTAGAGGACTTCGTCCCGGTCGATATCGCCATCATCGATGATCAGCCGCACATCGGGGAGGACGACCAACGGCTTCTACTCCTGCACGGCATTGCGTTGGCGCGGGTGGTGGGCCGGCTTGTCTACGAACTCGACCCACCCGCTCCGGTTCGCTGCATCATCGGCGTGAACCAGACCAACGCCACGTTCAGGTTCCACCGAATCCGTGTCGGCGAATGCTGGAACACTCCCAACCTGGACGACTACCGACAGGACAAAATGATCGTCATCGACGTCGAGCCGCCCGGCGGCACGTGAACGGATGCGGGACCGGCGGCGGCCATGGCCAATCCTCGCGCGGGACTCGGCCGGTCGGCGGTGTCCGAATTCGGCGATAAAGGGTTGTTCAGCACTGGAATTCGAGCATCGGCTCTCGCTCGGTCGGCGTGTTGCCGAGTCGGTCCGACTGAACCGCCTCGGGCTGCCCGATGATCGGCTTACGGAACACTCCGCGGGAAAGGTGCCCGCAGCTGGCTGGCTGCCTTATTCAGGTGGCTGTTCGTCCGCCGATGTTCAGCAGCACACCGACCGGGGGAGGCTGGCATCGACGTGCCCGGCGGGCACGGTGCGCGATCTGACGAACGGCCGCGGGGGTTTTGTCGAACGGCTGCGGCGATTCCGTCGTAGCCGATATCGAGTAGATCGCGCAGCACGAACACGGCGCGTTCGGTCGGTGACAGCGTCTCGAGGACGAGCATCAGCGCGATCGACATGCTCTCGGCGAGCTCGAGGTCAGCGGCCACGTTCGGTGTGGTGAGCAGCGGCTCGGGCAGTCAGGGACCGACGAGGATTCCTTGCGGCGGCTTGAAGAGCCGGGCAACACATGCTGGCGTTGACCGAGTTCTCGCCGGACCGGGCAACATACCGGTCACCGAATAGATGGCAGGACGACATCCCCATCAGTTGACCGGTGTCCAGCCGATCCGAGACGTCGCCGGTTCTGGACCGCTCGGTTCGCGGTGCTCATCGACCGTTCACATGCGCAGGTCGATTCGGCGGTGTGGTTCAGAGCAGAGCGTATTCGGACTTCGCAGTTGTTCGCGTCCGGTCGATTCTTTCGCACCACTGGTCGTGCAGTGTTCTCCAGTCTTCGGCGGCGGTGCGGATCCACTTCATTTCCAGCTCTGCCGCAGCCAAGGCGGGTCTCTCCCTTTCGAATTCGTTATCCGCGTGGGCGGCGCGGTCGACCAGCTCGCTCCAGCGATTGAAATCCTGATGTAGTGCGTCTTCGACCTTCGTGCGCATTGCAGCTCCTTGGTGGTTGTAGTGATCTTGTGGATCGGTTTCTCGGACAAGGGGTATCGGGTTCCGGCAACGTGGTCGGGTAGCGCGGACCCTGGAGGCAAGAGCCGTTGAGGCTCGCCGATGCAGCAGTTCTGGTGTTGTGGAAACGCTCAGCTGTTCGGCAACGTCACGCAATAGCGGCTACTGTCCCGTTATTGCTGTCCGCCGCGGTGTCGCGGAGGTCAATCTTCAATGTGATGACGCGGGAGTTCGCGAGCCATTGGCGGGCTTCCGCTCGCCGACCTCGTGGGCAACTTGCGGGGCGTGCGGTCTCTTCGACCTGGCGCTTGCAGGCTGCCGACCTTCCCGGCCGTCTTATTTGATATCAACTTGGTCACAGTTTACGCACGGTCGGTTAACTATGTACAGGGAAATGTGGGAGTTGCTGCAGAAAACCGCAGGACGCCGCCGCTCTGTCGCGGATCCAGCGAGTTTGCTAGATCGAAATGGGTTCAGGCGACCGAATGCACCGCGCGATCGTGAAGGCCACCAAGCCTGTGAACCTCGACGCCGCGCCCGGCGCGGTCCGCTGCGGGCGTGAACCTGTTCGTAGCCGCGGGTCGATTCGGCTCACGCCGCCAAGGGGGGCGGACAACGGCGGAGGCCGCGACCCGCTGTCGAACATTCGGGCCGACTGTCGTTTTCGATCGGGTTCGCAAGGGCAACGCGAGACTGCGACTCTCCTCTGTGGAGTGAATCGGCCTGCGGGCCTCGCGTAGTGCGCTGAGGGTCGATCACCACCGGTTATGCCGGCAGGACGCCACGGTAGATGAAGTTGAATTCGGATTCAAGACTTGACGTAGGTCACAACTTGATGTTGAGTTCAGTTTCAATTCGTTGGTCGAACGGTCCGCGCAAACCGGTCTCGGACCCGAGCCAGACATGACGATTGAGGGAACTGCATGACCCCACTTCTGACTGTGGACGATCCGTCTTCCAGGCTTCCAGTCGCGAGCAGGCTTCTTCGCGCGGTCGGTGTGGAACTCGACGCCGGAGAAGTCCGGCCGAGCCTTGACGCCCAGCGAATTCAGTGCCGTCGCCGCACCGGTGGTCTGTCGAAGCGGCGGTGAGTTACGTGTCCCTTTCTCCGATAGTTCAACTCTAAAGAGCGATAATGCCCAGTGTTTCGCCGGAAACCGCCCGGCTCACCTTTCGTACACTCGAACCGATTCACGGGATGATCTACTTCAGCCCGCATGGACAGCAGTGCTACGCCGAAATCGGCCTGACCGGACGGGCCATGACATATTTCGCGCCCCGTTCGGCAGCAATGGGACCGGTACCCGCGGAAGTCACCATCGCAACATTCTTCAACTTCAATCCCGTGGCCGTCCGTTCGGCACTGCCTGCGGCCTGGCAGATCGCCACGCCTGCGGACGTCTTGGCAGCGAGGTACGAAGCCGTCGACCGCTCGCTGCGCCAAGCATGGGGTGAGGAGGTCGACGGCAGCGCGGTGCGGGAGGCGGCCGATCTTGCCCGCCGGGCCGCGGAACGCGCATGTGATCGGCCTCAGGGCCGTCCGTTGTTCGCCGGACACGCGCAGCTGCCGTGGCCGACCGCTCCGCACATGGTGCTGTGGCATGCGCAGACTCTGCTTCGCGAGTTCCGCGGAGACGGCCACGTCGCACTGCTGCTCAGCGAAGGTCTCGACGGTAGGGAGGCGCTGATCACACACGGCGCGGCGGGGATCATCAGCGCGGAAGTCCTCCGTGTCAGCCGGTATTGGAGTGAACAGGAGTGGGCTGAGAGCATCGAGCGGTTGCGTTCTGACGGTTGGCTTCTCGCTGGACCCGACCTCGCCTTCAGCGAGGAAGGGCGGCGGCGCCGGCAATCGATCGAGGACCGGACCGACCAACTCGCGGTGTATCCGTACGAGGAACTCGGCGAGGAGGGCTGTGCGCGTCTGCGCGAGCTGAGCTTGCCGCTGACAAAGGCGGTTGTGCAGGCCGATCTGGGTTTCCCGGCGGAGCTGGTTGCCCGCCACGCAAACGCCCACTGACCGAAGCGCAGCGGTCCTCGCGGATCAGCGCGCACACATTGTGGTGGATGGCGCCGGTCATCGGATTCAGCAGGAGCGACCTGACGCGGTCAACGAGGCATTTGTGAAGTTACTCGACTCCATTTGATGCGAATGGAGTAGAGCGCGATAGCGGGAGCGGCCGCAGACGGTTTCGCCGACGGGACCGAATCGGATCGCACCCGTGCGTATTCGCATTCTCTCGAACGTGAGGTTCGAGGCACAAAGAAGAAGGAAACAGATGAGGAAAACGATTGCAGCAGCGACGCTGCTCGTCTCGACGCTCGGCGTCACGGCCGGAACGGCCGGAACGGCATCGGCGGCACCGGCCGATGCCGGGGCGGTGGGTTACAAGGTATCGGTCGGAGAGCGATCGTCGGTGATCGATCTCGCTGCCGGCTCGATTACCGTCGAAGAGGGGGTGCTGAAGATCAAGGCGCCCGGCGGTGCTGTGCTGGCCGGTTCGGAATTGTCCTTCCGGGTGGATGACTACGTCTTCCCCATCGCCGCCGAAATCCGCGACCGCACCGCTACTTTGACGCCGCAGCTCGACCTCGAGCACGCTGTGTACAAGCCGGTGGCCCTGCCCTATGAAGATCAGGCTCCCTGGAAGACCCAGTACGACCGGGAACAGGCCGCCTGGGCGCGACTGTCCTCCACGATCCTCATGGGCGCGACCATCGGCACCACCGTCGGCGGCATCGGCGGCGCGGCAGTCGGTTGCGTGCTGGGCGGGATCGCCGGGGCGACCGTCGCTTCCGCGGCGATTGTCGGCTTGTTCGGAGCCTTCATTCCGGCAGCCGCCATCGGATGTATAGGAGGAATCGTCGCCCTCGGTGCGCTGGGGTCGTTGGCGGGCCAGCTTCTCGTCACCGCTCCGGTCGCGATCATGGCGGCTGTCCAGTACTTCACGACGATCAATCAGCCGGCGCCGGCGCCGGCGCCGGCGAAGTAACGCCAACTCGCACAGCGGCTATCGCCCTGCCCAGTCGGTTCCAACCCGGCTGGGCAGGGCCCTGGCTTTTCACGGCCGACGCCGTGACCGCACGCCGCGGCGCCGAGTGCAGACCGACAACGGGTGTGCGACGATCACTTCGAGAATGCACGGCAGGACAGGGAGGGTGGTTGATGGCCAGGACGGCCGACGACGAAGCGGTATCCGCGCAGATCCCCGCACTGGCCGATACCCCTGTCCTGCGGGAGCCTCCGCTTACGGCCCGCGGTTTACGAACGCGGGCAGCGCTGGTGGCCGCGGCCCGAGTCGTGTTCGAGCGCGACAGCTACCTCGATGCGCGGCTATCGGACATCACGACCGAGGCGAAATGCTCCACCGGTAGCTTCTATACGTATTTTTCGAGCAAAGAAGAGATCCTGCAGGCGGTGCTGGAAGCGTCGCAGCACGAGATGATGCATCCGGGGATGCCGCGGCTGAGCGCCAACGAGTCATCTCCGGTCGCGGTAATCGAGGCGAGCAACCGCGCCTACTTCGAGGCGTACAAGCGAAACGCGAAACTGATGCTGATCCTCGATCAGGTGGCCGCGATCGATCCGAAGTTTCGCGAGATACGCCGACGCCGCGCCCGCGCCTTCAGCGACCGCAACGCTCGGTCCATCAGGGATCTACAGGAACGAGGCCTCGCCGACCGGGAACTCGATCCCTACGCCGCGGCACGTGCGCTGTCGGGCATGGTCGGCCGAATGGCGTACTACGCGTTCGCCCTCGAAGAGGAGACCTCGCTCGATGATCTCGTTCGAACAGCTACGCGCCTGTGGGCCAATGCGCTGAAAATCGACGTGGCCGCCGACTGAGTCAACTGGCTGGGGACCGCGGTCTCCGGACATACCGGCGGTTCCGCCGGCGCTGGAACCGGCTAGAGGCCACCGCATCCGAACTGCGAGACGGCTGCCTCGCCACGGGTGATCTCTGGAAGCGTCGGCGCCGATCGACCGGCGGAGTTCGTACGAGGTCGGTGGGTGCGCCTGATATGAAGGTGTGAATGGGACGTAGGAACTTGCTGGAACCGACACTGACGACCTTGCCGCACGGGCCGCACGGTCTTGCTCGTGATCTGGTGACAGGGTCGCAGCGTCAGCGGCTGTTGTACGGGGTGACGGTCGTCGTCGCGGACCGCGGCTACCTCACCGCGACGGTCGCGGATATCGCTGCGACAGCAAAGGTTTCGCGGCGGACGTTCTATCAGCACTTCCCGGACAAGGAAGCATGCTTCCTCGCCGCGGCCGAGACGGGGCGCGATCTGATGATCGATCATCTCGAGCAGGTAATGGCGCGGGTATTGTCCGAACCGGTGGAGCCGCTCGAGGCTCTCCGGCGCGGCATTCGGGAGTATCTCACCCTGTTGCGTGACGAACCATCATTCGCGCGCTCGTTCTATCTGGAGACCGCCGTGGCCGGATCGCGCGCGATCGAGTCGTTCGAACGATGCCAACGCTGGTTTGCCGGATTCATCCGATCGTGGCGTACAACGGCAGACCCCGTCGATCCATCGGTCCCCGATTCCGCATATCTGGCGGTGACCGATGCGACCAACGAGGCCGTGCGCCGAACCCTCCGTGCCGGAGGTGATTTGCTCGAGCTCGAGGACAGCGTGATGTACATCCACCGCGCGCTGCTCGGGCTGGCCGTGCCTGCCGACTAGGACACGACTCTGTCGCCTGCCCCGGTGAGGTCGCAGGAAGCGTCGTTGCTGGTGTTGCCACCTTCGGACACGATCTTCGCGAACACCTTCGCGCAGTTGGCCGAAGCGGTGTTCGCCATGATGGTGGAGTTCCGCAAGACGACGGTGCCCAATGGGGCATCGACCCGATCCGTCACCTGGTGCGGAAGGGTGTCGAGGTAGGCCGGCGCCACATTGATGCCGCTGCCGCCGTCCGGGGCAGTGTTTCCGGTGATGGTGGCGCGCTCGAAAGTCACTACGCCCCGGCCACGCACATCCACACCGCCACCACGACCGGCGAATCCACCAGGGCGGTACCACTCTCCGGGGTTGACCACGCGGTTGTCGGAGATCGTCGAGTCCGTGAAGGTGCAGGTGTTGTCACACCGCACGCCGCCCGCCTCACCGGACGTATTACCGGTGATAGTCGTATTTTTCGTCTGCAAATCCGACCCGGGCACATTGAAGATGCCGCCGCCGTACCCGGCGCTGTTACCTCGAACCATGACGTCGTCGAGTACGAGGTTCGACGAATTGGCTATGCCGCCCCCTCCGGTGTCGTAGAACGGGATCTCATGTTGGGCGGTGACTCCGCCGGTCACGGTCAATCCCGCCACCATTACGGGAGCGGCAACACTGAGGACTCGGTCGATCCCGTTGGCGTCCAGCACTGTCTGGTCGCGCCCGGCGCCACGCAGCACCGTCGGCGCGGTGAGGTTCAGGTCACCCGTGGTCGCATCGGGGTTGCGGCCCTGCACTTTCTGCGGATCGGGCCGTATCGACAACACGTACTGTCCGGCCGGCACCACGATCGTACTGCCTGGACGGGCATTGGCCGTTTGCACTGCGGCGCGCAGTGTGCACGTGCCAGAGGCCGTGCGGCACAATCCACTTCGGGGGTCGGCCGCGATCCCGTCTGCTGTTGTGTTCACAGTGATCACCGCTGGAGCATCTCCGCCGGGTGCGTTGTCCGCGTTGGCCGCTCCGGGGAATCCGACTGCGGTTCCAACGATTAGTGCCGTGATGGCGACGGCGCTGGCCGTCGCAGCAGAGGTGTTCGTCGTCATGAAGTCTCTGATCCGATCATGGAATGAAGTGGGGTACGCCCGCGTATAAGTGGGGTACGCGAATGTTTACAACTTCTAGCAGAGTGACGACCCATCGGTGGCGTTTCCGGGAATCTTGTTGGCAGTTGACGATTCGCTCACCCGGCGTCTCCGGAACGACTGGCGGCGACTCTCGAAAAGCCGGTCACCGGCAGCGGCCAGTCACGCCCTGAGCGTGCAGCGCGCCTGGCCATTGACGCCGACAACCTTCGGAGCGGCGATGTCATCAGACATCGCCGCTCCCTCGGGATCGGTCAGGGTTATACGGCGACGGACGCGCTCTCGCCGGCCGTCGCGGACTGCTTGCGTACCACCGTTTCTGGCAGTGCCCAGGTGCTGCCGAGCGTGCACAGCGCCATGATCATGATGAAGACGGAGACCGACGTGGTCGATCCGGTCGTCGCGAGCAGCGCGGTCATGAGGAATGGTGTGCCGCCACTGACCAAGATGGCGGCCAACTGGTAGGCCAGCGTGATGCCCGAGTAGCGGATTCGGGGCTCGAACAGCTCGGCGAGATACGCCGCGAGCGGGCCGTACACCAGCCCGGAGCCGAGGCCGCTGCCGACCACGGTGGCGATCAGGATCGCACCGAGCGAGCCCGTCTCCACCAGCCAGAAGAACGGAAATGCCCAGAGCGCCATGATCGCTGCTCCCGCGAGCATCAATGGACGGCGACCGTAGCGGTCGGACAGCGAGCCGGCGAAATAGATCACGGGCACGCTGATGGCAGAGGAGATCAGCGACACCATCAACAGGCCGTGGCGGTCCAGTCCGAGTTTCCGGACACCGTAATCGAGAACGCCGGCGACGCTGATGTAGAAGATGGCGTTGCTTCCGAACAGCAGTCCGGCGCCGAGGACAACCCGCTTCGAATGCTTCTTCAACACTTCGACAATCGGGGCCTGGGTGACCGCGGTCGAGGCCTCGTCGGCACGGGCTCGCAGCCGACGGAACTCAGGGGAGTCCTCGATGCGTAGCTGAATGAACAGCACCACAAAGAACAGCACGGCGCTGGCCAGGAAGGGGATCCGCCAACCCCAGGTCAGGAAGTCGCGACCCTTGACGAACTCGCTGACCAGGAGGAATGCGCCCGTGCCCATCATCAGGCCCAAGGGCACGCCCATCTGACCGAAGGTGCCCGCCTGGCCCTTGCGGTTGGGTCTGGTGGTTTCGGTGAGCAGCAGGGTGACCCCACCCCACTGGCCGCCCACGGCAATGCCCTGCAGGAACCGCAAGGCAACAAGCAGAATCGGCGCGGCCACCCCGATCGATTTGGCGGTGGGCAGCAGGCCGATCGCGCAGGTGGATGCCGCGACGAGGATCAGGCATGAGACCAGTGCTGGCTTGCGGCCGAAGGTGTCGCCGATGTGTCCGAACACCAGTCCGCCGAGCGGGCGGGCGATAAAGCCCGCCCAGAAAGTGCTGAAGGACAGCAGCGTGCCCATGAGCGGTGACGAGTTGGGAAAGAACAGCTTGCCGAATACCAGGGCAGCTGCCGTTCCGTAGATGAAAAAGTCGTACCATTCGATCGAACTGCCGACCAGGGCAGCGCCCATGAGTCGCCGCAATTTCTTTCGATCCGGGCTGCCGGAATCCGAGTTCGGAGTCATACCTATCTCCAAGTTGAGAGCGAACCTGATGTGACGCCAGTCACGATCAGTCACTGATGTGATGCCAGTCACGGTCAGTGCTCGGGGACGCTACTTGAAGTTGACGTCGGATTCAATAGCTGGCGGAGAGGCGGCTACGGACGTGTAGGAGCAGGCACCCCGGGTATCCGCGCGGCAGGGACACGGCCAGGCGAGGCGAAGGAGCGGCGGTGGGTGTGGACGCGGCCAACAGAACCGGTTCGAATGTCACCGTCGAACGGATCGAGGCCTGCGCCTATACGATTCCCACGGATGCGCCGGAGGCCGACGGAACGCTGAGCTGGGATTCGACCACGATGGTCGTCGTGCGCGCGCAAGGCGGCGGACGAACCGGGTTGGGGTGGACCTACGGTCCGGCGGTGTGCGCTCGGTTCGTCAATGACCAGCTCGCCGGGATCGTGCGCGGTGCCGACGCGATGAACGTAGCCGGTGTGTTCGATCGCATGGTGACCCAGACCCGCAACGCGGGACGCCCCGGTGTGGTCGACTACGCCATCTCCGCGGTGGATGTGGCGATGTGGGATCTCAAGGCGCGGCTGCTCGATCTCGCGCTGCACCGGCTGCTCGGCGCGGTGCGCGCGGAGGTACCCGTCTACGGCAGCGGCGGTTTCACCACCTACGACGCCGACCGGTTGCGTGAGCAGCTGACCGGATGGGTCGATCGGCAACAGATCCCCCGCGTCAAGATCAAGATCGGTGAATCGTGGGGTGGCGACGTCGAGCGCGACCTGGCCCGGATGCGCCAGGCTCGCGAGATCATCGGCGACGCCGAACTTTTCGTCGACGCCAACGGCGCCTACGGCCGCAAGCAGGCGATTCGTGTGCTGCGCCGCGCCGCCGATCTGGACGTGCGATGGTTCGAGGAGCCGGTGTCCTCCGACGATCTCGACGGGCTGCGCGAGGTCCGCGACGCGGTGACCGCCGACGTCGCGGCGGGCGAATACGGTAGTGATCTCACCTACTTCCGGCGCATGTGTCAGGCGGGCGCGGTGGATTGCCTGCAGGCCGACGTGTCTCGCTGTGGCGGCATCAGCGAGTGGTTGCGAGTCGCGGCGTTGGCCGCGGCCCACAACCTGCCGTTGTCGGGGCATTGCGCGCCGCATTTGCACACGCACGCGGCAGCGGCGATCCCGAACCTTCGGCATCTGGAGTGGTTTCACGACCACGTCCGCATCGAATCGATGGCTTTCGACGGGACGCTCGATCCCCACGGGGGAGTCATCCGCCCCGATCCGACCGCCCCCGGTCATGGTCTGACCCTGCGTGAGTCGCAGATCGAACGTTTCCGAGTGCAGTAGCTAGCGGTGCATGTATCCCAGTGTGAATGTCACATCGTCCAGTCGTGGGGCGATCGATTCCCCGCCGAGTGCCTGCCGCAGTACGGCTTGTTCGTCCTGGATGATGTGCATTACGGCGTTGATCAGGGCGAGGTGGGTGAACGCCTGGGGGAAGTTGCCCCAGTGCCGGCCGGTTCGGGGGTCGATCTCCTCGGCGTACAGGCCAAGGGGGCTGGCGTAGGCAAGCAATTTCTCGCACAGCTGTTTGGCTCGTGTCTTTTCGCCGATCTCCGACAGCGCCGAGACCAGCCAGAACGAGCAGATCGTGAAGGCGCCTTCTTCCCCCGCGCATCCATCGTCGGTTTCACCGACGCGGTATCGCAATACGAGGCCGTCCTCGGTCAGTTCGTCGGCGATGGCCAACACCGTGTTGCGTACCCGGTCGTCGTCGGGGGGCAGGAAACGAACCAGCGGGATGAGCAGGGTCGAAGCATCCAGCGCCGTGCTGCCGTAGTGCTGGGTGAACACCCGCCGGGAGTCGACCGCATGAGCGCATATGTCGGCGCGGATGTCGTCTGCGGCCTGTTGCCAGCGCTGGGCGTGTTCGAAGTCCTGGTGGATGCGGGCCAGCCGCGCGCCACGATCGGCGGCAACCCAACACATCACCTTGCTGGAGGTGAAGTGTTGGGGCTCCCCGCGTACTTCCCAGATGCCATGGTCGGGCTCGCGCCAGTAGGTGAGGGCGCTTTTGACCGCCCGGCCCAGCACCAGCCAGGCTCGCGCGTCGATTTGGTCCTGGTTGCGCGCGTAGAGATAGACCGCGTCCAGCGCAGCGCCCCACACATCGTGCTGGCGTTGCCGGTACGCGTCGTTGCCGATGCGCACGGGGCCGGCGTTTTCGTAGCCCCGCAGGTGGGTGAGAGTCTGCTCGGTGAGGTCGCTTTCGCCACCGATGCCGTAGACGATCTGCATGTCCCGGACGTCTTCGGTCAAGCTGATGATGTAGGAGAAGAAGTCGTTCGCCTCCCAGCTGAAGCCCAGTGTGTACAGGCCCCACAGCGCGAAGGCGGAGTCGCGTATCCACGAGTAGCGATAGTCCCAATTGCGTTGTCCGCCTGGGGTTTCGGGCAATGACGTGGTGGCGGCGGCGCTGATGGCGCCGGTGGGTGCGAAGGTCAGCCCCTTGAGGGTCAGCGCGCTGCGGGTGAGCTGGGCGGCCCACGGGTGGTCCGGAAACCGCCCGCCGGCCAACCAGTGTCGCCAATGGTGGATTGTCTGCAGCAGACGTTCATCGGCCTCGTCAACGGCGCGGGGCGCGTCGCGACTACCCCAGGAGAGCGCGCAAAAGCGTGTCTCGCCCGCCTTCAGCAGGGTGCGAGCAAGCGCGTGCGTGCCTTCCAGCCCCAAGCGCAGGTCGGTGCTCAGCGTCAGCTGCAGATCGATCCCGTCAGCGCTGGCCTGCGCGATGTGGTAGCTGTCGAGGTATTCCCAATGCGCGCGATACCTGCCGTAGTCGAAGGACGGTTGGCAGTCGAGCGCGAACTGGATTTGCCCGGTCTCACAGTGCACCGTCCGCAGCAGAATGTGCTCGGCGTCGTAGTCGGTGGGGGTTCGACGATGGGCGCTACGGCCGGGTGTCTGGTGCCGCCAGGGCCCGACCAGCAGCACATCGCGAACCGTCGCCCACCCTTCGCCGCTGCGCCAACTCGTCTCCATGACCATCGTGCCAGGGACGTAGCGGCGATCGGTGGGCACCATGAAGTCGGCGGGAGCGAACCGAAACGAACCGGCCGAACGATCGAGTATGGCCGCGAAGACGCTGGGGGAGTCGATGCGGGGCAGACACATCCATTCGATGGCTCCGCTGGGCGCGATGAGTGCGGTGACCTCGCAGTCGGAGATGAAGCCATAGTCGTCGATGCGTGGGAATGCCGTGAGATGCGGTGTGCGTTCGATGTCGTCGTCCATGTGGTACTCCATCGTCCTGCTGAAATCTGGTCGGCTATTCCACCCGCAGTTTCGCGACCGGCAGTGAGCGGCGCCGCCGGGTCATCCCACGCCCCCTGTGGTGCGGGTCTTCGCCTGTTGCCGGGCCCACCGGTCCGGGTCGTCCTCGAGCAGCCCGCGGTCCCAGCCGCCGCATTCGGCGGCGGCCTCGTAGGAGCTCTGCAGAAAGTCGAGCAGCGTGTGATCGGGGCTCTCGGCGGTGCGCACGGCCTCGTAGGGAAGGACGAACTCGCCCTTGTCTCGGTGGTACGACGCCGCGGCCGGGGGCACCGGGTAGTCGGCGAAACCATCCGGTTCGGGATAGGCGTAGCAGTAGAAGGCGCCTTCCTCGCCGCCGCCGGGCCAGAAACCGCAGCTGCTCAGTTCTCGGGAGTAACCTTCGACCATTACCCAGTCGCCGCAATTCGGTGCGCCGCCGGGATGTATGGGCGCAGGTCGACCGGAGAACCGGGTGCAGGCGAGGTCCATTGCGCCCCAGAAGAAGTGCACTGGGCTCACCTTTCCCACGAAGCGCGAACGAAATTCGCCGAGTACGCGATTGGCCTGCACCAACTGGCGCCAGAACAATGTGGCCGCGTGATGGTCGTAGGAGCGGTGCTGTTCGTCCTCGGTGAACGGGATCGCGGGGGCGACCTCGTTGGGATGGGGTTGGATCCGGGTGTCGATGCCGAGCTGTTCCAGAGCGCGGAAGACCTGCGCATGGAATTCGGCCACCGATTCGGGTTGCAGCGGTATCCGCAGGACGTCGGCGGTGGTGGTGCGGATGACCAGCTGGTGATCGATGAAGTCGAACTCGATGTCGAAGGCTCCGGTCCGGTAGGGGATTGTCGAGGTGCTCAGCCCCCGTGGGGTCACATAGAGCGTCACCTGCCACCAATGATTGAGCAGTGGGGCGTGCCGGAGGCGGATCTTGCCGATGATCTGGGTCCACATGTGCAGGGTGTCGCGGGTGGGAGTCCAGTCGTCCAGCCGTAACCGCGGCCACGCTTCGATATCGGAAAACGTGTCACCTGCCACCGTCCCATTGTCGATCACCATTCGATCGAGCACCACCACGATCGTGGTGGTGCGGTTCGAGCAGATTCGGATTACCGCGGCTTTGCGGACGCCTCGAGGCCGGGCGCTCGGCGATCCGACGGCCATCAAAAAGATGAATATGAATTCGAAATCGAGTTAAGAACGCACAGGTAGAGACCGTATTCCGAACTGGCCACTCGACGAGACCGCGCCTCGGCAATGTGCCATGTGTCACAGTCCGAATTGGCTGTGACGTATTGACCATCGCCGATCCGTCCAGCATGGTGGCGGGAGGTTAACAAGCGCTCAGTAACTTGCCTGAAAGGTTCACAGTCATGCCCGAAGCCGTCATCGTCTCTGTCGCCCGGTCGCCGATCGGTCGCGCTGGCAAGGGGGCGTTGCGAGACCTCCGGCCCGACGACCTGGCGGCTCAGATCGTGCAGGCCGCGCTGGCGAAGGTGCCGGCCCTCGGCCCGAACGACATCGACGATCTGATGCTCGGTTGTGGCCAGCCCGCCGGTGAGTCGGGCTTCAATCTCGGGCGCGTGGTTGCGATTCTGGCGGGCCTGGATCGGGTGCCCGGCACCACGGTCAACCGGTACTGCTCGTCGAGTTTGCAGACAACCCGAATGGCGCTGCATGCGATCCGTGCCGGAGAGGGCGACGTCTTCATCTCCGCCGGTGTGGAAACCGTGAGCCGCTACGTCAAGGGCAGTGCCGACGGCGTGCCCGACACCGAGAACCCGCTGTTCGCCGACGCGGTTGGCCGGACCGCGAAATTCGCTGCGGGAGGCGAGATCTGGACCGATCCGCGCACGGAGGATCTGCTGCCCGACGTCTATATCGCGATGGGGCAGACCGCCGAGAACGTCGCGCAGCTGTGTGGCGTGACCCGTGCCGAACAGGACGCTTTCGGTGTGCGCAGCCAGAATCTCGCCGAGGCCGCCCTCGCCAACGGCTTCTGGGAGCGTGACATCACCGCGATCACCCTGCCCGACGGCAGCGTTGTCTCGAAGGACGATGGCCCGCGGCCCGGAGTCACGCTGGAGAAGGTCGCTGAGCTGAAGCCGGTATTCCGGCCCGACGGGACGGTGACGGCCGCCAACTGCTGCCCGCTCAACGACGGTGCCGCCGCGGTCGTGATCATGTCCGACACCAAGGCCGCCGAGCTGGGCCTGACGCCGCTGGCTCGGATCATTGCCACCGGAGTCAGCGCGCTGTCCCCGGAAATCATGGGCCTGGGGCCGGTGGAGGCGTCCAAGCAGGCGCTGGCTCGCGCCGGGATGACCATCGGCGATGTCGACCTGGTCGAGATCAACGAAGCCTTCGCCGCCCAGGTCATTCCCTCGGCGCGGGAGTTGGGTGTCGAATTCGACAAGCTCAACGTCAACGGCGGCTCGATCGCGGTCGGTCACCCGTTCGGCATGACCGGCGCCCGCATCACCAGCACGCTGATCAACTCCCTGCAGTTCCACGACAAGCAGATCGGTTTGGAAACCATGTGCGTCGGTGGCGGTCAGGGCATGGCAATGGTGCTCGAGCGCCTGTCGTAACCGCACACATTCCTCAAAAGGACCTATTTGTGAACAGATTCGAAGGCAAGACAGCGATCGTCACCGGTGCCAGTCGAGGCATCGGGCTCGGCATCGCGCAGCGCTTGGTCGACGAGGGGGCGAGGGTCGTGATCACCGCCCGCAAACAGGACGCCCTCGACGAAGCGGTGAAAGTACTGGGCGGCCCCGACCGGGCGCTGGCCGTGGCGGGTCGCGCCGATGACGTCGACCACCAGTCCGAGACCGTCGAGCGGGCGATCGAAACCTTCGGAAGCGCCGATCTCCTCGTCAACAACACCGGCATCAACCCGGCTTTCGGGCCCATGGTCGATCTGCCGTTGGAGGTGGCCCGCAAGATCGTCGAGGTCAACTGTCTGGCCTCGCTGTCGTGGGTTCAGCAGACGTATCGAGCCTGGATGAAGGACTACGGTGGCGCGATCGTGAACGTATCGTCGGTCGCCGGTCTCAAGCCCGCACCGGGCATCGGCTTCTACGGTTCCAGCAAGGCGATGCTCACGCACATCACCCAGGAACTCGCGGTCGAGCTCGGCCCGAAAGTGCGGGTCAACGCCGTCGCCCCGGCGGTGGTGAAGACGAAGTTCGCCACCGCTCTCTACCAGGGCAGGGAGGAGGAGGTCGCCGCGGCCTACCCGTTGAAGCGGCTCGGCGTGCCCGAGGACATCGCCAGTGTGGTGGCGTTTCTGCTCTCCGACGACGCGAGTTGGCTGACGGGGCAGTTGCTGGTCGTGGACGGTGGCGTCACGCTGACAGGCGGGGTCTGACATGGCGCGGATGAAGGCATGGCGCGTCCACGAACTGGGCGAGCCGGCCGCGGTGCTGCGGCTCGAGGACGTGGACCGTCCCGAGCCCGGCCCGAGCCAGGTTCTCGTGCGGGTCGCCGGTGCCGCGGCGAACTTTCCCGATGTGCTGATGTGTCGCGGCGGCTATCAGGTCCGGCCGCCATTACCGTTCACACCCGGCGTCGAATTGTGTGGCGAAGTGGTGGCGGTCGGTGCCGACGTGGCCGGGATCGCCATCGGTGAGCGGGTGCTCGGCGGCGCGGTGTTGCCGCACGGTGGTTTCGCGGAATTCGCCGTGCTGGATGCCGCCCAGACCTTCCCGGCGCCGCCGTCGTTGGATGACGCGGAGGCGGCCTCGCTGTTCATCGGCTACCAGACCGGCTGGTTCGGGTTGCATCGGCGCGCCGGATTGAAGGCGGGGGAGACTCTCTTGGTGCATGCCGCGGCAGGTGGCGTTGGCAGCGCCGCGATCCAGCTCGGCAAGGCCGCCGGTGCCCGGGTGATCGGAGTCGTCGGCGGTGCCGAAAAGGCCTCCTACGCTGGGGATTTGGGTGCTGACGTGGTCATCGATCGGCAGCAGCGGGACTTCGTCGAAGTCGTCAAGGACGTAACCGGCGGCCGTGGTGCCGATGTGATCTACGATCCGGTCGGCGGCGAGGTCTACCAACGTTCCACGAAATGTATCGCCTTCGAAGGCCGCATCGTGGTCGTCGGGTTCGCCGGCGGCGAGATCCAAACGGCCGCAATGAATCACGCGCTGGTCAAGAACTATTCGATCGTCGGTCTGCACTGGGGTTTGTACAACACCCAGGATCCGGGCGCCGTCGCCGAATGTCACCGCGAGCTCACCGCACTTGCCGCCGACGGTGCGATCCGTCCCCTGGTCAGTGAAGGGCTGGGACTGGCCGACGTTGCCGACGCCGTGCAGCGGCTCGCGGACGGCAAGACCGTCGGCCGCGTGGTCTACACGCCCTGAGACCAGCAGTTTTCACAGCAATCACATCCTTCGAGGAGCATTCATGACCAATCCCGACGCGGTTCGTGATGATCTGCGCTGCCGGGTGGAAGCCGTACTCGCAGAGCATGATCCGGCCACCACCGATGCCGTGACCTTTCACCGAGCCAGGTTCGACGCGGGTCTGGCCTGGGTTCACTTTCCGATCGGGCTCGGTGGCCGGGCCGTCGACCGGGAACTGCAACCGTTCGTCGACGCCCTGTTCGAGCAGGCCGGATCTCCGGATAACAATGCGGCGATCAACGGTATCGGCCTGGGTATGGCCGCGCCGACGATCCTCGCCCACGGCACCCCGGAACAGCGCCAGCGCTTCCTGCGTCCGCTGTGGAGCGGGGAGGAGATCTGGTGCCAGCTGTTCAGTGAACCGGGCGCCGGCTCGGACCTGGCCGCGATCGCCACTCGGGCGGTGCGCGACGGCGACGACTGGGTCGTCAACGGGCAGAAGGTGTGGACCTCGGTCGCGCACAAGGCGCAGTTGGCAATCCTGGTGGCGCGCACCGATCCCAGCCGACCCAAGCACGCGGGGCTGACCTACTTCATCTGCGATATGACCGCCCCCGGAGTCGAGGTTCGGCCGCTGCGGCAGATCACCGGCGAAGCGGAATTCAACGAAGTCTTCCTCACCGACGTGCGGATCCCCGATGCGCACCGCCTGGGCAAGGAAGGGGAAGGCTGGCGAGTCGCCACCACCACGCTGAACAACGAGCGTGTCTCGATCGGAGGGCGGGCGCTACCTCGCGAGAGCGGAGTACTCGGTGTCGCCGCCGGCCTCTGGCGCGAATTCCCGGAAAAGCGCACCCCTGAACTGCACCACCGGTTGTTGCGATTGTGGGTGGACGCCGAGGTCTCCCGTCTGGCGGCAACCCGGCTGCGTCAGCGGGTGGCCGGCGGCCAGCCCGGGCCCGAAACCTCCGCCGTCAAGCTGTCCTTCGCCCGCATCAACCAGCAGGTTGCCGGATTGGAGGTCGAACTGCGCGGTGAGCACGGCCTGCGATACGACGATTGGACAATGGTGCGCCCGGACCGCGTGGATTTCGCCGGTCGGGGCGCCGGCTACCGCTTCCTGCGGGCCAAAGGCAATTCGATCGAGGGCGGAACCTCGGAAATCCTGCGCAACATCATCGCCGAACGGGTCCTCGGCCTGCCGGGCGAACCCCGCGCGGACAAGGACATCCCCTGGAAGGACCTGAGCCGATGAGCGACATCCTGTTGCTCGACACCGATGTCGAGACCTCCTTGCGGAGCGCGGTGCGCGACCTGCTCACCTCCCGATGTGATCCGTCCGCGGTTGTCCGGGCCTATGAAGGCGATCGGACACTGACCCGGACGCTGTGGAAATCGATCGCTGACGACCTCGGGCTCGCTGGTCTGCTCATCCCCGAGGACCGCGGCGGGGCCAGCGGTACGGCGCGTGACGCCGCCGTCGTACTCGAGGAGTTCGGGCGGTTCGTCGCACCGGTACCGTTTCTGACCAGCAGCGTGATCGCCGCGACCGTCCTACTCGCGGGCGACTCCGCGCTGGTCGGTCAACTCGGCAACGGTGAATGCAGCGCAGCGTTGCTGACGCCGTTCTCCGCTGCGTCGGTGACGCAGGTCCCGACGCTGACGGCTGATGCGCAGGGCCGGGTATCCGGCCGCGTCACCAGCGTCGCCGGTGCGCTCGACGCCGATGTACTGCTGGCCGCCGTGCAGACGGCGAGCGGTACGGAGGTGCACGCGTTGGCGGCCGCCGCCGCGGCGATCGAGCCGGTGGTCTCCCTGGACATGACCCGTCCGCTGGCCGACGTCATTGTCGACTCCGTGCCCGGCCGAGTCGTCGTTCCCGCCGAATCCGGTTGGGCGGCACTGCAATCCGGCTTGACGATCGGCGCCGCACTGCTGGCGTCCGAGCAAGCGGGGCTGGCCGCCTGGTGTCTGGAGACAACCGTCGAGTATCTGAAGCTGCGACGCCAGTTCGGCCGGGTGGTCGGCGGATTCCAGGCGCTCAAGCACCGCCTCGCCGACCTCTACGTCGAGGTCGACTCGGCCGCGGCCGCGGCGCGGTATGCGGCGGGAACATTCGCGGCGGGCGACCCCGACAGCGCGATCGCTACCGCCGTCGCCGCGTCCTACTGCAGCGATATCGCGGTGCGGGCCGCCGAGGAGGCCGTCCAACTGCACGGCGGGATCGGCATGACCTGGGAGCACCCGGCGCACCTGTACCTCAAACGTGCCAAGGCCGACCAGATCGGGCTGGGAAGTCCCGGCCACCATCGCGGGCTGCTGGCGGACCTCGTCGGACTGCCATCGGCTGAATCCGCCGAGTAACCGAGAACGACCGAATACAGAGGAGTAACCAGTGGCCGATCCGTATGTGGTGGTAGCGACCATGATTGCGAAGCCGGGGCAGGAGGAACTCGTCGAGAAGACCCTGACAGCCGCGGCTGCGGAAGTGCACGCCGAACCGGGCTGCCTTCTGTATGCCTTGCACCGGAAGGCGGGGACAACGGGCCATTTCGTCATGATCGAGAAATGGGCGTCGAAAGAGGCCCTGCATGCGCATGGTCGAGGCGCCGCACTGCGCCGTATCGGGGAAGCGCTGGGCAACGCACTGACCGGCGCGGCCGAGGTCCTGGTGTTCGACCCGCTTCCGGCTGGCGACCCGGAACTCGGCGCTCTCTGACCCTGTCTGTTCGGCGAAAAAGAGGAGGTTAACGTGACAACAACCCAGCAGGTGCGGCTCGCGGAACGGCCGTCGGGGCTGCCCGAGGCGAGCACATGGAACCTGACGACCGAGCAGTTGCCCACGCTCTCCCCGGGGCAGATCCTGGTCAAGGTGGATTTCATCTCCCTGGACCCGGCGATGCGCGGCTGGCTGAACGACGTGCGATCGTATGTGCCGCCGGTAGGTGTCGGGGAGGTCATGCGTTCGCTGGATATCGCGACCGTTGTCGAGTCGACGCATCCGGACTTCGCCATCGGCGACACCGTCAGCGGTACTTTCGGCGTGACCGAATACGCGATCCATAACGGCCGGGGGGTGCAGAAGGTCGATTTGAGTACAGCGGGCGGACCGACCTGGTTGGGTACGCTCGGAATGCCGGGGATGACAGCTTATTTCGGTTTGCTCGAGGTCGGTGCGCTGCAGGCCGGAGATACGGTGGTGGTTTCCGCGGCCGCGGGCGCCGTCGGCAGCATCGCGGGTCAGATCGCGAAGATCAAGGGCGCGAACGTGATCGGGATCGCGGGCGGCGCCGAGAAATGCCGGATGCTGACCGAGGAACTCGGCTTCGACGCGGCCATCGACTATCGGCAGGAGAACGTCCTGCAGCGGCTGCGGGAGCTCGCTCCAGACGGAATCGACGTCTATTTCGACAATGTCGGCGGTGACATCCTCGATGCCGCGCTTGCCAATCTCCGGCGCGGTGCCCGCGTCGTCATCTGTGGTGCGATTTCGGCATACAACGCGGAGAAACTACCTCCTGGACCTTCCCGGTATATGTCGCTGCTGGTTTCCCGGGCGTCCATGACGGGTTTCGTCGTTTTCGACTATGCGGATCGTTATGGTGAGGCGGTCGCGGAGATCTCCGATTGGCTGGCCGAGGGCAGGATCAAGAGCAGGGAACATGTCGTGGACGGCGGTGTCGCCCGTTTCGGCGAAACCTTGAACATGCTGTTCACCGGTGCCAACACCGGCAAACTCGTGCTCGCCGTGTAGAGCCATACTGTCCAGGTGACCGATACAGAGGACCTCTCGCGCGCGGACCAGACCCGAGCGCGGCTGCTCGACGCGGCGGTGGTTGCCTTCGCTGAGCGTGGCTTCCATGGCTCGACGACCCGCGACATCACATCGATCGCCGGGGTGAGCACAGGGGCGATCTACGTGTACCACCGTTCCAAGGAAGAGTTGCTCTACCAGATATCGCGCACCGGTCACCTGGACACCTTGGCGCGTATTCGCGCTGCCATCGCTTCGGCACAAGACCCCGCCGACCAACTGATCGCGTTGATGCGGGAATTCACGATCCATCACGCACGCGCCCACACCGTGGCCCGGATCATCAACTATGAGCTCGCCGCTCTGAGCCCGGAACATCAACAGGAGATCAAGGAAACCCGGCGCGCGATCGAAAGTGAGGTCCGGAGCTTGATCGAGCGAGGTGTCGCTACCGGCGTGTTCGAGAACTCGAATACCCACATGGCCGCGACCGCCCTGCTCTCGCTGGGAATAGATATCGCGCGCTGGTATCACGAGGGTGGTTCCTGGTCACCGGAGGACATCGGTGACTATTACGCCGACCTCGCGCTACGGATCGTAGGCAGTCGGAGATCGAACCCGCCCGGGCCCGCTCGATCGTGAACATGCACAGCGACGCCGCTGCACTGGTCGCCGTGGGACGGCCATGATCGGCGCCCGCCCTGTCGGCCGAACAGCCGACTGCGTCCGTGATCGATGGTGCCTACGCTCGTGCTCGTGCAATCGGGTGATATCGGGGCGCGGAGATATCGGGCACGATCGGCTGCGGTGCGGTGCTATGCGGCTGTAGTGGTGCTGGTCGGCGCGCTCGGCGCCTGCGCGTCGGAGCCCGCAGCGAATCACGCGGCAACCTCGGTGCCGCGCACCGCGCAGCCGATATCGACCACGGTGATGTCGTCGTCGCCGCCGCCGGCTGTCCCGACCAGTGTCCGCCTGCCCGCCGAGGGCGATATCCGACGCAGCCTCGACACTGTCTCCGTCAACTGCACCGGCGAACGCGAATCGAAGGTGCGCAAGGCTTCGGTATTCGACGCCGGCGCAGGACGATTCGTCGACGTGCCAGCGCCGCCTGTGTCCGCGCGCGCGGAGTTGATCGACTATTTCTGCGCGATCATCGGCCATGGGCAGCAGGTCCGCGCGGTCTATGTGGTCAGCACGCGCACACCGGCCGAGGGATTGAAGCCGGAGACCAGCGAGACCTCGGTCGTCTCCTTCGCTCTCGGGGCGAGCACCCCCGCTACGCGGGCTGCGTTTCCCGGCGGTCGGAGCGCGAGCCAATCGGTCGACAGGTTGTTTCCCACCAACGCCGGTCTGCTGGTCACCGGTACGAGGCTGTCGATGGTGCTCGACCCCGAAACCCTGCTCCCCAAATGGCAGGCGGATTTTCGGCCCGAATACGTCACCGATGACGCCGTCGCGCACAGTATCGACGACGGTGTCCGCTTCGTGAGCGTCGAAACAGGTCAGGAAATAGGGCGTTTCGACAACGGTGTACTGGTTCGGGAATCCAGTGGCCATGTGATGGAGAACGTTCCACAGGGCCTGCGCGGCGGGTTCGTTGTGCAACGCACCGCGTACCCCGATAACAGCGCATGGTATTTCGACACCCGGACCAATCAGCTGATCGGTCCGCTCGCCCAAGACGGCAGTGCGGTACGCGCCACCGTCGCCGACGGTAACCGTCTGATGGTCTACGGCGGAGGGATCCCCGCCCAGCTGCTGCGGATCCACGACCTGTCGTCACATACCGTCCCGGTGGACAAGGTCGGAGTCGCCGCGCAGGGGCTCAACATCGAGAACGCCTACATGGCAGGCAGTTATCTCTATCTCGTGACTCGGGAATACGGCCGGTCGGTGGTCGATGTCGAGTCGAACGAGAAGGTCGCCGACAGCTGGTCGCTTTTGCCGATGGATCGGGTCGGCGATTGGCGCCTGGTCATCGACGGGCCGAAGATCACGAACGGCTACGCGAAATGCTTCGACTATCTGATGGACTACCTCTGCTACGAGCGCGGCCGCCTGGTTCGCACGGTCAACGGTAACTATCCCGGACCGTGGTACTGAGAATCCGGTGCGTCGACCGCGTCGTCACCGGGTTGCGCTCGGTGCAGGAGCGGGATGGCAGGGCGGATACCCGTGCCCGCACCGGCGGATCTAACTGATAAAGGTCGCGACTATCCAGTAGCCGACAATCAGCGCGGTTAGAACAGCGGGAATCGCGGCAACGCCGGGGGAGAGGACCGCACGCGCGAAATCGCGAAAGGCCCGTCCGGAATCGGGAATCATGTCGAATGGGCGCGGCCCGGTCGGTACCGGATCGCGTAGCTGCTGTGCCGCAGAGACGAACAGTGCGCGGTAGCGGCGCTCGAGACTCAGGTAGTAGCCGTCGAGTCCCCAGAAGATCCAGGTCGGGGCGATGGCCAGCAGAATCAATGCCGAACTCGGGCGGGACTGGGCGGTGACGATCGCGAGGACCACTGATACGAGAGTTACCGACCACCCCCGCACCGTGAACGACTGCTGACTCAAGCGCGCGATGACCGACTGCAGCATCTCGAGGTGCTTGACGCGATGATCTGTATCCATCTGTCCCCCAACTCCTTTCGGCATACCGAATGATCAGCCTAGCCCGGTATGCCGGGTATCGGTGCGGCCACAACTCGACCGCACCGACGACTACCGGTGCCGATCCGGCGCCCGGCGTCCGGTTTTCGTATGCCCGGTGAAGTCCCCGGCCGGTACATTTTCAGCAATAATGGGCGGTGTCATCGGATCTGGCTCGAGGGAAGCGTCTCGAGGACGCGTCGAGCCATAACGAGTTCTGAGGAAATGGCCATGGGGAGTGCGGATTTCGGTCGAGAACTGCGAAGACGCCGACTGGAACGCAAGCTGAACCTCCGCGAGTTCGCCATGCTGGTGCACTACAGCAAGGGCTATCTGAGCAAGATCGAGAACGGGCGCAGGCCGCCGTCGGAGTCGCTTCGGCGCGTGTGCGACGATGCGCTATCCGCCGGTGGGGAGCTGGTCGAATTCGCATCACCGCAGCCGGACAGGGACCAAGATCTCGGCCCGGACACCGCTTTGGCCATCGAATTGCATCCGGATGGTTCCGGGACGATCCGAATCGGGGAATCTCATATGCGGGCGGCGACCGTCCTCCCGTCGATGGCCATCGGATCCGCCGAGGTGCTCACTTGCCTGGGCTCCATATTCGATTACACGAGACATCTCGGCCGGATAAGCAGTCCCAGCATCGTCTTGCCCATGGTGGTCATGCAGTACCACGCCGCGTCCGCGACCGCCGAGCAGCGGACCGGACGCCAACGACGGGAACTGCTGCTGCACAGCGCGCACACTGCGGAGTTCGCGGGATGGATGGCTCAGGAATGCGGTGACGACCGAGGCGCTCTGCAGTGGACCGATCTCGCGGTCCGACGCGCTGGCGACGCCGGGGACCGGCATATGACCAGCTACGCGCTCGTCCGCAGGGCGATGGTCAGCCTGTACAGCGGCGATTCTTCGGCGACAACCACTCTCGCTGAGACGGTGCTCGCCGACGACGCCGTCCATCCCCGCATCCGCTGGCTTGCCGCGCTGGGAGCCGCGCAGGGCTATGCCATGGCTTCGGATCACAAGGGTTCGATGCGTGCGCTGGACACAGCCGCGGGTCTGCACGACGCCGCGCACCGCTCGACGGATGGTCAACAGCTCGGGCCGTCGACGCTGCACGAACGCCCGGCCCTCATCGAGGCATGGTGCCAATACGATTTGGGAAATCTCGACGATGCCGCCGTCCTCTTCGACCAGGCGATGTCGGAGAACCCGGAGCAGTCGGACCGCGCTCGCGCCAGATTCGGCACCCGTCGAGCACTGGTGTATGCCGCGCTCGGTGAGCCGAACCAGGCGTGTGCGCTGATCGAGCCGTTGCTCGACGTCATCCGCTCCGTCGACTCGGAGACCATCCGCATCGATCTGCGCGAGTTCATCGACACGATGGGCCGATACCGCGGGCTGTCCGCGCTGCGCGATATCCAGCCTGCTCTCGACTCGGCGCTGTCCGGACGCTGAGCGGCCGAGTTGCCTGTTGCCACTCGCGTTGGCAACGGGCAGTCTCTTTCGCCCGCATGGTGTCTCGATGGATGCTGAAGGCAGGGTCGAGATTCACGGACTGGAGGTGTCGAGGAAAGTGGTCGTCCACATGCCCATCGAGTTCCCGGGCGGAGCCGCACAGCAAACCGGTCGCCGGTCGGGGATCGTGGGGCCGGAGAATTGTTGTCACGGAATGGGCGCTGCAGCAGGGTAGCCGAGGCAGTTCGCGCAGCCGTTCGATAGTCGCGGAATAAACCGACCGGACTCGTCTGTAACGATGCGTTGAACGTATGCGGTATTGTGTCCGACTATTTGTTACCGATCATCCCGCCCTCGGATATATTGGCCAGCAGGCTATTAGCTGAATGCCATGTCGTTTTGGTCGCCGACGCGAGCGCCCACTGCGGTATTGGAAGCGGGGGGTGGTCGCGAGGAGAGGATAAGAAACTGTTCGGCATTATTGTTCTGCTGCGCTATCGGCGGTGCGTCGAATGGCGCATTGCCTGTTCTGAAATAAGTCCCACGAGGGGTGTGCGTTGATGGAAATATTTCTGAGCTACCGCATAGTCGACAGTGTATATGCGGTCAGGGAGATATCGAAGCAGATGGCGCACCGCCTCGGGAGGACGCGTGTCTTCCGTGACCAGGACTCCTTGGGCTTGGGTGCCTTCTATGCCCGCCGAATACGCAAGGCCGTCGCGGAATGCGACATGATGGTGGCGGTGATAGGCCCGCACTGGCTCGATGTACGCGACGAGCTGGGCCGCCGTCGTATCGATGACGAACGCGACTGGGTGCGCATGGAAATCCGCACTGCGTTCGCACGCGGAATACCGGTCATCCCGGTGCTGCTGGACGGCACCCCGGTGCCGCCCGAGGAGAAACTGCCCGCCGATATCCGCCAACTGGTGCACGTGAATTTCTGGGAAATCAGCCATCAAACGCTCGAGGCAGACGTGGACGGCCTGATCGACCGCCTGGTTCCGTCCGTCGCCGGACGGTCGGACGACCGCAGTCGCGCAGCCGATCCCAGCGCGGGCTACACCCAAACCAATGTGGCGACGAATGGCGGCGTGATAACTGCCAATAACAACGGAAACCAGACCGTCGAGGTCAATGGGCCTCGCAGGAGATGATGAATGCACCCCTCGCCGGGATCGAACAATAATCCCACCCCGCACAATCAACACAACGTGGCATCCAACGGCGGCAACATCATCGCCAACAACGGTGGCAATCAGAAAGTCAGGATCAACCATGGACAACGCCCACGTGTGTGGACGTGGTGGGCGCTGCTGATTCTGGTGCTGGCCGATGTCGCCTTCTTCTTCTACGGCCAGGCCGCCTATACCGGCGTGGCCGGAAACTCTGACGATGTATCGCGAGCGGCGATATTTCTCGTGCTGTTCGTGATGACCGTGGCCATGCTACGAGTGTGTGTGCGCAGTCTGTTCCGTTGACAGCGGTTTATTCCGTATCGCCATGAGGGTCTTCGCCTATCCCGAAAGAATGCGAAGAGTATTGCAGCAAAGGAAAGTTTCATGAGTGTCGCATTCGGCCACGAAAACGTCCCGCCGTCCGCCGTGCTCGAGCCGGGTCAGCGTCCGGCGCTCAGTAGTCGTGAGATCGAGGTTCTACTGGCTTGGATCGGCTCGGACTCCAAAGTCGAAGTCGGTCGCCGCCTTTACATTTCGCTGGGCACGGTGAACACGCACCTGGCTCGGATCAGGGACAAGTACGCCGCCGTCGGCCGTCCGGCCCACACTAAAGCCGCCTTGGTTTCCCGGGCATTGCAGGATGAACTGATAGGCCTCGACCAGTTGTGATCGCCGCTCGCATGTGGTTCGAGTAGCTGGCTCAATCGTCGCATCCAGTTCGGCTTCCCTATTCGAAGATCATCGTTCACGATACTTCCATCGACCGTGGACGGTGTCTGTCGGTCGAATGCTGGACACCGCAATCGATTCGACGGTGATTACAGTTGTACATGCGGGTCGCATGCGCCGGAGGAACGCGGACGCTCGGGGCAATAGCAAATGACCTGCCAGTGGATCTGCCTGCGGGGGCGCATGATTCACGCGCCGACGTATCGGTGACTCGTGTCACCGATATCTTGCCTTGCTGAGGCCTTGCTAAGGAGTTGAATCCCGTTGTCAGAATTGACCATTCCGCTCAATGAAGCCAACCCGGACCCTCGG
This sequence comes from Nocardia nepalensis, assembly GCF_048910785.1. Classification (NCBI taxonomy): domain Bacteria; kingdom Bacillati; phylum Actinomycetota; class Actinomycetes; order Mycobacteriales; family Nocardiaceae; genus Nocardia; species Nocardia nepalensis. The sequence goes on along the minus strand of NZ_JBKBET010000031.1, from coordinate 615,137 downwards.
GTCGCCTGCATTGTTCTCGCCGACGTATCGGGTTCGATGTCGGGACCGCCGATCGCTGCCCTGGAGGCGGGATTCGAGGCTTTCGTACGCTACGTCACCACCGATGACCTGGCGCGAAAGCGCGCTGAAGTCGCGGTGATCACCTTCGGCTCCTACGCGGAGGTGGCGGTGCCACTACAGGAGGCGCGCATGCTGCAGCCTGCCCGGTTCGCGATCAACGGGTCCACCAATATGGCCGCCGGCATAGATCTCGCGATCGATATGATCGAGGAGCGCAAACTGGAGTACAAAGCGGCCGGCATCCAATATTTTCGCCCGTGGCTGCTGGTGCTCACCGATGGCGAGCCGAATCCGGACGGATTCGATGCGGCGGTGGCCCGGCTCAATGCCATGGAGGCTGCCAATGGTGTCACTGTCTTCGCGGTCGGCGTCGGTGAGAATGTCGATTATGGGCAACTCAAACGACTTTCGCAGCAGCGCACACCCGCGCCGTTGGCCGGGTTGAAGTTCGAGGAGTTCTTCGAGTGGTTGTCCGCCTCGCTCGGGAATATGGCCAGCTCCTCGAGCTTCGGCAAGTCCGACGACCAGGTTGCCGCCAACTCCCAGCAGGTGGCACTCGCCCCTATCGGCTGGACGTCCGCATGACGATCTCTGTTTCCGCGGGCAGCGGCGACACCGCGAAGGCAGAGTCCGCTACGCCGCCGGTGCCCGGTGGCCTCGGACGCCAGTGGTCGGTCTGCGGCGCATCGGTCACCGGTCGTGAACATCGGAAAAATGGTCTCGGATGCGATGACGCGTTCGCCTACGGCACCATGGGCGATTTCGTCGTAGCCGCTGTCGCCGACGGCGCCGGAAGTGTCACCCAGACATCCGCGTGGGGCTCCCACACCGTATGCGGCGGCGTGGTCGCGGACGTCCTCACCCCATGGTTCGCCGAGCGGTTCGCCTCCATCGAAGGTGATGGCCAGGCTGCCGAGGATCTGATGGAGTCGCTCTTCCGTCACGCACTCGGCAGACTTCGCCATCGAGCCGAGTACTACGGGCAGCCCCTCGGTGAGCTCGCGACGACCTTGGCCGTCGCGCTCGCCCGCCCGGGTCTGGCCGTCTTCGGCCAGATCGGCGACGGCATCATCGCGGTGGAGCGGACGGGCTGCGTCGAGACGATCCTCGTCGAGAAGAAGGCGGAGTACGCGAACCTGACGTGGTTTGTCCAGTCCGACAACGCTTTCGCCGACTCCTTCCGCACGCACACCGCTACCGATGTCACGGCGTTCGCCCTCAGTACCGACGGTATGAGCTACAAGATCACCGACATCCCGACCGGAGCGGCATTTGTCCCGTTCTTCCAGGGCGCTTGGTCGTCGTTGGCCGCAGGTCTGCGCGACGAGGACTTCGCTCAGTGGCTCGACAGCATCGAGGAGGATCAGACCGAGGACGACAAGACATTGGTGCTAGCCCGGCTGCAGTGCAGCGCCGAGAGCGGATCGGTATTCGGAGCGTCGTTGACCCGTCGGGTGTCGTCGCGGTGGCCTGCGATCACGCCGCTGAGACCACCGGTCACGGAGAGTGCAGCCGAAGGCTGAGGCATGCAGCGACTTCATCTCGGCGACGGACGCACTATCCGGCTCGGCGCCCAGCTGGCCAAGGCCGGCGAGGGAACCATCAGCGACATAGCCGGCCACCCGGAATGGGTCGCCAAGATCTTTCATCCGCACCTCACCGCGCTCGCCGCCAAACGGACGAAGGTGCAGGCGATGGCGAAGGCGCGGCCTCCCGATGCCGTGCAGCCGGACGGTTTCGTCGTGCTGACCTGGCCGGATCAAACCATTGTCGAGAGCGGGACCATCTGCGGCTTCGTCATGGGCAAGGTGGATATGTCGACCGCGGTCGAGGTGCACAAGCTGAGCAACCCCGCCGATCGTCAGCATCCGAACCCTGCGGGGCCGCAGTGGCCCAAACAGGTGACTTGGACCCACCTGGTCAACATCGCCACCAATCTGTGCCTCGCCGTTGACACAGCGCACCGTGCCGGTGCCGTCATCGGTGATTTCAACGAGCGCAATATTCTCGTCTGCAATACGACGCGAGTGACTCTGGTCGATTGCGACTCCTTCCAATTCCGTAGTGGCAATAGGATATTCCTGTGTGATGTCGCGCGGCCCGAATTCCTTGCGCCGGAACTCGCCGGTGTCGACCTCAAACGGCATGCGCGAGAAAAGAACTCGGATCTTTTCGTGCTCGCGATCCATATCTACTTGCTGCTGATGGCCGGGAATCACCCGTTCTTGCGCGGAGATTGGACCGGACCGGGGGATAAGCCGGAGGCGCTGGTTCTTGCGGCCGGCGGACAGTGGGCTGGTGGTCTGAACTCCCAGCTGAAGGCGCATCCCGCCGCGCCACCGATGACGATGCTGCCTCGAACAGTGCAAGCATTGTTCGAGCGTGCACTCGGTACCGGGGCGAAGAATCCGTCCGCACGCCCTTCCGCCGCGGAATGGCAACGCGCCCTCGCGGCGATTACGACCGTCCAGTGCGCGCGGGATAAGGCGCATGTGTACCCGTACCACAACAAGGTGTGTCCTTGGTGTCGCTTGTCCGAGCGGCACAGCCGCCCCGTCGGCGCCACGGGCCGGACGGTCCGAGGAGCCGCCACGACCTCCCGTATTCCGGTGACGACGCCGGTCAGGAAACCTACCGTCGTCGCGCCAACGATGACGGCCCCCGTCACCCGGCCTGCACCCCCGATCACGGCGCCGTCGGCGTCCGTGCGGCAGGCGAGCGCGATACGGCGGCACCGCGCGATCGACGGAACGGTTGCGAGCGTGGCGATCTTCTCCGCGTTGACGGTGGTCGTGCCTTGGCTCATCGGCCACTTCCTGCTGCGTGGTCGCTATCTACAGACCTCGAGTCTCGTTTATGACGATCAGATCAGGGCGATCTGGCCTTACTTCTGGGCGGAGCTGCGCGGCGGTTGGGCGCTGATCGCGTTGATCTCGGGCGCGTTGTTGGCGCTGCGACCCTGGCAGGGGCGCAGGCCAGCGGTGGCGACCGGTGTGGTGCTGCTGTGTGTCGCCGTGTGGCTCGGGACGGGCGCCCGCGCAGGCTTCGGCGACGCCGAAAGCGACTCGGTGCGCAAGCTCGCATCGACCACCTTCCCTTTCAAAAGTCGATTTCTCAGCTGTGGTGGCGGGCTCACGCTCGGTTTTCAGAGCACCAAGTCCGGGCCCGTGGAAAGTATGTGGCAGTTGTACCTGGGCTCCGAGCTGGGCTATCGGGGCAGCGGCTGCAACCGCGTCTCCGTATACCTGGGCTGGCAGCGGGTGGGGTATCTGACGCTGCCTGCCGGAGTGGAATTCGAGTACGGCTCCGACGATCTGTGGACCTATATCGAGGCCTCGAAACAGTCACTGGCGAGCGGCTACACGATCTGGGGATACGAACCGTCGCAGGTATGGCTCAATGCACGGACGAGCGACGGGAGGATCGTCTCCACCAATCTGCGCGACGCCGCCTCCCAGGGTTTGGCCATTCGATAATGAAAACAAGGAGAAATAAATGCGCCTGAACATCCAACGCAGTCAGCACGAAGTTCGCGGAATGCTCGGCGGCAGTAAAGGATTCACCTTCACGCTGAGCTATCGGCTGGATTTGACACCGGCGGAACGCGGCGTGGTCGACAAGTACAAGCTCTTCGACTACCCCGTCACCTTCAGCACCTTTCAAGGTACGAGGGTGCCCGACGACACGATCGGCAAGATGCTGAACGGAGCCAGCCAGACCGTGAATTCGGTGGAGACCTTGCTCGAGAACGAAGAGGTCATCAAGCGGGCCTGCGACAGTCTGCCCATCCTGTTCAGCGTTATCCAGAGTTTCGGTGGCACAGAAGTTATCGACTACCCCCGGAAATGAATCGACAATGTTCGTGGCCCATCCCGATCCGAACGGCATGTCCCACAGCGACTTTCAGCCCCACGGTGCCGGTGGATAACCCTGCAACCAGTCCGACGACAGAGCCCCTTGCGCCGAGAGGCGCACGGCGCGTTCGGTGAAAGGCCCGCGGAAGCGGACCGGGAGCAATCCCGGCACCGCGCGCGGGGCCTGGTCAGCGGTGACGACATTGCCGTGACGGCACAGTGTTTCGGTGTGTGAGATGAATATGCGTGCCGCCGTGGTGTTTTCGGGGCTATCGCCGCTGATGGTCGACGAGAGAGGGAAGGTCATCGCGTGGGCGCGGCCCCCTGGGGGACCCGGCTGAGCGCTCGAGCTGCGGAGCTGAGTCTGCGCCGGTGCACGGATATCGCCGGTCGGACGGTGGCCGACGTGCCTGTCGACGGGCGTCCGGTGACGATGCGGGTGCGTGTTCGCCGGTTGATGTGTGCGTTACACCGAGCTGCCGCAACACTTTTCGGGAGTGGGTGCGGGGCATCCTGGAGCGTTACCAGCTCGCGCCATGCGATTGACTTGCCAGGTGCGGGAGTGGCTGGCCCGACGCTGTCCGGCTGCTGATGAGGCAGCCGGTCCAGCTGTCGCGGCACAGGGTCATCCGCGCGCTGCTGCGTATTTGCTGAAACGCGCGAGACCACCAAAATATCAGATTGATGTGCTGCCGCCGCAGCCTCGGCGAGGACTATAGTCTGATAAGGGCGACAGGGGTTTTGACGTCGCCGGGAGCTGTTCGACGATCCTTGGCGTAGAACGTTCGACTCCTCCGTTGAGTCGGCCACAGCAATGGCCGCGCAAACGAGGGGCCAGGCGGTACTCGAAGGGAGCGGGCGCATGCTTGGTGCACTTGGTTCGAACGACCTGATCATAGGTATGGATCCTTTCGATGAGCCGAACGCGCGGCTGGCCGTCGCTGTGGAACGAGCAGGAGGCTTGGGTGTCCTGGCTCTGGGAGGGGAAACGCCACAGGCGGCCCTCGCGGAGGTGTGCGCCTGGTGGCCGGGAACTTTCGGAGTTCGGGTGCCGCGAGACTGCAATCTCACCCCGAAGGATCTGCCTGAGCGCGTCGTCACCGTAGTACTGCCGTGGGTTCCCGGCCCGGACTCGCCCTGGTGGCCAGAGCTCGTCGAACCATGTCAGCGGGTATTGATCGAAGTCATCTCGCACGTCGAGGCGCGCGCCGCTGTGGCGGCCGGAGCGGACGGCCTCATCGCACGTGGCTGTGAAGGCGGTGGGCGAGTCGGTCGTTCGACCACTTTCGTGCTGATGCAGCAACTGCTGGCGGACTCGCGGATCACGGTGCCCATCTGGGCCGCGGGTGGCATCGGCGTACGCACCGCCGCCGCCGCGATCGCCGGCGGGGCCGCCGGTGTCGTATTGGACGTCCAGCTCGCTCTGACCACCGAGATGGATCTCCCGTCGGAGGTGTCGAGCGCAATTCGGGCGATGGATGGCAGCGAGACTGCGGTGGTCGGCGGCTACCGCTTCTACGTCCGACCGGACCTTCCGCTGGCCAGGAGCATGGCCAGTTCCGGTGATGCCGAACCCGAGACGATCGCAGCGCGATTGGGCGCAAGAGACCTGCGCGAACAACTGCTCCCGGTCGGTCAGGACGCCGTCACAGCATCGCAGCTGGCGTCGCGCCACGTCACCGCGGGCGGTGTGGTCCAGGCGATTCGCGGCTCCGTTATGGCCGCGTTGGCTACCGCGCAGACATGCCGGCCGCTCGATTCGGGCGCGACCTTCGCCGCCGCGCACGGACTGCGCTTTCCTATCGCGCAGGGACCGATGACGCACGTGAGCGATAAGGCCGGCTTCGCGTCGGCGGTTGCGGACGCAGGCGGACTGCCGTTCCTCGCGCTGTCGCTGCTGTCCGGGGAGAAAACCCACGCGCTGCTGGAAGAGACCGCCGGGCTTCTGGGCGATCGCCCTTGGGGCGCGGGAATCCTCGGGTTCGTACCGGCCGCAATCCGCGAGGCGCAGCTTGCGGCGATACTCGCGGTACGTCCACCTTTCGCGCTCATCGCCGGTGGGCGGCCGTCGCAGTCGGCGGAGCTGGAGGCGGCCGGCATCCCGACCTTCTTGCATGTGCCATCACCAGGCCTACTCGACCAGTTCTTGGCCCAAGGCGCCCGTCGGTTCGTATTCGAGGGCAGTGAGTGCGGCGGCCACGTTGGTCCACGCAGCAGCTTCGCGCTGTGGGAGACCCAGATCGAACGCCTGCTGGCGTTCGGCACAAGCTCCGCTGCCGGTGGCGAGCGGTACTTCGAGGAGCTGCAGATCCTGTTCGCCGGCGGCGTGCACGACGAGCGGTCGGCGGCGATGGTCGCTGCGCTCGGTGCTCCCCTGGCCGAACGCGGCGCCGGGATCGGCGTGCTGATGGGCACCGCGTACCTATTCACCGAGGAGTCCGTTGCCTCCGGCGCGATCACACCCGCATTTCAGCGCGCGGCACTGGGGTGTGAGCACACCGTGCTGCTGGAGACCTCGCCCGGACACTCCACCCGGTGTGTGGACACGCCGTATGTGAGTACCTTCCTGGAAACCAAGCACCAGCTGATCGCCGATGGCGTCGCACCGCAGCAGATGTGGGCCGAGCTGGAGCAGTTCAACCTGGGTAGGCTGCGCATCGCAAGCAAGGGGCTGCGCCGACAGGGCGCGGAAATCGTGCCGGTCGACGAGAATTTTCAGAGCGCCGACGGCATGTTCATGATCGGCGACGTCGCCACCCTACGGTCGGCCACGACGACGGTTGAGCGACTGCACAACCAGGTGAGCGCGGGCGCCACCGACATGATCGCGGCCAGGGGCGCCGAGTTGGGGCTCACCCCGCTATCAATTCCGGCCGGGGAAGGGGAGGCGGGCGCATCGCCGCTCGACGTCGCGATCGTCGGCATCGCAGGTGTCTTTCCGCAGGCGGGAGATACCGCACGGTACTGGTCCAACGTGGTCGGCGGCGTGGATGCCATAACCGAGGTCTCTGCGGACCGCTGGGATCCGGCCATCTACTACGACTCGGATGCGGTGGGGCGCGTCGGCGGAGGTAAGTCGCCGTCGAAATGGGGCGGATTCCTGCCGGACGTTCCGTTCGACGCGCTCGCGTACGGAATCCCACCCGCGTCCCTCGCAGGTATCGAACCGGTCCAGCTTCTCGCGTTGGAGGTAGCCACCAGGGCGCTGCGTGATGCGGGATACGGTGACCGCGAGTTCGATCGGAAACGCGCCTCCGTGGTGTTCGGAACCGAGGCGGGAACCGACCTGGGGACGGCATACGGGTTCCGCTCGCTTTTCCCCGCCTATTTCGGTGCGCTGCCATCAGCCCTGGACGCCCACTTGCCCGACTTGAGCGAGGATTCCTTCCCGGGCGTGCTCGGCAACGTGATCGCCGGTCGCATCGCCAACCGGCTCGACCTGCGTGGCGTGAACTACACGGTGGACGCGGCCTGCGCCTCGTCGCTGGCGGCCCTCGACTCGGCCTGCAAGGAACTGCGGGCCGGCACCAGCGACATGGTGCTGTGCGGGGGCGCCGACACGCACAACAGCATCTATGACTACCTCCTCTTCGCCGCTGTGGGCGCCCTGTCCGGCAACGGACGGTGCCGGACGTTCGACTCGGCGGCCGATGGCATCGCTCTCGGGGAAGGGGTTGGTTGCGTAGTCCTCAAACGTCTGGCCGACGCCGAGCGCGACGGCGACCGCGTGTACGCGGTGATCAAGGGGATCGCCGGCTCCAGCGATGGACGTTCGTTGGGGCTGACGGCCCCGCGGCTCGAGGGGCAACAGCTGGCGATGGATCGTGCCTACAAGATGGCTGGCCTGTCGCCCGCGAGCCTTGGGCTGGTCGAAGCGCACGGCACCGGAACCGTCGTGGGGGATCGTACCGAGCTGGCCGCGCTGACCCGCCTGCTGACCGACGCCGGCGCCCCCGCGGGTGTCTGTGCCCTGGGATCGGTGAAGTCCCAGATCGGCCACACCAAATGTGCGGCGGGTATCGCAAGCCTGATCAAGGTGGCGCGGGTGCTCTACGCGGGCGTACGTCCGCCGACAGGCAACATCACGGCGCCGAACGAGTACTGGGAGCGTGAGTCGAGCCCGTTTTTCTTCGATACAGCGGCTCGGCCATGGCTCGCGCCACCGGCCGAGCGGATCGGTGGAATCAGCTCGTTCGGGTTCGGTGGCACCAATTTCCATACGGTGCTCGCGGGGTACGGCGGCGCCCCCGAGCCGGCCCATGGACTCGACGAGTGGCCGGCGGAACTGTTCCTTTTCCGCGGCGCCGATGCAGCCGAGGCAGTGCGGGAGATGGACCGCATATCCGAACTGATCGCGGCCAATGACGTCGCCGGGCGGCCCTGGCGGCTGCGGGATCTTGCTCGCACCGCATCGGCGACGCCTTCGCAATGCCCGGTTCGAGTCGCGGTCGTGGCATCGGATCTGGACGAACTGGCGGCCAGACTGGCTCGCGCTCGGGATTTCGAGCCCGCGCCCACAGACGGGATCTTCTTCGCGTCGGATGGCACCGAAACCGGTCAGGTGGCGTTCCTTTTTCCCGGCCAGGGATCGCAGCGAGTCGGGATGCTCGCCGACCTTTTCGTGGCCTTCCCCCGGCTACGGCGCTTCCTGCGCTTGGGGGACCAGTGGTATGGAGCGATGTTTCCGCCGGCGGCCTTCTCGCCGGAGGAGGCCGCTCGCCAACGTGCCACCCTCACCGATACCCGGGTTGCCCAGCCGGCGCTCGGTGTCGCAGAGCTCGCAATGTACGACCTGCTCGCCATGGTGGGCGTTCGGCCTGATGTGGTCGGGGGCCACAGCTACGGCGAACTTGTTTCGCTTTGCGCAGCCGGTGCGCTCGACGAGGAGCAGTTGCTCGGGTTGAGCCGGGCGCGTGGCGAGGCGATCCTGTCCGCGGCCGGGGACGACCCGGGCCAGATGGCGGCAGTGAGCGCCGCCCCCGAGCGGGTCCGCGATTTCCTCGCGCGCGACGAGTCGTGCGCCGAACTGGTTGTGGCCAACCACAATGCGCCTGAGCAGACTGTCATCGCCGGCACGACTCGAGCGATCGAAGCGGCGCTGGGCAGGCTCGGCGAGCACGGGATTTCCGCGACGATGTTGCCCGTGGCGTGCGCGTTCCACAGTCCGGTGGTGGCCGCCGCCGGTGACCGGCTGGCCGTCGAACTCGGCCGTTGCTCGGTGCGAGCGCCGACGATGCCGGTGTGGTCGAACGCGACTGCCTCGCCGTATCCCGCCGATGCGGACGGCATCCGGGAGCTGCTTGTGCGCCAGGTCGCCGAACCGGTTCGCTTCGTCGAGCAGATCGAGGCGATGTTCGATGCCGGTGTTCGCGTTTTTGTCGAGGCCGGGCCCGGGCATGTGCTGACCGGACTCGTCGACAAGATCCTCGACGGTCGCCCGCACAGGGCGGTGGCCTGCGACATTCCTGGCGAGCCCGGGTTGCGTCGGATGTTGCTGACACTCGCCGAACTCGCGGTGGCGGGGGTGCCGGTTGATCCGGTGCCGCTCTTCCGCGGGCGAGACGCGGCCGTAGTATCGGCGACCGCAGTGCCCCACCGACCTGGCTGGGTTGTCAGCGGCTATCTGGTGCGCACCTCCGATGGCGAGTATCTCCCCGGCGCGTTTCAGCCGGCACGCGAGCTGGAGATGCAGGCGGCCCCCACCGTTCCGGGCACGCCGGCCGAGGTCGGAGCAGCCCGCGACGCCGCAATGATGGACTTCCTTCGGTCCACTCGCGAGCTGGTGGCCGCGCAACGTGACGTGATGCTGGGCTACCTCGGCGCGTCGGTTGAGCCGCGCCCCGCCCTGAACCCCGCGCCGAACAACGCGGTCCCCGCTGCCGTCGGCGCCCCCTTACCCACTCGCGGCAGTGAGCATCAACCGGATACCGCGCAACCAGGTACCCCGCAACCGGATGCCCCGCAATCGGATGCCCCGCTGACGCCGGACCACGCGCTGGCGGCTCTGCGGACAATCGTCAGCGAGCGGACCGGATACCCCGAGGACATGCTCCAAGCAGATCTGGACCTCGAAGCCGATCTCAGCATCGACTCCATCAAGCGCACCGAGATCCTCGGCGCCTTGCATGAGCGAGTGAGTGCGTTCGGTGGCGGCCTCGAATCGATGGACCAGTCCGGTGTGGAGGAGTTGGCCCGCCTCAAAACGCTGCGCGCCATCGTCGACTGGCTCATCGCGCGCTCGGGCAGCTCGGTTGGGTCCCCGGCCCTTGACGGTTCGCCCGAGGCCGGTGCAGAGGTGGCCCGCAGCGGTCAAGCCGCGCCAGCGCTGGAGGGTCTTTCCCCCGCTGCTGGGTGCGAGCGCTTCGTGGTAGAGGTCGCCGAGCTCGAGGCACCCGTCGTGCCGGCGAACAGCAATGGTTCGGCCCTCGCGGGTCGCCGGTTCGCAATCGTCGAGGCGGGGCTGGGCATCGACCGCGAACTCGCTGCCCTGCTGGAGCGGCACGGCGCGCAGGTACGCGTTGTGCCGGGCGACGGGGATGATGACGCAGCGCTGCGAGAGGCCGACACGGTCGTGCACCTCGGTGCTGTCGTACCAGGGGCGAAGCCGGTACTGCCGGATGGGTTTTCCGGGATCCGCGACATCGTTCTGGGCGGAACGCGTGAGTTGCTGATTGCGACCGGGTTGGGCGGCAGGTTCGGTCGGGAGGGCGCCGAGAGCGAACGCGTCCACGACGCGGGACTGGGCCTGCACGGATTGGTCCGCTCGCTTGCCCGCGAGTTCCCAGAGCTCGTCGTTCATGCCGTCGATGTCGACATCAACGACGAGCCGCACCGGATCGCTTCATACCTTCTCGCCGAACTGCAACACACGAATGGGGATGCCCCCGCCGTCGTCGGATACCGCGACGGCAAGCGTGCCGCACCGCGTGTCACCTCGGCTCCACTGCCGGTCATGCCGACCGATCGCGAGCTCGCGGCGCTCGGGCTCGGGCCCTCCTCCGTTGTTCTGCTGACGGGAGGCGCTCGCGGAATCACCGCGGGCGTCGCGATCGGCCTGGCCCGAGCCACCGGATGCCACATCGAGCTGGTCGGCCGTACTGCTGCGCCGACCGGCCAGGAGGATCCCGAGACGGCGAAGGCAACCGACCGTGTCTCCCTGCGGCGCGCGGTGATCGAGCAGGGTGTCCGGTTTCCGCCCGAGGTGGAGGCGGTCACCAGTCGGTTGCTGAAGCAACGGGAGATCCGGGCCACCCTGGCCGAGCTGAGCCGGTATGCCGGCTCGGTGCGCTACCACACGGCCGATGTCCGAGATTCGGCCGCGATGCGCGGTGTTATCGAGGATATCTACGGTCGGCACGGCCGCCTCGACGGTGTGGTCCACGGTGCGGGCGTGCTGGACGACCGGCTGCTACGCGACAAGACTCACGCCGGGTTCGAACGAGTCTTCGCGACCAAGGTCGACGGTGCCCGGGCACTGATCGCCGCAGTCCGGCCCGACCTGCGTTTCCTCGTCCTCTTCGGCAGCATCGTGGGTGTATACGGCAACCGCGGCCAGGTGGACTACGCGGCGGCCAACGACGCCCTCGACACCATGGCCCACTCGTTGGCAACGCGATTCGCAGGGCGCGTCGTGTCGGTGGACTGGGGCCCCTGGGCGACTGCCGATGGCGGTATGGTCTCGGCCGAACTCGAGCATGAGTACGCCCGTCGGGGGCTCGGGGTCATCGACCACGACGACGGCGTGGCCTGCCTGCTTCGCGAACTGGCTCATGGCGACGGCTCGGGCGCCGCGCAGATCATCTATGTGCGCGGCCATCCCGAAGCGATCGTCGGGAACGGGCAGGTCCACAGTAGGCAAGAGCGGATCGATGCCTGAGTCGCCACTCAGCGTGGCCGCGGCGGTTGTCGGATTGGGCGCCCTATTCCCGGGGGCGCCCGACACCCCGACGTTCTGGCGCAACATTGTCGAGGGCGTGGACGCCATCACCGAGGTGCCGGCGTCCCGCTGGGACCCGACTTACTACGAGCCGGATGCACCCGCCGCGAGTGACCATATGTACTGTCACAGGGGCGGCTTCATCGACGAACTGGCAACTTTCGACCCCGCGCGACATGGCATTATGCCGTTCGCAGCCGCTGGCACCGAGCCCGACCAACTCCTGGCCCTGCGGGTCGCGACCGAAGCGATCGACGATGCCGGTGGCGAAGACCGGTTACCGGATCGCAGCCGGGTAGGGATCATCTTGGGTCGCGGCGGATACCTGTCGGCGGCCGGAGTCCGCTTGGACCAGCGGGTACGAACAGCACACCAGCTCGTCGCGACACTTCGTGAGCTTGTTCCGGGTCTTGCCGAGGCAGAGCTGACCAAGGTACGGGAGGCCTTCCAAGCGTGCCTGGGACCTGAGCGGCCCGAAGCGGCGATTGGTCTGGTACCGAACTTGGCGGCCTCCCTCGTCGCCAGCCGGCTCGATCTGGGAGGTCCCGCATATGTCGTGGACGCGGCGTGCGCGTCCGCTCTGATCGCCGTGGATCAGGCCATCCGCGAACTCGCCTCAGGGCGGTGCGACGCGGTAATCGCCGGCGGCGTGCACCACACCCACGACATTGTGATGTGGAGTGTCTTTACCCAGCTCGGCGCTCTGAGCCGCAGCCAGACCATCCGCCCGTTCCACCGTGCCGCCGACGGCATGCTGATAGGCGAGGGAACCGGGATGGTTTTGCTCAAACGGCTGGAGGATGCCCAGCGCGACGGCGACCGCATTTATGCGGTAATCCGCGGCACCGGCGTGTCCAGCGACGGGCGGGCTTCTACTCTGATGGCGCCGCGGACACAGGGACAGGTCCTCGCGCTGCAGCGCGCCTGGCACATTGCCGGCCTGGATCCCACGGCTCCAGCGTCGATCGGCCTGCTCGAAGCGCATGGCACCGCGACGCCGCTCGGTGACGAGACCGAGCTGGCCACGCTCACTCGGGTCTTCGGACCTGGTAACGGCGCTCATGAGGGGCGCGCGGCGGATCCGGATATCGGCCTCGGCTCGGTCAAATCCATGATCGGCCATGCCATGCCCGCCGCTGGCATCGCGGGACTGATCAAAGCCATCCTCGCGGTCCACCACGGTGTGCTGCCGCCGACGCTGCACTGCGAGGAGCCCCATCGCGCCATCGCCGGCACCCGGTTCGCGCCGGTCACGCAAGCCCGGCCCTGGGATGGCCCAGCCCACATTCCGCGCCGCGCTGCGGTCGACGCATTCGGATTCGGCGGGATAAACACACACGTGATCGTCGAGCAAGCGCCGGCAGCCTCGACAGCCGTCGCCGCCGTTGGAGTGCGGCGGGCCGCCGAAATGCCGCGCTCCACCAACCGGCATTCGGATATCGACGGCGAGCGCCTGCTGCTGTTGACCGGCGCTGACTCCGATGAGATCGCCCGCAGCCTGGCTGTTGATGACGCGCGGCTGCTCGAGCGCGACGATGCCGCAAGCCTCGCGGTGCCCGGCGGACCGAGTCGGCTCGCGATCGTCGCCCCGGATCCGCGGCGGCTGGCCGTGGCGCGCAAAATCGTCGCCCGGGGAACCCCATGGCGAGGGCGCAACGACATCTATTTCGAACCCTCGCCCCTGCTCAACGGGACCGGCGGGATCGCCTTTCTCTTCCCCGGGCTGGAGCCGGACATCGAGTACCACGTGGACGATGTGGCCGAACACTTCGGTCTTGCGGTACCGCGACTGCGCCGTGGCAGCCACTTCATCGAGCAAGCGGTCGACGCCATCACTGTCGGCCGTCTGTTTGCCACAGCCCTCGGCGAGTTGGGCGTCGTGCCGAACCTCGTGGCCGGGCATAGCCTCGGCGAGTGGACTGCCATGGTCGTCGGCGGGATCTACACACGCGAGAGTCTCGACGGTTTTCTGCAGTCGCTCGGCCCTGACTTCGCACAGCCGCCCGACCTTGTGTACGCGGCGCTCGGCTGTTCCGCCGAACGGGCCGTTACGATCCTCGGCGACTTGGCGGGCGCGACCAGTGTCGTTGTGTCGCATGACAATTGCCCGCACCAGTCGGTTATCTGCGGTCGCCCGGACCGCATCCGAGCCGCGATGGCTCGCTTCCGTGACCACGCGGTGCTCGCTCAACTGGTTCCGGTCCGGACCGGCTTCCACACGCCGATGATCGAGCCCTACCTAGCCCCGGCTCACGACGCGCTGCGCCAGTTGTCCCTGCAGCCGCCCGACGTACCGGTCTGGTCGGCAACCTCCCTCGCCCCATTCCCGGACGCACCCGAGGAGATCAGGGGTCTGGTGATCCGACACCTGATCCAGCCGGTGCGGTTCCGCCAGCTCATCGACAAGCTCTACGACTCCGGGATCAGGGCGTTCATCCAGGTGGGACCCGGCAGCCTGCCCGGATTCGTCGAGGACACGCTGCGCGGACGTGAGCACCTGGTGGTGGCGGCCGATGCGCCGGGTCGAACCGGTCTCGACCAACTGCGCAGGGTCGCTGCTGCGCTGTGGGCCGCCGGCCGGTCTCCGCATTTTCATCGTCTGCCCGGTGCGCGAATGTCGACCGCGCAATCGGCTACGGTCATGCAACTCGACCTGGGTAATCCGCTTGTGCACATCGACGGAGCCGTCGAACCGCTCAGCATCTCGACAGGACAGAACTCCCGCCCCGTCGATCACGCGCACGACCACCCGGTTCTCGCCGAATTCGACACCCTGCTGACCGATGTGACCGCGGAGGCGAGATCGGTAGTCGATGCCTGGCGCGCCGGCGGGATTTCGACCGCGCCGGTTGCCGGGGCCCCCGTCGCGCCCACCGCCGAGATCACGATCACCCAAGTCTGCTCGCTGGAAACGATGCCCGAGTTGGTCGACCATTCCCTGGCCGCGGTGCCCGCGGGGTGGCCCGACCCATCCGATGCCTTTCCCGTGGTTCCGCTGACAGTGATGCTCGAGATGATGGCCGACGCCGCGCGCGCCCTGCTCCCGGGCCGGGTGCTGGTCGGCTGGGCGAGGGTTCGTGCCATTCGCTGGCTCGTCGCCGCCCCACCGACGACGGTGACGATCCATGCCGAGGTGGACGGTCATGGTCCCGACGGCGTCGAACGGGTCACTGTGCGAATTGAAGGCCATGCCAGCGGCACAGTCCTACTCGCCGGGAGCTATCCAGTACCTCCCGCCCCGAGCACCGAGCCGCTGACCGGAGAACGGCCGCCGGTAGTCGACGCGCCAGCGGTGTACACCGACCACTGGGCATTCCACGGCCCGCGCTTCGCCGGTATCGCCGACATCTTGTGTAGCGCGGACAACGGCCACCGCGGCGTGCTCGTGAACCTGCCGACCCGGGGCGCGCTATTGGACGCCGCGGGGCAACTTATCGGGCACTGGGCACAGATCAGTCTGGACGCCAACCGGGTTTGCTTCCCGGTCAGCGTCGAGGCGATCCACGTCTTCGGGCCATATCCCGAGGTAGGAGCGCGGTTGACCCAGACTGTGCGGACTCGGCAGATCACCGATACCGAGGTGTGCGCCGACTCCGAACTCGTCGACGGGACCGGCCGCCTCTGGGCTCGGATCGAGAGCTGGACCGACCACCGCTTCGCCAGCGATGAGGTCACCTGGCCGATGAAGTTCGCCCCGGAGTCAACCGGGATCGGCGAGATGCAGCCGGGAGACTGGTGTCTGGTCCGGGAACGCTGGCCCGACACCGGGTCGCGTGAGCTGGCGATGCGCCGTTACCTGCGAGCTGCCGAGCGCGCCGAGTACGAACGACTGACCCCGCTGGCCCAGCGACAGTGGCTGCTCGGACGAATTGCCGGCAAGGACGCGGTACGGAATTGGTATTGGGGTCGCGGCGGCGGTCCGGTTTACCCGTGCGAGATCGGTGTCGGCACAGACGAGCGGGGCCAGACGTATGTGGTCGGCAGACCGATCCCCCCAGACCTACGCGTCTGCATCGCGCAGAGTGAATGTCGGGGGCGGGCACCTGGCCTCGGCGTCGCGCTCGCCGGAACAGGGCCGGTCGGCATCGACATCCGAGCCGTAGCCCAGCGAGCCGGCACAGCCGATTTCCCTCTCACCGACGGCGAGCGGGCGCAGTTGGATCGTCTGGCCGGGGATCGGACGACATGGTCGACCCGGTTCTGGACGGCCAAGGAGGCGGTCGCCAAAGCGCGGGGCACCGACCGGCGTGCCGAGGATTTCGTTGTTTCGGCCACGGGCGAGAGTGATGACGGTGACGAAGTCCTCACCGTGAAGGCAGTCGGCGGCGACTCCACGACCTGGCGAGTCCGCACTCGCCTCGTCGGCGGCCCGAATGAAGCACACGTAGTCGCCTGGACAGGTACCGACGATCGAGAGGACGCTCAATGACAGTCGACAGCAGTGAGATTCGTGTTTTCGACGAAGTAGTCAGCCTGCTGACTCAGGTGATCGGTCCGGACTTCCTCATGGACGTCGAGATCGGCCCGGCTACGACCTTCAGCGACGACCTGGCGATGGAAAGCATCGAGATGGTGGCCTTGGGGGAGAAGCTCCAGGAGCGCTTCGGTGCGAACGTCGACTTCGTGGCGTTCGTCGCCGATATGGATATCGACGAGATTATTTCGATGAATGTGGGTCGCCTGGTGACGCACATCGAACGCAGTCTCGCGAATCCCGCCGCTGACGTCGTGCCGGACCAGGAGCCGGTCCGGATGCCGGAGTAAGCGACCGATGGCATTCGTAGTCGCGCGCGGGGCGCGTTTCCACACGGTGGAGCTGGGAACGTCGGGGCCGTTGGTCGTGATGCTGCATGGATTGTTCACCGGCAGCGTGGCCTCCTGGTACCTGACGGTGGCCCCGCTGCTCGCGGCTCGGTGCCGGATCCGACTCATCGACTGGCGCGGCCACGGGCTCAGCGAGCGAACGCCGTCGGGTTATGGCTCGACGCAGATGGCGTCGGATCTCGACGCGTTGACGGCGGATCTGGAGCCGTTCGCAGTCGTGGGACACAGCTTCGGTGCGATCGTCGCGTCGCGTTTCGCACTCACCCATCGCGACCGGGTCACCCGAATCGTCATGGTCGATCCGCCATTAGCGGAACGGGCCCGGCCGTGGTGGACGTCGGACGAGAGTTCGCAGGCGCTCGAGCAAGCGCGGACGGCCGCGGTTGCGTCCCGCGGGAACCGCAGGGCCGGACTGGCTCTCGGCTTGGTCGAGGAGACGACATTGCTGGCGGAGCTCGAGGCGGAACCCGCACTCACCGCCGCCGACCTAGCCGAATTGGCTCGGATTCCGACGCTGATCGCGGTGGGATCCCAGTCCAGGTATCGCGCCGTAGCCGAAGGGATGGTCCGTGACCAGTCCGCGATGACCTGCCGCGTCCTGCCCGGCGGCCACGATCTACACATCGAATCCCGGCGTCCGCTCGCCGACGTCGTGAGTAGCTTCCTGGGGGTAGCCGATGGCTGAGATCGTCGCCAATCGCCTTCGGTTCCACGTCCAACGGTTGGCACCGAACGGCTCGACCTCGGCGGACTACCCGACCGTGGTGTTCCTGCACGGCCTTGCCGTCGATGACCTGTCGAGCTTCTACTACACGCTCGCGGGCCCGGTGTCGAAGGCCGGTGCCGAGGTGATCCTGTACGACCAGCGTGGCCAGGGCCGGTCGGAACGACCCGCGACCGGTTATCGCCTCGAGGACGCCGTGGGGGATCTGTTCGCGATTCTCGACACCTTGGACCGATCCCAACCGGTACATCTGGTCGGCAACAGCTACGGCGGCATACTGGCCGGGCTCGCCGCGCTGGAGCGCCCGGATCGGGTCGCGGGCGTGGTCTTCATCGACTCCTGCTGCGCGGGCGCGGCGGTCGAGGCGTGGTTGGAGAGCATGCTCAACACCCTGAGCGCGGCGGCCCTGCTATATGAATACGACCGGCTCGACGAGCAGTGCGCCGCCGTTGGCTGGCGCAAAATAGCCAGGCAAGTGCGCGGCATGTCGGGACTGCTGAGCGAGACCACACTCATCGAAGACTTGGCCGCCAGCCCACCGGTCGACCCGACCCGTTTGGCCGAGATCGTCTGCCCCGTGCTGGGCATATTCGGAGAACGGTCCGACATGGTCGCCGCAGCCGGCGATCTGACCCGCCATGTACCGGACTGCACTTTGGCGATCCTGCCGGGAATGGCGCACACGGTGCTACGCGAGTCGACCGCTGTGCTCTGTGAGGTTGTGGTGTCGTGGCTGCGCGAGCACGGACCCAGCCCCCGCACTGCCGCCCTGGGGGGCGGTGAGAGCCGTTGAGTCGCTTTCTCTTTGTCGTACCGCCGCTGACCGGGCACATCAACCCCACGGTATCCGTGGGAGGGGAGCTGGCCCGGCGTGATCATGAGGTGGCCTGGGTCGGCCACACCGAGGCTCTCCGAACCCTGCTGCCCGGGAACAGCCGGATATTTTCGGTCGCCAACGACTTCTCCGCCGAGCGGCTGCGCGCCTTCGGGGATCGATGGTTGCGCCTGAAGGGGTCGGAGGAACTGAAGTTCTTCTGGGAGGAGTTTCTGGTCCCGCTCGGGCATGTGATGCTCCCCGCCGTCATGGCGGCAATCGACGCGTTCGCCCCGGACGTGATCGTGTCCGACCAGCAGGCGCTCGGCGGTGCGGTTGCCGCACGCCGATCGGGAGTGCCGTGGGCGACCTCGGCCGTCACATCCTCCGAGCTGGTTCGCCCGCTCGCCGCCATGCCCAAGGTCGAGGACTGGGTGACCGAGTGCATGGCTGGCTTCCAGCGAGCCCACGGCATCGCCGATCCGATAGATCTGCGCTGGTCCGACCGGCTGGTGCTCATTTATTCGACCGCGGCGCTGATCGGGCCGCTCGACGCTGTTCCCGCACACTACGAATTCCCCGGCCCGGTGCTCGCCGCCCGGCCGCAAACAACTCCTTTCCCATGGTCGTGGCTGGATCCGCAGCGGCGAAGGGTGCTCGTTTCGCTCGGGACGCTGAACACCGACGTAGGTGGCCGCTTCTTTCGCACGATGCTGGACGCGGTAGCCGATGAGGGCGAGCGGTTACAACTGATCGTCGTCGCCTCGCCCGAGTCGATCGGCCCCACCCCGTCGCATGTCCTCGTCCGGGAGTCCGTTCCGCAGTTGTCGCTTCTTTCCCACATCGACGCGGTCGTGTGCCACGGCGGGCACAACACAACCTGTGAGGCGCTCTCTTATGGGTTGCCGCTGGTGGTGGCGCCGATCCGCGACGACCAACCGATCGTCGCGCAGCAGGTCGCCGATTCCGGTGCGGGAATCCGGGTGAAGTTCAGTCGTGTGCGGGCCACAGAGCTGCGCGAGGCGGTACTAGCCGTTCTCGACGAACCCGCCTACCGCCACGCGGCCCGCCGCGTGCAGGCGTCCTTCGCGGCGGCGGGCGGTGCCGTTACGGCCGCGGACCATCTGGAGAAACTGATATGACCGATCTCGTCTCGCAGCTGGACGCGGCCCTCGACCTCCGCGTTGTCGGCCATTTCTACAAAAAGCTCCACGGCAAGCTCCCTGCTGGATACTGGCATGCCCCCGGTGCGATCACGCTGCTCGGCGACGACGATGCCGCGCTAGCGATGGCAGTGCGGTGGGGCGCGATCGTGGCTGTCGAACCCCGCAATGACGACACCGTCGTGCTGCGGTCGATCAATCGCCTTGGTGAGAAGTACAAGTCGAACCTCGCCAACCTCGCCCCGGACGCCTATGGCGTCGGTGCGACCACGCGAGACTGGGTCGTCGAGCCGCTGGCGGTCCTGTGGGCCATGCGCGAAGCCGGGCATAGGTTCGGCGGCGCAACCGTCACCGTCATGACCGACATTCCCCGCGACTCAGGACCGGCGGTATCGGTGGCCGTAGCCTGTGCGACCGTCCTCGCCTTCCGTGACCTGTACGGGCTCGACATCCGGCCCGCCGACAGCGTCGAACTTGTCGACCGCGCACTCAGCGCTTTCTCCTTTCCCGTCCGTGGGCCCGGCGTGGCAGCCGCCTCGCTGCTCCTGGACGGCGGTATGGCGCTTACTCGCGACACCCAGGACACGACGCACGAATACCTGCCGCTCGACCTCGAGTCGGCGGACCTGCGCTTGTTGATCATCGATACTCGGGTGCGTCAGGGCACCGCCGAGATGTTCCGGACCGACGCACTGGATGTCGACGAGCGCGACCTGGTACAGGAGGCGGTGGCGATCCTGCGTCGCGGCGACGCCGCAGGCCTGGGTCCGCTTCTCACCTCGGCGCACACCCGAGCGCGCGATACCGGACGGACCAGCGTCGAGCAGGACCTCGCGGTGGCGACCGGGGTGTCGGCGGGAGCGCTGGGCGCTCGGGCAATAGCAGACCGAATGGGGCGACCGGCGATCGTGTTGGTGCCTACAGCCCAGGTCGCCGCCGTCCGATCCGCGATCGTTCGAGCATTCGGCGAGAGCGGATGGCGTCCACCACGATTCGTGACCTCGGCTGCCGTCCGCCGCGCCGGACGCATCGCCGGACCGAGTACGAAGACGGAGAGCCGATCATGATCTCGAAGGCATCGAACCGGAGAAAGTCGTTGGGCCTGCTGCCGCTGTTGACCGCGGCAGGGATAGTGGGGAATGGGATCCGATTGCGCCGGCGTCTGCGCCGCCTGCCGGTCCTCGAGCCAGCTACGGGCCCGGTCGGGCCCGGCCACCGATTTCTTACCGCTGCCGGAGTGCAGTTGGACGACGAGACCCGCCGCGCCGCGAGCGCGCACGCCGCTCGGCGCGGATTGCAGGTGCTAGACCTCATCCCGGACGGTCTGACCGCAGAGACGATATCGGAACTGCTGCGCAGGTATGACCCAGCCACGTTCCGTTCCGATCCGTTCGCCCCTGCGCGCAGCGCATCTCACGCGATACTCGCCGACGCGGACGTGGTGGAGCGAGCTGGTATCGGCCAACTCGAGATGCTCGAGCCAGCGGAGCTCGCCAGGATCGCGCTGCGACTCAAGCAGTACGCGGGAACCTCCACCGACGCTGTTCTCGTGCCTGGTCTTGCCGCCTTGCCCGATCACAAAGGTTTGCAGCGTGCGTGGATCCGGGCCGTAAAGGATCAGCCAGCGTCCCCTGCCGAGATGCTGGCCACCTTCGCGGGCCCCCCTTTGACCTTCGCGGCCCTCGTTTTCGGATGTGCCATGGCCAACCCGATCTGTGGCGCCCTTGCCGTATTGGCATTCGGACTGCAGCCATTGCTGACTTCGGCGGGGCCCGGTCCGATCGCGGCTGACACCTCTGTGCGAGGTGTGGTCGGCAGGACGTGGCGCAGGCCGATGGTGTGGGCGGGCGCCGTGCGAGAACACAGCGCGGCCGCGCGATCGGAAATTCTCGAACAGATCGAAGAGCGCCGGCCCGCCTACGAAACCGACCTGGCCACCGGAACGCAGCGGTTCTTCGAGCCGCGCCGGGACACCTGTCCGTGGTGTGGCGCGGCGGACTTGTCGGTGCGCCTGGTCACCCCGGACCTGGTCCAGCACAAGCCGGGCAGGTTCACGCTGGAGGAATGCCGCAACTGCCGGCACGTCTTCCAGAACCCTCGGCTGTCGCTGGCCGGCCTCGAGTTCTATTACCGCGACTTCTACGACGGTCTCGGCGGTCCGGTCGCCGAACAGGGCTTTTCGCTCACAAAGGGCACTTACCTGGATCGAGCGCGGATGCCGCTCCCGTTCACCACACCGAAGTCGTGGCTCGACGTAGGAACCGGTCATGGCCATTTCTGCAATGCCGCCCGCGAGGTCTGGCCGCAGACGGTCTTCGACGGGCTGGACCTCGCCGACGCCATCGAGGAGGCCGAGCGTCGCCGCTGGGTCCGGCGGGCATACCGGGGAATGTTTCCCGGGTTCGCCGACGAGATGGCCGGCCGGTACGACCTGATCAGCATGTTCCACTATCTCGAGCACACCCGCGACCCGTTTGTCGAGCTCGACGCGGCCGCTGCGGCCCTCGCCCCCGGCGGTCATCTGCTGATCGAGCTGCCCAACCCCGAGTCGATTTTCGGCCGGCTCCTCGGACGGTGGTGGGTGCCCTGGCTCCAGCCACAGCATCAGCACATGATCCGGCCGGACAACCTGATCCGCGCACTGACGGACCGCGGCTTCACGACGGTGGCGGTCCAGCGCGGCGAGGCGAACCAGAAGGGTTGCGATCTGACGTGGGGGCTGGTTCTCGCCGTGAACGCCATGACCTACGACCCGAAGCTGCCATGGCTGCCGCAGACCCGGCTGCGCAATTCACGGATGTTCCGAGCCGCTCAAATGGCCCTGCTCGCCGCCGCATTTCCGGTGGGCCTCGTTGCCTGGGTCACCGACTCGGTATGCCATCAGGTCATCCGTCATACCGGCGGCGGCAACGCGTACCGAGTGCTGGCCCGCAAAGAGCGAGGTCCGGTGACCGCATCCGGAAGTGGTGTCCCATGAGCCGATTCCTGTTCGTCGTCCCGCCGCTGGCCGCTCATGTCCACCCGACCGCAGCGGTCGGGCAGGAGCTGGCCGCGCGCGGTCATGATGTCGCCTGGGTCGGGCACTGCGAACGGATCGGACCGATGCTGCCGACCAGCAGTCAGCTGATCGAAGTGGGTTATCCCGCTGACGCTTCCGCCGAGCCGGTTGGGTCGTACGAGTGGGGCCGTTCGATCGAGGCGCGCAGGCAGGGGAGGCGGGGGCCGGAGGCGTTTCGCTTCCTCTGGGAAGACTTCCTGATCCCGCTGGCCAACTCGATGGTGCCCGGCGTCGAAGCCGCCGTCAGCGACTTCCAGCCCGACGTGCTCGCCGTCGATCAGCACACCGTGGCCGGGGCGCTGGTCGCGCGTCGGCGCGAATTGCCGTGGGCCACTTTGGCAATCATGTCGGCGGAGTTGGTCGAGCCGCTCGGACCCAAATTGCAAGCCTGGGTCGGACAGCACCTTGACGTCTTCGCGCGCTGTTGGGGGCTGTCCGAGGATCAACTGTTCGACTTGCGCTTCTCCGACGATCTGGTGCTCGCATTCACGACCGAGGCACTGGTGGGGCAGCTGGACCGGTTCCCGCTCCACTACCGGTTTGTCGGACCGGCGATCGCCGCGCGAGACGGGGAGTTCCCCCTCGACTGGCTCGATCCAGAGCGTCAGCACGTCCTGATCACCTTGGGAACCGTCAGCGGCGATATCGGCCAGTCGTTCCTGACAAAAGCGGTCGCGGCTGTCGAGGGACTCGGCGACCGGCTCCAAGTGGTTGTCGTCGCCCCGCCTTCGTGGATCGACCTGCCCGCTCGGCACGTGCTGGTGCGGGAGTTCGTGCCCTATTTGAAGCTGTTGCCACGCCTGGACGCTGTGGTCTGTCATGCCGGCCACACCACGACGTGTGAGGCCCTCGCACACGGGGTTCCGCTGGTGGTGGCTCCGATCCGCGATGACAATCCGGTCGTCGCGGGTCAGGTCGTCGGCGCAGGTGCCGGCATCCGAGTGAAATTCGGCCGCGTCCGCCCGGCGGAGTTGCGGGAAGCGATCTTGGCCGTCATCGAGGACCCGTCCTACCGGGCGGGGGCGCGCGCGGTGCAGAAGTCCTTTGCCGCAGCGGGTGGCGCGGTCGCCGCAGCCGACCACCTGGAGAAATTGGCAAGGATTTGACCGCGCGCGCCGAATACGGCGCGCGAGCTGGGCTGTGAGCCGGCGCTATTGACCGCGTCGACGGGGTGACCATTCGCCTGGGCAGATACGCACGAATCCGCCTGCCTCAGGGCGATTCCCGAGCGGTCCACGCCGTACTCGGCCGACATCAGGATGGCGGTGTGAGCGGATACGACGGCGCGGAAGATGACCGCCGAATGCCGGCTCGACCTCGACAACCGGGTCCCAGAATCGGGCATCGTGATGGGCCGGCGAAAACCCATGTCGGCGAATCTAATCGAAGCTTCCCCTCGTTGAGCGCCAGCAGCGTTCATGTGTGACGCCCCGGTTGCGGGAAGATATCGGAGTCCGCGCCCTACAGGCCATCATGACGGCCGTAGTCGTCAGAACGGGAAGACCCACTACTGGAAGCGGGTTCGACTTCATACCTCGAGGCCGATCCGTCGAGCTGATGCATCGAGGCTGCCGACCCGGCGGCGCATGGGCCCAGCCGAGCATCCACGCCCGGCGTGCCCGCGAAGCCTTCCCACTGTTGCGCATGGCCAGCGTGTGGTGACTCGACAGTCGCTGTGCAGCAGCGCCGCATTGACCCGCCTGACCGAACACGATCTGCCAATACTCGGGACGGTATCGAGGTCGCACCTCGGGTCCGTTTCCTGTTCATCAACCGTGACAGCGTTTGCTCACGAATCTTGACGGGGCCGTTGCGGAGTCACGGATTCCAGGCAACACCTGCGGTTATAGTGGAATTGTATGTTGCGGGGCGAGGGGAGCCTGCTGTTGTCTGATATGTCGAAAGTTGAGCTGTACGCGGCGATCCGCCAGGATCTTCGCGCCGGCTTATCCATGCGGGCCATCGAGCGCAAGCACAAGGTCGGGTGGCGCACGGTGGCCAACGCGACGGAGTCGGTGTGGCCCGAGCCGCGCAAGGAGTATCCGCCGCGACCACAGAAGCTGGATCCCTACAAGCCGTTCATCGACGAAGTTCTGCGCGCCGATCTGGATGTGCCTCGTAGGCAACGACACACGGCGACCCGGATCTATCAGCGTTTGCTCGAGGAGCACGGCATGAGGGACGTGTCGTATCAGCGAGTCAGTGCTTATGTCCGCGAACGCAGACCACACCTACAGGCCGAACAGATGACAGCCCGCCGCCGCTCCGAACGGCTCGTCAAGGCCGCGGGGTTCCCTCGCGCTAAAACGTTGCGTGACTTCGATTTCGGTGCCAACCCCAGTGTCGACCCTGCCATGATCCGCACTCTCGCTACCTGCGACTGGGTCAGGGAAGGGCTGCCGTTGTGCTTGATCGGTGACTCCGGCACCGGGAAATCCCATCTGCTCATCGCCTTGGGCACCGAGGCGGCGAAGGCCGGATATCGGGTCAGGTACACCCTGGCCGCCAGGCTGGTCAACAAGCTGATCGAAGCCGCGGATAAGAAACGGCTCACCAACACCCTCGCCCGCTACAGCGGCGTCGATCTGCTCTGCATCGACGAACTCGGCTACACGGAACTGGACAGACGCGGCGCCGAATTGCTGTTCCAGGTATTGACCGAACGTGAGGAGAGGAAGTCGGTCGCGATCGTCTCCAACCGCGGCTTCGCCAGCTGGTCCACAACATTCGCCGACGCTGGGCTCCGCGCCGCCATCATCGACCGACTTACCTTCGGCGGCAACATCATCGAGACCGGCACCCACAGCTATCGCTTGGCTCGTGCCAAGGCGGCCGAACCCACCGACGAACCGCGCTGACCCGTCCGATCCCGACTTCCTTCGCGCCTGCCGCTGCATAGGCGGAGCAAATGGCACGATGGGGCCCCGCTTCGGATTCATCGTATGGCCGGGACCGTATGTGAGAAACAAACGTTCCGAGTTCAGAGATGGTCACGTCGCTGACGTCGTCTAAATTTTTGAATAACTCGACCCGAAGCGCCGTTGGAATTCGTGACAAACGCCGTCGAAATTCGTGATAAAACGCCGTTGGAATTCACGATAAAACGCCGTCGGGATTCGTGAAAAGTACTCTGAAACCGCCCCTGACCTGGTCCGACTTGCGTCCGGTATTCAAAGTAAATCATTGCATTCCGATTTTCGTCGGCGTAGGTTTGTGGATGGTTTATATCCACTCAAATTTTCTGCGAGGGGGAATGTAGCCAATTCAAAATAATTGAGGAAGTGGCAGCGCGAACCTGGCGAAGCCGCCTACTCGAAATGCAACTGCGTCACCGACAACGGTGAGCCACATTACTGACCGCTGGCAGCGTCATCGGCGATATCGCTTCGGCAGCGGTCAGGTACTCGTGCACTGCCTGGGGCCGGCTCCCAGCAGCACCACAATCTGCCCCGGCCCACTGCCCCAGGGTCGGACCGGGGCTTCGATCGACTCTCGAAGGAAATAGCCATGACGACCATCACGTCCCTCTCTCCGACCTCGGGCCCCGCCTCGGGCGGTAACAGCGTCACGATCACCGGTACCGGGTTCACCGGCCCCCTCACTGTGCGGTTCGGCACCACTGCCACCACCTTCACCGTGAATTCGAGCACGCAGATCACCGCGATCGCCCCCGCGGGGACGGGCACGGTACAGGTCACCGTCACCAGCTCGGCCGGTACCAGCAACGGTGTGCCCTACACCTATCTCCCGGTTCCCTCCCTGACCAGCGTGAGTCCCACTCAGGGGCCAACCACTGGCGGGAACACGGTCACCCTCACCGGCACCAATCTGACAGGTGTCACCGCGGTCAGCTTCGGCGGTACGGCGGCAACATCTTTCACGGTCGTCTCGGACACGCAGATCACGGCGGTCGCTCCCGCCGGAAGCGGCTTTGCGGTGATCACCGTCAGCTCCCCGGGCGGAACAAGCAACGGGGTGACCTACATCTATGTCGTCGTACCCACAATCACCTCCATCTCTCCGACCGCGGGGCCGGCCTCGGGCGGTAACAGTGTCACGATCACCGGCACCGGGTTCACCGGCCCCCTCACTGTGCGGTTCGGCACCACTGCCACCACCTTCACCGTGAATTCGAGCACGCAGATCACGGCGGTTGCGCCCGCCGGAACCGGAACGGTGCAGGTCACCGTCACCGGATCGGGTGGTACCAGCAATGGGGTTTCCTACACCTATGCCGCTGTGCCGACTCTGACCAGCATCACTCCAAATACAGGACCAGTGGTGGGTGGGACCACGGTCGTCCTCACCGGGACGAACCTGACTACAGCCACGGCGGTAAGTTTCGGTGCTACACCGGCGATCTCGTTTACGGTGAACTCCGCTACGCAGATCACGGCGGTTGCGCCTGCTGGAACCGGGACGGTGCAGGTTACCGTGACTACTGCGGGTGGTACCAGTAATGGTGTCGCCTACACCTATGTCGCGGTGCCGACGCTGACCTTGGTGGTTCCGAATGTGGGGCCGGTGGCTGGTGGCACAACGGTTGTTCTGACGGGAACGAATCTGTCCGGGGCCACGGCGGTGAGTTTCGGTGCTACACCGGCGATCTCGTTTACGGTGAACTCTGCTACCCAGATCACGGCGGTTGCGCCTGCTGGAACCGGAACGGTGCAGGTCACCGTGACCACTGCGGGTGGAACCAGCAACGGGGTGTCCTACACCTATGTCGCGGTGCCGACGCTGACCTTGGCGGTTCCGAACGTGGGGCCGGTGGCTGGTGGCACAACGGTTGTTCTGACCGGAACGAATCTGTCCGGCGCTACGGCGGTGAGTTTCGGTGCTACACCGGCGACTTCGTTCACGGTGAACTCCGCTACCCAGATCACGGCGGTTGCGCCTGCTGGAACCGGAACGGTGCAGGTCACTGTCACGACTGCGGGTGGAACCAGTAACGGTGTCTCTTTCACCTATGTCGCGGTGCCGACGCTGACCTTGGCGGTTCCGAACGTGGGATCGGTGGCTGGTGGCACAACGGTTGTTCTGACGGGAACGAATCTGTCCGGCGCTACGGCGGTGAGTTTCGGTGCCACACCGGCGACCTCGTTCACCGTGAACTCCGCTACCCAGATCACGGCCGTCGCTCCGGCGGGTGCGGCCGGGACGGTGCAGATCACTGTCACGACTGCGGGTGGAACCAGCAACGGTGTCTCTTTCACCTTCGTCGCGGTGCCGACGCTGACCTTGGCGGTTCCGAATGTCGGGCCGGTGGCTGGTGGCACAACGGTTGTTCTGACCGGAACGAATCTGACCGCAGCCACGGCAGTGAGTTTCGGTGCCACACCAGCGACCTCGTTCACCGTGAACTCCGCTACCCAGATCACGGCCGTCGCTCCGGCGGGTGCAGCCGGGACAGTGCAGATCACTGTCACGACTGCGGGTGGAACCAGCAACGGTCTCGCCTACACCTATGTCGCGGTGCCGACTCTGACCTTGGCGGTTCCGAACGTGGGACCAGTGACCGGTGGAACAACGGTGGTGCTCACCGGAACAGATCTGACCGCAGCCACGGCGGTGACTTTCGGTGCTATACCGGCGACCTCGTTCACGGTGAACTCCGCTACGCAAATCACGGCCGTTGCTCCTGCTGGAGCCGGAACGGTGCAGGTCACCGTTACCACGGCGGGTGGAACCAGTAATGGTGTCGCTTTCACCTATGTCGCGGTGCCGACGCTGACCTTGGCGGTTCCGAACGTGGGACCGGTGGCTGGTGGTACGACGGTTGTTTTGACCGGAACGAATCTGACCGCAGCTACGGCGGTGAGTTTCGGTGCTACACCGGCGATCTCGTTCACCGTGGACTCCGCCACGCAGATCACTGCGGTCGCGCCTGCTGGAACCGGAACGGTGCAGGTCACCGTCACCACGGCGGGTGGAACCAGTAATGGTGTCGCTTTCACCTATGTCGCGGTGCCGACGCTGACCTTGGCGGTTCCGAACGTGGGACCGGTGGCCGGTGGTACGACGGTTGTTTTGACCGGAACGAATCTGACCGCAGCTACGGCGGTGAGTTTCGGTGCCACACCGGCGATCTCGTTCACCGTCGACTCCGCTACGCAGATCACGGCGGTCGCTCCGGCAGGTGCGGCTGGGACGGTGCAGGTTACCGTGACTACGGCGGGTGGAACCAGTAATGGTGTCGCTTTCACCTATGTCGCGGTGCCCACGCTGACCTTGGCGGTTCCGAACGTGGGACCGGTCGCCGGTGGCACAACGGTGGTCCTGACCGGAACGAACCTGACCGCAGCTACGGCGGTGAGTTTCGGTGCCACACCGGCGATCTCGTTCACGGTGGACTCTGCCACGCAGATCACTGCCGTCGCGCCCGCTGGAACCGGGACGGTGCAGATCACTGTCACTACCGCGGGTGGAACCAGTAATGGTGTCTCTTTCACCTATGTCGCGGTGCCGACTCTGACCTTGGTGGTTCCGAACGTGGGACCAGTGACCGGCGGAACAACGGTGGTGCTCACCGGAACAGATCTGACCGCAGCCACGGCCGTGAGTTTCGGTGCCACACCGGCGACTTCGTTCACGGTGAACTCCGCTACCCAGATCACGGCGGTTGCGCCTGCTGGAACCGGGACGGTGCAGGTCACCGTGACTACTGCGGGTGGAACCAGTAATGGTGTCTCTTTCACCTACATCGCGGTGCCGACGCTGACCTTGCTGGTTCCGAACGTGGGACCGGTGGCCGGTGGAACACCGGTGATCATCACCGGAACAGATCTGACCGCAGCCACCGCGGTCGACTTCGGTGCTACACCGGCGACCTCGTTCACCGTGGACTCTGCCACGCAGATCACGGCGGTCGCTCCGGCGGGTGCGGCCGGAACGGTGCAGGTCACCGCCACCACGGCGGGTGGAACCAGCAACGGGTTGTCCTACACCTACGTCTGACGGGGCGTCCGGGCAGCTGATGCCCGCGCACCGGAATGACGCCGAACCGCGCCCTGGGCAGACTACGCGTTCCCTGCCCAGGGCGCTGGTTCGGCTGCACGCACCACAAGATCGAGGAGCCGAGGCAGTGAACGATTCGACGCCGAATTCCCGATCGATCCACTTCAGGTGGTGTGGCGCAACCAGGGAAGGATGATCCCCGCAGCGAGGCGGGCCCGACTGATGTGCAGCTGGGTTTCGCAAGACCTACTGAGTGACAGCCGAACTCGCGTGTCGCGAGACCCTGACCAGGGCATAGGTTTTCGTCGCTGCAACATGATTCAACTCAGCATTACTGGATGTCCGGCACCGCAATTGGTCATGGCCATGAAGTCCAGATACACCGCTCGAAACCCAGGAAAGACCAGTCTCCGGACTGCCGGGATTCACACCGTGTCAGGTCGACGTCAGGTCGGTGTCAGCCGGGCTGGCGAGGGTGTTCGAGTGAACAGCACAGCAATTGCCGCTTCCGGGCTGCGGAAGGCCTACGGGGACAAGACGATCCTCGATGGCCTCGATCTGACTATCGGTGCTGGCCGCTACCCGGTGCTGCGCATGGAATGGCTCGACCGACTCGCCCACGTGAGACCGTATCTGCGCGGTGATCACGCCTTCGCCCAGCTGATCCGCTTCGTCCTGGTCGGCGCCTTCAGCAATATTGCCTATGTCCTGCTGTTCGTGGCCATGAACAGGATCGGCCCGCTCGTCGCCAATGTCGCCGGCTCGATCGTCAGCACGGTGATCGCGAACGAACTGCACCGCCAGCTGACCTTTCACGCGGCCGGACGGGTCGGCTGGTTCACCGCACAGTGGCAAGGCGGCGGGCTGGCGCTGATCGGCTTGCTGATCAGCACGGCGGCACTGGCCGGTCTCGAATTCTGGGCACCCGGCCTCGGCGAGATCGCACAGTCGGGCACCGTGATCGCCATCATGGCGATAGTGGGCGGTGTGCGCTTCCTGGCACTGCGCGGCTTCGTCTTCTGAGAGTTCGGCGTGATCCACCATCTACCGACACCTCAACCAGCCGACCCCGTAGCTTCGCCACCTCGACTACCTGTCGCTCGACGCGTTATGTGACACCTACGGCTTGGCCGACGAGGTGATCGGCGGTCCGGCCGGGGCTCCGGAGTCCGGCACCCCCGCGTAGTCGGGCAGTTCTACGCCGTCGATCGCGCGCCCGACCAGCTCGGTGAACCATTCGCCGGCGAAATCGGGGCTCGGCTCGGCGTCCGGCCCGGGGACGTCGCGGATGTGCGCGTGCAACCGGCCGATCTCCTGGTTGGCCTCGACGAACGAGCGCATCCGACCCTCGTAGCCGGCGAACCCGGCCTCCGGGTCCCAGCCGGCGGCGGCTAGTTCTCCGGCCAGCAGGTAGGCGCCGACCAGCGCCAGCCCGGTGCCCTGCCCAGACATCGGCGACGAGCTGAACGCCGCGTCCCCGAGCAGAACCACCCGTCCGCTCGACCAGCGGTCCATCACCACCTGGGCGACCTGGTCGAGGTAGAAGTCGGGGGTGTCGTCCAGGTGCGCGAGGATGCGCTGGGTCAACCAGCCCAGGCCGGCCATCCGCTCGCGCAGCAGGCGCTTCTGGGCCGCGACGTCACGGTAGTCGACGTCGAGGTCGGCGGAGGTGAAGGAGAACATGGCCATCGCCCGGGTGGCGTCCTGGATGGGCCGCAGGCCGGCGGAGCGCCCGGACTCCTGGTAGTCGAGCAGCCAGCGGTCCAGCCCGAACTCGTTGGGCACGCTGTAGAAGGCCAGCACATGCCCGAGGTGGCGCACGAACCGCTCGTGCGGCCCGAAAACCATTGCGCGCAGCGCCGAATGCAGCCCGTCCGCCCCGACCACCAGGTCGAAGCGCCGCCGGTCGCCGCCCGCGAAGGTCACATCGACTCCGTCCGAATCCTGGGTGAGCTCGGCGATCCGGTCGCCGAAGATGTACTCGACATCGTCGCGGGTGTCGTCGTGGAGCACCCGGGACAGGTCCCCGCGCAGGATCTCGATTTCCGAGATGTACCCGTCGCCGCCGTTGTCGTCCGCGCGGTAGGTCTCGAGCACGTTCCCGTCCGCGTCCACGGTGTGCGCGCCGGCGGTCTCGGTGCAGGCCGCGCGCACCGCCGCATCCAGCCCCATCCGCCGGATGACCTCCTTGGCCACCCCACGCGCATCCACCGCCTGCCCACCCGGACGCAACGCGGGAGCCCGCTCCACCACGGTCACCTCGGCCCCCCGCCGGTGCAGCCAATGGGCCAGCGCGGGCCCCGCGATGCTGGCCCCCGCCACCAACACCCTGGGACCGCTCACCCGCGCCCCCTGCCCACCTGTCCGGATCGTGTGCTCCTGTTGGGAGTCGTCGACGCTCATCATTGCCTCCATGTGTTCCCTCCCGTACTGGAACGGTCCAGCACAGGCCCACCGCTATCGGTGTATCCAGCCGTATCGACTACGGATCCACCCGAAATTCATCGGTACAGCCGAAATTGCGTCCACGCTCCCGCAAACACCCTGAACTCGGCTCCTTTAGAAACTTGTGTCACGCCCGGTGTCCGGCCAGGCTCGGTCGAGGTGTTCGGCGGGACGCTATCGACTCGGCTGTCCACTGTCGGCGCTTGATCGGGAGCCTTGCGGCGAGGAGTGTCGTTCAGCGGAGTTCCTCGACCAGCCCGATGATGATGCCGTCGGGGCCGCGGACGTAGCAGTACCGGCAGATGTCTTCGTATTGGGCTACCGTGCCCACGAGTTCGGCGCCGTGGGCGCGCAGGCGGTCGAGGACGTCCTCGACGTCGTCGACGACGAACGTCAGGCGAGGGATGCCAGGGGTGTTCACCGGCGCCTTCGGCGCAGTGCTGGTGGTCGCTGGCGAGTGGAACGTCGAGAGCTCGACCCGGCCATGGCCGTCCGGAGTCCGTACGACGGCGATGTCTGCTCGGACGCCGTCCAGTCCGAGGAGGTCGTCGGCCCATTGGCCCCCGACTGTTGCTTCGCCCTCCAGTTCCAGACCCAGTTCGACGAAGAACGCGATCGCAGCCGCGAGATCCTCGACCACAATGCCGGCGTGATCCATCCGGTGGATCGTCATTGAGATTCTCCTCGAGATTCGTTACGGCCCATTCTGGCCGGGTTGATCGGTTCGGGGGACGGTAATCGCTCCTTCGTCGGTGTCGTCGAGGCTCGTTCGGCTGCTCGTACTCCTGGGACGGAGCCGCCCGAGCGTTCTCGACATCCACGGCGCATGAATTTCCAGATCTTTTTCCGGACCCGATTGTCGAGGCACGCCGATAGTCGAGTCGCCGCACAAGTCCGAATCGTTCGGCGACTCCGAGGGCAAATGAGGAGCTGGATATTGGTTCACGGCCCGAAATCGCCTGGGTCATCGCGGGATTCGGTGTATCTCGGGGACGCTAGAGGTCGCGGTTCTCCTGGTCGAAGGTGAGGCCGATGAGGACGCGGAAGGGGACGGTCACGGTCGGGCCAGGGCGGCCGGGGATGCGGATGACGCCTTCCTGCCACAGGCGTTTCCAGTGGAGGCGGACTTCCATCGTGGTACGGGCGGGGATGGTGCAGACGATCTCTTCGGTGTGGGTTTGTTCGGCCTCGGTGGTGAGCGAATAGTGTTGTTTGACGGCGCTTTCCGTCGTGGACTTCAGTTTGCCGAGCGGGCCCAGGGTTACCTCGATTCCGTCGCTGGCGGTGGCTGCGCGCTCGATGTGGATTTCGTATTTCTGGAGCCAGCGCTTGGAGATGGTCAGGCGGCGGGTGAGGGTGGTGGAGCTCGCGGAGTTGTCTATGCGGCGGACCTCGTCGCCGATGGGTTCCTCGGTGCGGGCGGTCTCGATGACCTCGAAGGCGGGTTCGAGGTCCTGGTCGGCATAGCGCGGCCAGGTGTGGCCGCAGTTGCGGCATCTCTGATAGAACGCGCCGGCCCCCGAGGGGCCTTCCCACCAGCGCAGTCTCGTACCGTCGGCGCGGAACTCCTCCAACCACCAGAGGTTTCCGC
This sequence comes from Nocardia nepalensis, assembly GCF_048910785.1. Taxonomy (NCBI): domain Bacteria; kingdom Bacillati; phylum Actinomycetota; class Actinomycetes; order Mycobacteriales; family Nocardiaceae; genus Nocardia; species Nocardia nepalensis. The sequence goes on along the minus strand of NZ_JBKBET010000031.1, from coordinate 581,711 downwards.
TGCAGGACCGACACCTCCAGCCGTTCGCGATCAGCTCCAGCACTTCACGCGAGGGTTGGCGCCCCATGGTGCGAACCTTTCATCGACCGCCCGGCTGCGTTGGCCGTAAAGCCATTGTGCCGCCTTGGGGTTCAGGCCGAGTGGGAAGTGAGCACCTCGGACCGGCTGTTTGCGGGCCGAAGCGGGCGTGGAGGGGTAGAGAAGCACTCGGCAGCGCCCATGCACCATCCTTTGCTTCGTTAAGGATGACGTGGACTGGCCTTCCGCGGATCGTCCTGGCGCGCACAAGGATCCGCGGCCTGCCGGCCCGCATTCGGCGCTAACCGATCGGCAGCCGGCTCAGGATCGGGTCGTAGGCCCAGTTCAGCATGCGCTCAGCGTCGTCCCTTGCGGCGGCGCCGCTGCCGGGTGAGCTGTGCAGGACCACACCGATCAGCGGTATTCCTGCCCTGACCGTCTCGAACAGCAGGCAGGCTCCCGCGGCGTCGGTGGACCCGGTTTTGATGCCGATAGTGCCGGGATAGTCGTGCAGCAGTTTGTTCGTGGTCTGCCAGAGATGATCGCGGTTGCCCGGGCCGGCGGGCAGGTGATAGCTCTGCGACCCGGCGATATCGCGGAAGACCGGCAGGCTCATCGCGCGCAGTCCGAGGGCTATCAGGTCCGCCGGTGTGGAGTAGGTGGAGTCGTCGGTGGGGGTGGGCAGTCCGCTGGGGTCGCTGAAATATGTTCCCGCCAGGCCCATTTGACGCGCGGTGTCGTTCATTTTGGCGATGAAGCCGTCTTGGCCCGGCCCGTAGGCCTCGGCAAGGGTATAGGCGGCGTCGCAGCCCGACGGCAGCAACATCGCGTAGAGGAGTTGCCGCGTGGTGAACACCTCGCCGGAGACCAGGCCTGCGGTGCTTCCGTCATACCTGACGCAGTAGGCGATGCTCTCTTGCGGCACGGTGATGGTCCGGTCGAGGTCGCCGGCGTTGATCGCGACCAGCGCCGTCATCACCTTCGCGATGCTGGCTATCGGAACCGGGGTATTCGGCTCCCGCGACCACAGCAGTGTGCCGGTGATCCCGTCTGCCAACGCTGCTCCCGACGCCTGCACTGCGCCCGGCTCAGAAGTCAACCAGGGCAGCTGAATATGGGCCTCGCTCGCGGCGGGAGCGGCCGTGACGCCATGACCGGCTACCACGACGAGCGCCCCGGCGACGAAAATCTGCAACAATCGGGCAAATGTCCGCATGCTCGCATTCTGCCGTGTGCCCCCGCCAATTAGCGGGATTTCACCGAGCGAGTTATCGCGCTGCTCCGGCGACAGCATGCAATCGGCTAATCCGGGATGTGTCGTGCCCGACGCTTCTCGTGTGCGACCACTCGCTCAGCGGCATGGCCGTACCGATCTGCAGACGAGATCGGCGCTATTCGCCATTGGCCGGCAACGAGGTTCTCACCCGTCTTGCCGTCAGGTACCTGCGCCCGAATTCAACGACGTCGAGCACCGCTGTCGACGGGTCGGCGAAATGCGCGGCCTCCCTGCGGCGTGATCGCTGAGTATGGTCGCTCGGGTGGGGATACTTCCCGAGTCTGTAATAGTCGCGTTGAATCGCGCTGTGGCGACTTCGGCTGGACGTGGCGTCGTGGTGGTGTGTGGGTTTCCTGGCTCCGGGAAGTCCACGGCCGCAGCGTATCTCGCTGCGCGGTCGCATGCGAGTGTGTTGGACAAGGACAGCTTCGCGCCGCGTCTCGAGCAGGACGTGATGCGGGCTCTGGGTGGTGATCCGTTCGACCGCGACAGCGATGTCTACCGGTCGGTGGTGTCGCCCGGTATCTATGACGGCCTGGTCCGTACCGGGCTCGGAATCGGCGTCCGGCATCCGGTGGTACTAGATGCACCGTTTCTTTCAGTGATCCGACGTTCGGCTGAGGCCGACGTGTCCCTGGCACAGCATCTGCGGATGACGGCGTCGGCATCGGAATCGCTTGCGGTTCACACGGTATGGATCGACAGCTCGGCCGCGCAGATCAGGGAACGCATGATCGCCCGCGGCGCCGAGCGCGACGCACCGAAACTCGCCGACTGGGAGGGCTATCGGTCGGCGGTCCTCGACAGCGACCTGCGCGAGATCGCGCACGCCGTGGTGGATGTCGTCATCCACAACTGAGTGTGGCAGTAGTCAGATGCCGACTTGCGTGGTGTGATCCTGCGGCGCGCAGGCGTCGCGGCGGATGACATCGACGTCGCTCGGATCGTCTCCGCTCGGGATTGCACGGAATCGGCGCGTCCCCTTTCTCGCGGATCTCGATGGGGAGGATCGCTAGGCTGCCGGGGTGTCCACTGACGAAACCCGCCGCCGCGTTGTCGTTTTCGCCCTTGGCGGCACCATAGCGATGTCGACCACTCCTGGCGGTGGTGTCGCTCCGACTTTTACTGCGGAACAGCTCATAGCCGCTATCCCTGGGCTTGCCGATACTGGTGTTGCCGTCGAGGTCGAGGACTTCCGGCAGATACCAGGGGCGTCTTTGAAGATTTCCGATATCACCGCGCTCGCCGACGCCATCGGTGACCGGCTCGCCGATGCCGACGGCGCCGTGGTCACCCAAGGCACCGACACCATCGAAGAAACCGCCTACCTGCTCGACCTGCTCCACACTGCGGCCCAACCGATCGTCGTCACCGGAGCGATGCGCAACCCCACCCTGGCTGGAGCCGACGGACCCGCAAACCTGCTGGCAGCCATCCAGACCGCCGCACATCCCCAGGCCCGGCATCAAGGTTGCCTGGTCGTGCTGAATGACGAGATCCATGCCGCACGCCGAGTCCGGAAAACCCACACCACCAGCACCGCAGCCTTCCGATCACCCAACGGTGGACCGCTCGGCTACCTGGTCGAAGGACAACCCCGTCTGCTCAACCACCTGACCCACCGAACGAACGTTCCCGCCAAACCCGGCGATGACACCCGCGTCGCGATCATCACCATCGCGCTCGGCGATGACGGCGCCACCCTGCGCGCCCTCAGCGCCCACGTCGACGGACTCGTTATTGCAGGCCTCGGCGCCGGACATGTACCCGCACATCTCGTCGGAACCCTCGAAGCCGTCGCGGGCCGGATCCCGGTTGTGCTCGCGTCGCGCACCGGAGCCGGTTCAGTGCTCGAATCCACCTACGGATTCCCAGGTTCCGAACGTGACCTCCTGTCGCGAGGACTCATCTGCGCCGGGCACCTCGACCCGATCAAGGCACGCATCCTGCTGCACACGCTGCTCGCCATTGACTCCGACCGTGCGGCATTCGCGACGGCCTTCGGCGCTGCGGGCGGCTACCGCGGACCCGAAACATGGCCCTGGCCAAACGATCTCAGCAAGGACTACTAACCACACGCAGCCACGAACTCACCCTCGGCACGGGTGATGGCCAGCCGTGATGTGACGGCCTGGCACGGCCATCCCGTCAGCCGGTTACATCTGGCCGTGGCGAACCGGGCCGGCTGGTTCGTAGGTGCCGAGGACGATGCCGAGATCGGTCACAGTGAGGTCGACGGGGCGCATCGTCGCCGGGAGGATGCCGTTGTTGAACAGGCGGCGACCGGAGCCGAGTACCAGCGGAAACGTCATCAGGCGGAAGCGGTCGACGATTTCGTACTGCAACAGCGTCTGGAGCAGTTTGCCGCTTCCCCAGATCTGCAGCTCGTCGCCGGGTTCGTCCTTGAGCGCCTGCACCGCAGCGACGAGGTCGCCGGTCACGAGGTGAGCGGTGTCGGGGTGCTCGCCGCGCCATGTGGCATCGGATTCGCGGAGTGAGTTGGACACGACGTACTTGGGCAGTGAGTTGATCGCCGTGGCTATGGGGTTGGCGGGGTCGGTCTGATCGGGCCAGTAGCTGCGGAAGATGTCGAATGTTCTGCGACCGAACAGGAACGCGCTGGCGTGGCTGTTGAGTTCGGTGACGAACTCGCCTACGGCTTGGTCTGGGAATGGGGCCTGCCAGCCGCCGTGGGTGAAGGCGTCGCTGGGATCTTCCTCAGGTCCGCCGGGTGCCTGCATGACGCCGTCGAGGGTCAGGAATGTCTGAACGGTGAGCTTCATGTGAATGCAGACGGAGCGGCGCACTGATTCTGAGCGGTCTCACGTCGAATCGCCGCCGACCGAGTCGGAGCGCATCTCCTTCGAACCATTTGTTCCATGACCGAGCTCCCGCTGTGCGCAAACAGGCCCAGCGCGCCCTGGAGAAGCTGTCTGCTGCACGCGCTGCTCGCCATTGACTCCGACCGTGCGGCATTCGCGACGGCCTTCGGCGCTGCGGGCGGCTACCGCGGACCCGAAACATGGCCCTGGCCAAACGATCTCAGCAAGGACAACTAACCACACGCGCCCACGAACTCGTCCTCGGCCGCTCCTTCAAGCTGCGCCTGATCTGGCACTTCCGATGCGCCGCGGACGCTATCCGCGGATTCGGCTCAATTCGCCGGAGCCACACGGAGTTTGGGATCGGCTCCGGGTGAGTGAAGCGGGGTGAGCACGGTGTCCGGGTATACGACTTTCGTACTCGTCCAACGGAAGTCCAGTTCGTCATCGGTGGGGAATCACCAGGTCGCGGCCCGCAAGGGATTCCCACCGCGAAGGAACAGGTAGTAGGCCGTTGTCGGCTTGTCGTCGTTGTACGGACCGGGCAAGTTCTCCCAGCACATTCCGGGGGTATTCGCGAGCTCGTTCAATTTGTCGGCTTTCATGCCCGGCGTTACGACCACCATGGTGTCCCACTCGTCCTGGAGACCGGCGGCTCGGGTAATTTCCACCACCGAATTCGCCTGAATCCGTTGCGGCGCAGCATGATTCAATCGAAGATAGGCATGGGCTATTCATGCTGGTAGAAGCATGTAAACGAAGATGATCGAAGTGAGCCGAATCCTGTTGTGTCAGAAGCAGAAATTCTAGGGCCGCTTCGATCAGGTCTGAGCTCGGTGTCGCCGATGCCTTGGCGCTGCTGCACAAGTCATGAGGGCACAGCCTCGGCCAGGCGGTGCCACCAGGCGGTGAGTTCAGTTTCTTTGTGGGGACGTGAGAGTGGTGGGATCGTTTCTCATTCTCAGACCACGGTCGCGGTCTCGTGCTCGAGCACTTCACGTGCCACTCGTTCTCCCGAGCGAACGGCTCCGTCGACCCAACCGCACATGACGGCGGAGCTTTCGGTTCCGGCCCAGTGGATGCGGCCGCATGGTTCACGCAGGGCGTGGCCGAACTGGGTGAGGACACCGGTGGGTGCGTGGCTGAGCATTCCGCCGCCCGAGTAGCGCTCGACAGTCCAGTTGTGCTCGATGTAGTCGACGGGGGAGCAGACCTTGTCGCCGAACCGCTCGACCAGTGCGCTGAGCACCGTCTTCCTTCGCTCGGCCTCGTCGAGTTGGCCGATCTGGCGCGCGATGGGTCCCTCTACGATGACACAGAGGATCCCGGGTCGCCCGGTATCCGTGCAGGCATCGATGGTGATGGTCGCGGGTGAACCCGGTGCGGCCGACTGCCCGGACAATCCGTCGCGCCGCCAGAACGGCTCGTCGTACACGGCGGCGATCTTGATGATCGAGCCGCTCGGCATCCGTTGATGGAGAAACGACCGATCGACCGGCAGCATGGGCTCGTACAGAATCTGACTCGCGATGGCCAGGGGAACCGCCACGATCGCCCGACGTGCGCGCACCGTCAACTCCTCCGCGCGCACCGTGACACCGGCGGAGTCCTGCTCTATCCGACGGACCGGCTGCGACAGGTGGATCGAGTCGCCGATCTCGGCCGCCATCGGCCGGTAGATGGCACCCATACCGCCGACCGGCCGAGCATCCTGCGCACCGTCCTTGACACCGAGGACGAAGTTCGGCCCGCCCCCCGATGCCATCTGGTACAGCACGAACAGTAGCGACACCTCCGAGGCGGCCGAGGTGTAACAGCCGGCGACGGCGGTCTCGAGCAGATCATGGGCGGACCTGGACAGCACGTTGTCATCCAGCCACTGCGCCAGGCTGAGCTGGTCCCATCTGTCGGCCTGCTTCGATGTCCACGGCGCGTCGAGGGAAATTGACTCGCACATATGTCCCAGCTCGAACAACCCCGCGCCGAGGTTCAACGCCGCCCAGGGGCTCATCGTCCACGGAATCGTGCCCGAGTAGCGGTGCTGCTTGCCGTCGACCGCGATGATGGCCTCACCGTCGGTGTACTGCTGGTAACTCGCCACCCCGAACTCGTCCATCAGTGCGCGGATCCGGTCCTGCCCCGGTCCCACCCACGCGCCACCGCGATCGATCCACGACCCGTCGGCACGCACTTCGGTGAACGTGCGTCCGCCCAGCCGGTCGCGGGCTTCCAGCACCGCTACCGATCGACCTGCCTGTTTCAGCCGCAGTGCGGCCGTCAATCCTGCGAAGCCTGCGCCGATCACGCAATAGTCGACATCTGTCATGGCGAGCCGCCCTCGTATCGCAGTTCTGCGCACGGCCGCGGTACGACCAGCGCACGATCGCGGCACCCTCGACACAATGGGTGCACATCACCTTCGATCAGGTAGCTGCGTCGAATATCCAGCAATTCTAGAGCGAATTCCGCGGCAGGATAAGCCGGTAGGCCGATCTGCGGAGATGCCCACCGTCGACAGGTCCGGTCAACGGTCCGGCGTGAACGGTTCGGTACCGAGCACCAGGCGCAGACCCGAGATACCGGAATGCGCTCGGGCGTAGGCCAGTTCGTGGCTGATGTCACCGACGTTGTTGACGATGGGAAGCGAAATGGTGAGCGTCGACAGAGTGCCGAGCGCATAGCCATTGTGGTCGAGGAAGGCGCTGCCGCTGTCCCCCGGGATGCCGGGGATGGGCGCGACAATTGCGTGGGTCCAACCAAAGGCAGCGTCATCGTCGATCTTGCTTTCACAGACCTGAGGGGACAGGCTGGCGATTCCGCCGCGCAGAATGGAGTTCCAGTAGCTGTAGAGGCGGTCGCCGGCATTCGCGCCGCTGGTGTTGATGCCGACCGGCCCGCCCCAGTGTGGCACGCTCGGATTGACGTTACCCGCGTCCTCCGGCGCGAGCTCGACCAGCGCGAAGTCGTTGTAGGCGCAGGTATTGCGGTCCTTCTCGCCGTTTTCCTGCATGGCCAGCCAGCTGCTGTACGCGAGCTGACCGCCGGCGGTCGTCGTCGCGCCGAAAACCGGCGAGCCGTTGCGGTTGAAACTCACGGCGGTTCCCAGGGGGAGGCTATCGGCGGTGCAGCCATCGCTATCGGTGACCTGTGTGGTGGCGCAGTGGGCCGCCTGGCCGATGTACACATGGCCGGTGTCATCGATGAAGACGTAGTTCGCCGTACATGGGACCGCGCCGTGGGTAAAGGTCTGTATCCCCGGGGTGATTGCGGCGGCGTCGGCGGGTGCCCATCGGTGTCCGGCCTGGTTGGCGGCAACGGTCGTTCCGTAGCCGGCGCCGAAGGTGAAGGCCGACCCTTGCGGCGATTCGGGCGTCGAAGCCCAAGCGTGGTTGTCTGCTGTGCTGTCGGTGCCGGGCTGGCTGCCGCAGCCGGCGGCCAGATACGTGCCGGTCGTGGCGAGGACGCAGGCCACCGGAATGGCGAACGCGCGGCGAAAACTGGACAGCAGCATGGATGGTCTCCTAATGGTTGTGAGGTTGACGATCTAGCGCCGGGGTGCCGCCGCGGACAGCAAAACGCCGAGCGCGACGGCGTTGCGTGGCGATTGCCATCCGGTCTCCTGCTCACATTGCGTCCTTGGTCGGCCAGCGTCGGCCGTTGCGCAAACTTGTGGCGATGCTCGAATCAGCTTCGGCGCCCGGCAGGCGGCTGCCGCGCAAAACTCGATGAACAGCTGATCTGAACCCTATTCGTTTGCCATCACGATGTGATCGGTTATTGCGCAGAAGTCGTTCAGGCACTGTGATGAAAGCTAGCAAATTCTCGGCACAACTACCGGAACCGGCTCGGCGCAATAGCATCGCGCCGCTCACCGCCGAGGCGATCACGACCGCGACACGGCCTCTGGTTCGAAGCCGAGACGCGACGCCATCGACCCGACGCCGGCCTCACCCCGGCTGGGCGATCGCTTGTACGGACCGGACCGATTGGCCGCCAGATTCAACTTCCAGGATTCGGCCTGCACCACGTTTCGTGAACCGGTGCCCGATGTTGCGGACGTTGCCAGCGGCGGACTGACTCGACAAGTGCGGGCGGTGCTGTGACAGCAGGGTGGACGGGCCGCCACGCGGCTGGCGGTCCAGTTGTCCAGCCGTTCCGCCGGACATAGTGACTGGAATACGCGAATTGGTCGAGGCAGGTGCAGCGGAGTGTCGTGATCGAATCCGGCCAGCGGTATATAGCATTTCCGCATCAGCGTCATGGTCTCGACCACTTCTTGTACGGATTGATCTACTGCACCAGGACCGGGGCATGCCAGCGGTTAACAGCCGGTCCGACTGGATGTACCTGGACATACGGGAGGCCGGTTCGACTCCGGGTGCCGACATCTTTGCGGATCGGCCGGGGAGGGCAGCCGCGCTTCTCTATTCGTCAGCGCCGTAGAAGTGACATCGGCGAATACTTCGAAAGGCTTGCGCGATGACCATCCTGTCCTCGACAGCCCGGTGTCTCGCGTTGGTCATGTTGCTGCTGGGACCGACCACACCGGCCGCGGCGACACCGACAGGTTCCGAACTGGGGCACGCGGGCCGCTGGCTCACCGACGACCAGGGCCGGGTGGTCATCTTGCACGGCGTGAATATGGTCTACAAGAACCCGCCGTACTTCCCCGCAGCGGGAGGCTTCGGCGAGAACGACGCACAATTCCTGGCGGAGAACGGTTTCAACGCGGTGCGACTGGGTTTCGCATGGAAGGCGGTCGAGCCGCAGCCCGGAGTTTATGACGACAACTACATCGCGCAGATCGAGCAGACCCAGCAGTTGCTGGCCCGGTACAACATCTACAGCCTTGTCGATTCCCATCAGGACGCGTTCAACGAATCGGTGGGTGCGAGTTGGAGCGGGTTCCCCGAGTGGGCGACGTTCACCGACGGGTTCCCATTGCAGCCCGATCTCGGCTTTCCGCTGGTCTACTTCACGAGCCCGGCACAAAACCAAACGTGGGCGAACTTCTGGCGCAACCGCGCTGCCCCCGATGGCGTCGGGCTGCAGGACCACTATGCGGCCATGTGGGCGCATGTCGCGCAACGCTTCGCGGACCAGCCGTACGTGTTGGGCTACGACCTGATCAATGAGCCGTGGCCCGGTTGGGAATACCCGACATGCTTTCCCCAGGGCTGCCCCCGGTTCGAGAGCGGTGTGCTCGCGCCGCTCGAGGCAAAAGCGATGAACGCCATCCGCGGAGCCGACCCGAAACACCTGCTGTTCTACGAGCCGTCCGTGACCAACGACTTCGGTACGCCGAACTGGATGCCGAATCCAACCGGCGATCCGAACGCGGGGATGAGCTTTCACGACTACTGCTTCGGCCCGGTCGACACCTGCGTGAGCAACGGATTGGATCGTGCCGACATCGAGGGCGTTGTCGGGCTGGTGACCGAGTTCGGGGCGACCACGGATTGGGCGCGGCTGACTCGTCTCGCCGATAGATTCGACGACAACATGGCTTCCTGGATGCTCTGGTCCCAACCGCAGGATCAGACTCCTGGTCATCCCCAGGAGCCGCCGACCGGCCCCAACCTGATGGATCCGGCGATCGTCCGGCCATATCCACGTGCGATCGCAGGCACCCCGCAGCAGTGGCACTACGACAGCGCCACCGGGACGTTCACCCTCCAATACAGTGCCCGCCGCGCCGATTCCGGACAACCATTCGCAACCGGAGCCCGTACCGAGGTGTATCTGCCGCAGAGCAACTATCCCGACGGCTACCGTGTCGAAATCCAGGGCGCCGACATCGTGTCGTTACCCGATGCCCGGCTACTTCAACTCACCACCAGCCCCGGGCAGGACACCGTGCAGGTAACCGTGACGCGACGGTGATCGATGCCGAGGCCACCTGAGCAGGGGCCGGTCGCGGTCGAAACCGATCAGGGCACGGGCCGGCCGTCCGGTCCGATCAAGTGCCACAGTCCCATCAATCCCTGGCCGCGGGTGTCGCCAGGGGCAACGTCCTGGGCGAAGTAGTACAGGGGTTTGCCTGCGAAACCGACCTGACTGGTGCCGTCGGGCCGCGCCATGATTGCGAGTTTGCCGGGGTCGATACCGGCTTCGGCCGCAACCGGTCCCATCAGCGCCGGCCATTTCACGAGGCACTCGCCAGCGCATGCGATCAGGCCGGGGGTGTCCTTGTCGAAGACGTAGAGTGCCCGCCCAACGTTGTCGACCAGTACATCTCGGCCTTGCACAGTACGCAGCCGGATCGAGGTGGCCGATGCGCTGGCGGTCGGTGCGGACTGGGCAACCGTGCTGCCGGCAGCGGGCGACGTCGTCGACGTGGCTGCTGAGGGGGTGGTGTCCCGGTCGGAACAGGCCACGGCTGTAGCCCAAGTCGCGATGACGAGCAGCGCGAGAGCCGGACGCCGGATTGTCATGAAATCTCCTCCGATAGTGGGCGTGTCATGCCGGTCGCGTGGTGATCAAGCGGTGATCAGCGCGCCGGTGAGCGTGACGACCTGCGTTATTTCGTGGATCGCGGCGCCGGCCCGGACGCCGCTGGCGTGCTCGGTCATCCCGAGCGCGTGCGCGGCGGGTCGCAGCACCGCGATGAACATGGTTCCGACGACCACCACCAGTGCGGGCTCGCCCCGGGAAGCCACCTCCCGAGCATCACGGCGGCGAGTGCGATTCCCGACCAGTGACGGCCAACCCAGACGCCGACGCGGCTGTCGTATCGGCGCGGGGCGTGTGCGGAGGATGTTCGGTGTGGTTGGGCGCGCGGGTTCGTGGGCGCGGTGGTGGCGTGCCATGGTCCTCGGTGGTTGGTGTCGCGGCACCAGGTGGCGGCAGGCTCATGCGGGCTCAGCCCGCCGCCACCTGATGGGTCGGGTGGCGGCGCGGGTTATTTGGCCTGCGGGGCGGGTTGCTGCGCCGGGTCCTTGCAGTAGGCGAGCTCGGGTGGGCAGGGGGCGAGGATGGTGGAGAAGTATTGGATGGCGGAGAACAAGGTGATGGGCCCGCCGGCCAGGACGATGCCGGCCATGGCGCCCACCGCGCCGAGGGTGGCCATACCGAGCACGCAACCGGCGATGGTCGCGCCGACGAAGGGCACCAGCAGCGCGATGACCGGACTGCTGATGGCGGCTCCGACGGCGCCGCCGACCAGGCAGCCCACGCCGGCGCCGAGGACTGCTCCGAGGACCGCGCTGACGGCGGCGCCGATGGCGGCGCGCTGGGCGAAGGCACCCAACGCCTGGGCGTCACGCGGGGTGAACGATTCGGCGACCTGCGTGGCGGCCTGGTCGACGGTCACGATGTCGCTGGCGGCGACCGGTGTGATGGTTTGTGGGTTGTCCTTCGACGGTGTCAGGATGGCGCTGGTGCCGTCGATCCTGGCGCTGATGGGGTAGGCGGTGTCGTCGATGCGGTAGGCCAGGGGCAGGGCGGCGACAGGGCGATCATCACGGTCGAAGAGGACGAGTTGCTGGTCGACGGCACGCAGGGTGCCGTTGGCGATGGTCAGGACGGCGGAGTCGCCGCGGCGGGTGACTTCGTAGCTCACCGCGGCGGATTCGTCCGTCCCGGGCGCGGCGTAGGTGGTGGCCGCGGTGGTCACCAGGGCCGCGGCGGCGAGTGCGGCCGTCATGGCCGTTGTCCTCATTTTCATGATCTTCCTCATCATCGTTGATGCGATCCGGCACCACCGTGAGGCGATTGCCGGCGGTTGAAGCGGTGATGTCCCGCTCCGGAATCCGGCGCCGGATCAGGCGCCGGAAGTCGTGTCACGGGCCGAGTCGGCCGCGACGAGTTCACAGTGGGCGGCGGCGAGTTCGCGTTTGAGGATCTTGCCGCTGGCGGTCATCGGCAGCACGGCGGTGAATTCGATGACGCGCGGATATTTGTAGGCGGCCAGTTGCTCTCGACACCAGGTGATGAGCTCGTTTTCGGTGATCATTGCGCCGGGTTCAGCGACGACGACGGCCTTGATCTCCTCGCCGTAGTGCGAGTCGGGGATGCCGATGACCGCGGCCAGGGATACCGCGGGGTGGGTGAGCAGGACTTCTTCGATTTCGCGCGGGTAGACGTTGAATCCGCCGCGCACGATCATGTCCTTGGCGCGGTCGACGATGTAGTGGAAGCCGTCGACGTCGCGGCGGGCGAGATCTCCGGTGCGGAACCAGCCCTCACGCATGACATCGGCGGTGGCCTCGGGGCGATTGTGGTAGCCCTTCATGACGTTGTGGCCGCGCAGCGCGATCTCGCCGATCTCCCCGACGCCGGTGACGGTGTTCCATTCCGCATCGATCAGTCGGGCTTCGATGCCCCACACCGGAATTCCGATCGATCCCGGTCGGGGGGCGCGGTCGGGATCGGCGAACAGCGCAAGCGGGGAGGTTTCCGACAATCCATAACCCTCGAGGATCTGTACGCCGAAGCGCTGCGCGAACCGCGACAGGATGTCGTCCGGTAGGGCCGCACCGCCGGACACCGCCTTGCGCAGTGTGCCGGCGATGCGGTCGACATCGACGCTGTCATCGACGGCCTGCAGCAGCCCCCAGTACATGGTCGGCACACCGGCGAAGAAGGTGATCTGCTCGTCGGCCAGCATCCGCAGCGCTGTGGGCGCGTCGAAGCGCGCGAGCAGAACCAGCGTCGCACCGACCGAGAGACCGGCGTTCATGTTGATGGTCTGGCCGAAGGAGTGGAACAGCGGCAGTGTGACCAGGTGGGTGTCGCGGCGGTCGGGGCGGTTGTCGAACAGTCGGTTGGCGGTGAGCGCGTTCATGACCATGTTGGCGTGGGTCAGTTCGGCGCCCTTGGGACGGCCGGTGGTGCCACTGGTGTAGAGGATGACCGCGGTGTCGTCGGCCCGGCGGGTGACGGTGTCGAACGTTTTCGGCCGGGCCGCGATGGCCTGGGCCAGGGTGTCGTTCCCCGGATAGGGCGAGGGGGCCTGCGGGTCGGCGGTGATCAGGATTATGTCGCGGCAGCCGGGCGCCTGCTGGAAGCCCGCTCGTCCGTACTCGCCCATCGGCAGCTCGGGCGTGCCTTCGAAGCAGAAATAGAGGTCGGCTTCGGAATCGGTGAGATGGTAGGCGATTTCGCGTGGTCGTAGCAGGATGTTGAGTGGGACAACGACCGCGCCCGCCTTGAGGATGCCGTAATAGACGATCAGGAATTCCGGCAGGTTCGGGCACGACAGTGCGACTTTGTCGCCGGGTTCCACGCCGCGGGCCGCCAACAGGTGGGCGACCTGATTGGCGCGGGCATCGAGTTCGGCGTAGGTGAGGCGTTCGGCGCCGAGTACGACAGCATCGCGGTCGGGGTAGCGGCGCGCCGAATCCTCCAGCAGCACAGCGAGATTGAGCACAAAATACCTTTCGGTGGACTCGTCGGGACCGGGCAGGCTGGCCCGTGGTCAGGACATGGTGGTCAGCGCTGCGCCGGTGGCCGCGCGCACATCGGCTTCGGTGACGCCCGGCGCGCATTCGCGCAACGCCAATCCGGTGGCGGTGACGTCGATGACGGCGAGGTTGGTGATGATGCGGTGCACGACCTGTTCGCCGGTGAGCGGGAGTGTGCAGCGCGGGACGATCTTCGGCGCACCGGTCTTGTCGGTGTGCTCCATCAGGACGATGACCCGCCGGGCACCGTGGACCAGGTCCATCGCACCGCCCATGCCTTTGACCATGTGACCGGGCACCATCCAGTTGGCCAGGTCGCCGGTGGCCGAGACCTGCATGCCGCCGAGTACGGCGGTGTCGATGTGGCCGCCGCGGATCATGCCGAAGCTGGTGGCGGAGTCGAAGAACGACGCGCCCGCGACCGTGGTCACGGTCTCCTTGCCGGCGTTGATGAGATCGGCGTCCACGTGCACGGGGCTCGGGTAGGGGCCGGTGCCGAGGATGCCGTTCTCGGAGTGCAGGGTGACGCGGACGCCATCGGGCAGCTGATCGGGAATCAGGGTGGGCAGGCCGATGCCGAGGTTGACGTACTCCCCGGCGCGCAGTTCACGCGCGGCGCGCGCGGCCATGGCGGTACGGGACCAGCCGAGCACGGCGGTGGCTGTGATCATGTCAGTGCTCCTGGGCGACGGTGAGTTTCTCGATCTGTTTGCGCTGTGGTCCGGTGTGCACGATGCGGTCGACGAAGATGCCGGGCAGATGGACCTGCGCCGGGTCGAGATCGCCTGCGGGGACCAGCGTTTCGACCTCGGCGAGGCAGACGCGACCGGCCGCGGCCGCGAGCGGGTTGAAGTTGCGGGCCGACTTGTCGAATACGAGGTTGCCTTCGGTGTCGCCGATGAGCGCGTGCACCAGCGCGTAGTCGGCGGTGAGGGCTTCTTCGAGCACGTACCGCCGACCGCCGAAGGTGCGGACCTCCTTGGGCGGCGAGGCCACGGCGACCGATCCGTCGCTTGCGTACCGCCAGGGCAGGCCGCCCTCGGCGATGGGGGTGCCCACACCGGCGGGTGTGAAGAATGCCGGGATACCGGCACCGCCGGCGCGCAGTTTTTCGGCGAGAGTGCCCTGCGGGGTCAGCTCGACTTCGAGTTCCCCGGATAAATACTGGCGAGCGAATTCGCTGTTCTCACCAACATAGGAGGCAGTGATGCGGTGAATGCGCTTGTCGGCCAGCAGGATTCCCAGACCATGCTGGTCGGTGCCGCAGTTGTTGGAGATGATCTCGAGGTCGGTGACGTCGCGGGCGGCCAGCGCGGCGACGAGCGAGTCCGGGATGCCGCACAGTCCGAATCCGCCGACCGCCAGGCTGGCGCCTGAAGTGATGTCGGCGACGGCTTCCGCGGCCGAGTCGATGATCTTGTTCACCGCCGGGCCTCCGCGCCGGACGCCGACGGGCTGGAGGTGGTGATCAGCTCGCGCAGCAGTTCTTCGGCCTGCGGCCAATAGCCGTAGCCGGAGGCGGGATTGAGGTGGCCGACGTCGCCGAGTTCCACCAACCGGCTGCCCCACGCCTCGGCCATGCCGGCCACCCGCCGATACGACGCGAGCGGGTCGCTGGTGGAGGCGGCCACGATGCTCGGGAACGGCAGCCGCCGCCACGGAATCGGGGTCCAGCCGTCCGCGTCGAGTTGGTCCAGCGACGGATATCCCTGCGGCAGCGGGGTTTCGAAGTCCGGTGGCGTGGCCAGCAGCGCCCCGTGCACGGGCCGGGTGGCCTGTTGCGCCCAGTGCACGGTGATCATCACGCCGGCGCTGTGGGCGACCAGCGCCGCGGGGCCGTCGATGTCGGCAAGGACGGCGTCGAGCGCGGCGACGCGGGCGGCGCGGGAGAGCTTGTCGTGCTCGAGCGGTGGCACGGTGCGGACGTTGTCGAGGCGTTCGGCGAGCAGGGTCTGCCAGTGGTCGGGTATGTGGTCGCGCAGTCCGGGCACGATCACGACGGTGGGCTCGGCGACGGCTTTCATGGTGTGCGGCAGTTCCTTTCGGGTCGGTGCGAGGGTGGCCGATCAGTGCGCGGCCGTGGCCTCGACGGCGGCGAGCCTGCGCAGTCCTGCGGGATAGGCGCGTTTGCCCAGGACCAAGGCGGCGATAGCGGCCAGGTAGGCCAGTGGTGCGAGGCGTAGCGCGGTCGCCAGGCCGAGGTGGTCGGCGAGCACGCCGACGACGAACGGGCCGAGGGCGAGGCCGAGTAGGCTGTTGGCCAGGGTGAGGGAGCCGAAGGCCGATGCCCGCACCGAGGCGTGGGTGAGGTTGGCGACCATGGCCGCGGTGGGCCCCGACGAGCCGCCGGAGAATAGGGCGCCGATGCCGATGAGCAGCAATTGCAGCGGCCCGGTGCCGAGACTGAAACCGATCGCCAGGCACAGCAGCGAGACGGTGCAGAACACGATGGCGGTGGTCCATTTGCGGGACATATCGCGGCGGCCGACGCGGTCGGTGATCACGCCGCAGCCCACCATGCCCGCGCCGACGAGCAATACGAACACCGACGCGACCGCGCCCGCCCGGTCCGGGGCCAGGTCGTAGTAGCGGTTGAAGAAACTCGGCATCCATGACAGCAGGACCGCGGCGGTGAAGATCTGCAGGGCGCTGCCCAGATACGCGCACACCACCGCCGGATTGGTGAACAGTGTCGACACCGGCGCACGGACGCCGCCGCCGTGCTGTGGGCGCGGTTGCGGATCGCTAACGTGGCGGGCGAGTTTCGTCTCGGTCACCGCCGCGCGGAACAGCAGAGCGAGGATCAGTCCGAAGACTGCCATGGTGGCGAAGGACCACCGCCACCCCAGCTGAACGGCGATGACCCCGCCCAGGCCGACACCCAGCACCGATCCGAACGAGCCACCGGCCATGAACGCGCCGCTGAGTGCGGCGTGAACCCGCGGGGCGAACACGCTGAGTACCACGGCGATTCCGACGCTGCCGTAGGCGGCCTCGCCGACCCCGACCAGGAAACGGGCGGCGAGCATGTGCTGGTAGCTGGTGGCGACCGCGCACAGCAGTGTCGCCGCGCTCCACAGCACGGCCATCAGCACCAGGCTGCGTACCCGGCCCCAGCGATCGGCCAGCACCGACAACGGCAAGGTGAGCAGTCCGACCATCAGGGCGACGACGCTGGTGAGCGATGCCAGCCGGGAATCCGACAGCATCCATTCGGATTTCAGGAACGGGAAGACGGCGCTGAGGACCTGCCGGGACATGTAGTCGGCCAGCAGCAGCCCGAAGGCCAGCGTGAACACGACCCACGGGTAAAGGCGGCGGGCGCGTGATGTCGGATCGGCCGCCGGAGCCGGGGCGGCGACCGACTGGTCGTCCGCCCCGGTGGCGGTAGTGTGCAACTCCATTGGTGCTCCTACGAATCCGGTGTACCGAGACGGTGTGCGGTGCACCGGAGCTGAGGGGAAAGGCGGGGCGGGGCGAGACCACTGCGACTTGCGCCCAGACCGGGCAGGGGACCGAAGTCCCTGCCCGGAAACCGGTGCTCAGGCGTGGTGGGTGAATCCGACTTGGCCGGGCTTGCGGTTGGGTGCGAAGCCGATTTTGGCCAGCGCCTCGTCGGCGTCGGTGTAGCGCTCGTCGAGCTTGTAGATCTCGCGTGCCTCCTTGCCGGTGGCGATCTCGCGGCCGAGTTCGCCGGCGATGCGCACCAGTTGCTCGATCTGCTGCACCGAGGTGATCTTCTGGCCCTTGCGGCCCCACAGGGTGTCCTCGTTGCCGCAGCGGGCGTGCAGGCCCATGGCGATGGCCATGGTGTTGATCGGCAGGCAGCTGCGCATGAGCGTCTCGAGCGTCAGCACCGCCCCGTCGGGCACGCGGCGGATGAACTCCATCATGTTGTAGGGGTTGGGTCCGTCGAATCCGCCGCCGATGCCGACCCAGGTCACCATGAGCGGACCGGTGTACACGCCGCGCCGGATCAACCGTTCCACCGTCTCCAGCTGAGGGATGCTGGAAAGCTGGAAGTGTGGCTGAATACCGTTGGCCTGCAATCGCTTCAGGTGCTCTGCTACCCATGCGGGACCGGCCGGGACCACCATCTCCCGGTACGCCTCGTACACCTCGGGGCGGGTGAAGGAGGTGCCGGCGATGTCGTCGTCGGTCATCAGTTCGACGATGTTCATCTGGCTGGTGTTGATGGCGATGGTGACCTGATCCGGTTTCGGGTCGAGTTCGGCGAGCAGGTGGCGGGCGTCGTCGGACAGCCATTTCGCTTCCGCGCCTTCGTCTTCCGGCGCGAAGGAGATGGAGCCACCGACCTGCAGGATCATGTCCGGCACGGCATCACGCAGCCGGCCGAGCAACTCGTTGAACTTCGACAGCCGCTTGGAGCCCTTGCCGTCGAGTTCGCGCACGTGGATGTGCAGGACGGTGGCGCCGGCGTTATAGCAGTCCACCGCGGTCTGAACGTGCTCGTCCATGGTCAACGGCAGATCCTCGCGAAAGTCGTCGAGTTCCCATTCCGGGCCGTAGGGGGCGGCGGTGATGACCAGCTTCTCCTGGTTCTCCGGGAACAGCGAATCGTCGTGGAAATACATGGAAATGCTCCGATCGGAATCGAACAATGGGGGGAGAGGAGAATTAGAAGGGGCGGTCGCCGATGATCCCGGCGCGCTCCATCTTTCGGACGGCGGGCCAGTAGTCCTGGACCGCATAGTGCTGGGTGGAGCGGTTATCCCAGATGGCGAAGCTGTTCTTCGTCCACCGCCAGCGCACCTGGTACTCCGGGATGGCGGCCTGCCGCATCAGGTAGTGCAGCAATTCCCCGGCCCCCGGCGCGTAATCGCTACCGAAGCGCACGTTTTCGGGCGTGTGGTAATTGACCAAGTGGGTGGTGAAGGAGTTGACGAACAGGATCTGCTCACCGGTCTCCGGATGCGTGCGCACCACCGGATGCTCAGCATCGGGGAAGCGGCGGGCCAGTTCGTGGCGCTTGTCCTCGGGCATGGCCGCGCCGAAGCTGGCCTCGATGCTGTGCCGGGCGCGCAGGCCCTGAATGCGGTCCCGCACGTGCTCGGGCAGTCGCCGGTACGCCTCGACCATGTTCACCCAGATGGTGTCGCCGCCAACGGGAGGCGTTTCCACACAACGCAATACCGCGCCCATGGGTGGGTTCACCCGCCAGGTGGCGTCGCAGTGGTAGGCGTTCTCGTAGTGCTCGGGGGCACTATCGAGATCCTTGTAGATGCGTACCAGACCGGGATGGTCAGGATCGCTGCCCGCCACGGGGTGGTCCTCCAGCGGGCCGAAACGCTGCGCGAGTGCTACATGATCGGCGCGGGTGATGTCCTGATCGCGAACGAACAACACCTTGTACTCGAGCAGCAGCGCGCGCAACTGGGCGAACAGCGCGTCGTCACGAGCCACCCGCGCGAGGTCGACATCGAAGAGTTCGGCGCCGATCGTGCAGGTCAACGGCTGCACGCGGAGGGATCCGCGTGTCGTCGAATCATGCAGTGGGGCAATGGTTGTCATAGGTTTTCCTCCATATGTCGCGCCGCCGCGACGGCCGGGTCAGAGGGTGAAGACCGAGGAGCCGATGCTGCGGCCGGATTCCAGATCGCGGTGCGCGCGCACCGCGTCGGGCAGCTCGTAGCGCTGATTGATCTCGATGCGGATCCGCCCCGCCGCGACGTGGGAGAACAGCTCCCCGGCCAGGTCGGCGCGCTCGGCGGGGTCGGCGATGTAGTCGGCCAGCGCGGGCCGGGTGACGAATAGTGAGCCCTTGACCGCCAGCTGCATGGCATCGATGGGCGGCACCGGCCCGGAGGCAGTGCCGAAGCACACCAGCAGCCCGCGCCGCGCCAGCGAATCCAACGACGTCTGGACGGTGGTCTTGCCGATGCTGTCGTAGACCACCGGCACCCCGTCCCCGCCGGTGAGTTCCCGCACCCGCGCGGCGACGTCCTCGCGGGTATAGATCACCACGTGGTCGCATCCGTGCGTCCGGGCGATCTCGGCCTTCTCCTCGCTCGACACGGTCCCGATCACGGTGAGCCCCAACAGCTTCGCCCACTGCGAGAAGATCAATCCCACACCGCCGGCCGCCGCGTGCAACAGCACGGTGTCGCCGGCACGCAGGGGATGGATGCGGCGCAACAGATAAGCCGTCGTCAGGCCCCGCATCGTCATCGACGCTGCCGTATCGAACCCGATCTCGTCCGGCAACCGGATCAAGTGGCCGGCGGGCATCACCCGCTCGGTGCTGTAGGCCCCCAGCGGACTGCCGGTGTAGGTGACACGGTCGCCGGGCCGGAAACCGTCGACTTCGGGGCCGACGGCCTCGATGACCCCCGCCGCCTCGACCCCCATACCGGTGGGCATCGCGGCCGGGTACAGGCCGCTGCGGAAGTAGGTGTCGGCGAAATTCAGTCCGACCGCCTCATGCCGGATACGTACCTCGCCGGGCCCTGGCGCGCCCACCTCGACCTCTTCCCAGCGCAACACCCCTGGACCACCGGTCTCGTAGAAGCGAACAGCGTGTGCCACAGTGAATCTCCTCTTCGACGTCGTCACGCCGACGTGGGCGCGGTCGGTCCTGATGTCCGACGAAACGGGCCTGGTCACCGCCCTTGTGATGGAACCCACAGTAAGCGGGATCACTCGCGTCTGCTTATCCTGGAGGGACGGATTTCCATTCATCTCGGGACATCAGGAGGATGTGGTGAAGCCGCTGGCCCGCTACGCCGCGCTGCACGACTACGTGGCACTCGGCCAGTCACTCGGCCTGGCCCCGGTCGAACTGATCCGCGCATCCGGTCTGGATCCGGCCAGCCTGAGCCTGCAGGACCGCTGGGTCCCCGCCGAGGCCATCGCGGATCTGCTCGAACGCTCCGCGATCGCATCTGGATGCGAGGACTTCGGGCTACGACTGGCCGAACGCCGCCGCTTCGCCAACCTCGGACCGTTGAGCCTGGTCATCCGCGACGAGCCCGATGTCCGCAGCGCCCTGCGGGTCATGTCCCGGCACCAGCACATGTACAACGAATCCCTGCACACCCGCCTCACCGAACACAACGGCATCGCCACCATCCGCCTGGCCCTCGACCTCGGAGGACCAGGCGACACCCGGCAAGCCATCGAACTGGCCGTCGGTGTCCTGCACGGTCTCCTGCGCGGGTTCCTCGGAACCGGCTGGCAGCCACTGGAGGTCCGCTTCACCCACTCCGCGCCGCGCGACCGTCGCACCCATCACCGCCTGCTCGGCCCGCACGTCGGCTTCGATCAGGAATTCAACGGAATCCTCACCTACGCAACCGATCTCGACGCCCCCAATGCCATGTCGGACCCGCAACTGCACGCATACGCTCAGCAGTTCTTCGACTCCATTCGAGACACCGATGCCGCGGCCACCATCGACCGCGTCCGTGAACTCATCGAACTGCTCCTGCCCACCGGACGCTGCTCGGTCGAACAGATCGCCCGCAGCCTCGGTGTCGACCGCCGCACCATCCACCGCCACCTCGCCGCGGAAGCCGAAACCTTCACATCCCTACTGGACACCACCCGCGCCGAACTCGCCCAGCACATGGTCATCAACCGGCGCCACACCCTCACCGAGATCGCCGAACTACTCGCGTTCTCCTCACCCGCCAACTTCTCCCGCTGGTTCCGGCAACGTTTCGGATGCAGCCCCACCCAGTGGCGAACCCGCACGGCCAGCACAAAGCCGGGGACTCCGTAACACGCCCACATTCCGCCGACCGCACCACGTCGACTCGGCCGTGTCAGCCGTTCTCCAGAGACCTGTGGAGTTCGGCGGCCGTGTCGAGCCGGGCGCGGACGGCCGCCAGTCCCGTCGTCAGCTCGGCGGGCTGGGTCGCGGCCGAAATGTACTGCGCTACCGCGGCTTCGATCGATTCGATGGCGTGGGTCGCGGCGGGCAGTTGCTCGGTCCGGTGCGCGGGGGGCAGGGCCGCGATGGCGACGAGGCGGTTGTCCCAGGCCAGGGCGGACTGCTCGAGTTCGGCGCGTAGGACGATGGTGGTGCCGTCGTCGAGGGTGTTCGCGTCGCGCAGCGCTGTCATGGCGTCGCGTAACCGGCGATGTAGGCGCGGCTCGGGGTCATGGGAGCCTGCCCACGAGGCGGGCGCGCGGGTCGCGATGCCCGGCACGACCTGATTCGCCGCCGCGACCGAGCTCCGCTGCCGGGCCGCCACGATCGCGACACCGGCCACGACCGCGGTCAGCGCGGCCGCGACAACGACGAGCACCCATATCATCGGCTACCTCACCATCCTCACGGGCTACCTCCGATGTCCTCCGGTCCCGTGGTGTCCATGAAACCTCATGTACAGCATCACGATCGCCGCGACCACCGCAAGCGCCAGCAGCACCGCGGCGACGATCTTCGCTTTGCTCCACGGCCGGTCGCCGTGTACTTCGCCGGTGATGCCGTTGACGTACACCTGGAACGGACGCCCCGTGTAGATCACGGTGAGCAGCCAGATGGGCAGCAGCAGGTGCTTGTACGCCAACCGGTTCCACACAACGTCGAGGTTGTGGATGCGTTGCCGGTCGCCGCCGATGTCGTCGCGCGCCGTGTGCTCGATGACATCGCGCATCCGCTGCTCGGCCTCCGGGAACGACTGCTCGGCGTCGTGGTCGTAGGTGCGGCACAGATGTCCGGCCACGTACTCGGGTGTGAATGCCTTGGCTTCCGGGATCGGCCACGGCTCGAGGGCCTTGATCCGGTCCCGGTCGAATCCGTCGTTGGCCAGCACCGGCAGGTCGGCGAATTCGTTGTGCACCGCACCGCTGACCGGGTACCAGCGCACGCGGGTTTCGGTGCGGCGTTCGTCGCCGCTGCCGACCTCGACCTCGTACTCCTCGCCACGATCGCCGGTGTAGTGGGTACGGGTGTCGGCGTCATAGGTGAAATAGGCGGTGTAGACGCTGGCGAACGAGCCCAGCTGCCGGTAGCGCTTGAACTCACTCGGCGCGAACCACCGTCCGTTGATCCACTTCTCGACCAGTTCCCGCGCTTGCTTCTCGCCCACCGCGAACGGGATCACCCCGTCCACCGGCAACCGTGCGGGCGCATTGTGCACATCGTCGCGTTGAATCGGCGTGGCGCAGTAGGGGCATCGCGTGGCCGTCAATGTCCCGGTGAATGTGGTGTGCCCGCCGCAGTTCTGGCACACCACTTCCCGCTCGCCACTCAGCTGCGGTCCCGCGACCGTCGTCACTTGTGCCCGCAATTCCGCCATGGCCGAATGCAATTCACGAGCCGAGACCGGTTGGTCCGGCACGGTGATGGGGGAGCGGTTCCCGCAGTGCGGGCACAGCAGGTCCTGCCCCGCCGGATCGAACACCAACTGCCCGCCGCACGCTCGGCACGGGTAGGTGCGGGTGAGCTCGGTCCGATGCCGCATCGCCCGATCCGAGTCAGCCGAATCGGTCCCGTCCGAATGTTGTGCACCGGGCTGTGACGCAGGTGTTTGCCGGTCTGCCTCGGCTGCTGCGGCATAGGCCATCGGCGGCAATGGCGGTGGCGCGAGCGGTAATGGGGATGGTGTGGCTGGCTGTGCTGAGACCGGCAGTGGCGGCGGGACTACCGGTCCCACAGACGCGGGCGGCGGCGGGCCTACCGATCCCGCAGGTGCGGGCAGCGGCGGCGGCACCGCCGGAGCAGGCGCGGCGGGACCCGCAGGCATGGGTGGGGGATCGACCGCCCCCGCCGAGGCGGGCAGGGGCGGGGGCACGGCAGGACTCTGCGGCTGTCGAGGGTCGTTCACTAGCTACTCACTCGATGGGGCGGACGCGACGGGCATGGGTGGAATGCGCGAAAACCCTTGGCGCACCTGATGCGTCGATGTCCGCGTGAATGACTGGGTCCGCCGGGCGGTTACGGTGTGGGCGGCAGGGGCGGCGGGATGCCGGGCAGCGGCGGTGGGGCCGCGAACAGGGTTTGCAGCACCGCAACCGTTGATGCGGCGGCCCAGCCGGGCATGCCTTCGGTCCACACATTCGTCTCACGGCTCAGTTGTCCGCCGGCGACGAATTGGCGCAGCTGCTCGATCGTGTACGGACCCGCGGGCTGGCCACCATTGTCGAAGTGGAAGGACTGCTGGCTGGGCAGCGGCGGCGGAGCGCTGGATTGCGTTGCCGCGGGGGCCGATTGCTGCGGGGCGAGGCCGCCCTGCATGGCGTTGGCCATCTGCCCGCCGAGCACCACGCCCATCCCGGCCTGCATGGCCGCACCCATGCCGCCACCCGGATTGCCGGCCGCGACGACCATGGCATCGGCGGCCTGCATCTGCTGGTAGCGGTTGAGGTCCACGTTGTTCATGAAGCCACCGGCCTCCACACCGCGGGCCACACCGCGGGTCATGGCCTGCTGGATCTCCTCCGGCAGCGAGATCGTCATGGTGACCGCGTCGATGTCCAGGCCGTAGCCGGTAACCCGCTGGGCTACGAATTCCCGTAGCCTGCCGGACAATTCGACCTGCCTGCCCTGCAGATCGATGGCGCCGAGCCCGCTGGCCAGGACCATGTCGGAGAACGCGGTCGTCACATTGCTGCGCAGCAGTTCGGTGATCTCGTCCATATCGACGACGCTGTCGGTGCCGATGACCTGCTTCAGGAACTTCTCGGTATCGACCACCTTCACCACGGCGGTGCCGTTGGCGCGGATCTGCACCATCCGGAAATCCGGATCGCGCACGGTCACCGGTTGCGGTGTGCCCCAACGCATATCGGTGACCGGACGGGTGTTGACGAAATACACCTCGGACCGGAACGGCGAGTCGAAACCGTGTCGCCAGCCCTGCAATGTGGACATGATCGGCATGTTCTCGGTGGTCAGCGTGTAATGCCCGGGCCCGTACTTGTCGGCGAGCTGACCCCGGTAGACGAACACCGCCTGCTGCCCCTCGCGGACGATCAGCTCCGCGCCGTTCTTGATCTCGTTCTCGTAGCGCGGAAACCGCCATGCCAATGTGGTGCGGGAATCGTCGAGCCATTCGATGATGTCGACGAATTCCCCCCGGATCATATCCATCAGACCCACGGAAACTCTTCCTCCCTTCGGGCAACACGCCCGCCCAGGCGAGTATTGCATACCGGGCCGAACAGCCGCGGTACTCGCCATCTGGGTATCGGGCGAAGTGCCGGAAGGTGTTAACGGCCAGAGCTATTCGTTCACCAAGACCGGTATCGACAGCACCGCGGCCGACACCGGGACGTCGGCCGGGGCCGAGGTGATGGTGAAGTCGATCCCGTCGTTGTGCGGCACATGCCTGCCCCCGCCGTAGGGTTCTTCGTCGGCGTGCTCGAAAAGGCCTGTGCCGATGAGACGTCCGGCCGCATCGTAGAAGGCCGCGCGCACCTCCAAAGCCAGCACGTCGCTGACATCGGTGGTGATGGCCAGCGTGCCGTGCACGGTGGAGCCCGCTAGGCGCGTGCCGGTCAACCGCACTCGATCGGTGAACGGTCCGGGCGTCAGCCGGACTTCACCTGGTGCGGCGGCGATCGAGGCTGCCGGTGCCTCGGTGGTCTTCGGCGTCAGCGACGGAGCCGCCGCCGGGACCGGGGTATCGGCTTGCGGAGCCGACGAGCATGCCGTTCCGAACGCCGCCACCGCCAGCATCCCCGCGACGAGCCCAGCGCGTAGGGGCGAATACCGCACCGCCGCGAAGCGTTTCGGTCTCACGGCAGTAGCGCCTTGTGCATCTTGGTGTAGAGCGCGGTGTTGTCCTGGCTGGTGGCGAAGACGTCAGCGCCCGGGCCGTAGGCGTAGATCTGCACATCCGCACCGGTGTGGTTGCCCGACAGGTAGGTCAGCCACAGGCTGGCCTCCGGCGAGCCGTCCTTCACCTCGACCGGATCGTCCGGCGTGCGGAAGGTCGCGGGCGCGAAGTTACGCGGATCGGCGGCACCGGCACCGTTGATCGCACCGCTGGAGCGGGCCGGATCCTTGACATTGTCCTTGCCGTCGCGCGACGGACTGGAGTTGTTGGCCGAGTTGGTGGTGTCGATATTGGTCGGCGGCGCAACGGCTTCGGCGTTGGTGAAGGTGGTCTTCTCGATGATATTGAAGCCCGCGCATTCGTGGTCGGCGGTGACGATGACCAGGGTGTGGCCGTCCTTCTTGGCGAAGTCCATGGCCGCGGCGACCGCGTCGTCGAACGCCTTGACCTCTTGCAGGGTCTGGGCGGCGTCGTTGGCGTGCGAGCGTTTGTCGATGAGCGCGCCCTCCACCTGCAGCAGGAATCCCTTGCTGTCCTTGCGGTTCGAGAGCAGGTCGATGGCCTTTGTGGTCATGTCGGCCAGGGTCGGCTCCTGCTTCTGCGGCGCGGTGTCCGGCAGCGCGTTGCGGGCCTGGGTGACGGTCAGGTTGCCGCGGTTGAACAGGCCGATCACCTTGTCCGCGCGCACGGCCTTCAGGTCGGCCGCCGTTGGCACCCGCTGGCTCTCGGCGGTCTGCGCCTTCAGCGCCGGGTCGCCCATCGAGCCCAGCACCTCATAGCCCTTGTCCTGCATCGCTTTCTGGTCGTCGGGCTCGAAGCGGGCCAGGCCACCACCGAAGATGACGTCGGCGGTGGCGTTGCGGGCGATCTGCTCGGCGATCGGGGTAACGAGCGTCTTGTCCGCGGGCTGCGCCTCGTAGCTGCCGTCGGATTTCTTGGGCAGGCAGGACGATTCGCTGAATGTCGGTCCCTGGCAGCCGCGCAGCAGGGTGTGCGCGAACATGGCGGCCGGGGTCGCGTCGGTGATCTCGGCGGTCGAGACGTCGCCGGTCGCGAAACCGGCGGACTTGGCCTGCTCCATCAGTGTCTGCACCGGCTTGCCGTAGGCGTCTACGCCGATGGCGGCGTTGTAGGTCTTCACTCCCGAGGACCACGCGGTCGCCGAGGACGCCGAGTCGGTCACCAGCGAGGGCTGGTTGGTGCCGGGGTCCACCGCGTAGGTGGCCACCGCGCCGAGGTAGGGCAGCTGCTCCATGTTCAGGCGCCCGTTCGCGCCGACGAAGCGCTGCCGGGCCGCGGTGACGTGGGTGCGGCCCATACCGTCGCCGAGCAGGTAGATGATGTTGTGCACTTCGTTGTCGGACTTGGTATCCGACCCGCAGCCCGCGAGTATGGTCGCGCTCACCACCGCGGCGCTGACCGCCGCCGTCGCGCCCAGCCAGGCCCGTCTGTTGTGTCGCACTATGTCTCCTTCTACCGTCCGCGCCACGGCGGCCGTGTGCATCGCCCGGTGCTCCCAGGCGGGGCGGACGATACTTGGGCTCGATTGCCCGAAACCGACGCACAGTTGTCGACTCGGTGAACCCATTCGCACCGACTCCGGCGGCTACCAGCCGCGATGACTTGCTCGCAGCACGATCCACGGCAGCGGCGCACGGGGATCGATCCGCAAGCTCATCGAACGGTTTACCATGCGCCGAAACAGTTTTCGGATGAACCCTTTCGTCTTCGCCTGCGCCGGTGGGGTATTGCCTTGGTGGCGGATGGAGCGGTCTTCGGATGTGTCGCGGACGGCCCCGAGCGATTGCAGGTCCTTGTCGGCGCTACGGCGACCCTTGCTTCATTTCCGGCCGCGTAGGAGGAGGAACGCCATCCACGCGGCGCCAGTAACGGCGAGCAGAGCCACGATACCGATTATCGACAGCAGCAGGTCCATGTGATCCATTGTAGGTTTCGGTGAGCGCTCGTGGCGCTATAGATTTGAATCACCCGGAACTCCAGCGGCACATCGCGATTGGGGATAGGTCTAGCCGATTGCTCGGATTTCGGGACATAGGTTTTGAATGCGGTGAGGCGCCGCGTTGTCGTTGGATGCCACGGAGAAGGCGCATCTGGACAGTCACGGATGCCGTCTGTGGACGCGGGAACCACACTGCCAGAAGAACTTCAGGTGATCCTGGATCTTTTGGACCCGCTGCCGGGTGTTGAGTCCTCGCTATGACGTGTTGGCGCACAACAAGTCTTATGCATTCGTGAGATTCGGATTCGATCCGCTGCCCAGTAGCTCGCGCTGCGGATGAGCCAGAATTGGCCATGCCGGCGGATGAATAACACGGCATAGCACCAAAAACATCGCCGATCATCTGCACCACCTAGCCGATGCAGTCAGGGCAGGGAATTTCGATGCCGGTATCCCGTCGCACCGCCATGCGACAACCCGTGCCGAATTCGGATCTTGGATGGAGATCAGATATTTCACCGGCGAAGGGTGCGGTTATCCCAACCTTTGGGTGGGTAGGACGGCATGCCATATGCAACCAAGATGGAAAAACCGCAGCTCGGGGCCCTCTGAGTCGTTCAAGGAGAAGACGAAGATGCCAAACCTGAATGTCATGCCGGATGTAGGCGCACCGACCATGAAGCAGACCGCGCATGCGATCACCGCCGAATCCGTCCGCGACCGGCTCGTGGAGCGGATCGCCGTACGACTGAGCACAAGGGCCCGGGATGTGGACGTGCATCAGTACTTCAACGATCTCGGCCTGAAGTCGGCCGACGCGCTGGTACTGGCGAGCGAACTGGAGAGCTGGCTCGGCGTCGAGGTCGAGGCCGCGGCGATGTGGTATTACCCTACGATCGCGGAACTTTCGGCGTACCTCGCCGAAGAGCACGCCGCGGCCGCAGCCGCCTGACGGGTCGGTTCCTATGGACGGCAATCAGCATGAAATCGACCGGTCGGCTCGGCACAGGATCGCCATCGTCGGTCTGTCCGCCCTGTTTCCCAAGTCGCGCAATCTGCGCGAGTTCTGGGGCAACGTCGTGGAGGCGGCGGACTGCATCCAAGACGTACCCGCCACACACTGGCGGCCCGAGGACTACTACGACTCCGATCCCACGGCGGAGGACAAGACCTACTGCCGGCGCGGCGGATTCCTGCCCGAGATCGGCTTCGACCCCCTGGAGTTCGGTCTTCCGCCGAATATCCTCGAAGTGACCGATGTCCTGCAGCTGCTCAGCCTGGTTGTGGCGCGGGAGGTGCTGGGGGACGCCGGCTGCCCGGGCGCGTCCTGGTACGACCCCTCCCGGACCGGGGTGATCCTCGGGATCACCGGTTCGAACTCCCTCACCCAGCCGCTCTCGGCCCGGCTGCAGACGCCCGTGCTGAAGGAGGTCGTTCGAAGCTGCGGGCTGACCGAGCGCGACGCGGAGGAGATCGCCGAGAAGTTCAAGAAGGCCTACATTCCCTGGCAGGAGAACTCGTTTCCGGGAATGCTCGGCAACGTCGTGGCCGGCCGCATCGCCAACCGGTTCGACCTGGGCGGCCTGAACTGCACCGTGGACGCCGCGTGCGCCAGTTCCCTGGCGGCCGTGCGGATGGCAGCGTCCGAGCTTGCCGAGGGCCGCGCCGACCTGATGATCACCGGCGGCTGTGACACCGAGAACACGATCATGTCGTTCATGTGCTTCAGCAAGACTCCGGCGCTGTCCAAATCGGGGCAGATCCGTCCCTTCGACGAGGCTGCGGACGGCACGCTGATCGGTGAAGGCATCGGCATGCTGGCGCTGAAGCGGCTGGCCGACGCAGAGCGCGATAACGACCGAATCTATGCGGTGCTGCGCGGTATCGGAACGGGCAGCGACGGCCGGTTCAAAAGCATCTACGCGCCTCGGTCCGAGGGCCAGCAGCGCACACTGGACCGCGCCTACGCGGACGCGGACTGCTCGCCCGATTCGGTGGAGCTGATCGAGGCCCACGGCACCGGCACCGTGGCGGGTGACCGCACCGAGCTTGCGGCCTTGCGCGAGGTGTACAGCGCGGCCACCGAGGAGAAGCAGTTCGCCGCCCTCGGCAGCGTCAAGTCCCAGATCGGCCACACCAAGGCGGCCGCCGGAGCAGCCGGGCTCATCAAACTGGCCCTCGCCCTGCATCACAAGGTGCTACCGCCCACGATCAATGTCGAGCGGCCCACCCAGGCGATCCGATTCGACCAGACGCCGTTCTATGTGAACACCGAGTCGCGTCCTTGGGTGCGTCACCCGGGCCGCCCGCGCCGCCGCGCGGCCATATCCTCGTTCGGGTTCGGCGGCACCAACTTTCACTGCGTGCTGGAGGAGCACGACGCGCTCGGGCATGATGTCCCAGCTCTGCACCCGACCGCTCGCGCTTACCTGTGGCACGCCGAAAACCACGAGGCCCTGTGCGCGCGACTCGCGGAAGGCGCACCGGCGGCGCCCGACGAGGAAGAGATCCCCGCCGCCCATACTCGTCTGGGCTTCGTCGCCCGCACCGACGCCGAGGCGACCGGTTTGCGCGAGCAGGCGCTGGCCACGCTGCGGGCCCGCGGCGATATCGAGGAGTGGACGCATCCCAAGGGGGTTTACTACCGGCGCCGGGCCCGCGGCCGCGATGAGAAGGTGGCGGCGCTCTTCGCCGGCCAGGGCAGCCAGTACGTCAATATGGGCCGCGAGGCCGCCCTCGCCGTACCCCCGATCCGGGCGGCTTTCGACCGAGCCAACGAGCAGTTCATCGGCGATACCCCGCTGTCGCGGATCGTCTTCCCGGTCCCGGTCTTCGAGGCGGCCGACCGGGACGAGCAAGAGGCGCTGCTGCGGCAGACCGAGTTCGCACAGCCGGCCATCGGCGCGCTGTCCAGCGGGCAGCACCGGTTCCTGAGCGCGCTCGGCTTCTCCGCGCACGGGTTCCTCGGCCACAGTTTCGGGGAACTCACCGCGCTGTGGGCCGCCGGATGTTTCAGCGACGCCGACTATTACACGCTGGCGCGCGCCCGTGGCCTTGCGATGGCGCCACCGCCGCTGCGTGACGGCCGTTTCGACAGCGGCGCCATGGCGGCGGTCCAAGCGACCCAGGACCGCGTGCGCGAACTGCTCGTCGGCCATCCGGACGTGGACATCTGCAATTACAACACCTCCGACCAGTTCGTCGTGGGGGGCGCCACCGCGGCGGTCGAACGATTTGTCGCCGCCAGCGCGGCCGCCGGCGTGCGGACCAAGCTTTTGCCCGTCGCCGCGGCCTTCCACACCCCTTTGGTCGAACATGCGGTGGAGGCCTTCCGGAAAGCGGTCGAAGAAGTGGAGTTCCGCCCGGGCCGCGGCACCGTCTATGCGAATACCGCGGGGCGCACATATGGCGAGGATCTCGCGGCGAATCGAAGCATCCTGACCGAGCAGTTGCTGCACCCGGTGCATTTCGCCGACCGGATCGAGACCATGTACGCGGACGGTTACCGCATCTTCGTCGAGTTCGGACCCAAGGGCGTGCTGAAGCAGTTCGTATCCCGGATCCTCGGCGACCGGGAGGCCGTCGTCATCAGCCTCGACGGCGGGCCATCCCAGGACAGCGATCTGCGGCTGAAGCAGGCCGCGGTCCAGCTCGCGGTCTGCGGGCTCCCGCTGACCGGGCTGAACCGCTTCACCGGGCCGCCGCCGACCGAGCCGCCGGCAGCCATGAGCATCCCGTTCACCGGGGTCAACCACGTGTCCGAAGGCCGCAGGCGCGAGTACCGCGAAGCGCTGCAGAACGGATACCGGATCAGCGCCCCGGTCAGCGATCAGAAGTTGCGCGAGATACCCGCAGCCGGCCCTTCCTCGCCCGCATCACCGGCCGTGCCGCCACCGGTGCCGCAGCGACCGGCCGTCCCCCCGACCACGACCGCGCCCGCCGCGGAGATCACAGAGTCAACCGTGAGTATTCCGAACGAGCTATCCCCGAACCTGCTGCCCGCATCCTCCGAAACCCTCACCCAATACGCCGCCGACCATCTGACCCTGCATCGCGCCTACCTCGATGGCCAGCTCCAGGTCGCGACCCGTCTGGTCGGACTGCTCGAGCAGCACACGCTGAACGGCGACGGCGACAACGCCCTGATGACCGGCCTTTCCGCAGTCAAGGACCACAGCCTCGCGATCAGCGAGACACACCTGCGCGCACAGCAGGTCCTGCGTGACTTCGCCGCATTGGATCTCGGGCACCGGCCCGATAGCCAGGCGACGACGTCGGCACGTGCGATCGTCGACCTGGCGAATGCCGCAGCAACCCCACCCGACCCCATTCCACCGACGATTCCGATCGTGCCGGCCCCGGAAACGTGGGCCGCCGCGCCCGCCCCGCTCGCCGCCCCTGGTGGCCCTGCTTCCGGTGCGGCCGTCGGTTTGGACGCGGCGTCGGTGCAGTCGGCGTTGTTGGCGATCGTGGCGGACAAGACCGGTTACCCCGTCGAGATGCTGGAGCCCGATATGGATGTCGAGGCCGATCTGGGCATCGATTCCATCAAGCGGGTGGAGATTCTGAGCGGTATGCGGGAGCGCTTTCCGGCTGCTCCGGAGGTCGGTCCGGAGACGTTGGGTGAGCTGCGTACCCTGCGCGACATCACCGATTTCCTGGCCGGAAGCACCCCTACCGAATCACAGACCGCGCCAGAGCCTTCCGGTGAACGTATCGCCGATGCCGAAGCGCCGACCGATGTCCCCATGGCACCGATCGGCCGGACCCGCGTCACCCTGCGAGCCCTGCCCGCGCCCGATCTGCTCGTCTCGGCATACGCCGCGCCGCGCACCGCGCTGGTTGTGGACGATGGGGGTGGTCGCGGCGCGGCACTCAATGCCGCGCTGCGGGAATCCGGCTGGGACGTACAGGTTCTGCGTCTGCCCGGTGTCCACGGGCCGCACGATCCTGACCGCCTCTGGCAGCTGGACGAGTGGCATGAAAACGAGCTCTCCGCGCGGCTGTCGGACATCGTCGCCGCGAGCCAGGGCCTCAGCCTGTGCCTCTATCTGGCCACCGCCGACGCTGCGGACTGGGCCCAGGCCCAGCGGCGCCTGGCGTTCGGGTTGCTCGTCGCCAAACATCTTCAGCGGCCGCTGGAGGATGCGGCGCAGCGCGGGCGCGCGGCGTTCGTCGCCGTCACCGGCCTCGACGGTGCACTGGGCCTGAACGGTTCCGCCACGCCGCCCAACGCTGTGCTCGGCGGCATCGCCGGCATGGTGAAGACACTGGCGATCGAGGCGCCCCGCCTGTTCTGCCGGAACGTCGATATCGCCCCGGCGGTCGACGATGCCGCCGCGGCGGCGCTGGTACTGGCCGAACTGCACGACATCGCCACCGACCCGCCCGAGGTCGGCCTGGACGGCGACCACCGACTGACGTCCGCCCTGGACGACGAATCGGCGCGCTTGGAGGAGGTCGGCCCCGCCGCGCTCGGACCCGACGACGTCCTCGTCGTCACCGGCGGTGCCCGTGGGGTAACCGCGGCGTGCGTGACCGAACTGGCCCGCCGGCACCCGGTCCACCTGGTGCTGCTCGGCCGCACTCGACCCGCGCCCGAGCACACCTGGGCGGCCGGAGTCACCAGTGATGCCGATCTGAAGCACGCGATCTACCAGCACCTGAGCCAGAGCGACGGGAAGCCGACTATCGAACAGGTGAGCCGACTGTTCGGCGAGATCACCGCGCAGCGGCAGATCCGGGCGACTCTGCAAGCCCTGCACGCCGCCGGTGCGACCGCCGAGTATCTGCCGGTCGACATCACCGACCCGGATGCGACCAGCACGGCCCTGGCCCCGTACGCCGACCGCGTCGCCGGCGTCGTCCACGGCGCCGGCGTGCTGGCCGACCGGCTCGTCGCCGACAAGACCCCCCGCGAGATCGAGCGCGTGTTGGCGCCCAAGATCGACGGTTTGCACAATGTGCTGGCCGCGCTGGACAGCCAGCGGCTGCGTCACCTGGTGTTGTTTTCCTCGGTGGCCGGGTTCTTCGGCAACCGAGGGCAATCCGACTACGCCATGGCCAACGAGGCGTTGAATCGCCTGGCGTGCTCGCTCGAGCACGAGCGGCCCGATTGCCGCATCACCTCGATCAACTGGGGCGCCTGGGACGGCGGCATGGTCTCCGATGAGCTACGGACGGTGTTCCGGGCGCGCGGCCTCAGCCTCATCCCGGTCGAGGACGGCGCGGCGATTTTCGCCGACCAATTCGACCGCACCCGAGACCACGACGTCGTGACCGTCATCGGGCCGGCTGCCGGGCTTTCACACCGTGAGCCGCATCGGCCCGTTGGGCGCACGGTCGCCCAACGGCGCATCGCCGGCTTGGGCGCCGATCCGATCATGGAGAGCCACCGGATCGACGGCCACCCGGTGCTGCCCGCGACCGTGGCGCTCGGGTGCATGATCAACGTCGTCGAACAGCTGCACGGCGAACCGGTGGTCGAATGCCGCGATTTCCGGGTCCACAAGGGGGTCGTCTTCGAAGGCACCCAGCCCGAGCGGTTCGAAGTCGAGATGTCACACGAAGCCGCGGGCCACGACGAGGTCGCGATCCGCGGACTGCGGGAGTCGGGCCCGGCTCGACCGCACTATGCCGCCGCTTGCGTCGTCGGAGAGGTCGCGGGCCCCACGGCCACGTCCCATGAGGGGCTGGCCGAGTTACTGGCCGAGACACCCAGCGACTCCGGCAGCGGACCATACGAGGACGGCTCCTTATTCCACGGCCCCACACTGCGCGGCATCACGCGGATTCTCCTCGAGACCCCGGACCGGCTGATTGTGCAGTGCCGGCTGTCCGACCGAACGATCTCGAACGGCGCGTACGAGGGCCGACGGTACAGCCCGGTCCTGGCCGATCTGCTGTTGCAGGCACCACTGCTCTGGGCGCGGCGGATGAAGGACCGTGCAAGCCTGCCCGTCGGTATCGAGCGAGTCGACCTGTTGGACCGGCTGCCACACGACGAGCCCTTCGTACTCGTCGTCGACCAGATCCACGACAGCGAAACCACAATCACTTGCACGGTGAGTGCGTGTGCTGTCGACGGCCGTGTCCTGCAGCGGTTCGCCGGGGTATCCGTCGTCTGCAGTCCGCAGCTGAAGGCCAAGTTCGCGCCGTCACGACGTGAAGACACCGACGCAGCCTGATGCCACCGAGATCTCAGAGAAAGGGCCACATTCCATGGCCACAACCGAGGTGACCACGTCGTCGATCGTCGGCATGGCCTGCCACATCGGCCCACTGGAGAACCTGGACGACTTCGAGCAGGCCGTGCATGCGGGCGAGTCGATGTGCCGCATGCTGCCCACACGGCACAGGTCCGCCGATGCGCGGCGGCGACTGCTGTCACATGTCGCCGACTCCGCGCTGCGAGACGCGGGATTCGACCGCGACGCAGGTGCGGCGGCACCGCGCCGGATCGCAGTGCTGATCGTCCACGACGGCACCGACGACGCTGTCGATATGAACGAAAAGCACGGGCCCGCAGGCGATCTCATGGCCAATCAGGTGTGCGCCGACCTGAACTTCAACGGGCCAGCATCGACCATCGTGACCGACAGCGCCGGCGGCGTCGCCGCGCTGCAGACCGCCGCCCGGCTGCTGATCGACGAGACCATCGAAGCGGTCCTCGTCGGTGCCGTGAATGTCGCTTTCGAAGTCGGCCTCGAGGACCGGCAGATCGGCGAGGGAGCGGTCGTTCTCGTGCTCACACGACCGGCACGCACACCGGCACGCCGGGAATACGCCCAGATCGAGGCCGTCAGTACCCGGCGCTCGATCGACGCAGAGCCGCGGCGCACGGTCTCGGCCGAGCTCGAGGTCATGCGCCAGACCGCGAGAGAGGCGCTTGCTCGCGCGGGCATAACGGCCGCCGACGTGTCCTACCTCGAAGCACACGCCAGCGAGATCCGCGGCGAGGAGAACGGCGAGATCCAGGCCCTCGCATCGGTGTATTCCGCGGATGGCGCGGGCGCGGACTCGTGTGCGCTGGGCAGTGTCCAGGAGATCGTCGGCGACGCCGGGACGGCGTCGGCGCTGCTGGGCGTGGTCAAAGCGGCGTTATGCCTCTACCACCGCTACCTGCCCGGCTCGCCGGCCGGGCGTGCGGGCGGCCCCGAACACCGGCCGGCGATGGACGCCTCGGTCTT
Source organism: Nocardia nepalensis (assembly GCF_048910785.1). Lineage (NCBI taxonomy): Bacteria > Bacillati > Actinomycetota > Actinomycetes > Mycobacteriales > Nocardiaceae > Nocardia > Nocardia nepalensis. Next base: position 546,295 of record NZ_JBKBET010000031.1, on the reverse strand, counting down.
CTACATCCCCGCACAGTCGCGACCCTGGCTGCGCGAGTCCTCCACACGCCGGCGCTACGCGGCGGTCAACGCGCTCGGTTCCGGCGGGCACAGCCATATCGTCCTGTCGAGCAGGTGGCCGGCGGTGGCCGAGCGGCCGGCCACCTGGGCCCGCGGTGGTGGGCACCTGCTCCTGCCCATCGGGGCGGACGACCTGCCCGGCCTGCTCGCCGACTTGACGCGCTGGCGCGAGCTGCTGGAGGACGCGTGTGACGCCCACGCGCTCGTCCGGGAGGCCGCGGCGGCGCTGGGGGAGTCACGGTTGCGGGTCGTGCTGGTTGCCGCTCACCGCGAGACGCTGCTACGCGAGGTGGAGCGCGCGATAGGCGACCTGCCTTCGGTGTGGGAGCAAGCCGGGGAGTGGACCACACCGGCCGGTAGCTACTTCACCGCCCGCCCGATCGGCGCGAAAGGCAAGGTCGCGTTCGTCTATCCCGGCGCCTTCAACGCGTACCTGGGTCTGGGCCAGAACCTGTTCCGCATCTTTCCGGACCTGCTCAGCTGGTTCGAGGATCAGGTGTCGCGGCCCTCGGAGCAGTTCCGCGACCGAATCCTCTACCCGCGCGGCAGCGCTCTCGGCCGCCGCCAGCTCATGGCCCGGGAGGCGGAGCTGCTCGCGGACATTCCCGCGATGCTCGAGGTCGGCATCCAGTTCGCGATGTTCCACACCAAGCTGCTGCTCGGGATGCTCGGAGTCCCGCACGGCGCGTTCGGATACAGCCTGGGCGAAACGAGCATGATGTTCGCGACCGGTGTCTGGCGGTTGAGCGCCCGGGACGATGCCAGGACCAGCCGCACTCCGATCTTCCGCGACCGGATCGGCGGCCCGAAACACACCGTGCGACAGCTGTGGAACCTGCCCGAGTCGGTAGCGGACGCCGACGTGTGGGCCACCCATGTGCTGCTCGCTGATGCGGCGATCGTGCGCGAGGTCCTCGCCGGCTTCGACCGTGTCTATCTCACCCACGTCAACACGCCCCGAGAAGTGGTCATCGCCGGCGACCCCGAACAGTGTCGCCGAGTGATCGAGGCCGTCGGCGGCCGGGCGGCGCGAGCCCCGGCCAACCATGTCCTGCACTGCCCGGTTGTGGACGGCGAGCTCGCCGAGTTGGCCGAGCTGCATCGCTACCCGACCGGTGAGCGACTCCCGGTGGAGCTGCTGTCCGCGTGCGCATACGACCGGATCGAGGCGCTCGACTCCGACACACTCGCCCAGGACATCGCCAGAACGCTGGCGGGCACCGTCGATTTTCCCCGTCTGGTCCGCGCCGCGTACGACCGTGGCTATCGGTGCTTCGTCGAGGTCGGACCGGGCGCGACCTGCACCCGCTGGATCAACGCGACGCTCGAGGGCGAGATCCACCTCGCGGTCGCCGTGGACCGTCGGGGCGCGAGCACCGGCGCCGCCCTCAGCCAGGCGTTGGCGCGGCTGCTCGGCCACGGGCTTCCAGTTGATCTGAGCGTCCTCTACGAGTCGCCGGCTCCGCCCGCCACCGAACCCCCCGACGCTGCTATCGATGTAAAGGCACCTCCACCCATGATCACCGAGCCGGTCGTCACCTGCCCTGACCTGATCACCTTCGAGGGCGAGCCCTTCGGCTACGTTCCCTCGACACCGGCCCCGCCCTCCGAGCCGGTCGAGGCTCCGACACCTCTGCCACGCCTCGTCCCCCCGCCGCCGCGGCAGCCATCGCCCGCCATCGGGGAAACACGAGCGCAGAGTCTGCTCCGAGAGCTACGTGAACAGGTGCTCGCTACCCACCTGATGGCGATGCAGGCCCAACAAGCCCTGCAACACAGCATGGTGGCGGCACTCGAGCGGCAGGTGAACGGCTCGGTCGACCCACAGGGCTCGGTCGCTCCGCAGCCGCTCGACCAAGCATCGCCGGATCTGCCTGCCCGAGGCACGGCGCCAGGCGTCATCTGGGACGAGAAGGACGTGCTGGAATTCGCGAACGGGAGCGTCGCGGCCGTCTTCGGGCCCCAGTTCGCGCCGATCGACGGCTACGCCACCCGCGTCCGGCTGCCCCAGCCCCCGTACATGTTCGTCACCCGCGTGACCGAGCTCGAAGCGACAACCGGCCGCTTCGAACCCTCCTTCATTCGCGCCGAGTACGACGTGCCGCGTGACGCCTGGTACACGGTGGACGGGCAGGTGCCGGCCGCCGTGGCGGCCGAGGCCGCCGGCCAGTCCAAGTTCCTACTCCTCGGTTACCTGGGCATCGACTTTCGCAACCAGGGCAGCCGGGTGTACCGGGTGCTCGGCGGCACGCTGAAATTCCATCGCGAGCTGCCGCACGAGGGCCAGACCCTGCGCTACGACCTATGGATCGACCGCTTCGTATGGAACGGCGACACCCCGCTGGTCTTCTTCCATTGCCGAGGCTATGTCGACGACGAGCTCCTGCTCGAACTCGAGAATGCGGGCGCGGGATTCTTCACCGAGGCCGAACTCAACGTGCCGGGTGGCGTGGTGACCAGCGATTCCGAAGACCGCCGCCGCGCGAAGCCGACCCGCACCTCCTTCAAGCCGTTGGCATACACCGCCAGGCAGCACATCGGGCCCACCGACCTGGACCTGCTGGCCGGTGGCCAGGTAGCCCAGGTGTTCGGCGCGCCATACGACCAGGACGGCTGCAATCCCTCCCTGCGCCTGACCGGTCAGCGGCTGCGCATGGTCGATGAGGTCACCGTTCTCGACCGGTGCGGTGGGCGGCGCGGGCTCGGGTCGCTCACCGCCGTCAAGCGCCTCACACCGGACGACTGGTACTTCCGTTGCCACTTCAGGGACGACCCGGTGGTCCCCGGGTCCTTGCTGGGCGCAGGGTGCGTGCAGATCCTGCAGGTCTACGCCCTCTACCTGGGCTTGCAGCTGTGCCTGCCCGACGCCCGGTTCCAGCCGATGACCGGCCTGCAGACACAGGTGAAGGTCCGCGGGCAGATCACACCGGACTGCCGGATGCTGCGGTACGAGGCCGATATCACCGAAGTGACCCTGGTGCCGCGGCCGACCGTGATCGCCGACATCCTGATCTACGACGGGGACCGGCCGCTGACCAGCATAAGGAACCTCGGCATCCAGCTGCGGGAGAAACCGGGCACCCCGTACCGGCCCGAGACCGGTGGCATCCCAACGGCGTTCCTCGGCCGCACGAACGAGCGCGGCGAGCGTGCGCTCACCAACGAACTGCACATGGCGCACCTGGGTAAGGGCGATCTGGTCATCGCCATGGGCCCGGAGTTCGAGATCTACCGAGACAGCCGCACCCCGCACTTCCCGAACGGGGATCTTCAGTGCGTCGACCGGATCATGACACTGCAGGGCACCCGGAGGCAGCTGCTGCCGGGGGCGACCATGAGCGCGGAGTACGACTCCCCGGCGGACGCCTGGTACTACCGCGACAACTCATATCCCTCGATGCCCAACTGCATATATATGGAGACGGCGCTGCAAGGCGCGTTCCTGCTCGGCTACTACCTGGGCGCCACGCTGGACCAACCGGGCGAACAGTTCAGCTTCCGCAATCTCGACGGCCGCGCGACGCTGGTCGAGGACATCGACCTGCGCGGCAAAACCATCAGGCAACGCTCGCGGCTGTTGACGAGCCACGCCATGCCCGGAACCGTCCTGCAGAACTTCTCCTTCGACTTGTCGGTCGATGGGCAGGTCTGCTACGTCGGTGAAGCACTCGGCGGCTACTTCAACGAGCGGGCGCTGGCCCATCAGATCGGCTTGGATTCCGGCACATGCGTCGCCCCCTGGTTGGATCGCCAGGACAGCGCTCCGGAAACCGTGCACCGGATCGATCTCGGCACCGACCCCGCTCCCTACGGTGGGGACGGCGCTCACCTCGAACTGGCCGATGGACAGCTGCGCCTGGTCGACCGGGTGGACATCGTTCCGGGTGGTGGTGACTTCCACGCCGGCTACCTGCGCGGATACCGCCAGATCCGACCCGATGAGTGGTACTTCGACTATCACTTCCACCGTGACCCGGTGATGCCGGGCTCGCTCGGCGTGGAGGCGATAATCCAGGCGCTACAGCTCTACGTCATGCAGACGGGGCTGGCCGAGGGGATTGCCCGGCCGCGCTTCGCGATGGCCCGGGGAGTGGAGATGTCGTGGAAATACCGGGGCCAGATCCTGCGCGAGAACCGCGATATGGACTTCGAGGCCCACATCAAGGAGGTCCGGCGCGAAGACGACCGGTTGCTCGTCATCGCCGAGGCGAACCTTTGGAAATCGGGCATGCGGATCTATGAAGTGCACGACGTGGCGGTCGAGGTGCGGCCCACGGACTGGAAGGGGGAACGGTCATGACCATCGCACCCGAGTGGATGTCCGCCCGGGACGTCGATGGGATCCGCCAAGTCCTCGCCGACCTGGAACAACCCTGCTATGTGGTCCGCGGGGCCGAGGGCATCGGCGTGGCCAGCGCTGAGCCGCCACTTGGACGTCCGTACCAGGTGCTCGCGGCCGCCGGGCCGCTCCCACCCGCGCGGCTCGGCTCGCAGGCCTTCCTGCGGCATCACGGCGTCCGCTTCCCGTACATGTCGGGCGCCATGGCAGGCGGTATCGCCTCAGAAGATCTGGTCATCGCGCTGGCCGCCAACGGCTACCTGGCCTCTTTCGGCGCAGCCGGCCTGCTTCCGGATCGCATCGAGGCCGCGCTACAACGGTTCCAGCGCGAGATTCCGGGGCTGCCCTACGCCTGCAACCTCATCCACAGCCCGGCGGAGGAAGGGTTGGAACGCGCAGCCGTCGAGCTCTACCTGCGTTTCGACGTGCGGTGCGTGGAGGCCTCGGCGTACCTGGGTCTCACTCGGCACATCGTGCGATACCGGGTCGCCGGGCTCGCCCGTGACCCGCATGGCCGGATCGTCGCCGGCCACCGGGTGATCGCCAAGCTCTCGCGGGCCGAGGTGGCTGAGCAGTTCATGCGCCCCGCCCCCGCGGCGATCGTCGCCGAGCTCGTCCGGGACGGGTTGATCACGGCCGATCAGGCCGAACTCGCCCGGCAGGTGCCGATGGCCGACGACATCACCGTGGAGGCCGACTCCGGCGGGCACACCGACCGCCGCCCCCTGCCTGCGCTGCTTCCCGCCGTCCTCATGCTGCGTGATCGGGTCGAACGCGAGCAGGGGTACGCGACACCGATCCGGGTCGGTGCCGCCGGGGGGATCGGGACGCCGCAGGCAGTCTGCGCTGCCTTCGCCGCTGGCGCGGCATACGTGGTCACCGGGTCGGTGAACCAGTCCTGCCGGGAGTCGGGGGCCTCGTCGGCGACCAAGGCCATGCTCGCCGCGGCCGCCATCACCGACTGTGAGATGGCCCCGGCCGCGGACATGTTCGAACTCGGGGTGCAGCTACAGGTGCTGCGCAAGGGCACGCTGTTCCCGATGCGAGCCAGGCGCCTGTACGAGCTGTACTGCGCCTACGACGGCATCGACGCGCTGCCCGCAGACGAGCGTCACAAACTGGAGACCCAGTTCTTCCGCCGTCCGCTCGAGCACGTGTGGCAAGAAACCGTCGCCTATTTCGAACAGCGCGACCCGGCGCAACTGGAGCGGGCCAGCGGCAGTGAGAAACGCCGCATGGCTCTGATCTTCCGCTGGTACCTGGGCATGTCCTCGCGCTGGTCCGGTCTCGGCCAGCCGGACCGGGTGGCGGACTATCAGATCTGGTGCGGCCCGGCGATGGGCAGCTTCAACGACTGGGTGCGCGGCAGCTATCTGGAACCACCGGAGAACCGTCGTGTCGTGGCGGTGGCCCACCACCTCATGCACGGTGCGGCATACCTGAGTCGCGTCATGCAGCTACGTTTCGCGGGGGTCGGGCTGCCCAGCCGCTGCCTCGACTACCGGTTGACGCCGATCGAATCCCTGGGACAGTGAACGGCGCCCGAACCGTGGCCCCTTCACCCCTGCGGTGCCATCCGTTGTGCTCGGCGGTACCTGCGGATCCGCCCCGATCGCCAGGCGCCGACCGCCCCCGCGCCGCCGGCGAGCACGCCGAGAACAACACAGGTCACCAGCGTGGCGAGGGTCGGCTGGCGTCCGGCCAGCACCCACAGCAGCCCGACGATCGCGATGGCGAGCACGCCACTCGCCCCGGCCAGTCCCAGGCCCGCGCCGATCCGGCTGCGGCCGTGCCGCAATGACCGCGCATTCGACTCGAGATAGGCGATGCCGAACAAGAGGAGCAGGACGTTACCGACGGCTACCGCCGTGGTCGTCGCCGACTGCGTGGTTTGCACGGGAAAACGCCAGAACGCCACGGTTGTGCCGCCCGAAAGCAGGGTGATTCTGCCGGTAAACCGCCCCGCGACCAGATACCGGTTGACCAGGGAAGGCAAGGTCGCGGCGAATGTCGGTCCGCTCTCGACCAGCGGCGCTGTCTGCTGCCCCACTGTCGTACCGAGTACTTGCAGTTCGATGCGTACAGCATCCGCTGGGATGGCACCGTTGCTTGTCACGGTCACTGGTATGGACAGATCGAGGTTCACCGGAGTCCCCGTGGTGGGATCCACCCCTGCGACCGTGACCGAGCCTGGTGGCACAGTGCCGTCGGACGAGGGTGTGCCCGGCGCGATGAACGCGATGACCATTACCAGCAGAGCGAGCAGTGCCGCGGCGATCAGCGGACCGCGCGCAGGCCTGAGCTTGATCACCGCCTGGATCGGCACCAACTCGTCGCGAGCGATGTCGGCCAACCGCGGACCGGCGTCTTCGGATGTGATCACCGGTCTCACCATCGTGGTCGACGTTCGGCCGACACCGCGAGTGGCTGCAAAAGATGACGTGCTCGACTCGGATCTGCTGGTGGGCGGGGTCGACGGTTCGGCTCCACCGCTGGCGGCCGACGCGATCGTGTCGGCGCCGATCACCGAGATCCCCGGCCCGGACAGCCAGCCGGGGCCCCAGCTTTCCGTGCATGCCTGCGCGAGCGCGACGCCGAAGTCCTCGGCGGTGGCGTACCGCATCGCCGGATTGGTGGCGAGCCCGCGCATCACCACCTCCGCTATCGGTTCGGGAACGGTCGGGGCTCGCTCGGACAGTGGTGTCGGAGCCTCGTATGCGTGCTTGAAGAGCGTCGCCATGCTGTCAGTGCCGCGCGGGAACGGCAGCTCGCCGGCCAGCAGTTCGTAAAGCATTGTGGCGGTCGCGTACACGTCGGTCGCCGGTGTGAGCGGTTCACCGCGCGCTTGCTCGGGTGCGATGTAGGAGGGCGTGCCGATGACCACGCTGGTTCGCGTTGCCAGGGTTTCATTTCCGCCGATCACCTTGGCGATGCCGAAGTCGGTGACCTTGAGGGAGCCGGTGGCAGCGAACATGAGGTTCGCCGGCTTGATGTCGCGGTGCAGAATGCCACGATCATGTGCGGCCTGCAGGCCGGCGGCGCAGGCCAGTGCCACCGCGGCGGCGGAGGGTGCGTCGAATCCCTCGGAGGTGAACCGAGTCCATACCGTTCCACCGGGTAAGAGCTCCATCACCAGCAGGCACAAGTCGGCGTGCTCGACGAAGTCGTACACGGGTACGACGTGCGGGTGGTCGATGGACGCCAGCAGCCGAGCCTCGGCCAGGAAACGGCGCTTGACCACGGGATCGGCGGAAAACTGACTCGGGATCTCCTTGATCGCGACCGGGCGTCCGAGCTGACGGTGATGGCCGGAAAATACCAATCCGCATCCGCCCCGGCCGAGTGGCTCGCCCACGTCGTAGCCCGGTAATGCCGCACTGACCAATTCGTTCTCGGAGCTCATGATCAGCCCTCCTGATCAAGGCGTTGAATTCATAAAGGCGGCCCGAACCTGTCCACAGCCTGCGCTAGCCGAAACTTCGGGTCTCGAATGTGCGCGATCCCGATTTTCTGCCCGCTCCATCGCTCGACATGAAACATGCGACATCCACAGAATGGCACTTCGCTGCATCCGAGCATAGGGAGGGCGGGGTATCAATGCGCGGATCCCAGGGATTGTTCGAGCTCACCCAGGTGTGCAGTTTTCACTCCTAGGGGCGGTGGTCTGCAGGTTTGCTGCGAATGAGGATTTGTTTATCGACCTTGATCGCCGCCCCTGCGGGCCCTACCTGTTCTGGAAGTCATGTTCCCTCCTATCCCGTCTGATGCACTCGGCACCACAATCGTGAATCCGCCGCCGCGCGGGCAGGCACGCCGCGCGCGTCGCGGGTGCGGGAATTGGCGCCGGCTCGGTTCGGCGGCGAGCCTTATCTGGGCGATGTGCTTGGTCGCACTAATGATCATTGCGGCGCATGAGCTTCCCGGCCCACTCATTGCGGCAACGGCCGACGCCACGCCGCCAGCGGGTGGGTCTCCGGTGTCTGCGGATCCGAATCCTCTGTCCGTGTCGGGCTGTGGCTATTTCTGCCCGGCCGGTCGCGGTGGCGGTGGCGATGGCGGTGGAGGTGGCGGTTCGGGATCCGGTGGTGGTTCGGGTTCCGGTGGCGGTTCGGGAACTGGTGGTGGTTCGGGTTCCGGTGGCGGCTGGGGAACTGGTGGTGGCTCGGGAACTGGTGGTGGTTCGGGTTCCGGTGGCGGCTGGGGAACTGGCGACGGCTCGGGAAC